>JANNQA010000009.1:0-10067 GCA_031400515.1 Bacteroidota bacterium
CACGTCCATTGGATCCTCGGCAGAGAAAAGTATGGCGATATCGAAATCGTTGGTATCGTAGAACCGAATCGTGATCTCGCAACACGCTATAGCGAACAGCATGGCTATGACATGTCTATCGTCTATAATACGCTTGAAGAAATGATTGCGGCGACAAAACCAGAAGCTGTCACCTGTTTCAATACAACCTATGATCATCTCTCCGTCGTACATTATTGCGCACCACGAGGAATTCATGTGATGGTAGAAAAGCCACTCGCTGTCAGTCTGGATCATGCCGAGCAGATGGTGGCACTTGCAAAGCGGCACAACATCCATTTGTTGACAAACTATGAGACGTCATGGTATCCAAGTACTGCTGAAGCATATCGTGTAGTCCATGAAGAGAGGGCGATCGGCGATATCCGGAAGATCATTTTCTATACCGGTCATCCCGGGCCAAAGGAGATTGGATGCAATCAGGAGTTCCTTGATTGGCTCACTGATCCTGTCCTCAATGGTGGCGGCGCCCTTATGGACTTCGGGTGCTACGGTGTCAATCTGGCGACATGGCTGATGAAAGGTGAAGAACCTATATCTATATTATGTGACACACAGCACATGAAGCCTGATATTTATCCCAAGGTTGAAGACGACGCGACGATGATACTCAATTACGCCAAGGCCCAGGTCGTCATCATGGCCTCATGGAACTGGTCGCACAATCGTAAAGAGATGGAGATTTACGGTACACATGGCTATGTCCTTTGCAGGAATGGGACAGATATGGTGGTGATGCGGGATGAAAAAGAGGGGTCGCTTGCGATGAAGGCGGAACCGCGAGCATTTATTGATCCGTTCTTGTATTTTAGTAAAATAGTGAGAGCCGATACAACTATCGAGCGGTGGAGTCCTTCATCGATGGAGAATAATTTGGTGGTGATGAGGGTGTTGGAGAGGGCGAAAAGGAGTTTCGATAATAAATAATATTATGGTCTTCTATAAGCATAGACGTATACAAATTCTATAATTTCGCTATCTAAATATTCCGATGAGACTAGTTAACTGCAAAATTACAAACTACAAGAGATTAAAAAATGTAAATATAAATCTGGACAGAAGCTTGATTGCTATAGTCGGACCTAATGAATCAGGTAAAAGCTCTTTTTTCGATGCGCTTCAAAATTTGGAGAATTCGTCGCCCATTCCTATCAATCATATAACAAGAGGCGAAGAGTATAACGAATTAGAGAAAATTGTTAGGGTTGAGTACGTTCTTGAAGATTCGGATTATCAGGTATTAAGGCTGTTTAGTGGTCTAGGCCAGCCGCGCTTCTATTACCTAGAGAAAGAGGCAAAGGGAAAGCTATGGCATGGCTTAACTGAAACAGTCGAAAGAGACAAGTCACAAAGATTGAAAGTAGCACATCTACTTAAAGACATCACTACAAATAAGACTTTAACGAATTTCTTTTCTGGCTCATCGCGAACAGATGACGATGAGGATCAAGATCAAATTATTAGTTTAATTTCCGATCAAATACTTGATTTAGAATCCACCCTAGAAACTCTTAAGCCAGACTCCATAGAAAGAATCAAACTTTTGAACAGTCGGCTTCAAACTATACTGAAGGATCCCCATATCAAGCATAGAAAGGTCTCTCAAAAACTTCAAGAACAGGTCGGAATATTAGAGATAGTAGAAAGTTCCGAGCATCCTCGAGAAATGTTCTTAAAATTCTTAGACCAGAATAGGCCTCATTTTAGGTTTTTTGGATCCGCCGAACGCTTGATAAATGAAACCTATGAAACGAAATCAATTGTGGATCTACCACCGTCATTTATTAATTTGTTGAATGTTGCTGAAATTAATCCTATAGCGTTACAACACGCTATTGATTCTGGCAACTTTGGTGATCGAGAAAAAATAATAGAGAATGGAAACAGTAATCTCTTAAATAAATTCTCTAAGTCATGGAATCAAGCAAATGTTTATCCTAAGTTAAGCATAGGTGATAAGGAAATTCGAATATTGATACGTTATTTGGACACTTATACTACTGTTGGTGAAAGAAGTGATGGGCTCAAACAATTCATATCCTTATTTACATTCATTGCAAGTCGAGACGAGGCTGTTAAACCTATTCTACTAATCGACGAAGCAGAAATTCACCTGCACTATGCTGCGCAAGCAGATCTAATTGAGATGTTTGAAAAGCAAAGCCTCGCTACGTCAATTTTATACTCTACCCATTCCGCAGGGTGTCTACCAAGTGATCTGGGGACCGGAATACGTGTCTTTCAACCAATGAAGAAAACCGACCCAGTAGAGGATCTAGGAATTACCGTTGTTACTAATTCAATATGGGAGTCTAATGGTGGGTTTTCACCTTTATTACTTGCAATGGGGGCAAACATTATTGCCTTTGCAATTACTAGAAAAGCAATTATCGCCGAAGGCCCCTCAGAAACTATTTTACTCCCTCGAATTTTGAGGGAAGCCCTGGGAATAAACTCTTTAACATTTCAAGTAGCGCCAGGGATTGCAACAATAAGTACGAATCAGGCAATTGAATTGGAACTTGAAGCAATAAAGGTCGCTTTTCTTGTTGATGGCGACATAGCCGGAAAGCAAATCACGAAGAAACTAAAAAAAGGGAGGATCAAATCCACAAAAATTATATCCCTCCCAAAAGATCATACGTTAGAGGATTTTGTCAGTGCTAAGATGCTAATTGATGCTACTAATGAAGAACTTAGAAGGTCTAACAATAAAAGCTTAGTGGTATCAGTAACTGAACTACCCAGGAAATCAAGAATCACATACCTGCGTTCACTTTGTGCAGATCAAGGAATTACGTTCCCTAGCAAAGTAAAAATAGCCAATCACATTGTCTCCCTTCCAGCTGAAACTTTAATTTTTGATGAATTAAAAAGAAAGACCCTTATAAATCTTCATAGCAAACTCATCTCCGCACTTGAATGATCATCTGCCTACTAACCGATCCAATAACATGCTTGGGCGGATATTGATACCCTCTACTTCTCATCCAGTACCACTGTGATCTTTATCAATTTCGGTTTGAGAGTCACAGGATCGAATATCGTTACAGTGTCCAATGTATATCCTTTGGCGTCGTTTTGAAGCCATTCACTTGCAAACCTACCATCTGCTGCGGGTTTCATTTCTGCCGGGACCTTGTATATGATGGTGTGTTCTTCATACGTATTTGGGTCAAAAAGTGTCAGTGTATCAATGATATACTCAGTTTTGTGACTGCCCGGCTGACGGATCTTATTGTCCTGTGCTGTGCAGACTGAAAACATCAACAGCATAAGGGTAATCATTGGCAGGGTCATCTGCCATTTCGAAGGATTACCTTTTTGTATTGTCGTAAGCATGTTATTCTTTTTTTGATGATTGGAGTAAGGTGTTGAAGTGCGGATTCTCCGTATCAAGCGTTCGCACCGAATTTAGCCCTAATTCATTAAATCCTGAGCTGAAATGGTCTTTTCAATCATTGTAGCTCAGCATCCATCGTTTTAAAGCTCATTTTAAACCTCAATTGAGCCTAATCGAGTACATTTGTGAGCTACAAAATATTGAAGCTCATGTTCAATGAGAAAGAGAGAACAATTCTGGAGTTTATCAAAGGACACCCATCATTGTCCTCAAAAGAAATTCATCAGCGTTCTGGTGTCAATACAGCCTATGCAACACTGAAGCGTATTCTCACAAAGCTCATTTCTGATAATATTGTCGTGATTAAAGGCCAGGGAAGGGGTACGAAGTATGTCATCGCACCAGCCTACGATCTCTTCTATCCTATCGATCCAGTCCCCTACTTTGCCAAAGAGATTGATGAAAGAGAGGTCAAACGCAACTTTAATTTGACCCTGATACCAGAGGTATTGAGCAAAACCAGGTTGTTTACCCCAAAAGAGTCGACCCACCTGGAAAGTCTCCAGAAACAATACAAAGAGAATGTTTCAGTGCTCACTACTCAACAATACAAGAAAGAACTCGAGCGGCTATCTATTGACTTGAGTTGGAAATCATCGCAGATAGAAGGAAATACGTATTCCTTGCTCGAAACAGAGCGCTTGCTCAGAGAGAAACAAACAGCCGAAGGCAGGACAAAAGATGAAGCGGTCATGCTACTCAATCACAAGGAAGCGATTGATTTCATTATTGTAAACCCCTCTTACCTGCTACCGCTGAAGATTTCAGCAATTGAAGACATCCATACCATATTGACAAAAGAACTTGGTATAGATCGTAACATCAGGCACAGACGTGTCGGCATCACTGGCACCAACTACCAGCCACTTGACAATGAATATCAAATAAAAGAAGTACTTGAGGATACTTGCTTGCTCGTCAATAGCAGAACGGATGTATTCGAAAAAGCATTGCTTTCACTTGTATTGATCTCATACATCCAGCCTTTCATTGATGGTAACAAGAGAACTACGAGAATCGTGAGCAATGCGATACTTATTGGTCATCAGTACTGTCCAATTTCATTTCGCACGGTCGACGTAGTCGAATATAAGAAGGCGATGTTATTGTTCTATGAACAGAATAATATCACAATGTTCAAGTCCATCTTCATAGATCAATTTGAATTTGCGGTGAAGACATATTTCTGATTTTCAGCACCAACCACCTTTACGGCAGATTTCTACGGTTCAGCGCGCTATCGGCTTATTCCTTCTTCTTCACCACCATAATCCGCGTCATCTTCTCCTTCTTCGTATCAGGATCATACACGATAACTGTATCCAAAGAATATTCTCTCGCATCGTTTTTAAGTTCTGTACTGAATGGACCTTCCGCTCCGGGTAATTTCATATCAGCAGGCGTCTGATAGATGATCACTTGCTCTTCATAGGTATTCGGGTCGAAAACGATCACGGTATCAATGATATACCGGGGGGCATCACTTTTGAGTACAGGAGCTGTTTTGTCCTGTGCTGAGCAGAAAGAAAACATCACAAGCATCAGCAGGATCAAAGGCAGTGCCAGAAGATATCTCCAGGTATTGTCTTTTGTCGTTGTCGTAAGCATAAGAATGCGTTTTTTGATGAATGAAGAAAACGTGTTGACATGCGGACTCTCCATCCCGGGGCGAATCGCAATATGATGGACCAGGTCCAGATAGGTGGACATACTCAGTTGTAATCTTTCACAAGTGATACTGTCGGCGGCATATTCATGGACTTCACGCAGATACTTCTTTAACAGATAAACCGCTGGATGAAACCAGAAAATGATAGACACTATTTCTACGATTAACAAATCATAGCTATGCCCGTAATGCATATGTACCTTTTCATGTGTGAGAATGATGTTGCGTGCTTCACCGGTGATATCGTCCGAGATGTAAGCTCTATTGAAGAATGAAAATGGCTGTGCGGATTTCAACTTGATTGGTGTACGTTTATTGAGTGTCGCTATGAGCTTGAAGACATTCGCCAGTTTTATCAGGCTACGGAGGCACATGAGAACAACTCCGGCGAGATAGATCCATAAAATGACAACAGCATTACTCCATGTTGCAACAGCTCCGGTCGTTTGTGTTCCTGACCCATTTGCAGGGGTTAGTATTTCAGCCGCGTAGACAGGAATCGAGATAAACGGAATGACGACGGAAATGAACATTGTACTCAACAGGTACCAGCGATTCTTCAGATATGCGGGCTCATTCCGGAGAAGGACTTCATAGAGAATCACAAAGAGGGCCAGGCAAACTGATGATTCGAACAGGAAACGCATCATAGCTTCTTGTTTTTAATATCCTGAATAAGTTCCTGAATATCATCTGCTGCCATACCCGTTTCTTTCACGAAGTATGAAAGAAACTCTTTCGGTGATCCATCAAAATACTCACGGAGATAGCTCTTGATAATACCGCGTCGATATACGTGTTGCTTCAGCACCGGATAATACCGGTGTGTCTTTCCAAAGCCTTCATGCGCGACAATTCCTTCTGTTTCAAGTTTTCGTACAACCGAGGAGATCGTATTGTAGGGTGGTTTCGGTTCAGGCATTTCAGAGATGATGTCATTCACAAACGCCTGTTTGAGTCGCCAGAGGACCAGCATGACTTCTTCTTCACGTGATGTGAGCTTGTAGTTCATAACGCGTTGTTTTACTAAATTCAACTAAACTTTAGTTATACAACGCAATAGTAGTTGTTTATTTAATAGCCTGCGAAACTTTAACATTTGAGCCTGAAAGGGATGAAAAGATGTAGGCTGCGGGGTGACGATCCTTTCGACTAACCACAGTTCCTATTCCAATCCTTGAATCTTCAGCTCCTTCAACTCTTCGACCGTAATTGTGGGTGGCATGTTACCCTTGCGGATCTTTGCTATCGCCAGGTCTGCAACTTTTTGTGCGTCTTCTTTTGTGACAAATCCATTTTTTCCCGGGATAGCTGGAATGGTTGTTTGCTCTATCACAATCTGGCCGTCGATGTATATATAATAGCCAAAGCGCTGATTGGCCACATTGGTCACCAGTGATCCGAATTGGGCCTCGGCATATTTTTCAGCAAGATTCTTTGGCTCATCGTCTGTTTCTGCTTCAGAGTTGTCTGTTGCTACAGGGTCAACGACTTGTTCCGTTTCTTCGCCCGTCTCTTCTGCATTCTGATTGCGAGAAGTACAGCCCACAAGTATTGCGACCGCGAGGAAAAGACTTGTAAAAGTTTTCATTTGGTATGTTTTGCCGTTCAAATTACGATAATGCGATCAAATGCCGACGATCAGCTCCAGATTATTCTAAACACTCAATCCACATAGACAACTATCTTCAGCGCTTTGATTTTCTAAAACAGACTCTATGGCTTTCACACTCGCGATCTCAAAGAACAGGGTTCCACTCAAAAAGAACATCTGGCTCATTGCCTTTATCGCCATCTTCCTCTTTGTTTGGATCAACTCCTTCGTCGGCACTACAGACATGACGAATTGGTTCATTGAAAACTCGTTGACATTTCTGTTTGTATTCTTTCTTTTGATCACCTATCGCAGACATCAGTTCAGTGACCTGACGTATCTGTTGATTTGTGTCTATCTGTGCCTGCATGTCTATGGATCGAAGTACACGTATGCAGAAAACCCATTGGGATTCTGGCTGCAGGATGCGTTGCACTGGTCGAGAAATCACTATGATCGGATCGTCCATTTCTGCTTTGGCTTTCTCCTCGCTTACCCCATGCGCGAGATGTTTTTAAAATGGTTGAAGTATCCAAGGTGGGTTTCCTGGCTGTTGCCGATTGAAATTACGTTATCGGTAAGTGCTTTCTACGAACTTATTGAATGGGCTGTAGCAGATGTATTCTTCAAAGCTCAGGGTGCTGCATATCTTGGAACACAAGGCGATATCTGGGATGCGCAAAAGGATGTGTTCCTTGCGTTTTGCGGGGCAATTTTAGCAACGACGATTGTATCACTTGTGAAGAAGGTGTTCAATATTTATGATGACGATGAGCTGAAGGCAAATGGATAATGTTTTATGTTTCGTGTTCAATGTTCAATGTTTCATGTGAGTGGAACATTAAACGTTAAACATTGAACATTTGAACGTTCTTCACATGCTATATTTGCGGCTCTTGAATAAAACCGCTTAAGCCATTTCAATGCATACGCCTCAGACACATACACCTGAACAGCTACTAGTGCCTCGCGGTTCGATCTGGCAGGAACTCAAGAATGCGATCCGTGGTACTGAAGCTGACTATACGCAGATCAGCTTGAAACGCGCGATCCTGTTATTGGCAGTGCCCATGATCCTTGAGTTGGTGATGGAATCCACGTTTGCGATCGTGGATATTTATTTCGTTGCTCAGCTCGGCCCATCTGCGGTGGCGACTGTTGGACTGACGGAGACGTATCTCTTCCTGTTGTATTCTATTGCAATGGGATTAGCGACAGCGGTCACAGCGATCATTGCCAGGCGAATTGGTGAAAAGAAAGTTGGTGATGCTGCTGTCTCTGCGATTCAATCCATCCTACTTGCTCTCTTAGCATCAATTCCGTTTGCGATCGCAGGGATTTTCTTTGCAAAAGAACTGCTCACCTTGATGGGCGCTGACGCATGGAGCATTGAACACGGATATCGGTATACGCAATGGATGCTGGGAGGCAATGCGATCATCATGCTCTTATTTGTGATGAATGCAATCTATCGTGGTGCAGGAGATGCCGCAATCGCAATGCGTGTCCTTCTCGTTGCAAATGGTATCAATATTATCCTTGATCCCATGCTGATTTTTGGATACGGGCCATTTCCTGCGATGGGCATAGAAGGCGCAGCGATTGCGACCAATATCGGCCGAGGTGTCGGTGTGATCATGCAATTGTGGATTCTCTTTAAAGGAGGAAAACATATCAAAGTCACTTTTGCACAAATCGCTGTTGACGCAAAGAGTATGCTCAACATTGCACGCACTTCATTGGGTGGCGTGGGTCAAATGCTTGTCGCGATGACATCATGGATTTTTCTTGTGCGCATTCTGGCGGATATCGGAAGTGAAGCAGTGGCAGGTTCAACGATTGCGATTCGCATTATGATGTTTACCCTATTGCCGGCATGGGGATTGTCGAATGCCGCAGCCACACTGGTCGGCCAAAATCTTGGCGCCGGAAATCCCGATCGCGCGGAATCAGCGGTCTGGAAAATCGGTGTCTATAATATGATATTCCTGATCTGCATCGGCATCGTCAATTTTTTCTTTCACAATGAATTGGTAGGGATTTTTACCGATGATCCCAAAGTGATAGCGATAGGAGGAGAATGGTTGCGTATTCTGTCATATGCCTACTTCGTCTATGGCTGGTGGATGGTTTCTGTACAGGCATTCAATGGCGCGGGTGATACCAAGACTCCTACCTATATCAATCTCGTCTTCTTCTGGCTAATTCAAATACCTCTCTCCTACTTTCTTGCAATCACAATGGGTTGGCAACAATCGGGAGTGTTCTGGGGAGTATTTTTTTCAGAAACTTCGGTGGGCTTGTTTACCCTTTGGTTGTTTACGAAAGGGAAATGGAAGACGATGAAGGTTTAATGTTTAGTGTTTATTGTTTAGTGTTTAAAGGTTTAAAGCATGGTTAACCTGGCAGCTTTAGTGCGGAGGTGCGGGCAAGCTAAGCTGCCAGGCTTAGCGCAGGGTGGCGAACGGCTCGCCGCCAACAGCTGTTTCCAAAAGAGAATTAACTTCATGCCTGACATTGCAGACATATTTCTATCATAATCAAAACACAAACATCATGAGTTCAGGAAAAGTATTACTGGGTGTGCTGACAGGTGTTGCCATCGGTGCAGCGTTGGGGATTCTCTTCGCACCTGACAAAGGCACAAGGACACGGAAGAAACTTGCCCGTAAAGGCAATGAATATGTAGAAGGAATGGGCGATAAATTCGATGACTTCCTGGAGAATCTGACTGAGCAATTCGATGCAGTAAAAGAGGAGGTCCTGGTGATGGCTGAAAAAGCAAAATCTATGGCCGAGGAAGCAGAAGCTGCTGCTGCTGCTGCAAAACATAAAACAAAACAGACATAGTTGAACGCAATGCAATCTATATCTCATAGGTGATATCACTCCTATGCTATTGCTTTGTTTGATTCGTATATAACAGGGAAAATCTCAAAACATGGAACCTCAGGTAAGCTCCATTAAATCATTGTTTGATCACGTTGAGTCGTACACCAAAACGACCTTTGAGCTGTATAGACTTAAATTGATTGACAAGTCGATTGCAGTATTGTCAGCACTGATCTCCCAATTGGCTGTCATTATTGTCATGTCCTTGTTTATTATTGTGTTGACCATTGGTGTTGCACTGTGGCTGGGAGAGTTACTTGGCAAATCCTACTATGGCTTCTTTGTGGTTGCAGGCTTTTATCTGGTCGCAGGAATCGTATTAAAGAATTATCTGCATAAGTGGCTGAGAAAACCGATCAGCAATGCGATCCTCAAAGAAGTACTTCAATAATGAATACAATGGAGCAACTCAATTCAGGCGACAAGCTCAGAGCCGCTATCGATGAGCTGGAGAGTAAACGGGCTTATGA
>JANNQA010000039.1:0-56816 GCA_031400515.1 Bacteroidota bacterium
CTGAAAACTTACCGTGAGAAAAGCTACCACAATAGCAATCAGTCCCGCCAATGCAAACACCTGCCAGCCAATATTCGTCCTGTAAGGAAAATCCTGAAGCCACTGAGTCATCGCCCACCAGGCAATCGGCGTAGCGATCACAATTGCAAATAGCACCAGTTTCAGGATATCTCTTGACAGTAATCCAATAACACCTGTCACAGATGCTCCGAGTACTTTACGAATACCGATCTCCTTCGTCCGTTGTATGATCATATATCCTGACAATCCAAAAAGACCCAAACAACCGACAATAATCGCAAGGATCGCAAACGCCGCAGCGAGTCTGCCAAAGCGTTGTTCGTTCGCGTATTGTTGACTGAAATAATCATCCAGAAAGAAATATTGAAATGGATTTCCAGGGAATGCTGTCGTCCATGATTTCTCAACATGATTGATGGTACGCTGCAAATCTCCTGTGTTGATGCGCATCGAATAAAACTCGCCTTCATACACGCTGCAGTAAAAAATCGTAGGATCAAGTTGCTCCTTCAAAGAAACCTGATGATAATCATTCACGACACCAACGATGATGGGAGTGAATTCAAATTGTGGTATAGTCACAGTTTGGTTGATTGCATCTTCAGGTTTCTCAAATCCAAGTAGCCTTGCGCCTGATTCAGTTACTATTACAGACGTGTCAGCATCAGATGGAAACTCCTTTCCAAATTTTCTTCCCGCAACCATCTGCATCTTAAAGACATCGATGAAGTCATAGTCCATACTGTTCACACGCATCGAGACGAGCTCGGTATCTGGCGCACCTAAACGTTTCAAACCGCCCTTGTACTCTCGCTGCTTGCCAGGGACTGTCAGCGATGTAGACATGGCAAGGATCGATGGTTCTTTCCGGAGTTCTGCACGAAAGACGTCTACTGCAGAGTTGGACAGTGAGTCATTTTCTGCAGAAATTCCTGGACGTTCTACAACGAGTACCTGGTCAATATTCATCCCGATATCTTTGCTCAACATAAAATTCACCTGCCTGTAAATGATCATTGTTCCAGCGAGTAAGAGTACGGATGCCATAAATTGAAACACAACTAATCCTTTCCGAAGCAATGCTCCTCTCGATGTATTCTTAAAAGCGCCGCGCAATACAACAACCGGTTGGAATGAGGACAATATCCAGGCTGGATAAATGCCAGAGGTGAGCGTGCCGATAAGCCACAGAACCGGAAGCATTTGTAGAAACCACGGCTGAATGAAGTAGTTAGAATCAAATACCAACCCAGTAATTTTGTTGAACAATGGCAAAGCCAGCAGCGAGAAGCCAGAAGCCAGGAGCAGCGCTATCAGGTTCACGCATAATGACTCGATCAGAAACTGTCCCACCAGTTGACCTCGCAAAGCGCCTGTCACTTTACGTACACCAACTTCACGAGCACGTTCCATTGCTCTGGCTGTCGAAAGATTTACATAGTTGATCCACGCGATGATGAGAACGAACAAGCCAATCATTCCTAAAAAAGAAACAACGCGCGCATCGCCATTGAGTTCAGGTTCTTCTGCAAGATCAGAGGTAAGATGAATGTCTCGAATCGGTTGAAGTGTCAATACATCGCGTCTATTTTGATTCTTCAATTCAGGATTATACTTATCGACGATCGCAGGGAATTTTGCCAGCAATGCCTGTGGATCGGTTCCTTCCTTGACTTTGATAAACGTGTACATGTCATTCCGGGACCAACTCTGATGATAGCGAGCCAGAGCTTGTTCATATTGACTGTACAAGGTTTTGTATGAAAAGAGGATATCGAATTTCAGGTGTGTATTTGCGGGTAAAGTCTTGAAGATTCCGGTTATTTCAACTATTTGGTTATTATGATCATCATCCTGCATGACGAGCGTCTTACCCATTGGGTCTGAATCGTTGAAATAGAGTTTTGCGTATTCTTCAGAGATCACCGCTTTGAAAGGTTGCGCCAGAGCAGTAACGGGATCACCTGCGATCATTGCATAATTCATCAATGACAGAAAAGAAGAATCCGCATACATGAACCGACGATGTTTGAATGCAATAGGAGCGGGGCTTGCTGCTTTATTTGTAATGATCACGTTGTTCTTATAACCGAGATTGTAAAGGCGAGCATAACTGGTGACCTCTGGTATTTCCTCTATCAATGCAGGACCGACTCCGGGGACATTCTCTGCACTCGCGATTTGAAGTTCATTGTTCAGATAGCGTTCGATGTTTACGCGATAGATATTCTGCGCATCAGGGATAAAGTCTTCATAGCTCCTTTCGAATTTCACATACAAGGCGATCAAAAGGAATACGGCCATGCCGATACCCAGGCCAACGATATTGATCAGTGTGAAGCCTTTATGCTTGAGGAGGTTTCGGAGGGAGATTTTGAGGTAGTTGGAAAGCACTGGTTAATGTTTAACGTTTAGTGGTTAATGTTTAACGTTTAGTGGTTAATGGTTAATGTACTTTCAATACCAGGCTTCAAAGTCATACCGCCTATTTCAAAGAAGAATAACATTAAACGTTAAACGTTAACCATTAACCACTAAACGTTAAACACTATTCCGCTTTCAACACATCCGAAGGGTTCGCCCTCACTGCACTCCAGATTTTGATACTAATAGTAAGCCCTGCAATCAATAACAACACAATGCACGAGATCACCATAGTTTCTAGTCCGATATCCACATGCACTTTGAAAATGAGATCCATGAGTAGTCGCGTCAGAAACCAACCCGCGTAACATCCTATGGCTGCGGCAATGAGAAAGATCCAGATGTATCCCTTGTTTATGAGCGCGATCAATTGACCTTGTGAAGCACCGACGATTTTGCGCACCGCGATCTCCTTCATCTTCTTCATGAGAGTCAAAGAAACAAGGGCAAAGAGTCCAGTCGCTGTCAGAAATATTGAGATAATTGCAAACCACATCATGATCTTGGCGATGTTAGTTGTGACCTCTATGCCTTCTGCAATGACTTCATCCTGATAGAAGCCATTGAAAGGCTTGAGTGGAAAATTGGTATTCCATGCTGTGCGCATGTCGTCAAATACTCCAATGAGATGCTCGGGTTCAGTACGTACGATCAGACTAAAATACCGGTCTGGCTTGGCAAAAGTCATCGCGACAGGTTCGAGAGGACGGAAGAGTTCTGTCGGATGAAAGTCTTTGAGTACACCGATTACTGAATATTGATTTGTGTCATAGCGGATTTGTTTGCCAAGGGCTTCTTCCGGTTTCCACCCATATTCTGCAGCGAGAGTTTCTGTGATCATCATGGCATCTTCAAAATCCGATTGAAGATTCGGATCAAACGCTCTCCCTGTGGCTGTCTCCAGACCAAGAAGATCAAGGTATCCTTCACCGACACTCATATATCGCGATTCTAATTTCTTGCCTTCGCTTTCGAGCATCAGGGTCGCAAGATTAAAACCCAGGTGTTGCCTTGTGCCCGCTGTGCCCAGGACTTTCGGATTTTGCCTCATCGCATTTTGCATCACAGTAAACGTATTCTGATCAAAAACATCTGTGATCAAGAGGTTTTCACGCTCGTATCCGAAGTCATATTCTTTCTGAAATTTGGCATTGCGTGCAAACGAGACTCCTGCGATTACGGTGATTAATGCAATCACAATCTGTAACCCAAGAAGAATCCGGGAGAAAAGATTTGTGCCGCCAAATTTTATTGATCCCCGGAAAATGCTTGTAGGATTAAAGCGACTGATGTACAAGGCCGGATACGCACCCGCAAGTAATGTGGTTGCTACAAGACTTCCAAGAAGAAACATTTGTAAGGTGTGATCCTCTGCATAGTTTACATGAAGATCAAGCATCTCCCACATCCTGTTGTATGCCGGCAACCATAGCGCATTCAATGCAATTGAGAGAAGAATTCCTGCGATAACAACCACTCCACATTCGGACAATATTTGAAATATCAATTGGCCACGTGACCCACCCATCACCTTGCGCACTCCCATCTCGCGCAATCTGCTGCCTGAACGAGAGACGGTTGTATTTGCAAAATTGAGACATGCTGAGATGAAGATGAGCAATGCAAGTACTAGGGGACCGTATGTCGCTGAATCTTCAGGCCGCTCATTGAATCCATTTGCATTCATCTCAGAACGGCGTGAAACTGTGGAAAGATTATCAAGTTGATAACGCATCATTTTCCAATCTGGTCGCGCATTGTTTTGCAGAGTGACAAACTTATTCAGATAAGATTCAAGACGTGGCGCATCTTCGGGACTATTGAGTTTGAAGAAGCCACCATCAGCAAACCAACTCCAGTCATCGTCCAACACGGGTTTGCAATCAAACTTTCGCAGATTATCCCAATGCGTGATCACCTTAAACCACATCATCGAATTCATCGGGAGTTTCTCCAACACGCCTTTTACGACCAGACTCATCTGGCAGGAGTCACCGGCATAGAAGATCACAGTCTTACCGATCGGGTCTGATTTACCATACAGCTTCTCTGCAATGTCTTCAGTGATCAACACCGCAGATCGATCACTCAGGTCAGCGCTTCCGGAAATCAAAGGGAAATTGAAAACATCGAAGAAACCCTCATCGGTAAAATGCACCTGTTGTGTAATCGTTTCACTGGCATCCGCTTTTATGGGTACGCCTCGGCTATCCATGCGCAAAGCATATTGTATACCGGCAAATTCCTGTGCGGCTGCTATCGGTGCCGGAGCAGGACAGATACCATGAAGTGCATCATTGCCTTCCCGAAATACCATGGCCCGAAAGACGTGTTCCGGATCCTGATGAAAGTTGTCATAACTATAACTGAACCGAAAGTTTTGAAACGCCCAAACGACAGCGGCAAGACCAACACCAAGCCCGATAATATTGATCAGTGCATAGAATTTGTAATTCCAGAGGTTTCGCAGGGTGATCTTGATGTAGTTGGATAACATTGGTGTTTAAATGTTTAAATGTTTAAGTGTTTAATGTTGAGTGTTTACTGTTTAGCGGTTAAAGTTTAGTCTCTCTTTCTTGTGCGTTTGCACTTGCACTTGCACTTGAGTTTGGTTTTCCTCAGCCTTAGCCTTCGTCTCCGCCTTTCTCTCTATTCCGAACGCAGTGAATGAATTGGATTTATCAACGCAGCGCGAATACCCTGTGCACTCACTGTGATAAAGGCGATTGCAATCGCAGCAACTCCTGCAAGAGCGAAATACCACCATTCCAGTTCAATACGAAATGTATAGCTCCTAAGCCAATCGTCCATTGCCCACCAGGCTAAGGGAATTGCAATGAGAATTGCAATCAGCACGAGTTTTAAAAAGTCTTTGGAAAGTAGTGTCAGGAGATTGCTTACTGTAGCGCCGAGAATCTTTCGGATGCCAATCTCTTTTTGTCGTTGCTCAGTAGAAAATGCCGCAAGACCAAATAATCCCAGACAGGAAACAAAAACCGCGAGTCCTGCAAAAACTTTTGCAAGTGATCCGGTGACCTGCTCTGCGCGATGTAATTCCGCGTACTCCTGATCGGTGAAATGGTATTGAAATGGATACGCTGGGTTGTGTTTTTTCAGTACCTCACCCATTAAAGCCAATGACTTATTAATATCACCTGGTGCCAGTCGGACATAGATCCAGTTTTTCCAGGGACGTAACAACAGGATGACCGGATCCTGCTGCGCTTTGAACGAGCCGACATGAAAATCCTTTACCCAACCGACGATTTTTCCTTCGACTTCATTCAGTGTCAATGCCTGACCGATAGGATTCTCCATACCCATCAGCTCTGTTGCCGTTTCATTCACTACATAGCTCAAACTATCACCTGGAAACGCAGATGAAAAGTCACGTCCTTCACGCAACGTGGCACCAATTGTCTTGAGAAAATCATGCTCAACCGGAATCGTCTGAAAAAGAATGGATTGATCGGGGTCTTTGCCCTGCCAGGATACCTGCGAAGTATTATTACCCCAACTATGAAGCCATCCGTTTGTCGCACTGATGCTCAGAATTTCAGGATGCTGAAGAAGCTCTGTTTTTACCGTCTGATATTTATCCCATAATGTCCCATTGACTGGCAACATCACGAGATTCTCTTTGTCATAACCGAGGTGTTTGTGCTGAATCAGTTGCATCTGATGATAGATCACGATTGTACTGATGATCAGAAAGACTGAGATGATGAATTGTGTAGTGACGAGTGTCTTTCGCAATGTACCGGCACCTCCGCCACTTCCTGTACGTATTGAGCCCTTTAGTACTTTGACGGGTTTGAAACCAGAGAGAAAAAGCGCAGGATAACTTCCTGCAATAATGCCCGTCAGTAATGTAATGACTGCAAACATTGACCAGAATCGCCAGCCTGCATCGTATAGCGAAAGTTTGAGATCAAACAGTTGATTGAACCAAGGTAGTGCAAGTGATGCAAGACCGATACCTGCTACCCCAGCGCATGTAGTCAGCAACAACGACTCACCAAGAAATTGAGCAGAGAGAAGAAATCTTGAGGCTCCTGAGACCTTGCGTATGCCCACCTCAAGTGCACGCAATGATGAGCGAGCCGTAGAAAGATTCATGAAGTTGATACATGCGATCAAAAGAATAAATACAGCGATGATACTGAAGATGCGTACGGATTCTATACGACCTCCACCAGTATTTATGCCATTTTGAAAGTCAGTATAGAGGTACCATTCGGGCATTGCTTGTACGCGCAGATCCACATTATCCTGACCATTCTGACGCACGACATCTTTGATCTTCGTTCCTAATGCATCTGAGGTTATGTTAGCCTGGGTCATGAGATATGTGCGGATACCATTGCTGTTCCATGTAGCTAACCAGTCGTTACGCTTGATGTACGCGTCTACCGGTGCAATAAAATCAAACTTGAGAGTAGAGTTTTCAGGCATCTCTTTAAAGACACCGGACACACGATACTCTTCCTGTGTTTGCATTTGTAAAGTACGTCCAATGACATCTGTTGTACCGAAAAGCTTCTGCGATACACTCTCCGAAATCACGATGTGATCCGGTTGCGCCAACAATGTTTTTCTCTCTCCATTGATCAGTTCACATGTGAAGATGTCCCAGAAATCCTGGTCTGCATAGAATCCGGTTTGATAATGCCCCTTATCTCCTACGCTAAGGAGTTCCGTGTCATCCCACGTCAGTCTTGTAGCATGAGTGATTTCCGGAAAGAGTTCCTTGAGCTTATCTTTCAATGGTCCGGGTGTCGCAGAGAATGTATAGATCTCATTTCCGGAATAGGTTTGATTCTCCATGACGCGGAAGATCTTGTGCTTGTTCTCATGAAAATCATCCACACTGAATTCTCTCAGGATCCATAGTGTAATGACAATGGTACAAGCAAGTCCAAAGGCCAGTCCCGCGAGATTGATTCCCGAATGCACTTTGTTTTTCAGCAAGGCACGCATCCCGACCTTCAGATAGTAAGAGAGCATTTTGTTGAATTTGCTGTTCGCCGTTCGCCGTCTTCGACTGCTGAAGCTTTAGCGAAAGCATGTTCGCTTTTCTTGAGCTTGCACTTGTGTTTGAATTCTCTCACCTTCTTGTCATTCCGACCGCAGCGGAGGAATTCTCACATTCTATTCCGAACGCAGTGATTCCACAGGATTCGCCAACGCCGCCCTTATACTCTGAAAGCTCACGGTCAATACTGCGATGATGAATGCGATGGCGCCAGACAATGCGAAAACCCACAATTCTATCCCTATTCGATAAGCAAAATTGTCAAGCCACATATTCATGACGTACCATGCAATCGGGACAGCAAGAACAAATGCGATCAGCACAAGCCTGAGAAAGTCTTTTGAGAGCAGAGAGATCAAACCCGGAACTGAGGCGCCAAGGACTTTTCGCACCCCAATTTCCTTTGTTCTCTGTTGTGCAATAAAGGTAGCAAGGCCGACCATGCCAATGCATGCCACGAAGATGGCTAGTAGAGAGAATGCACCAATGATCCGACCAAAGCGCTGTTCTGCCTGATACATGCGCATAAATCGATCATCCATAAATGAATAGCTAAAGGGCTGTCCGGGAGCCATCGACTTCCAGTTATCCTGAAGTACATCGATAAAGGATGCAACGTCGTCTGTCTTGAGTCGGATACTCATGAATCCTTTGCTGTCACCCAGAAACAATACAAGGGGCGCTACACGCTCGCGTAAACTTTGAAAATGGAAGTCTTTGATCACCCCGATAATGGTATACGCGATCAGACTGTCATTGTTGTCATACGCACTGATGACTTTCCCGACAGGCTCCTCACCCTGAAAGAACTCTGCAGAACTTTCATTGATCAACACAGCTTGCGAGTCCAAGGGGAAATCTGGCGAAAAATCGCGACCTGAAACGACCTCCATACCCATGGTTTGGATGTAATCATGATCCACCCGCCAGTTATTGATTAACACCGCCTTGCTTAAGTCTGCATTCCGGCCAAGAAAATAGGAACTGTTATTGTTCGAAGAAGGGACTGGCAGATAACTTGAAATCGTCGCGCTTTCTACCTGTGGAACCGTGCGGAGTCTTTCTTTAAATGGTTTGAGATTATCACCAAGAGCATAAGCATCATGGAGCATAATGACATGCTCGCGCTCGTATCCCAGTTTTCTGTTTTGAATAAAGCTGAGTTGCCGTTGTACAAACAAGGTTCCGCAGATAAGGAAAATCGTAATCAGAAATTGAAACACGACGAGCCCATTTCTGAGATAAGATTTTGAACCTCTATGTTGAAGTGTGTTTTTCAGTACGGTCATCGGTTGGAACCCTGAAAGAAATAACGCAGGATAGATGCCCGCAAGGAGGCCCGTACATGAAGTGATCAGGAAGGACGCCAGGAGATATTTTGGAGTATTGATCTGAGCAAGAGTCATCTCCTTACCTGCGAGTGTATTGAAATAGGGTAAGATGAGTTGCACAATCCCCCAGGCAATGAACAATGAGAGTAAACTCACAATGAGTCCTTCACCAAGAAATTGTTTGATCAGATTGCCTCGCTGTGCACCAACGACTTTGCGTACGCCGATCTCACGAGACCTTGTTGCCGCGCGTGCAGTGGAGATATTAATAAAATTGATGCCAGCCAACAATAGGATGAATACACCAATAAGTCCGAAAATCCAGACATAATTGATATCACTGTTGATGCCGAGTTCACTATCGCTATCAGAATAGAGATGAATTTTGGTGACAGGGGTGAGGATAAAATTAAAGTAGTTTCCACCCGAAATAAACTCATCCCAGGTCTGACCGACATATTTCTCTACTTCCGGCGCAAAGTATTTTTCGACAAACTGTGAAGAGAGTTTTTTCTCAAATACTTGCGGATCAACTCCTTCTTTCAGCGTGATGTAAGTATTAAAATTCATATTGCCCCACTGATCCGCGCGACTTTCATCTATTGATGACATCGACATGAAGAAGTCGAAGTTAAAATGTGTGTTAGAAGGGATTTTGCCAATAATGCCGCTGACCTGATAGTTGTCTTTATTATCAAGAACGAATGTCTTGCCAAGTGGAGAGGTACTCCCGAAATATTTCCTGGCAATATCAGATGAGATGACGATCGTATTTGGCCTTGCGAGTGCCGTCGCAGGATCGCCTTCCAGCAATGGAATCGAGAAGACTTTGAAGAAGGTACTATCAGCAAAGATGAGTTTCTCTTCCTGGTAGTGAAGATTTTCATGCTTTACAAGAAAGCTACCATGGCTGCGAAAACGTAAGTAGGTTTCTACCTCAGGGAATTCAGAAAGAGCTGTAGGTCCTACAGGTGCTCCGGCCTGTGCGGTGATTATTGACTGGTCACCAAGCTTTCCATCACCGTCAATCCGAAAGATCCGGTCAGCATGAGTATGGTACTTGTCATAACTCAGTTCATCCGTGACATAAATCAGAATGAGCATGCACGCACCCAGGCCAACTGCAAGCCCGAGGACATTGATGAGCGAATAGAACTTGTGACGCCAGATACTGCGGAAAGCAACTTTGAGATAGTTCTGAAACATTCTTGTGGAGTTTGTCTGAAGGATTGTGTTCAAGGGCTATGCCAGTAAGGTAACTTGCTGATTGTCAGTAGGTACTTCAAATAAAGCCAGCGAGATTTATCTAAATGGTGTCCGATGGTGATACGATTCGATGTTCGGCAATGAACAGTGACGTGAGATATGAAGTGGCGTCCAGCCGGGTCAATCGTATAAGTTTTACTTTCCTGCCTCATGAAACGTCTTCCGCCCAGTCGGTCGGACAAGTTTTACGCTCCTTCCTTATGAAGCGGCCTACTCCCAGTCGGCCTCGCTCCGCGCTCCGTCGCCGCAGCCGGCAATGGCGCAGGCGCCCGAAGCGCTACGCGACCGCGTGCTTTGCTCGCTGAAGTTTCGCGAAAGCGATGCCGCCTAAGCTTCAGCGGTGGCGCAAGGCGATGTCGGACAAGTTTTACACTCCATCCCCATGAAACGTCTTCTGCCCAGTCGGTCGGACACGTTTTACGCTCCTTTCTCATGAAGTGCCTTCCGCCCAGTCAATCGCATAAGTTTTACGTTCCTGCCTCATGAAACGTCTTCCGCCCAGTCGGTCGGACAAGTTTTACGCTCCTTCCTTATGAAGCGGCTTACGCCCAGTCGGCCTCGCTCCGCGCTCCGTCGCCGTAGCCGGCTACGGCGCAGGCGCCCGAAGCGCTACGCGACCGCGTGCTTTGCTCGCTGAAGCTTCGCGAAAGCGATGCCGCCTAAGCTTCAGCGGTGGCGCAAGGCGATGTCGTACAAGTTTTACGTTCCTTCCACTTGTAACGGCGTCATGCCTGCGGCAGATAAATTTCACGAGCTCGCCCATGACTACTTCCCGGCAGTAAAAAAAACGACGTTTTGCGTTGCACTTACCACCAAAAGGAAATAGCTTCTTGTTTCTTCTATTTATCCCAATAGCTGTTTGTTCAAAACCCACCCAACAGCGGCACTCTGGTAGAAGTCGGTAATCTTGGAATAGATATCGACGCGGCGAATGGATTTGACATCGGAGGAATGAGTGGGGAGGCATATGGAATCTTTTCCAAAGGGGCAAATACATTCGTGTATTCAGTCAATCTCACTACAGGAAAAGCAACACCAGGCATCAGATTTTCACAGCCTGTCAGCGGGTTTGCGCTCGGCCTGGGCTTTTGATAAAGAAAAAAAGAAATACCATTCTAAGTGAAGCGGGCTGCTCTGGCAAAGGAGTGGCCCTTTTTTATTTGTGCGTTAATCCTTGTGCTGAGGTTTGGAGGATTTGGGAATCTACTTTATAGAGTTCCTCCATTGAGTAACGAAAATCGTCGCCGGCTTTACCCGCTTTACCTGCTTCCCCCTTCCTTTCTACATCACCGACGACTCCAGTTTAATGGAAGAATACTTCCATGCTTCCTTGAATTGCATCAACACTTGCTGTGCCTCGGCTGTCTTTCCTTGCCCTTCAAGACTTTTATAAAGACCCATCAATGCCCAGCCATTATTTTTTAATTCTTTCAGATCGGTACGATAGACTTCTTCGGCTTCGGCAAAACGTCCTGCCTTCAATAACGCATCACCGAGATGATGACGCACAGAGAAGAACCAATCTGGTGGTTCCTGGTACTTCAGATTGTCTTCCAACTGAACGGCTTGGTTGAAGAAACGTGCAGCAATATCATAATGCCCCTGCCGGCGTACGATTTCACCTTGCAGGACTTGTTCTGAAAGTTTGATGATTTCGACCACGGAATTGATGTCCCAGATGGCCAATTTCGCAACACTTGTATCCATTGCTATATCCCGAATATATTTGAGATTATGTGCTGCCTTATCATAATCTCCTTTGGCTGCATAAGCCATTCCTTGTGCATAATTCCAGATGGCATTCGGGTATTTGAGATCAGCTTTTGGTGCGGGCTCTAGGAGAATTTCATCCCACATCGCAAATTTCACCATGATAAACCATGGAATAGAATAAAAATGCTGCAACGCTGCGAGTTGCGGCACATACATAAGTTCTTTGTCTACCACAAAGTCTGCCATATACCTGCTGGCTTCGAGGGACCGCTCGCCGCGACCTTCTAACGCTGAGCATGCAGAAAGAAAATGCCAGTTGTGTGGATAGTAAACAAGAGGATAAATTCCCGCCTCATGACAAGCTTCAACATACGTGCTATCCTCTTTTACAGCTCTTTCATTGGCAATGCTCCCTTCATGATAATGCCCAGTATTAATATAGGTATGCGACGGCATGTGTAAAAGATGGCCCGATCCAGGCACTCTGAGTTCCAGCATACGAGCTGCTGTAAGAGCTTGCTCAGGATCACCGCTTGCTTCAGAAGCATGGATGTAAAGATGTGCTGCCTGTGGATGTTTCGGATGTTTGGAGATAACATCGGTGATAAGTGTGATGATCTCCGGTGTCCATGATTTCGGACCTCCGTTTCTCTCCCAAAGATCCCAGGGGTGTAAGTCCATTTGTGCTTCGGCTGCCATGACTGCGATATCCGGGTCATCCGGATAGGCACGGTGCACATCACGCATCGCATTTGCGTAGGCTTCATAATAAGGAGTCGCATCAATGTCTTTTGAAGAAGGATAACGGGTCGTCAATGCCTCTATCAAGGCCCGTTCTTTTGCCGAAGCCGTATGCATGATGAGCCGTGCCTGTTGAATTGCTTCGAGCGCCGCAGGGAGGACATCGACTTCCATCGGTGCGTTGTAGTTTGGACCGAGTACATAGGCCAGACCCCAATAGCACATCGCGCATTGCGGATCCTGACGAATGGCTTCTCTGAATGAACGCGCTGCTTCAGCATGGTTAAAGCCGTAGCCGAGGACAAGGCCCTGGTCAAAATACTTTTGTGCAGCGTTTGAGTTGGTCGTGATAGGATAGTGATAGACATCCAGACCCTTAAACAAAGGGGAGAGTTTACCGTCATTACCAGGGGGCGTATTCAGATCTGCAGGTGTCGGTCCGCAACTGATACGCGCATCAGGTGAGTTCGATACTGGTGATTTTGTTTCAGAAGAAGACGGCTGCTTTCCAGTCAGGCATGCGGATAGCAGGATTAGGATGACCCAGAATGGCGATTTTCTCATACTGAAAGAAGCTTAAAAAATGACTAAGGATCGGTAAATATGCCATGATTGGGCGGAAAAGTCAATACCATATCTATGGGGTGACAGAAAATCGTTTTTTGACGCCCGGAATAGAACAAAAGTTATCAGTGGATACACCCCCTATGATAGCATATGTGACGTTCAACAATGATTATCTTAGCGCCAGTAAACAAACAAATATTATGAATACGATTGGAAAATTATTCGCAGCCCTCACCCTTGTTTCAGTAGTGGTTTGCAGCAGTTGTAAGGATGATGATCCTGTCGGCTGTAACTGGAGTTCTGAGCTTCAGGCAGAACTGACAGCCTTCAACAATGCAGCTACGACGTATGGGAATAATCCCACTACAGCAAATTGCAACGCATACAGAACGGCAGGACTGGCATATCTTGATGCAGCCTCAGATCTTCAGAGTTGCGCAAATGCCTCAGGACAAGGAACAGAGTATGCACAGGCGATAGCAGCTGCTGAGGCTTCGCTGGATGCTCTGGTTTGTTAGGAGTTTCTACCGAAATAACACTTCCTTAAAATTTATTCCACCGGATTTGATGCCAGGCATCTGTCCGGTGGTTTTTGTTTTAAGCATAGTCTGAACCACAACCGTGATTAATCAAAAATGAAAATGAAATCGGTTGGCTTGTAAGGCGATGGCTGGAAAAGGCCTAAAATCCGCGGCAACGTATTTCGGAGAAATCCGAAGCCGATGGCTGGAAAAGGCCTAAAATCCGTGGCAACGTATTTCGTAAAAATCCGAAGCCGATTCCTGGAATAAGCTGAAATCGGTGACAACGTATTTCGGAAAAATCCGAAGCCAGGAATCGGAAAGTCGCATCTTTTGCCATTCTCAAAACAACTCTTCAAAAATCTTGTTAAACCTTCTTCTTTTCTATCTTCAATAATCAATCAATCATTGAATTAATCAGTCATTCATTATTCATAGCTTATGAAAACAATCGCTGTCACTGGTGCTACTGGCGCCCAGGGAGGAGGCCTTGTCCGTGCCATCCTCAATGATCCTAAAAAAGAGTTCTCGGTCCGTGCTGTTACTCGCGACCCGAACTCTGACAAAGCCAAACAACTTATTGCACTTGGCGCAGAGGTTGTGGCAGCTGATCTCGATGATCAACAGAGCCTGGAGAAGGCTTTCAAAGGTGTATACGGTGTATTTTGCGTGACCAATTTCTGGGAACATTTTTCTGCCGATAAGGAATTCGAGCAAGCAAGAAATCTCGCGCAGGCTGCCAAAAATGCAGGGATCCAACATGCAATCTGGTCGACTCTCGAAGATACCCGACTCTCACTACCTATCACAAATGACCGGATGCCCACCCTGCAGGAGAAGTACAACGTGCCGCATTTTGATGGCAAGGGTGAAGCAGACCAACATTTCAAGGATGCAGGCGTCCCCACGACCTTTTTACTTGCTTCATTCTATTGGGAGAACCTGATCTATTTTGGAATGAACCCTAAACGTGGTGCAGATGGTAAGCTTGCAATCACATTCCCGATGGGTAGCGCTCGTCTTTCTGGAATTGCTGCCGAAGACATTGGTAAATGTGCCTTGGGCATTTTCAAACGCCCTGAACTCATCGGTAAGACAATTGGTATCGCTGGTGACGAACCTACATTGTCACAGATGGCCATGACTCTCAGCAAATCATTGGGAGAGGAAGTTGTCTACAATGAAGTGAGTGCTTCAACCTTCAGAAGTTTCGGATTCCCTGGCGCTGATGACGTTGGCAACATGTTTCAGTTTTACGAGGAGTTCGAAGACTACTGTTGTACTACACGGGATATTAATTTTTCAAAAGAACTGAATCCGGAGATCCAGGATTTTAAAACCTGGGTGACGAACAATAAGGAGAGGATACCAGTGAAGTAAATCTGGTACGAGGTACGGGTTACGAGGTATAGGGTGCAAACTTTCTTCATCAGGCGAATGGAGTTTGAGGATTCTTTTTTCGCATATCAAAAGTTATGTGTGACATATCACTCGTTCTCACCTTCTCGCATTCTCACCTTCTTACATTCTTGACACCGGCTTCACCGGTTTTCCCGGTTTTCCCGGCTTACGTGCTCGTACAGCATCAACTCCACAACATCATTTGGAAGTACGATACGCTTCTGAAACGTGAATCTGAGTTTCTCCAGTAATCTCTGCGAAGCAGTGTTGTCTACTGTCGCGATGGCGCTGAGTTTCTCAAGTGAGAATGTATTGAATGCTGCTTCTTTGATTCTCGTAGCGGCTTCGTATGCGTAACCTTGCTTTTCATACTCTGGCAGCAATGCAAAACCGAGATCGATACCTTCTACACCTTCCCGGTCGTAAAGACCACTTGCACCTATTTTAACATGATCTGATTTTCGTATTAAGACATAGTTTCCATAGCCGAGACGTTCAAACTGACGCATGATCTTGGTTCTGATCCATTCCTCCGCCTGTTTGACTGTCCGGACATTCCGGTCACCGATAAATTGAATCCACTTTGGTGTATTGTACAACTCCAGGAAGAATGGAGCATCTTCAATTGATGTAGACTTGAGGATGAGGCGTTCTGTTTCGAAAGAGAGGTACATAGAATGAACGCTATTCAGATGATTTGCTTTCAATAGATACTTTCAAGGCTTCAGAAAGCATCAATAGAAATGGTATGCAGCGGTCCCAATGCAATGCATAGTAGTTGAATCCAAGCGCAATGTTTTGATAATATTCTGGCCGATGATCCCAATAGTATTTTTCTGATTGAATCGACCATGCGGCCTCCCCAAGTTTAGATACAAGAAACCATTTTTCCAGCAAGCGTGCAGCCCGTCCATTGCCATCCTCAAATGGATGAATCGCTGCTATCCACAGATGAATCATTGAGGCATAGTAAAACACTTCTTTATAACTGAGTTTACGTTTCAAGAGGATTGATATGTCAGCGAAGAGTTTATGCAGTTCCGCATTGACAAACTTGGGTTCTACTGCCATGTACACCGGCTTCATTGTCTCTGCATCGCGTATTCCAACCTGGTACGTTCGTGTTTTGCCGCGCTCCTTTGCCGGAAGAAGTGTTTTAGCCAGAAGCCCATGAGCTTTTAGAAAGTTGAGTTTATTTGGTGTTAATGTTGCTGCGAGTTGATATGCTTTCGCCAGGTTTTCAATCTCTTGCACATCCTTGTTTTTTAGAGTCTCTTTATCTATACGTTGCCTGAAGAAACTATTGACATCAAGTGTATTGCCTTCAATCTTTGAAGAGTATAATGATGACGCGAGGATGTAGTATTCAAAGTCTTTGCTTGTGTAGACAGATTTTACGCGTAGTCTGTTGTGTACACTGCGCCAATCGATCTTACTCTGAGAAGCGTATGATCCGAGATACTTTGAAGAGATTCTGGTAAGACGATTGATCATTGGGCTAATATACGGGATGAAATCACGTTCGATATGAAAGGGGAGGGCGTTATGAAATATTCTATTTACCAATTAAATCCCAACCTTTGAGGAGCACACAGTGTCTGTATTGAAACTAAGCACAATAAAAACACATAGCTGAACTATGAAAAATTTATTCATTCACTTTGCTGCTCTTGCCTTAGTACTTATTCTGAAATCCTGTGACAAAGATTGTAATGATGGCTCTGGATTTCGCGGTGAATGGGAATGGATCGAATCAACGGCGGTTTTGGTGGTTGGACAATCACACCAGAGACAATCATGGCGACGAAAACCCTGAAGGTCGATGAGCTTGTCTTTCGAGAATATCAGAACGACTCATTGATTTTTGAATCTCAGTATGACTTATTCACGCGACCCGATTCTAGTTGGGGAACCAACAGATATATCAGGTACGAGAATGGAGACGAACAGGCAGTCCTCCTTGATGGCTCAGACCTACAAATCATTGAACTTTGTTTTGATTGTTTTGCCCATCGATATAAGAGGAAATAAAAATCAAAATAAAAGTAAAAATTAAAATGAAGGCGGAAGCAACATTGAATTTTGAACATTGAACTGTTCATTCTCCCAGCACCCATTTCTTAATCAAAATCAAAATGAGTTCGGAAGCAACCTTGAACGTTTAACATTGAACTCTTCATTCTCCAGGCGTCAAGACAAAACTCCTGAACTCAATCGGCCCATGATCACCTTGTATATAGATCGGTCCTGGTTCTCCTTCATGACTATCTAGTGCACCTCCTGTGATTCCCGGTATCTCCTGGTTACAAATGATAGTTGTTCCATTTGCGATCACGGTGATCATCCGGCCCACCAGTGTGATATCAAAACTTTGCCATTCGCCCGGATCTTTTGCTACCATTTCGTTCGGAGTGAGTATTCCATAAATACCGCCGAAAAGATGACTGTTGGGTTGCCGTCCTTTATTATCCTCAATCTGTACTTCGTAGCGGCCACGTAAATAGATGCCACTGTTACTGCCTTTCGGATAGCGGAACTCAAGATGGAGTTTGAAGTCATTGAACTTTGCTTCTGTGATAAGATTGGATCCTGATTTTGGATTTATCAATAATCCATTCTCCACTTTCCATTGCTTTTCACTTCCAGAATGATACCAGCCCAATAAATCTTTCCCATTGAAGAGCTGCTCCGGCTCTCCCCATACCGGTTCATTGCGCCGAAGGACAGGTGAACGAACACCAGTCCATGGGTATGACTTACCATCACTGTAATGCATGGTACCCATCAGCTTATCTTCAACCAGGATCGCTTCGAAGGACAGATCATTTCCTTTTTCCCATTGCGGCGGGATAGTGAAGATTATTTTTCCTTTAGTGAGATACACTTCTGATATCGGTCTTGCACTTCCGGAGATTACCACGATCCGTCCAACAAGAGTGCTATTCCCTGACTTCTCAATCTCCAGCCATCCCGGACGCTTATTACCGTTTATTTCAAAGGTGATATCCCATCGTCCTTCGATAGCGGGAGGGTCTGCCGGGACAAGTGCGCTATTCATTGCGATACCTTTGCGATTCATAGTCATGAAAAGAATTGCGAATAACAGTAGATATAGACACGGATTTTTCATGGTGAGAATAGATACGTCTTTTAATCGAAAACAAGGATAGTAACTTGCCATGAGGTGGGATTTTGGGCAGTTCCCATGTTTGCCTCGCTTGAAGAGCCATTAATGATAATGAAACGACAATCGGTGTCGGAAATATCGCAGGCTACCAATCCTAATGAGGAAAGGTTAAAAGAGCCACTACCCGCTGTAACAATTGGGCCTACCCATACCGCGGCCACCGTAGCACCTCCTACGTTATAGACGAATTGTGCACCAACAACATCGGAATTGGCCGCTAAACTACCGGCGTAGGACACTGTAAGACGGACCAGGCGCCATTGCGCCGAACCACTTCCGCGAACTATACCCCGACTCCCAACTGTAAGGCTACCATCTATACTGGTGTTATTGCCAATGTTGAGGGCGTTATTAGGATTGAGGGTACCATCGATACGAACCGCATCTACAAAACGTATGCTTCCTGTGGCATATAAGGAGTATGTACTACTTGGCTCAATATTAATACCAATGTTACTGCTCGAAAAATAGGTATCACCCGAAACCAGGAGGCGGTACGCAACGTCGGGGTTGGCATTTATTCCCAGGTAACCATCAATACGGGCCGAATTTCCTAAATGAAGGTCATAAACGGGAGATGTGATGCCAACGCCGATATTGCCTGATATATATGTGTTTCCTTCAACATGCAGACGTTGCAACGGAGTTCCGGTACCAATTCCGACACGGCCAACGGAATCAATGAGTAGCCGACGAAAGCCGCCAGTGTAAAAATTAAGTCCGCTTCGACCACCATTGCCTACCGTATTGTGCCGGGTAATTCCGGCATTCCCATCGGGCCCAAATAATAGCGCCCCATATTGAAGGTTGCTCGTAGCGCTCGACGACTGGTCCACCATCATGGCGCTGTCCACTGCGAAACGAGCCAACGGACTTGTGGCACCCACTCCCACACCCTGAGCCAACAGCACACTAGTTGCAATTAAGGAGCCGAATAAAAGAATAATGCTTTTCAAGGTTTCTTTGTTTTATAGAGCAGATATACAGTTTACAGTTGCTTTTAATCAATCCACAAGTTATTTTTTTATTATGTAATGCCATGTGAGCCAATTATCCTTTGGGAGCCGGCCAGTGGTACATCCGTGATAAAATGTAATGTTCCCTCTGATAAACTCAGAAACGATTGGACAGTCAGAAACTCGAGGCACCATCGGTATTTTCGATCCTGGCCGGAAATACGAAGTGATACGTCATATGGCTGCCTTTTGTCCAACGACAATCTCATTGTGTTTGTCCCTTCGCCTTTTCTTCTACTTTTGCGGCCATCTCTCATTGATCGCGGGATGGTGATAGATGCATTTTGATTTTCATTTTGATTTTTATTTTCATTCCTATGGGTCGCATCTTCGAAGTCCGTAAATCCACAATGTTTGCCCGGTTTGACCGGATGGCCAAACAATTCAGCCGTATAGGCAAGGAAATCGCCATTGCAGTGAAGGCCGCTGGCGGTGACGTTGAGAACAACGCCGCATTGCGCCGTGCTGTACAAAATGCGCGAGCGGTGAATATGCCCAAGGATAAAGTCGAGAGTGCCATCAAGCGGGCTCTTGGTAAGGATCGAACAGACTACGAAGAACTCATGTATGAAGGATATGCTCCACACGGGATTGCGCTAATCGTAGAAACAGCAACAGATAACCCTACCCGCACAGTGGCTAACGTGCGCTCATATTTCAATAAATTCGATGGCGCATTGAGTACGAGCGGTAGCGTGAGTTTTCAATTCAAAAAGATGGGCGTCTTCAACCTCACTCCGGAAGGTCTCGATGCGGAATCTCTCGAGCTTGATCTCATCGACTTCGGCCTTGAAGAACTCGGTGAAGGTACCGGTGACAATGGTGAAGAGATCTTTGTCATCCGTTGCGGATTTACGGATTTTGGCAAGATGCAATCAGCCCTTGAAGCAAAAGGTATCAAGACTCTGAGTTCCGAGATGATCTGGTTGCCGCAGAATATCATAGAGCTCTCAGAAGATCAGTCCCATGATGTCCTCAAACTTGTTGCAAGGCTGGAAGAGGACGATGATGTACAAAAGGTGTTTCACAATTTGGCGTAGAGGAATGGCAGTCCTCAGTCTTCAGTCCACAGTCCTCAGGCCCAAGTCTTCAGCGAATGGCGAATGGCCAACAGCTAAAGGCCAGCAGCCAGTTGCCAGCAGCCAGTAGCTAGCAGCCAGTAGCTAGCAGCCAACGGCCATCAGCTAACAGCTTTTCTTTACAAACTCCTGAATCACTTCTTTGCCCGACCTCGATACAGGTAAGGTTTCTCCATTGTCAAGTCGGATGGCATTGTCATGACGTAGATATGTCTGAATGTATTGTGGATTGATCAGAAAGGATTGATGTATGCGCAGGAAGTGCGACGGAAATACGGCTACACACACTTTTAATGTTTTCGAAATCATGATCCTTCTGCCACTGAGTTGATGGATAAGGGTGTAATTGCTCTTGGCTTCTAGATGAGTTACGGTGAGAGGGTCGACAAACTCCACGCCATTTTGTACCTGGAAAGTAATCTTGTATGGCTCAGGAATCGGTTGTGCTTGGTCAATTTTGAGTTCTGGCCATAGTGGTACGCGTCGGACTTCACGTACAGTGGGAATTTGCCGCTGCGCTTTCATGGTATTTGTTTTATTGGTACAAAGAAGAGCCGATTCTGCCTGACGTGCAATCACCCAAAAGGGTGGTATTTTCAAATTCAAATTCAAACTCAAACTCAAACCCAAACCCAAACGCAAGTGCAAGTGCATTCCTCGACTCCTTTGTCGCTCGGAATGACAAAAGCGGTGCAAGAGACCAAGGCATGCAAAGTAGTGGGCGTGCTAGGAAGGCGCAATCACTCAATGGGGTATTTTGACCGAAAGATGCGAGTAAAGAAGGCGATCCCGACAGCTGTCGGGAGAGGCGAAGGTTGGGATTTCTTGAGTTTGAGTTTGCGCTTGAGTTTGAGTTTATCTTCTTGTCATTCCGAGCGACGAAGGAGTCGAGGAATTCTCACCCTCTCACATCTACGGCCTCCGAATCTCCTCTACCATCCGTTGAACCTCTAGCGGCGGTGGCGCAGTGAGTCGGGAGACAACAAGTGAAATGACAAGATTTACACACATCGCAACAGTGCCGAATCCTTCAGGTGAAATCTTCCACCACCAGTCTGCTTCGGTACCTCCGCCGAAATAGCCGAGCTTGTATTTCATCATATAAAAGAGCATCAGCGTAATACCCGCTATCATTCCTGAGATGGCACCATAAAAATTCATCCGCTTATCGAAGATGCCAAGAATGATAGCCGGGAACAATGAAGCTGCGGCAAGACCAAATGCCAGAGCTACCACTGCTGCGACAAAATCCGGTGGATTGATCCCAAAATATCCTGCCACTACAACGGCGAAGACCGCACCTGCTCGGGCCCAGCGCAATTCTCCGCGCTCACTGATATCTTTTTTGATCTGCATTTTGATGAGGTCGCGACTAATAGCAGAACAAATCACCAGTAATAATCCCGCCGCGGTAGAAAGTGCTGCTGCAAGACCACCAGCCGCGACAAGGGCAACAACCCAGTTTGGAAGACGTGCGATTTCGGGATTTGCAAGGACGATGATATCGTGATCGACATAAAGTTCATTCGCGCTTGTGGATGCATTGGTGAGAATTCTCTCTCCCGATTTACCGGTTGTGTTGGAGAAGTCAGGTATTTTGCCATTGATTGCTGATCCAGGGGCAAACTGAACTTTACCATCACCATTTTTATCCGCCCATGCAAGAAGGCCTGTCGTCTCCCATTTTTTGAACCATGCCGGTAGCTCTGAATAGTTGGTATTATGGACAGTTTGAATAATGTTTGTCCTTGCGAATACCGCCACAGCGGGTGCTGTAGTGTATAAGATTGCAATAAAGATCAATGCCCAGCCTGCAGACTTGCGTGCGTCTCGCACTTTAGGTACTGTAAAAAAGCGGATAATCACATGCGGTAATCCAGCAGTACCCACCATCAATGCAAAGGTGATTGCAAAGACATCAATCATCGGCTTCGTCCCATCTGTGTAAGCACTGAAGCCAAGGTCTGTATGCAATTGATCTAATTTGTCCAGCATATTCATTCCACTTGCTTCATAATCTCCAATAAATCCCATTTGCGGAATGATATTACCGGTCATCATCAGTGAGATAAAAATGGCAGGAACCATATAGGCGAAGATCAAGACGCAATACTGTGCAACTTGCGTATAGGTGATCCCTTTCATGCCACCAAGCACGGCATAAAAGAAGACGACACCCATTCCGATATACACTCCGGTGTCGATCTGCACTTCCAGGAAACGACTGAATACTACTCCAACACCACGCATTTGTCCTGCCATGTAAGTAAATGATACGATGATCGCGCAGATTACTGCCACAGTACGCGCGAAGTTCGAATAGTATCTGTCACCAATAAAATCTGGTACTGTATACTTACCGAACTTACGTAAGTAGGGCGCTAAAAATAGTGCGAGCAAGACATATCCTCCAGTCCATCCCATGAGATAGACAGAACCATCATATCCCGTGAAAGAAATGAGTCCTGCCATTGAGAGAAATGATGCTGCAGACATCCAGTCGGCAGCAGTAGCCATCCCATTGAGTATAGGATGTACATGCCCGCCGGCTACATAGAATTCTTTTGTGGATGATGCGCGTGTGAAAAGCGCAATGCCGATATAGAGCGCGAAGGAAAGACCAACCAGAATAAATGTCCAGGTCTGAATGCTCATTTGAAATCGAAATGAAAATTAAAATGACAATAAAAATACTTACTCCCAATTTTCATTTTCATTTCAATTTTTATTCACTGTTCATACAGCCCATGCTCTTTGTCCAGCCTGTTCATCAGCCAGACATAGACGAAGATCAGAATGACAAACACATAAATCGCTCCTTGCTGTGCAATCCAGAAGCCCAATTTGACGCCTCCGATTCTATACTGATCAAGATCGGCTTTCCAGAAGATGCTGCAGCAATACGCAACAAGAAACCAGATCGCCAGCAGCACGCTCACGTAGGTGATGTTTTTCTTCCAATATGTTTTGGCGTTGAGCTCTTGCATAGAATTCAGTCTTCGTCCCACGTCAGTCCTCAGTCTGCAGTCCTCAGTCTACACCCAGCACCAGCATCCGGACAACAAGGATCAGTGTACTCTATTTGTTTTTGTTTGAACCCGTACCCCCCTTCGACTGCGCTCAGGGCAGGCTGCCCTCGTACCTCGTAACCCGCTTTTTACACAAATCTCGCATCTGCTTCCATCACGTTCCCACAATTGGGACATGTACGCATTTGCTCAGACCCGTAATATTCTTTGAAGCGTGGAATAAAATCCTTTTCGATGTTTGTCAAATGAAAATAGGTGTCGTGGATTTTTGTATTGCATTTGTCACAAAACCACATGAGCCCATCTTCTTCATGCTCACTGCGTTTCAATTCTATCACAAGGCCAACTGTACCTGCCGGACGCATCGGTGAATGCGGAATGCGCGGAGGTAGCAAAAACATTTCTCCTTCAAGAATATGGATGTCCACCGCTTTGCCATTCTCCTGGATGCGCAGGTTGATGTCTCCTTCGAGCTGATAATAGAGTTCTTCTGTCTCATTGAAATGATAATCCTTTCGGGCATTGGGTCCGGCGACGATCATCACGATATAATCCCCGGCGTCCTGGTAGAGATTGCGATTTGCCACAGGTGGTTTGAGCTCGTGGCGATGCTCTTCAATCCATTTCTTGAGGTTGAATGGGCGGCGTATTGTTTGTTTTTCCTGAGTATCCATGTGTAACTGATGTTTGAATTTTGGACAAAGCCAAGGTAAGGAAAATCATAAGTAGTAATTGCCTTGAGATAATCAGATTCAGGGCAAAACCTCAATGTCATTTGTTACATTTGGACATGTACCAGATAAACACCGAGATTGGCTGGAATCTTAGTTTTCCTCCCATGAGACAGAACCCTATTTTGAAATCAATCCTAAATCATAGTAGCCATGAAGCAAGGCTTGTATTCCATCCTGCTTGTCGCTGCCTCAGCATTTGGGTATTGCGAAGTCCTTGCACAAGAGGATATCAAATTGAAAGTATACCTGCTGCAAAGAGCGCAGAGGACCCAAGATTTGGAAGTTTTGACCTTAAGGTTATTCAGCATGACAATGTGATTATGATTGAACGATCACTTCGGATACCCCGTATGCAGCTCCAGGCTGAAGTGTATTCAGAAATGTGTGCATTTAATAAATCGATAGAGACGGCGATAGGGGTACGCTTGTCTTAAGGAAGACAGGCCCTTAGTGTACTTTGCATCTTTAAACGCAAACGATCCTGAACAACTTACTTATGAGATTCTCTCTGATTCTTTTTATTGCGGTTTTGGCATTTCAATTTACCGACCCATCCTTACCGGCGCAAATGAGGAATTTCATTCAGGAGGACAGCCCATATCTCATGGCTTTCTATAAGCATCGTCATCAACATCCTGAGGTCTCGTTGCAGGAGGAGCAAACAGCAAAGGAACTTGCAGCTGAGCTTCGAAGCATAGGATACACGGTGACTGAAGGAGTCGGAGGCCATGGCATTGTTGGAATTCTGAAAAATGGAGACGGTCCGCAAATCCTCTATCGCACAGATATGGACGCCCTGCCGATGTATGAAAAGACGGGACTTGAATATGCGAGTAAAGTCGAAATAAATCTGGATGGAATAAAAACCGGCACGATGCATTCCTGTGGTCACGATATGCATATGACCACCTGGCTTGGAGTCGCTCGTACCATGGCTCAGTTTCGTGATCAATGGAAAGGCACATTGATGTTGATTGGTCAACCGGCTGAGGAAATCGGCGCTGGATCAAAGATGATGCTTGATGCAGGTTTGTATGAAAGATTTGGTGTACCGGATTTTGGGATTGGATTGCATTGTAACCCGGAGATTCCAGTAGGCCAGATCGGATTGGGCAAAGGCTACACAATGGCAAATGCAGAGAGTATCGATATCAAAGTCTTTGGGATTGGTGCTCATGGCGCATCTCCGCACATGTCCATAGATCCTGTTGTAGTAGCAAGTATGCTGGTGATGGAATTGCAGACGATCGTAAGCCGCAATATGAAACCAACAGAATCGGCGGTTGTGACTGTCGGTTCCATCCATGGTGGCACCAAGCATAATATTATTCCTGACGAGGTAGTGCTGAAACTCACAGTGCGCACATATTCTGAAGAGGTCAGACAGATGATTCATCAGCGTATCAAAGAGATCGCAAGGGGTGTTGCCATCGCTGCCGGATTGCCGGAGGACAAAATGCCCCTGGTGGTTATTCCTGAAACCTTCAATCCGGCGAACTACAATACTCCGGAGCTGGTGGACATGCTTGCTGTATCAGCAGGTAAAGTCGTTGGTAATGAAAATGTCATCGATGCAGAACCGCAAATGGTTGCCGAAGATTTTTCACGGTACGGACGCACAGAAGATCAGGTCCCAACAGTATTGTTTTGGTTGGGCACAGTACCTGAATCCAGAATACTATCTGGTGACATGCCCGGACTGCATTCTCCGCGGTATTATCCAGATCCGGAAAAAACGATTCGCACAGGTGTGACTGTGACGACACAGATGCTCCTGGATTTATTTGCAGAAGAGTAAGTTCTTGTTTTCCTTAGCCTCTCCCGATGGCTATCGGGATCGCCTGTTTTTTGATTTTGATTTTGATTTTAATTTTCATTTCCATTGATTCGCCTTCTCCTGACCGATGACCACACTGTAGTGACTGAGGGAATCAAACTCCTCCTTCATGATCTGCCTGATATGCACATTGTTGCCGAGGCACGTAATGGGCAGCAGGCACTGGATATTCTTGCGAAAGAGCACATTGATGTCGTGATGATGGATATCGAAATGCCGGTCATGGATGGGATCAAATGCACAGAGTTCATCACACGGCGCTTCCCGGAAGTCAAAGTCATCGCAATCAGTATTTATACCGATTATCCACATGTACAATCAATGATCAAAGCCGGCGCCAAAGGCTACTTGCTTAAAAATTGTGGCAAGCAGGAACTGGAACAATGCATTCGCAAAGTACATGGTGGTGGGACCTTCTTCAGTGACGATCTCACCGACGTGTTGCTTGCAGGGATGCAGGGAAAGTTTGTCAAGAAAGAAGGTAGCTCTTCATTTCTTCCAACCTTATCACGCCGGGAAAAAGAAATATTGAAACTGATTGTAGATGAAGCAACGACCGCAGAGATTGCAGAAAAGCTTTTTATTTCTGTTGGTACTGTAGAAACGCACCGGCATAATATGATGAACAAGCTCGGTGTCAGAAATACGGCAGGGCTTGTCAGGGTGGCTATTACGCACAATTTATTATGAATGATGGATGATTGATGATGGTTGATAAGAAATTCATCATCTATCACCTATCATCTATACTTAGAAGACTGCCGGACTGAACAACGGACTAAAAAACCAGCTTTAGCTTCACCGCATGAGATATTTGATGTTGATCGTTTTGATTCCGTTTTGTATTCAACTCTTTTCACAATCCTATACCTCGTATTTCACCGGAAATGCCAATGATACCGTGACATCAACAACATGTGGTATCTGCATGATGGGCGGTGCTTCTGAACATGATGAAGCAATGAAATGGTTTTTGCGACGCTGCAATGGAGGTGACGTGCTGGTATTGAGAGCCAGTGGATCAAATGGATACAATGCGTATCTCTATAGCCAGTTGGGTATTTCTGTCAATTCTGTGGAGTCCATTGTTTTTCACAATGCAACCGCATCATACGATGCATATGTTCTGGAAAAAATCATGCAGGCTGAGGGGATCTGGTTTGCAGGCGGTGATCAATGGGATTATGTTTCCTATTGGAAAGATACTCCTGTAGACAGTCTGATCAATATCGCCATCCAATCGCGACGCATTGCCATTGGTGGGACAAGTGCAGGTATGGCTATACTTGGCGGGTTTTATTTTTCAGCACAAAATGGGTCGGTGACCTCTGAAGAAGCGTTGGACAATCCTTATGACAACAATGTAAAAGTTGATTCTACCGATTTTCTGAATGTGCCCTTTCTTGATAATGTCATTACCGATACACATTACAGTGAAAGGGATCGCCAGGGACGTCATGTGGTTTTTCTTGCAAGAATATTTAAAGATTGGGATCTTGAAGCGAAAGGGATTGCGTGTGATGAACGTACCGCGGTATGCATAGATACAAATGGCAGGGCATTTGTCTATGGGGATTTTCCATCAAGTGATGACAATGCGTTTTTCATTCAGACGAATTGTGAATTTGAAGTACGCGAACCGGAAATCTGTGCAGATGGAATTCCGCTAACCTGGGATCTTAATGCCAATGCATTAAAAGTCTACAAAGTCAAAGGCACTTTTTCAGGTATGAATACTTTTGATCTGAATGATTGGACTACAGGGTCAGGTGGCGTTTGGGAACATTGGTCTGTTGAAAATGGGAACCTGAATATTTCCAATGGTAGTCAGATAAATTGCGAATCCACTGCTGTTGAATCTTCCGGAAGTCTTGCGGATAACATCGCGATATATCCAAATCCCTGTTTTGCTCCAACACTGACAATCACATATTCAGATATCCATCCGAACAGCATTGAAATATTTTCGATGGATGGTAGAATGATGTACTATACAAATCATATTCTGCAGGGAAAATTACTCATTGAGGTCAGTGACTTTCCTTCGGGTCTGTATGTGATCAGTATCCGAACGAATGATTCAGTTGTAAATAGAAAAATTGTTATTTGGAATTAATAGCCTCGCTTTTATCTGTGTGTGTCCGTCGCATCCCTGCCTTTGTCGGCAGACAGGCGCACAAATCCCTGCCTGACCGGCAGGCAGCCGCGTTCTATTTCTTCGTCTTGGAAACGCCAAGCCTCAAATCTTAAATTTCTCCCCCGGCAAATAAATACTCAACCTCAATCCTTGTGCCCCGAATTTTCCATTTTTTAAGCGGGCGCTTTTTTTTGCATTTGAGTAAACCAACACCTGTGAAACTCCAATGACTTCAGCGTGATTTCCTTTTACGAGAATTGCTGTTGACTCATCGATGCCGATTCCCAGCATGGTTGGAAATTCCAGGATCGCAGTGATCAAACGGTTGTGTCTGCTTCTCGCTAAAAAATGCTGATCGACAATTGCTGTGGTGAGTAATCCGAGCCCTCGGCTGGTTTCGAGATTCCCTTGTTCGATTGTGGCAAACGTCGAAGAGTATTCAGGATACTTCAATTGATTTCCGGTAATCATGATTTCACTCATCACTGCCGCGCCTGCACTTGTGCCCGCAATCATAGCGCCATTCCGATATGCTTCACGGATCGCATCTTCAATTTTGGAGCCTCTCACGATATCCATAAATCGCGTTTGATCTCCACCACTGATATAGATCAGGCTTGCATGTCGAACGGAATCCGCTTTCTCCTGAGAGTTTGCTTCTTCTTTCGTGCATATCAAACCATACACGTTTTGGACGCCAGCCTCAGCGAAGGGCTGTTTAGCATAAAAAGCGCTGGTATCCGGTTCTGAACTGGACATCGGCAAAATGACAGCGTAACCTCTATCGGTGAGATGAGTTTCCTGAATCATCCGCGCTGTCATCTCAGCCGGCCTTTCTCCTCCTCCAATAATAAATAATTGACCTTTTGCCGCTGCGCCTTGCGAGAATGCCGCATTCACATAAAAGACGAAAGCCAGAAGAAAGGAAGCGTGAAAATGTTTCAATTATATTTTCTTTCCGAAAACAATACCTCTTGGACTACTTCCAGGACTCACAAAAAAAGGTTCAGAATTCGTGCCATCAATGTTCGCCCTTCTGATCGTACCAGGATTTCTATCACCCCAATAGATTTTTTGACCAATCGGTTCGAAGTCCAAGCCATATACAACACGTGATATTCCGGTAGCTAAAACAGCAATATCAGTTCCATCCAGGTTAGCCGATTTTAAATGAATGTCACCTGAAGCAATATATTGATCATAATAAATACGGTCACCCACCACGATCAGACTACCTCCTTCGACAAGAGGAATGATTTCTAATTCACCTGATCCATCAAGATTCTTTCTCCATAGACCGCCATTGTAATTGATCCAATACAATGTCCTGTTGACGGGATCAAGTGCGATGCCATCCGGATCATTGGCCTGGCCGGTTACAAAATCCTCTTTCTGACCTTCATCACCGTTGTCTATATCTCCGCGCTGCACACCACTGTCTGTATCCCAATAGATTTGATTCTGTTCGTAATCTATGCTCATATCATTAGGTGCGGATAGGCCACTTCTGAAAATCTCCTGGCCAGATCCATCCAGATTCGTCTGAAAAATCTGACCTGATCCATAGTCACTGATATATAATTTCCCGCGAACAGTATCCAGGGTCATTCCGTAGGAGTCCTGAACTCCTGTGATCGGAAGCTGTTCAAAAATCGGAGCCTGCGTTGTGACAAGTGCTCTAAATACAAGACTGCCATCAGTAAAATAGACTGGAGTCCCTGTAGCATTTGGATCCTTGACAACAATTGTTTTGGAACTCGATTTTATTTCTGCAGATGCGGAAGTCACCGTCACAAGAGTGACCGTAAAACCTCCGGACATTTCATAAAGATGTGTGGGATTCACTTCTGCTGAAGAACCACCATCACCAAAATTCCAATTGTAGGTCACACGGCCGGCTTCAGCAGGCACGATTGACGTATTGGTAAACGTGACCAATGCCGGCGCGAAAGCATCATTATCTATCGTGAAAGTGAAGCCAGGAACCGTACTTGCAGGAGGCACCGGAAAGTCATCTTTTGTACAGCTTTGTAAAAACACAAAACTGAGTAAAAACAAGAGTATGCTGTAGTTCCTCTGCATTCTTATTCTTTTATAAAGATGCCTCGTGGACTGCTCAGCCCGCTTTTCAATAATTCCGGACTCGTGCCATCAAGATTCGCTCTTAATATTTCACCGGCATCACGTCTTGACCAGTATAATTTATTCTCCGTGTAATCTATCGTTGATCCATAAATTCTGCTGCCTTCAGCATCAACCGTTTGCTGGTTGCTTCCATCAAGGTTTGCGCGAATAAGAGTGGCAGAATTCTGTTCGTCAAAATAGATTTTATCATTGACGCTGTCTACCAGGATGGTGTATCCATAGACGCTGTCTACGATGCTCACGACATTGGATCCATCCAGATTTGCCATAAACAGATTTTCAAAATTGACTTCATAGAAATACATTTTATCGTTTTCAAGGTCCAATGCGATTGCGCGCATTCCGCCATCGACAATATTGACAATTCCGATTTCTTGTGAAGTGCCATCGAGATTAGCCCGTGAGACATTGCCTGCATTGTCCACCCAATAGATTTTACCTGCACCGAGATCAAGTGCAATGGCATAAGGGTCATCCAGTCCCGTGACAATTGCTTCCAGACCGCTTCCATCCAGATTCATTCTCCAGATTTTACCCTCAGGTACAACTTCAAAATCACTGAAATAGATTTTGCCATTGGCAGCATCAAAGGCAAGGCCGACACCGCCTTTACCTGCAATATCCAATACATCGGTCGTGTTCCCACTTCCATCAAGTGCTAATTTTTTTATCAGGCTGTTGCCATATTCGATAAAAAACAATTCTCTGCTATCTACTACACCGGAGACTGTGATGCTTTTTGAAGACGTAGCAGCCCCGCCAGCGCCAGTTGCTACAAGTGTGACAGTATATGTGCCTGGGACTGTATATGTGAATGACGGATCGGCCTGGGTTGAACTTGAACTTCCAGCATCTCCAAAAGTCCATACATAGGATGTTGCACCTTTGGACGTGTTCGTAAATTGAACTGGCGTGGTATTGTTGAGATTCGCTTCATCAGCAACAGTGAATGAGCTCACCGGAATGATCGTGATGTCTTTCGAGGTCGTCACCATTCCGCCCGGTCCTGTCGCTGACAACGTGACCGTAAATACAGCCGAAGTCGCATAAGACTTAGTCGGTGCTGACAGGGTCGAAGTACTTCCATCGCCAAAGCTCCAGGCAAATGAAGTCGCATCGGTGGAAGTATTCGTAAACTGAATGACTTCGTCTACAGCTGCCGTTGTTTTACTTGCTGTGAAATTCGCCACTGGGGTAGGGTCCACAGGATCATCTTTTTCACATGCATTGATAAATACAAAAATCGCGAGGATGAACGGGAGTAATACATGTTTCGTTTTCATAAATCTTTTTTAATCAGTGTTATTTAATAACCGGGATTCTGAAGCATACCCGGATTTGTATTCGTAATCAATTCGCTTAAAGGAATGGGAAACAGTGTTTGATTGACATGCGTCACTGTATTTAATACATCAATCGCTCTTTCGGTCCTGACTAAATCAAACCACCGGTATCCTTCGAAAGCAAATTCCAGTCGTCTTTCTTTTTCTATCGCCAACAATAACTCAGGATAAGTGCCAAACTGAATATCTGCAAGGCCTGCTCTGTTTCGGATGGTGTTGATATCATTTCGAATAGAGACAACGCTTCCGCTCAAATGGGCCTCGGCTTCGGCACGGATCAAATACATTTCAGCAAAGCGGATCACGATGATATTCTCACTTCCGGTAGAAAGGTCATCATATTTGACGGCATATAGAGTGGTGCCGGCTGTCGCATACGTTGCATCGAACCGTTCATCATTGGGTTCATAACTACTTAAGATGTCAGTTGAAGGAGTCACTTCACCTCTGCCATTTACCGATAAAGGAAAATTGTATTCTGCAACCCTGTTTCTGTCCAATGTTGTATAATCAATTTCAAAAATAGACTCAGCGGTTCCCTCACTGTCAAAAATATCTGCATAATCTAAAAGGAGAGAATTTCCTCCGTCATTGATCACTTTCGTAGCTGTCGCTGATGCATTCGCATAATCTTTCTGATACAAATAGACCCGTGCAAGCAACGCATTTGCTGCATTGCGTGACGCTCTGATTTTTTGTGAAGAAGGCGGCAAATATTCAGCAGCCAGCAGAAGGTCTGCGATGATCTGATCATAAACCATCTCTACAGGATCACGTGGCGCATCCACATTTCCCAAACCAATCGTTGGTTGAGTTTTGATCGGGATAGCTCCGAAATAGTTGGTGAGATTAAAGTGATGTAGCGCACGGATAAAATAGAGTTCTCCGAAAGCTTTATTGCGTTCTGCTTCAGTCATATCAGGAATCTCAGAAACCTTTGAGAGTACATTGTTGGCGACATTGAGTCCGTCATAGATCGCACTCCAGATCCCATCCACAGAAGAATTTTCCGGCAGTATGGCATTGTTGTCAACTTCCGCATATGCCACTGCTGTGGCATTATCCGGATGAGATAGATTATCAGCAGCGAGGTCTGAAAAGATGATGTAGGTCCTCCCGTAATAGCTTAAGCTTTGGAAAGAATTATATGCACCGAGGATGCCGCGCTCCAGATCATTTTTGTTTTTGAATGCATCACTGGCAGGTATGGAATTCTGTGGCTCTACATCCAGAACGTCGCAAGACCAGAAGCCACAAAATAGTACCAGAAGGAGTAGGATATGCTTTGTCATCAGAAAGTCAGATTTAGGCCCAGTGAATAACTACGCACCTGGGGAAATGTGAAAAAATCAGTTCCGATGACCGCATTATCATTGCCTCTGTAATTTACTTCCGGATCCAGCCCGGTATAATAAGTCAACGTAAACAGGTTCTGTCCTGTGAAGTAAATTCTGCAGGATGATATCTTATTGTTCAGAAAATTTTCCGTATTGAATGAATACCCAAACGTGAGGTTCTTAAGCCTCATGTAAGAACCATCTTCAATAAAGCGTGAAGAAACACGCACGTTGGAAGCAGCGGCTACCGGATCATTGGTGGCAGCAGGGATAGGGGTGATGTCTCCCGGTTGTTGCCATCTGTCATTGACAACAGCGAGTTGGTTGTCACCACCCTGGAGAGATTCGAGAAACAGTCTGGAGCCATTGAAGACGTCATTGCCTTGTGACCCTTGCAGGAAAACACTGAGATCAAAGCCCTTATAGCCAAATGTATTCGTGATACCATAGATAAAATCAGGATGCGGATCTCCGACTTTCGTACGATCAGCGCTTGTAATGACGCCATCAAAATTTTTATCCGCAAAAACTACTGCGCCTGTGGATGGATCAATACCAAGCCATTCATAGCTGTAGAAAATTCCAATGGGTTCGCCTTCTTCGATGCGATTGCTTCCTCTTCCAAGGTCGTCGATCGGCTGTCCATTGTACAGCTTTGTCACCTTGTTGCGATTCACAGAAAAATTAATGCGCGTACTCCAACGAAGTTGTGTGTTTCTCAAATTGTCAGACAGCAAAGACAATTCAATGCCCTGATTTTCTACCTGCCCGACATTCTCGGTGATGGAAGTAAATCCTGATGAGGGCGGCAATGGCCTGCTCAATAAGAGATCCTTTGTTTGCTTATTATAATAATCGGCCGTGATCACAAAGCGATCATCAAATAAACCCAGATCAATTCCGATATCAAATTGTGTGGTCGTCTCCCACTTCAGATCCGGATTTGGAATGTTGCTGGGATAGATGCCGGGAAGTCCTGCGTAAGAAGTATTGCCGTACAACTCCGCATACAAGAAAGAAGGGATATCATCATTTCCGGTCAAACCATAGCTTGCCCTGATTTTGAATTCTGAGATCGATGACATACTAAAGAAGTCTTCTTCGGAAATTCTCCAACCCACTGAAGCAGCAGGAAAGAAGCTGTTCCGGTTATTTTCACTGAATCTTGAAGATCCATCCATGCGGCCAGAGAGCGAGAATAAATATTTGTTTTGAATAGCATAGTTGGCCCTGAAAATATATGACCGCAAGCCAGAATTGAAGGCGTCTGTACTGGCAGAAACAATAGTGGAAGCTGAATTGATGTATTGAAGATTCGGGTCTGCAAAATCCTGCGCCCTGATATAAGAGCTGCGCGATTGATATTGCTCAAAACTATAACCTCCTAAAAGCTCCAGAGCAGCATGGTCGAAATCGCGATGATACTTTAAGAATTGATTGGATACCAGGTTGGCTGTATTGCTATATGTTTCAAAGCCCAGGCCATTGAATTTAGCGCCCTGCACCGTCTTCGTGGATTCATAAGAATGTTCTCTAAAATTGAGGAAGTCAATTCCCCATTGAGATGTAAAAGTTAATCCACGTGCAATGTTGATATCAGCGAAAATGTTTCCTATGCCGCGATAAGAGAAATTCTCATTGATCGCTTCCTGAGCAATAGAGACAGCATTCGAATAAGGGCCTTCCTGGTTATAACTCCCATCAGCATTATAGACCGGATAGATTGCCGGTGTTGAAATTCCATTCGGCAGTGGACCATGCAGTGATTGATCTCCTTCTACACGGTTTGTTTTGGCGTGTGTCAATCCTATACTTGCACCGACATTCAATCGATCAGAAATCCGATGATCAACATTCATCCGGGCATTCATCCGCTTGTAGTCAGTGCCTATCACAATGCCTTCCTGATTGAAAAAATTGCCACTCAGGAAAAATTTCGTTCGCTCATTGCCACCCGATGTCGATAGTTCATATTCCTGGATGGGTGCTGAGCGGAAGATAATATCCTGCCAATCCGTATCAATTGTATTATCAGCGATCTCTTCCGGAGAAAAGACTTCTGCATCTGCCAGATCGTTTCTGTATTGTTTCCAATCTCTTGCATTGAGCATGTCCAGTCTTCGCCAGGTCTCCTGTATTCCATATGAGGCATTGAAATGCACGACCGACTTATGATTCGATCCGCGCTTGGTTTTGATCACGACGACGCCATTGGAGGCGCGAGCACCATAGATAGCAGCAGCCGATGCGTCTTTGAGAATAGAGATGGATTCAATATCAGATGGGCTCAGGTCGGAAAGTGCATTTGTGCCCTGACCTTCAAATCCCAGTTGTGCAAAATCTCCGGTCGTCACAGGAATGCCATCAATGACATATAGTGGCTGGCTGGAACCGCCAATAGAACTTACGCCACGGATACGGACCGACATTTCTCCTCCAGGCGTGCCTGAGTTCTGAGATACCTGAACTCCCGTTGTTTGCCCCTGCAACAACCCATCAATAGTCGCTGTCGGTAAATCTTTTAAGGATTCACTTTCCAAAAGACCCACCGAGCCGGTCAGTAATTTTCTTTGTTCAACACCGTAGCCAACGACGACGACTTCAGAAAGCACACTGATATCCGGTTGAAGGACGATGTTGATCACAGTCCGATTGCTGATTTCTACGAGTAGTTTTACAAATCCCAGATAGGAGATCTCCAGGCTGGTTGCAGATTCTGGAACGATGATGCTAAACCTGCCATTATCATCTGTGATTGTACCGATTGTAGTTCCGACTACGAGGACACTGGCGCCAGGCAATGAGTTGCCATCCGGATCAGAGACATTGCCCTGGATCGTGATTTCGATGGATTGTTGTATCAGGTCTCCAGCTAACCCATGCGTTGCGAAAGAGAATTCGGCGAATACGAGGAGGTAGAGTGCGGCAATCCGCAATTTTAGAAACCTGAAGCTACCAGGGTGCGTTTTTTCTATCATTCTTGACCAGCAATATATGAATGGAGGCGGTGAATATAGCTATTCAAAAATGACGAGACCTGAATCATCGATGATAGTTGACGGATCATAGATGATGGATGATTAATCGCCCATCACCCATATTCATCCCACATTCCCCATCATCTATCAACAATCACCCATATTCATCCCCTGTCACCCTTGTTTTAGGAAATCATACACTTTCAGAAATACAGGTTTTCCCTGATAGGACACCTTGTGATGTTGATTACTTTTGGCTGACAGGCATGATGAATACACGTATAGTTGCATTTGGCCTTTGGCTTTTCTGTATCCACCAGAATGTTTTGGCTCAAGCACTCACTGGTACGCAAGAGATATTGATGCAATCCATACTGGATTCTGCGGAGCACTACAAACTGACCGACGCACGACGCACATTTGAGTTTGTGTCAGTGATCCTGAATGAGGTTCCGGAGCAAGGCAATGAAAAGATGTATATCCGTGCGCTGACGCTTGCCGCAAATAGCCAGAAGATGATTGGAACCAAGCAAAGCGCGCTCTCCTTTGTTGCGCATGCTCTGAGGCTCAGCTATGAAATTGATGATGCAACGAGTATTGTCCGTGCAGCTTATATGAAGGCCACGATTTTTGATCAGAATGACGATCTCGATTCTTCTCTTGTGTATTATCAGGAAGTATTGAGCAACTTCGAATCAGGCATGGACTCCTTTTATATCTCTGCAGCGAATACCAACATTGGCGACATCTATCATACGATCGGTAACATTCAAAAAGCCGAAGAGTATATTCTCCGGGGATATCGTCTGAGTCAGAGTATGGAAGAGTATGCTAAACTCTTTGCGCTTTCCGCTGTCATTGCTTTTTATTCACGACAGAACAATCCGAAGTATCTCCCATATCTCGACACTTTCGCGATGTCGGATTTCTATCAAAAGGCTTCGCCGGCTTCACGACTCGCCCATTTTGATTCCTTTTTGAGATTGGATGAATCCACGGATGAAGAGCGCGAAAGGTTCTTGCGAGAGGTATATATCTACTCCCAGTCAAATGGCTCTCTTGTGAATCAGGTAGGATTTGGACTGAAACTCTATGAGCATCTTGACAGGATGCAACGATTTCGGGAAGCACATCACCTACTTCTGGAACTTGAGCAGAAAGCAAAACTCTCCGGAAACAGTTTTGGAGTGGAAGAGGTCACTCGTGCACTCTATGAAAATGGCAGATCAAGAAATGATTTACCGGATGCATTGAAGCATCTCGAACGACGTTTCGAGTTGCGTGACAGTCTCCTTTCTGAGGAAAATGCCGATCGCCTTACGGAAATGAATATCAGGTTTGAAACAGCGCAAAAAGATCACGAAATCGCCCAGCAAAAGACCCGGATTGAGCAGGCAAACAGGGATCGGAATTTTCTCATGGCATTGGCAGTCTTACTCGCCGCACTTGCCGCTCTGGCGTACTTCTTCTTTCGGAATAAAGCACGTACAACCCGACGTATTGCAGAACAAGACAAACTCATTCATGAACAGGAAAAAGTGCGGATGCAACGTGAAAGGGAAGTGGCTGAACTTACGGCGTCTCTGGATACACAGGAGCGAGAACGCAACCGCATCGCACGTGATCTGCATGATGGCCTCGGCAGTCTGATGAGTGGTATCTCCGCGCAAATCGAAACACTGAGAGCACAGTCATCTGTGACATCCACTGCAAGTCCTCATCTGAGTCAGCTCCGTGATATGGTCAAAGAAGCGACCTCTGAACTGCGTCGTACATCATATGAACTCATGCCAGCAAGCTTATTGCGTCAGGGTCTTGAGCCCGCTATGCGTGACCTCTGCATGAATCTTCTCGTGAAGAATGGCATAGAACCAGTTCTTGAGATCAACGCCGACCTGACTACCCTTAATCATGAACAACAGCTCACCTTATACCGCATCATCCAGGAACTCCTGAACAATATCGTGAAGCATGCCGGCGCAAAAAATGTCCTCATTCAATTCAATAACTATGACCACGAAATCTCACTCATCGTAGAAGATGATGGGAAGGGCTTCGATGTAGCTTCAAAAAAAGAGCATGGTGGTCTCGGTCTCGGTAGTCTTCAGTCCCGCGTCAACCTGCTCAAAGGCTTCCTTGATATCGCTTCTATGCCGGGAGAAGGAACGACGGTCACTGTCAACTTCAAGATGGCGGAAGGGCAGAATGGCAGAAAGGTAAATCAAGAACAGACTGAAGGCGGAAGGGCAGAATGGCAGAAAGGTAAATCAAGAACAGCCTGAAGGCGAAAAGACAGAATCGCTGAAGGCTACAAGAGCCATGCTTGCTTTCTGCCCTTCCTCCCTTCTGCCTTTCTGCCATAACTACAGGAAAACCCTGATTTTTTACTTTACAGGTTTGTCCGGAGGTATATGGACTCGGACATACTGACCTTTGTCCTTGAAAGAGGCTTGATCCCTATACTATACATCAGTAAAACAGAAATCAAAATGAAACATTTGTTACATCGCCTTCTGACCACATTGCTTGTATTGTTGTCACTTCAAATTGCTTTACATGCTTATGGTAATTATTATGTCAAGTCTACCGCCACAGGCGCAGGAGACGGGAGCTCATGGACAAATGCTTTTACTGATCTGCAGGTAGCGATAGATCAGGCTGAAAAAGGAGATGTGATTTGTGTGGCTGCAGGGACATATCTGCCGAACCACAGACATCAGGGAGATGCATTGAGGCATTCCACATTCTACATCAATAAAGATGTGATCATCTATGGAGGATTTTCCGGTGCGCCAGGGACTGAAGGCACACTCCAGGGGAGAGACCCGAAAGTACATGTCACCACACTATCAGGGAATCTGGGTGTGATTACCGATAGTACGTATTATGCATTCCATGTGGTGTTCATTGATCATGTATCGGACACTATGCGCTTAGATGGATTTGTCATTGAACATGGAAATGGCTTTGGAGGAGCAGGATATGAAGCTGCAGGTGCAGGAATCTTTAATAATGCAGACGCCGGCAGATCAAACCCCGTGATTGCCAATTGCATCATCCGGGATAACAATGCCAGGGAGGCAGGAGGAGGATTGTACATTCAAGCGCAGAATGGCGGCCAGGGGAATCCTATGTTGGTGAATTGTTCATTCATCCGTAATCGGGGCAGTGGCGGTGGCGCTATATTCAGCTACACCGATAATGCAGGAGATGCAAGTCCTACACTGATCGGTTGCAGCTTCCTGGGAAATACCGGAGCCACTGCGGATGGAGGAGCGATATCAATTGTTGCACATAGTAGTACTACTTCACCTCGATTTATCAATTGTATTTTCACAGGGAATTATTCGACTTCAACTTCAGCAGCCTTTGGGACATTTGTCACCGGCACCGGAATATCCACTCCGGAATTTATCAACTGTGCATTCTCGGGTAATGTCGCCGGATCGATCAGAATGTCTGATATCGGTGCACACAACTCTGTCGCAAAGATTCGCAATTGCATTCTCTGGGGTAATGGTTCTGGCGTAAATCATGGTCTGATTGTCAATGGTGCGGCTGTTGATGTGGCATTCAGTATAGCTGCATTTGGAGTTCCCGGGGAAGGCAATATTGACCTTGATCCCATGTTCGTCAGCATGCCCCCAATCGATAGTGCCCATACTCTTGGTGATCTTCATCTCTTACCAGGTTCGCCTGCGTTCGATGCAGGAAGAAACTCCGATGTTCCTGCAGGCACGATTACTGATCTGGATGGAAGTCCCCGATTTATCAATGCAGTGAATGGACAAGCTGGCACTGTGGATATTGGTCCGTATGAATTTCAAAGTTCGACCACCGGTGTCAGCGATTTTCTTTTGGATACGGAATGGAAGGTATACCCCAATCCTGCATCAGACGAACTGACTATATCACTTTCAGAGACGGCAGAGAATGTCGAAGTACATCTCCTGAGTTTACAGGGAAGTATTATTCAAACACAATCGCTTCAAAGTGGCCAGAGAGACTATACATTAAATGTCACTCAATTACCAACGGGATCATATCTCGTACATCTCATGATTGATGGATTGCAGGATATAAAGAAAGTGATCATAGAATAGTATTCATGATGCACATCATGCCCTCTCATGGCACATCCTAACCGTCACTGAACTCAAAATTTCATCGAAATGAGAAATATCATCGCAATACTGGCCCTTTCACTTTGTAGCCATTTGAATGGACAGGTGGCGATCAATACCACCGGCGCTTCACCACATGCGAGTGCAATGCTTGATGTGACAAGTACTGCGCGAGGTATTCTCATATCACGCATGACCACATCAGATCGGAATATGATTGGTTCTCCTGCAACAGGACTGATGATATTCAATACAACAACAATGAGTTTCAACTATTGGAATGGAGCATCCTGGATGGATATGGCAGCGGGAAACATTCGAGAACTGGCTGACAACGATGGTGATACGAAAGTTGAAGTCGAAAAAAATTCAGATGAAGACAAGATCAGGTTTACCGTCAATGGTGTCGAGAAAGCCCTTCTGGATACAAAATCATTTCAACTCAAAAGTCCCGGGGAGTCTGTGTTTATCGGCCAGGATGCCGGGCTCAATGATGATGGTACGACGAATCAAAATGTGTTTATCGGTTTTGAGGCAGGTAAAGCAACAACCGCAGGTGCAAATAATACGTTTCTTGGATATCGCACTGGTTTGGTAAATACCGGCACGTCAAACACATTTATCGGAAAGGCTGCCGGTGATGCGAATACCACTGCAAATAACAACACCTTCGTGGGAACAGATGCCGGAGGCGCCAATATTTCCGGATCAGGGAATACCTTCTTGGGCAAAGGTGCCGGAGATGACAATACCACAGCGGGGAGCAATACGTTTGTCGGAACAAACGCTGGCGGAAGTAATAACATCGGTTCTTCAAATACGTTTGTTGGGCTTAGTGCAGGACTCCTGAATACCTCTGGCACAAAGAATGTCTTTCTGGGAGCGAATGCAGGAAGTGCAAATGCGACTGTGAGTAATAATACATTCCTGGGTGCAGATTCTGGCACAGATAATACGACTGGTCAAGACAATGTCTTCGTCGGTTCAGCTTCAGGTTTTAATAATAGTACAGGTAGTAAAAATACCTTCATCGGAAGTAGTGCCGCCGTTGTGAATACAACAGGAAGTCGAAATCAAATCATCGGCACACAAGCAGCAAGAACGATGGGCACCGGATCGGACAATATTATTGTCGGTGACAATGCAGGATTTAGTCTGGATACTGCTTCACAAAATGTCTTATTAGGCTCGGCGGCGGGAGAAGCCAACCTGGTATCAGGAAATATCTTTATCGGTCATCACGCGGGAAAATTGAATACAACAGGTCGTTCCAATACATTTATTGGACTGCGAGCCGGAGATGTAAATACGAATGCGCAAGACAACACCTTTATCGGTAAGGACGCCGGCGGAGCGAACACTTCAGGACCCGGGAATACATTTGTCGGAAAAGGCACAGGCATTAATAACACCACAGGCTATGAGAATACCTTCATCGGACTTGGAGCAGGGTTGGCGAATACAGATGGAAACACAAATGTGTTTATAGGCTCAGAAGCGGGTATCGCAAACGAAACAGGATTTTCAAATGTGTTTGTTGGATTTCAGGCTGGGGGAGATGACGCCATGACTGGCAACAGCAATATTTGCATTGGAAGGGCTGCAGGCTTTGGACTTGAGAATGGTCTTGAAAATATCCTCATCGGCAGTTTTAATGGCCATAATCTTGGTGACGGCGACAATGTGATTTGTATTGGACAGGCTTCATGGCTAGGTGCGCCGGGTCAAACAAATTCAATCGCCATTGGCACATCGGCGCAAAGTTCTGCTTCAAATAAAGTGCGGATAGGTAATAGTTCTATGATGGTCATCGAAGGTCAGGTTGATTGGTCATTTCCTTCTGACGCAAGATTCAAATACGACATCGATGATGTTGCCATCCCGGGATTGGCCTTTATCCAAAAACTCCGACCAGTAAACTATCGCTTTGATAAAGATCTTTTCAATGAACATCTCATGATAAATCTGCCGGATAGCGTAAAGGCAATTTACAGGGAAGAATACCCGGCAATAGGTCAAGACAAACTACAAACCGGATTCCTCGCACAGGAAGTAGAGCAGGTATGTAAAGAACTCAACTATACCTTCAGCGGCCTCCATGTCCCTGAAAGTGATGTTGATAATTATTCCCTGGCTTACGGATCGTTTGTTCCCCTTCTCGTGAAAGCGATGCAGGAACAACAGGCTGAAATTGAAGAATTACGCGCCATAAACATGGATGTCGTCAACCGCCTGGCTGCCTTAGAAGGAAATAGGTAATCGGTAATCAGGTAATCGGTAATCAGGTAATCGGTAATCAGGTAATCGGTGATCGGTAATCGGTGATCGGTAATTCGCCTTGCTCCTCCGCTAAAGCTTCGGCGGCACGCGGGCGCTTGCTTCGGCGAACAAAGTCGGTGTAGTTGGAAAGTATGGACTTAGCACTTTTCAAGTATAGCAATAATCGGTAATCATTTAATCAATCATTTCATCATTTAATCATTTCTTCAATGAAAACATTTCTTTTTAGCCTAATCACCTTGTGTCTTTCGGCAACCGTTTTTATCTCTTGCGATAAAGACGAAGATGCCAAGCCAACCGTCCTCACTGCAGCAGGAAACATTCAGACGACGCTCGACGAATACCGCGCACTTCTTGGAACAAACAATGGTAGTACAGCCGGTTCACAAGCAACCGGAAGACGGGAGATCAATTGGGATGGCGTTCCCGATGACAAAGCCGCGCCGAATTTTTTGCCGCACGATTTTTTCAATGCCCGTGGAGCTGATTTCAGTACTCCGGGTAATGGCGTCCAGGTAAGTGCAGATGCCAGTAATCCTTCGGGTGCGTTGCCTTCGTTCGGCAATATCAACCCCACCTATCAGCAATCGTTTCCGCCTTTCAGTGCTGAGCGCGTATTCTCACCGGTAGGTAGCAATGTTGTTGACCTGCGTTTTTATGTGCCGGGTACTACAACACCAGCTGTTGTCCAGGGCTTCGGCGCTGTATATATCGATGTGGATAGACAAGACAACACGGCCTTCGAATACTTCGACATCAATGACAAATCACTCGGTGTTTATAATACGCCGGTGCAAAACGACGGCTTTGTATTTCTCGGTGTCCTGTTTGATTTACCTGTAGTGCATAGAGTCAGGATTGAGTATGGTAATACAGCTCTTGGGCCAAATGATAGTGGAACTGTAGATGTCTCAGTGATGGATGATTTCATCTATGGTGAGCCACAGATTCCGTGAGGACTCACCCCGTGGCCCCCTCTCTCTGATTTTTGGATTTCGTTGTTTTTCGAAAGTATGCGCGAGAGAGGGGGAATTAATAAATTAAACTTCATTTAGTCATGAATTGATTCTTCTTCGCGCATCTTCGCGTCCTCCGCGGATCGTTTCTTCTTCGTGTCTCTTCGTGCCCTTCGTGGTAAATCAACTTCTTCCGCGCGTGTGAGGACTCACCCCCTAACCCCCTCTCTCTGATTTTACATTCTGCTACAATTCGGAGTATGCGCGAGAGAGGGGGAATGAACCCTTTTGACATTTGCATTTAGCGTTTTACATTTTGACTTTAATTGTGTGTAGGATCACCCCTGCCTCTCTCTGATTTTACATTCTGTCGTTGGTCCGAAGAATGTGCCAGAGAGGGATAATTAATCAGTGAATTAATGTTAATAATCAATCATGAATCGAGAATCAAGAATCGAGAATTGAATCACGGAGTACCTTTGACGCCCTGATGAGTTCTGACAGTCCCGCTATACCGCTTGACCCGCCAAACCCTGTCCCTGTACTCAAAGGGTTTACGAAGTACCAGGTCTTTATGATCGTGATCCTTGCATCGTTGCAGTTCACCATTATACTGGACTTCATGATCATCTCGCCGCTGGGTGATCTCCTGATGAAGAAACTCGGTCTCATCCCAGCGCAATTTGGAAGTGTCGTGTCGGCGTATGCGATCAGTGCAGGTGTTTCAGGAATCTTGACAGCGGGATTTGCGGATAAATATGATCGCAAAAAACTCCTGCTCTTTTTCTATACAGGGTTTATCATCGGCACCGTGTTTTGCGGGCTTGCGTGGAGTTATCACACGTTGCTGCTCGCGAGGTTGGTGACGGGAGTGTTCGGTGGGGTAGTAGGGTCGATCATTATGGCGATCGTCACGGATGTGTTTGCAATACAACAAAGGGGACGGGTGATGGGATTCGTGCAGATGGCATTTGCGGGAAGTCAGATCCTCGGTATTCCTATCGGTATCCTTCTCGCGAATCTGTGGGGCTGGCATGCGACATTCTTTATGGTAGCAGCATTAGCATTCGCGATTGGAACAATTATCGTTCTACGTGTAGAACCGTTGACAGGACATCTGGCATTACAGCGGGATAAGACACCATTGCAACATTTATGGCATACGATCCAAAAACGCGATTACCGCATTGGCTTTTATGCAACAGCGCTGTTGTCGATGGGCGGATTCATGTTGATGCCGTTTACCAGTGCGTTCCTGGTGAACAATGTGGATATCGCACAAGAGCAACTGCCGGTCATTTTCTTCTTTACCGGACTTTCTTCGATGTTCATCATGCCGTTTATCGGAAGACTGAGTGACAAGCATAGCAGGTTTGTCATCTTCACGATCGGGTCGATTATTGCCAGCATCCTGATCGTCGTCTACACGAATCTCACTCCTGTTCCGCTCTGGATGGTAGTCGTATTGAACGTGGTATTGTTTATGGGTATCATGAGCCGGATGGTACCTGCTGTTGCATTGAGTTCTGCAGTTCCGGAACCTTATGACCGCGGCGCATACATGAGTATCAACAGTTCTCTTCAGCAAATGGCCGGTGGCTTTGCTGCCATGTTTGCAGGGCTCGTTGTGGTTCAAAAAACAAGCACCAGTCCATTGGAGCATTTCAACTGGCTTGGGTATGTCATGGTCGGATTTATGGTGCTTTGTATTTACCTGGTTTGGAGGATGAATAATGTGGTGTTGATGAAACAGGCGAGGGAGAGGGGATGAGTGCCTTTGTGTATTTGACAAGGAACTCATGTCTGGACTTCTACTGAACTGAAACAATGGTCTTGTTGACTTGTATCGGACACTGACATATTCACCCACCACCATTTCCCAATCTTCCTATCTTGACCTCATGGATATCCCTGTCACTTGTGACTCATACATTCACTTGCTTACACAATAGTCAGGAACCTCCAATCATCAATCTAAAAATCCAGTGAACAGCGAACAGCAGAGGAAGGTGCTTATTATAGATGACGAAATGCAGAGCAGACTTCTCATCCGTAAGCTGCTGGAATCGCATGATACGTCATTCAATATTGCAGAGGCGGATTCTGTTTCAGCGGCACTCGATGTGATGAAAAGCATAAAACCGGATTTGATTTTCCTGGATGTGCAGATGCGTGGTGAGACGGGTTTCGACTTTCTCGATCGAGCTGGTGATATCGACATTCCGGTCATTTTTACAACCGCACACAGTGAGCATGCCGTAAGGGCTTTCCGGTACAGTGCCTTCGACTATCTGTTGAAGCCGATTGATTTCGGAGAATTTGAATCGGTTCTGGAAAAAGTCAAACAACGCCTGTCACTGCCGCAGAAATCAAAAGACCGTTTTGATCTTCTCAGGCAAAATCTTCAACAGGACGTCGCATTCCCGCAAAAGCTCACAATCCCTACGACAGAAGGATTTTTAATCCTCGATCCGGATGAAGTGTTGTACTGCGTTGCATCAAGCAACTATACCGAGTTTTTTCTGACAAACAAACAAAAAGTCCTGTCCAGTTATACGCTCGGACATTATGAGGAAGTCCTTGGTGAGCGACAGTTCTTTCGCGTACACAGGTCATGCATCATCAACCTCAGGCATGTGCGAATGTACAAACGCGGCGATGGTGGTACTGTAGTCATGCAGGATGGTAAAGAGATCGATATCTCACGTTCAAACAAAGAAGCGTTTTTGAAATTGTTCAAAGGATGAGCAACGCAAAAACTTTGAGGCAGTTTGTGAGTTGTGCACTGTTTGCGTTGAGTTCAATCCTCTCTGCACAGGAATTCGAAATCAAAACCTTTTCATCCGGTGACGGACTCTGTGCCGACTTTTGCTTTCACGCGTATCAGGACCCATTGGGTTATTTATGGATAGGTACTGATGGAGGTCTGAGCCGATTCAATGGCAATGCATTTACCAATTATGGATATGCGGATGGTCTTCCGGATGTTCGTATCGACGCTATTTTTACCGATCACACAAAGAGGTTGTGGATCGGTACACGCAGGGGTATTGCAGAGTTTAGTGGCAATCAATGTATCAGCTATCCCATTTCAGATTCACTGGAGATCACATTTGTCTTTGGATTTGTAGAAACGCCGAACCATGAAATCCTTGCCCTCACAAACGCCGGGGTCTATGGTCTGGATGACTCGATATGGATAAAGCGCAGGTATTATCCTGGCTACGATGATCGTGCCTGTCGTCAGCTTATCTCCACGGAGGAAGGTATGTATTTCAATTATGGTGATCTCGTTGTATTTCAGGATCGCGATGGCACCTACAGTGTCGTTGCGCCTCATAAGGATAGCCGTACTTACTATTTAAACATGACTCAGGCGCAGAAACAGATCTATATCTCTACGATTGAAGGTATGTATCTCATAAACGGTACAAACTACAAGCCGATACAAGGTCCTGCTGCAAAGTTGAGAGGGTTTTTTATGTATCTCATCGATAGTCAGGACAGGTGCTGGATCGGTACTCCGGAGTTTGGTCTTCAACTCTGTGAGCAAACTGAACTATCAACGTTAAAAACGGTATATGATGTTCCTGACAAGAAAATGATATCGAAGATCATCGAAGATCGCGATGGCACGATATGGGTTGCAAGTGATCCCGGATTAATCAGGGTCAGAGAACAACCATACCGCAAATACCCGATACCAGGTACCGATAGCGCGAACATCGTGGGCGTGTTTCTTTCAGAACTTACTCAAAGACTAACCCTGCACAATGTTTCTACACGGATGATGAGTTTTGATGGAGAGACGTTTCGACCGGAATACCTGAAATGGGAGTCTGAGGAAAAAGAGTTTTTCATTTTCAACCAGACATTCGATGAGGAGGTTGCACTTTGGTGTGACTTGCTTAGTCTGGATCTCGTAAAGATTGAAGGACAGACGATCTATGGACAACAAAACACATACGCGCATCTTGGCGATGAGGTGTTTGACGTCATTTTTGACAATCATAGAAACCGCATCATTGTCGCAATGATCACCCAGGACATGCCTTGTATACTGGGAGAGGACAACATGTTCAGGAAAATGGAAACAACCGGTGTCCACAATATCCCTGGCCATATTGACGAATTGCATCAATGTATTGACAACACACTACTTGTCTCTACTGCAGGTGGCATCATTTATTCCATTGATACGAATGATCATTGTAAAATGCAGCTCAATTTGTTTCAGGGAAAAGGGCACGCTGCGCAGTTTTTCAATGACATCAGCAATGGAGTATGGATCGTCTTCCCAGGTCGTGGTATGCGACGATACATCATGGAAGGTGATAGCTTATCGCTTGCAGAGTCGATCAACAAAAAAAATGGCCTCGATTCCGATCTGGTCTTTGACATGTGTTTTGACAAGTCTGGTCAGCTTTGGATCCTTACTGAAAAGGATGTCGCTGTCTTCAGATTTGATACTCAGCTCGGTCACTATGCAAAAGCACTGTTGTTTTCGACGGCTAATCTTGATCTTACAGTGTATGGAAGGAATCGTATGGTGCAGGATACATCCGGCAAAATATGGATAGCCTCCGATGACGAGATGTTGTGTTTTGATCCTGCGTTGATCACTCTTCGGCCGCAAATAGTGCCTTCGATACAAATTGAATCCATCCTCATCAATCATAGCAAGGCAGATCTCGTCAGCTATGCCGATACGCTTGAAGGGATATTTCAACTGCCAAAAAATCTCAGGTTGCCACATGGGCAGAACACAATCGATATCCAGTATCGCGGTATTGCAGTATCAGGTATTGAGGGCGTCCAGTACAGTTATCAATTGATACCAATAGATAACGTATGGAGTCCACCTGCAGCAGGCAATTCGGTTTCCTTTGTCCAGTTGCCTCCGGGGAAGTATACATTCAATGTACGTGCGCAACTCACTGAAAACGTATGGAGCAAAGTTGCTACGCTTTCATTTGAGATACGTAAACCATTTTGGGAAACCTGGTGGTTTATGACCGCTGCTGTACTTGCTGTAGTATTCCTGATGACCACTGCTTTTAAATACAGGCTAAGGTCGGTACGGAATAAAGCGGAATTGCATGATCAGTTGAGGAACCTGGAATCTAAAGCCCTGTCTGCGCAGATGAATCCGCATTTCATTCACAACGCACTGAATTCAATTCAATCCCTCATTGTCAATAGTCAGAGTCAAATGGCCAGTCAGTATGTAAATAAGTTTGCCAGGCTTCTGCGTCATGTCATGGAAAGCGGAGACAAAAGTCTTATTGCTCTTGATCAGGAGCTCACTGCCTTAAGGCTATACATAGATCTCGAACGGCTCCGCATGGATATGGAATTTACTTACATGGAAGAAATTTCTGAGGACATTAATTCGCGTTACGTCCAAATTCCTCCTCTTCTCCTGCAGCCCTTTATTGAAAACGCGCTTTGGCACGGATTGAGTCGCAAGGAAGGAGAAAAGATCCTGCAGTTAACTATTACAGACGAAGGAGATTGGATACTTTGTAAAATCACTGACAATGGGATTGGCCGTGAAGCAGCCTCAGCTCAATCAGGTACTTTTCCTATGGGAAGTCTATCAAAAGCCACATCTATCACAAGAGCCCGATTGATCAATTTCAACAGGCAACCTGATCTCGAACCAATCTCGACCACGGATGTGATTCAAAATGACAAGTCTGCCGGCACAGAAGTACTTATCCACATTCGTAAACAGGCCAATATCGTCTAAGCTTCCCTAAATCAATCTTGGGATTCATCATCCCCAACCTGCCTCTCAATAAAGCCCCGTTGACCGGATTATCCCAGCCTGTAGATTGGTTCTAAATTCTTGCATTGGCTTTTTACTACGGTATCCTTTCTGTGTGTGTGATCTCGCTGCTGGTCATTTATTGGGATGAGATTATGAAATATATGAAGCGGTTTCTCAGGGTAAAATGAGCTGACGGCAATATCGCCCGTTCAAAACCAGTACTAACGCTTATGCTGATTTGAAAACTTAAGGCACGTTTTTATGCAAACCCAGTATTTCTTCCTTGCCATACTCATAATGTTGGAGGGTCCAACCTTTGCACAAAGAGTCAGTATAAATAGTACCGGAGCTCCTGCACATGTCTCCTCAATTGTAGATATCAATAGCACCAGCAACGGATTATTGCCACCCAGGATGACAAGAGCTCAAAGAGATGCAATTCAAAGTCCGGTCCCGGGATTAATCATCTGGTGCAATAACTGTGTAGCTCCCACTGGAGAACTACAGGTATTTAATGGAGTCAAGTGGACCAATATGGCTGGTGGAACTTCCCCTTCCGGCTCAGTGACGATTTGTGGCAAGGTATGGGCAACTAAGAACCTTGACGTCACCCGATATAAAAATGGTATTCCTAAAGAGACCAATCCAACAGTGTGGGCATCGTTAACTACCGGTGCATATTGTTATTATAATAACGACTCGACCGCGTATGCATCCACCTATGGAAAGCTCTACAACTGGTATGCAGTGAATGACCCAAGAGGCCTGGCCCCGTAAGGATGGCATATGCCAATGGAATTGGTGAGCGGAATACCGGTATTGGTGCCGGCGTAGATGTTACAGGCAGTGGCCTGAATAATGTCACTGTGATCGGCTACGCTGCTCTTGCCAATGCAAGCAATAAAATGCGTTTTGGCAATGGCGATATTACAGTGATCGAAGGAAATGTAGACTGGACCGTTCCCTCCGATGCCAGGTTCAAATACAATGTTAGTGATACAGGTATCCCCGGATTGTCCTTCATCAACAGACTGCGCCCGGTTACATATCAGTTTGACCGCAGAAAATTTGATCAGCACCTGATGCAACATATGCCTGATAGTATTCGGGAGCAAAGACTTGCAGAGTTATGTACTTACCGGAGTGATGAGGCTATCCAAACAGGTTTTCTCGCACAAGAGGTAGAGAGAATCTGCAATGACCTTGGATACACCTTCAGTGGCTTACATGTTCCAGAGAGTGATGTCGACAATTATGGCCTCGCATATGGTTCATTTGTGCCATTGCTTGTCAAAGCAATCCAGGAACAACAAACCGAAATAGAAGAATTACGAGCTATAAATATGGATATCCTCACACGCCTTACGGCGTTGGAGTCGAATCGGTGATCAGAAATCGGTAATCAGTAAACGGTAATCGGTCAGTAGGGTAAGTACTTTAAGTTCTTACTTGAAGCCTGTAGGGCTGAAAAAACCATAGCATAAGGGCAAAGCCCAATGCTATGATGACCAAAACGAATATGGAGCGCTGTTGGCGCGGAAGAAAAGCCGCGGTGATCGGTCACTTCGACGCTTGCGCCACCGCTGGAGCTAAGGCGGCACGCGGTCGGCGAGGCTCAGTGCATGCAACTCAGTGACCGGTCGTTGTCGAAACAAACGGTAATCAGTAATCAAGCAATTAATCATTTAATCATTTAGTCATTTCCTCATTTCCTCCATCTACTTCAACTCAATCTCCGTCGTCGCTTTCACTTTACCATCTCCTTTTTTATCCCATACTGTCACTTCACACTTAGCCCGACTCTCGCGCATTGTGGCTGGAAAGGTAAGTTGCGCAGATACCAGCTCTGAAAGATCAGGTGCAGGAATACCTGCTTCACTCAGATCCGCGAACAGATCTGCGTAGTTCATCACTACGGCTCCAGTCTGGTCCTTCACCTGTACGCTGAGACCAGGATATACCATATTCTTTTCAACGACAAAGCCAGAAATCCCTTCAAATAGCATGTAGATATCTTCTCCCGCGTTCAGGGTATTATCTGTGATCACTTTACTATGCTTTCTTGAAAACAAATAGAGTTCATCATAGCGGATATTGGTTTCTACTTCTATCAGCGCATTTGGAATCACGTCAAAATCCAATTGTGCGGTAAATGTGCCTTCGCCTTTCTTATCCCAGATACCTATTGAAAGTTTATACTTTTTTCCTGAGTGTATCGGAGTGGCAACGGTAAGATCTGCTCTAAGCAGCAAAGGTGATTCATTGAATCCGTCGGCTTTATTTGCATATAGATCCTCAGCGCGTAATACAGTATCACCAGTTGTTCCTATGACATACAGGTACATGCCAGGGATTGCGCTGTCATTTTCTTTTTTGAATCCCGTGATATCATCAAAATTCAGAAAAATCTTTTCTCCATAGGTAAATGTGGTGCGCTGTATTTTCTCGTTTCCATCCGAGAGGTACACATCATCACAAGACAAACCATCTCCTTTTGTAAAGAGGCCCGTGATCAGGTCTTTCTCTACAGATTTACTGAATTCACAACTCGTGATAGTGAGTACACAAAAGAGAAGAAGCAGAGGGAATGTTTTCATCGTAGTTGGTTGTTTTATTGATGGCATCAGGAGTTAATTACTGTGTTAGCGCAAGGTAATGTTGTTTTCTGTTGATGTTCGGCCAAGTCACCATCGCCTGTAAATTCACACAGAGGACAGAGATCACGGAGAAATGATTTTGTTTTTTCTCAGTGTTCTCTGTGTCTCTGTGAGCAAAGAAACTTTACCACCCGAAAAAGATAAATCTATTGTCAAAACTCAAACAAACATGTTGGACGATTCTTCGTAAGTCGGGCAAATTGTTTTTTATCACCAGACAAAATACTAACAACATGCGTCTGTGTAGGAAACAATTCCATAAAGAAATCTGCGGTCAACTCAATCTTGGTCCATGGCTTTGCAGAAATTTCAAAGGTTAGCCAATGCGAATCACCTTCAACTCTACAGTCCCGCAATTGAAATTTGACCGGGACAGCATCAAGACTGATTTGGACATGTTGTTTCAGATAGCCGTTCACGTGATCGAGACTTGTTCCGCACAGTTGCTCCTGACTGACAAGCTCCTTGGTTTGTTGAAATTCAGAGACAGCATTTTGCAGATCATCAGTGAAAACCTTTATACGCAACGCTGTCTTGCCGTCTTCTACAGGATAAGCGACTTCGATGACCGATAAGTAAAACGCGTGCCCGGGATCAATGAAATGAAGAGGCTGTAGTTCAGGAGAGAACTGCACAAACAACGTCTGGATGACCATTGACACGATACTGCCAAAAATCTTGACCATAAGCTAAAAGTACTAAATGACATTATACACATCGCACTATCAGAGTGTGTATCACAAAGTGCAAAGAGAACTTGGATCTTTTGTCATTCCGAGTTATCATTATCGGCTGCGTGGTATACTTCTTGCAAATGACAATCATCCAGTACAGTTTGACATCCTGAGCGAACACAGTGAGTCGAAGGACGCATGCGATTACACTTAACCTTTATTTCGAGTGAGTGAGAAGTGAAACGACGAACGAATCGAGAAATCCTGTTGGTATTAAAAGGATCTCTCGACTCACCATTCGTATTCCTCGTTGCCCTCGGTTCACTCATGGTTCGCTCGAGATTAATACACCCGCAACCACTTGCATCCTTCGACTCCTCACTACGTTCGTCGCTCAGGATGACAAGCGGCTTCGACTCCTCACTACATTCCCTTCGACCGAGACTGGCAGCCATTGTGTGATTCCCCTTACATTCGGGTCATGAGCGCAGATGCCCAACCATCATCACTATCCCGTCAGCTCGCAGCGATCATGTTTGCGGATATGATGGGCTACACCGCGTTGATGCAGCAAGATGAACAGAGAGCCAAGCTACTGCGCGACAGGATGCGTTCGACAATGGAGCATCTTATCTCCCGACATGGGGGCAAAGTCATCCAATACTATGGAGACGGTATGCTGAGTATGTTTCCAAGTGCAACGGAAGGAGTCAAATGTGCGATCGGTATTCAACTTGATTTACAGCAAGAACCCCGCGTCCCACTGCGTATTGGATTGCATTCCGGAGATGTCTGTTATGACGAACATGGCGCTTATGGAGATTGTGTGAACGTCGCATCGCGTATCGAAGCTCTGTCGTCACCCGGAGCAATATTGGTATCGGATAAAGTATATGACGAGATCAAGAATCAAACAGCGATTTCGACTTCTTCGTTGGGCTTGTTCACCCTGAAAAATGTGACACGACAAATCGAAGTGTATGCTGTGACGAATGAAGGTCTTGTGATACCTGTTGTGAGTCCCACTACATCGAAAGCTGTCAATGATCGCAGCATCGCCGTGCTGCCATTTCGCAATCTCAGCTCAGATCCGGAAAATGAATATTTCAGCGATGGCATTTCAGAAGATATCCTGAATGCTCTTAGCAAGGTGGATGGACTCCAGGTATGTTCCCGTTCCTCTTCATTCAAATTTAAAGGCAAGGAAGAAGATATCAGAGAGATTGGTCAAAAACTCGGTGTGGCGGCAGTACTCGAAGGCAGCATCCGGCGTGGCGGAAATAAAGTACGTATCAGTGCGCAACTTGTAAATGCTGCCGATGGATATCAAATTTGGTCCGAAGTATTCGATGGCGCTATTGATGATATTTTCGAGCTCCAGGATGAGATTGCCACAAAGATTGTTGTCAGGCTCAAAGAAAAACTCTCGGGTCGGATTGAAAAACTGTCGCCAGGACAGCCTGCGAGTCATGAGGAAATCGTCAAAGCACCCACGGATAATATTGAAGCCTACAATCTCTATCTCAAAGGCAGGTTCCATTGGAATAAATCAAACCCGGAGGATATCGGGAAAGCTATCACAGCATTTGAAAAAGCAATCGAACTTGATCCTGACTTTGCACCACCATACTGCATGCTTTCCTATTGCTATTCGTATTTAGGCTCGTCAGGCAGATTACCGTATGCAGAAGCATTTTCAAAAGCCAAGGACTTTACTCTCAAGGCAATTGATATCGATCCTCACCATGCAGAATCGCATTTATCTCTCGCTACGATCAAGTTTATGCAGAACTGGGACTTCAAAGGTGCAGAGGCGTCTATCCAAAAAGCGCGTGACCTCGGTTTGAATTCTGCACTCCTGAATCAGATCGATGGCATGCTGATGATTGCCCTCAATCGTGCCAGTGATGCTGTGGTCAAAATTGAAAATGCGTTAAAACAGGAACCGCTTTCACTGACCATGATGTGCATGCTGGGAGAGGCTTACTCGTTTGGTGGGCAATTTCAAGATGCCCTGGCACAATACGATAAGGTCATTGAGCTCGACCCTAATTTTCGTCGTGCATTTGAAGGGAAAGGATTTGCTTACCTCGCTTTAGGTGATTATGAAAACGCAGTGCATTACCTCGAGACTTATCAAAGGATGATCGGTAGCCCACTCAAAGGACTCGGGGGTCTTGGTTATGCTTATGGCGTCAGCGGCAACAAAGAAAAAGCCCTTGATTGCCTGAGAAAAACGCAGGAACGGGAAGAAACTGAAGCTGGAGTGAATCTGAATCTGGAATATACGTTGATCCGTGCAGGTCTCGGCGACTACGATACTGCCTTTGAGCATTTGTGCAAGATCTATGAGCAACGTTCCAGCGTCGTGTGTTTCGGGATGATCTATTGTATGCGCTATCCGATCATGGGAGAGTTGAAGTCCGATCCGCGATTCACGCGACTTATTGGGCAGATGGGGCTTGATTGAATGTTGAATATTGAATGTAGAATATTGAATGTAGAATGTAGAATGTAGAAGACACGCCCGCTGTGAAACAAATTGCAGATTCCTTATTAAAAGGGGTGGCATGACCTCGGAGCGTCCGAGGCAGGAGGACCTACGCGCGTCGGCTGGGCCGAGACCGACAAGGAACATCAGGCAATGATAGTGATGCTTGCCATCAGGATTGAAGCCCTGGAATCAAATAAATAACATACTGTTTTGTGCTTCGTGTCGTACGTTACTTGATCAGGACCGCTGTATCCCGTGCAAGGAAACAAGATTTTCTCAGGCAACTCGATAGAATCTGATTCAAGATTGAGACTGAAGATTGAAGACTGATGATTTTAGGATTGAAGGACTGCTGACTGAGGACTTTTTTTCTAATTTGCTCTGCCCATTACCAAATACATGGAAACGTATATTATCAATTCGGAGGCTTTGCAGGTGACTCACTTAGAGTTTTTGATCCGTTTGTTGATTGCAACCGGTATCGGATTCATCATTGGATTTGAACGTGAACATCATGCATTGACCAAAGGAGAGGAAGCATTTGCAGGAATTCGAACATTCATCTTTCTGTCTCTTCTGGGATTTGTCGGTGCAGCGATGCATTTTCTTATTTCTCCATGGGTGCTCGTGTGTATGTTGTTTGCAGTTATTTTACTCACGGGTATTTCATATTGGATCACGGCAAACAAAGGAGATATCGGCGCCACATCGGAGTTGAGTGGCATTCTGACTGTGTTGCTTGGAGGATTGACCTTCGTCGGCTATCTCGAAATCAGCCTGGTCGTTGCTGTGCTTATGGTAGTGTTATTATCGTCCAAGTTGAAAATGCAGGCTGTCGTTGGAGCGGTATCAAAAGAGGAGATGTACGATTTCATTCGCTTTGTGGTAGTGGCATTGATGATTTTTCCATTTCTACCCAATACAACGTATGGCCCCCTTGATGTTTTCAATCCTCGCGAGATAGGATGGGTTGTCATTCTCACTTCCGGGCTTGGACTGATCGGATTTGTACTCATGCGGATTTTCGGTGCGCATAAGGGTATCCTGTTCACAGGATTGATTGGCGGTCTGATATCCAGTACTGCGGTGACATGGGTGTTCTCAAAAAAAAGCAAAGAGCAACCTGCACTTTCTATGTATTGTGCGACCGCCATATTCGCGGCTTCATCTGTCATGATCGTGCGGGTGTTCATTTGGGTATTGATTTTCAATCAGCAACTGCTCAGAGGACTTTCTGTTTCATTGAGTCTCGTCTTTCTTGCTGCAATCGGTATAACGATATGGTGCTATTTGAAAAGCAGGAAGCATCAGAAAATAGAAACGGAATTACCACACGGAAGACCGTTGAATCTAACCGCTGCGCTGGTGTTTGGATTATTATATGTAGTTATTCTCTTCGTTGTTGCTTATGCTAATTCAGTATTCGGCGAAAAGGGAATTTTCATTGTAAGTGCCCTGGCCGGAGTATCCGATGTTGATGCTATTACGATATCCGTTTCTAAACTGTCGCAAAATGGAATACTGGCAGGTACGGCTCAGAATGCGATCCTCATTGCAACAATCAGCAATACACTGATCAAGTTAGGTATTGTTGTGTGGGCAGGCGGTCCCGGGATCCGGAAACAGGTATGCATTGGCTATGGTGTCATTTTCGTTGCGGCGTTGGTAGGCTTTCTCATTATGAATGTGTGATATTATCGATTGAATCCTGAGACGAGGACTGAAAATCTAAACTTCTTATCTTGAACTCTGTTAATCAATCAATCCCCAGCCAAAGGCTGGTCAGCCTCTGGCTGAAATTATTCGCTTAATCATTTAATCAATCAATCATGGCTTTCACACTTCCCAATCTTCCTTACGCATTCAATGCACTCGAGCCGCACATCGATGCTAAGACGATGGAAATCCATCATGGCAAGCATAAGACCTCCCATGATCGCCGTGTCCAGGAATCCGTATAACTCTGTTTGTACTGGAAACGGAAGGAAGCGTGCGAACAACAATGTCTTGACCAGG
>JANNQA010000078.1:0-13887 GCA_031400515.1 Bacteroidota bacterium
TTTTGACATATTGAATGCGATTGAGGATCTCCTGCTTATCCAGGTTCCGAAGTGCGACGTCATTGGGATCACTAGTGGTCATTCTCTCCTGACTGAGGATCCCCATGCCCTCGATTGTGAGGATCGTGATGACGTGATCGGGTGGGATCGAGGCGGGAGCGTCAGATCGATTTGCGACGATGAAGCTACCCGTGGGTTTTAAGGCGTTGCCTGGGAGTGTGGCACTACTCAGAAGCTTCTGAATTTCCGCTGTTGTGTCTTTGCCTAGGGCAATTGAAGTATTGTGTTCTTTCTTGTAGTATTCGACCTCTTCAAGAAAACCTTCCCAATAGCCCTCTGTCTTTAATTCAACCAGCCGTTTGCCTTTAAACTTTGAGAAAGAACTCAGAAAAATATCGCGTACGATAAACTTTGGTGAAAAGAAACCATCGAGCCAAAAGAGAGGTAGTGTCAGAAAAAATTTCACGACGTTGAGTCCATGCAAAAGGATGTTGCTATTTTTCAAAAACCCTTTCTCAAGGGGATAAAGAGATGCGAAAACCAGACGCACACTTCCTGTCTGTAGTTTCGGAAATCCGGACTGATCATACAAAGCTCCGCGCTTCCCTGCTATTTGATCTTCAATAAGCTTGTCGAGGTTCTGCCCGGGGTTTGGCTCCCATAAGGAATTCGTCTTGTGATTTACTGCGCGCATCGCGGGATGACAGTGCAGGTCTGCAAAAGGCATAATGATGAGGATTAAAGGTTAAAATCGATACGTTTTTAAATGACTATGATTTCTAATAAATCTACACGCCAATATAAATACTCAGCGCCGTTTTGCCATTAATGTAATTCTCCCTGTTTTGTAACCCTGAATAATGAATTGACGTCAAAAAGTCTGGCAACAACAGAATCAAATTTCAGATAAAGCAAATATCGCTTGTGTTTCTATTTGATCATCCATATTCTGTCGTACTTGATTTTTTGATGTCAATAGCATGCTCCGGATTAACACAGTAATCTTCTTACTTTACCGGTAAGAATACTGTGACTCAGGATGCAATACCACGAATTCCCGCTTCATTCGGTTCTATCAAAATACATTCAGAGCATCTGGGCAATGGAATCAGAGAGCGATGAAGATGTATATCCCAAATCGCAGATACTTCCGGATGGGATTGTGGAATTCGCATTTCATTACGGCCATCCATTCTATACATATCAGAACAATACAAAGCAGTTACAACCCGATCACTTTGCGGTTTCTATGATGAGAAAGTACGTGGAAATAGAGTCCTCTGGCGAGACAGGATTTGTCTCCGTACGGTGCTATCCCTGGGGTGCGTATCATTTTTTTGATGTGCCAATCAGAAATTTTTTAGATCAAACAATCGATGCCAGAGAATTATGGGGTAATGAATCATCCATGATCGTTCAAAAGTTAAAGGCTCTTGATTCGATTGATGAACGGTTTAAGTTAATTGAGCAATTTCTATTGGAAAGACTAAATGAGTATAGAAAAAATGACAATCCATTAGATGATGCCGTGAGATTGATCCGAAACTCTAAAGGTCAGTTGACCATCGAAGAGGTTTGCGACACAACTAACATTTCGAAAAAACAACTCGAGCGCAAATTTCTTGCGTCATTAGGTACAACTCCTAAAGTGTTTGCAAGAATTACCCGCTTTTTGAATATTTGTCAACATATGGAAAGCTACCGGGAGCAAACGCTGACTCAGCTCGCTCTTGATTGTGGATACTATGATCAGGCCCACTTTGTGAAGGACTTCAAAGAGTTCTCTGGATTGACACCTACAGAGTTCCAGGCAAAAGAAAGAGTCTACCATTCCGATCTCTAGATTGTCTCTTTTTTACAATGTGATGAATGTACTGCTGACTTACATTTGTCACCTAAAATCTGTCGTATGGGAGTAAACGTCATCGTCAAAGCGATTAAAGACAATCAGGTCGAGATTAAACAATTGATCGCTGAAAAGCAAGATTGGAGTACAGCGCAAAAAAGATTCGCTTTGCTTTATCTGAGTATGAGTAACCCTGGAGACAAGCTCTGGAGCCAGGCATCGTTCGGGAAATTTAAAGAAGTCTACTACGCTCAAAGAGAGAAGGACAAAGGCATGAGCAACATTATTACCAGGACACTAGTCGCTATACCCGAGAAACTCAAGAATGACACAAGAATCATGTTTCTGCAGATGGCTGAAGTATGCAGTTTGTTCAACGCCTCACATAAGGTAAATTTTGAGGCAGACGAGTTGCCGAAAGATTTCTCGGCAATAAAAGTCATTCCCGGCAAGGCCAAAGGCGTGTTTACCTATGCGGTACCAACCGCATCTATCTATAAGAAGACGAGTCTCACATTTGACTACTGGGTACCCAAATTCATCGAGTGGACTGAGGAAATCCGTAGCAAAAAACTCAAAGACTGGAAAGGAGAAGCAATCCTTCAGCACGAAAGCTGTACTGACTTTATGCGTATCTGTGTGATGTTCCTCTCAAATCCAAACGCCAACCCACCAATCGCGAAAGCCGAAGATCGCGAAGCTTTTCTAAAGCATTGTGGAGAGGAATTTGTGTGGATTAAGAAATCGGCCAAGAGAGAAGATATCCTCACGAATAATAAGAAGCTCATCGCTGCCTGTAGTAAGATCAGCAAAGAATCGGGTATTGACATTCCACTTGAAGCATGGAGCAGGATCCAGCAAGTGAATTGTATTAAGTCACTGCTGAGGTAGTACGCTGGTTAAACTACTAACCATTATTCCTGGGCCCAAGCCTTGGCTCAACTTTCCTTTCTTCATTGTTGAGTCAACTGCGAAAACTTCTTCGCTTGGAGATCAAGACATAAAATCTGACTGACCCAAGGGGGGACTTGTCCGACTGACCAGGTGGAAAGACGTCTCATGAGGAAGGAGCGTAAAAAGACGTTTCATGAAGAAGCTTCCGCCGACCGCAACCAAAGAGGGACACATAAAACTTGTCCGACATCGCCTTGCGCCACCGCTGAAGATTAGGCGGCACGCGGTCGCGTAGCGCTTCGGGCGCCTGCGCCATAGCCGGCTACGGCGACGGGGCGCATAGCGAGGCTGACCAGGCGTAAGGCATTTCATGGGAAGGAGCGTAAAAAGACGCTTCATGGGATAGCAGATAAAAAGACGTTTCAAGAGGCAATACATAAAAAAGGCATTTCATGAGGCATTACATAAAAAGGCATGTCTTGTGGTAGTACATAAAACTTGTCCGAATGACAAGGCGGAAGGCATTTCATGGGAAGGAGCGTAAAAAGACGTTACATAGGGAAGGAGCGTAAAAAGACGTTTCATAGGAAGTTTCGGGCGCCTGCCCCATAGCCGGCTACGGCGATGGAGCGCCGAGCGAAGCCAATGAGGCAGCACATAAAACTTGTCCCCGTCCGAACGGTCATCCCCGTCCGACCGGAGGTCATCCGGACGAGACGGGCGGGCGACTGACCAGCGGAAGGCATTTCATGATGTGCGGGCTGGCAACAGGCTCTTCTGAGTAGACTCCTTGTTTACCTTTTGTATATTTAGTCATTAGGAATACAGGACATCTCATTATGAGAAATGCTATACTCATTCGGCTCCCTGTTTTGACATTATTGCTGCTCAGTGTTTTTATGCATTGCGCGGCTCCATCGTTGTATGCAAAACATACGTATGCCAGTCTCGACCCTCCACATATCGAAGCTGGCGTAATCCTCAACGAGTCCGCTCCCGGTGCAATGGATGGGGCTGTGGGCATTCTTGTGTCTATCCCGGGCGAGGAGCCATATATTGTTCTTTTGAACGGAGAGGTATGGATAGGTGGTCTTGTTTCTGGATTGGAAATTGTGATTACAGGACTTGCCGCAGGCTCATATACTGTGCAGCTTGTCGAATTCGCTGGAACCGGCTCCTCAAACATTCTTGAAATAATTATCCTTCAAAATGTCGCCAACGATCCCGCGGATATCTATCTCGGGAGCGTACTTGCTGAATCGGCGCCAGATGCAATGGACGGTGCGATGGTTGTTCAGTTTAATTCTCCCCCTGACCATCCGCCTTACGATATTGTACTGAATGGTGATTCCTATGGCAGTACATCCGGAGATTTTATTATTGCGGGATTGTCCGAAGGGCCATATACGGTGCAAGTGGTAGATGCGAATGGCGTGCCTTCGAATACCCTGAATGTCATTGTTCCACTCAATGTTCCGGAACTACGGATCGCAAATCTCAGATTCGAACCGATCATGTATGAAATTGGACCAGACTATCCCGATGGTACACATGCCTGGATCACATTTGACATGTTACCTGGTGATAACCTCGAGTTTTTGAATCTCGGGATCGCTGTGCCGGCGAATAGTGTGTATTGGGTGATCCGTAATCTACCGATACCTCCACTGATCAATGTACAAACTGTATCATACAGAATCAATGTCGAGGATTTTGATCCATTGACGCCAATCTATACATGCGAATATCACGTTGGCCCCGAGTGGTACTCCGCACCGAACTTTCCTGCTTCGATTACAATCGATCTGGTACCAATACCGGCGACATACATTGTCGGCTCAGGATCTGATGAGCCTGCGTTTTCATTAGGACCTATCATCATTCCTCCTATCATATTCCCACCGCCATTGCCAGGTAATATTGATACACTCTATCGGGGATGTGATGTGCCAAATGTCGATTTGGATTACGGGACATTTTATCCTCCAGGAAGTTCAATCCCTAGTGATTATAGTGCCTGTGGACCTGCTGCTGCTGCGAATAGCCTGCATTGGCTTGTCCAACAACATGCAGAGCTTGACCACGATACAACTTCATTGCGCGCAAAACTTGATTCCCTGAAAAAATACATGAGCCTTGGTCTTCAAAACGATGCGGATGGTGTGCGTTTCGATAGTATGGTCGTTGGTAAACTTACACTGATAGATAAATTGAAGCTTCCGATTCGCGTCAAGTATAAAACAAAACATGACTCCGGGAATACAGGGATACCGCTGGCTTCGTTGGACAAGAAATATGGACATGTTGCGGATAATCAGGGCGCACTTGGAGTTCATCCGGATTTCGATTGGTACAAACAAGAGATGGATGATGGTGAAGATGTAGAAGTGCATGTCGGTTGGTATGGTCCACCTGATTCGGATGGCAACCGGCAGCGCAATGGCGGACACTGGCTTGTGGCAACCGGATACTTTGCATGTGATGCCGGGCAAGGCGTATGGCTGAAAGACGATGCTGATCAAAGCGTAACCGAACCTGATAGCCTGAGACATGAATTCTATGAGTGGGATACTCTTGCAGGTGGTATTCCTTATCTCTCAGGACTCACAGATAGCGACGGGAGAGTTGCCATCGTTGAATCACTGGTCAGTGAAAGTTATGATCCGAATGTCACGTTTATTGACATCTCGAAATTTGACTGGACCTACAAGCCATTGATATATGTATCTGGGGATATGTTGGAAGGATTTTCCTTTCATGCGTTCCTGGAATACACACTTCCTGATCATCCTGATTTTCGTTTTCTCAATGCTCGCATCAGGAATCCGGCGAATGGTATGGAGGATTGGATTATCAAAAATGTACCGCTCCCGCCCGCAACATTTCTGAGACCACAGCATTACCGCATGAACCTACAGTCGATATCGGGTGCAACGTTGCCTTCGACGATAGAGATGTATTTCCAGGTTGGAGATTTTTATCTGGATAATACATTTACAGCGCAAGGATTATCCATACTCACGGGAAGTCCGTTAGAACACTATATTCCTTCGGGATCGTTTTTGACATTCCATCCTCTGATACCCGTCATACCTCCACTGATATTACCACCGATTCCTCCGATCTTCCCATTTCCTTCAGAATACCGTGGATGCGAAGTACCCAATATTGATCTTGATACGATGGCACACCCCGGTGATCCGATGATCCCGGGATCTTCTGATTGGAATGCGTGTGGACCTGCGGCTGCTGCGAATAGTCTCCAGTGGCTCGATGATCAACATCCCGAGATTGATATACCTATAGAACTCAGAGGGATCCTGGATAGCCTCAAGCAAATGATGAAAAAGCAGGATGCTGATGGTGTAGCATGGGATACCATGGTGATGGCAAAGCTGGAGTTTATCGATAAGTATAAACTGCCGATACACGTAAAATATCAGACACACCGGCCACGTCCGCAAGACCAACCTGTCATTCCATCTCCAGATCCTACTTATGGTCACTCTGCGGAAAACGAGACCGATCCTGCCACGAGCATACCGGATTTTGAGTGGCTCATGCAAGAGATGGAAGCAGGTGAGGATGTGGAAGTCTTTTACGGGTATTATTGCGATACCACAATTATCATACCTGCGACGGATACCACGCCCGAGATGCCGATGACAAAACGCAATCGCAAATATGGCCATGTGATCAATGTGACGGGATATCTCCAGGCTGGAAGCTTGGAAGGTATTGCCTTCAAACACGATACCGATCAGCGCGGCCCGGACGATCCTGATGATAATGCGGGCACAATAGAAGAGTATGCGCAGTGGTGTCTGGATTCACTCAACTATCCATTTCTGAAAGAACTCGGTAATGATTCTTGTCATGCCTATGTTGAAAACATTATTTCTGAGAGCTATGACCCGAGCGTGATCTTTTGCCCTGTAAAAGTTTGTATCCCTGATGATGATGGTGAGGGGAGCATGCGTGACGTGTTGGCTTGTTCTTTGCCCGGGGCTTCGATCATGCTGGGCGCGGATATCGCAGGAGACACGATCCGTCTTACAAGTGGTCCGCTTGTGATCGATCGAGATGTGACGATCGTCACTGACCCTGATCTCAATATTTACATCCTTGGAGAAAGTGTCGACCGTGTCTTCGAGATTCTACCTGGTGTCACAGTCACGTTCGATGGTGTACGTATTATCTGTGGCGAGGCTTCTGATGCAAGCTGTGTGATGAATGAGGGCACCGTAATCTTCCGCGATACACAATTTTATAATCATGACGGCATGCCGGGAACGGAGTCGCAGATTGTGAATACAGGGGTGGTGAAAATTGAGGGGAATACGAATCTTCAGATTGATTGAAGAAAGAAGTCAAAATGTAAAATGTGAGTCTACTCTGAAAAATCAATTTTTGCCACAAAGACACGAAGAAATAAATTCAGAATGTATTGATTACCAGGACAAAAAAATCTTTGTGTCCTTGTGCCTTCGTGGCTATTTCAGGGCTTTAGCCATTTTCGGAGTAAACTCAAATGCAAAAGTCAAAAGTGAACCCTGAATTCACGTTTACATTTTGACTTTTGCATTTTACCTGCCCGACTGTGTCATTCAGGCGGGCATTTTGACTTTAATTGGATTTCACCTCCATGGCTCACGATACGTCGCTGTCACATACGCGTCTCCATCGATTACGATCATTGGATCATTCACATTCTTTGGATGATTGCGTTTTTCAAGGCGATACGATCCCTGACCTGTCGTTGGTGAATTGTAGTAAATCCTGTCCCCTTGGATATACCAGGTACCGCGATCTGATTCCTGTGAATTTGTACCACCATTGAAATCAGGAGTATTTACACTGCGCGAAGCTTCGCTGAAATATTCATACGTACCGTTTGCATTGAGTGTGATGCAACGACTTGACGTGCTTGATCCCTGATTGTAGCTATTGACATCAATCCAGCACCACTTGCCTACGAGCTGCATGTCGACCTGTCCATTGCCAGTTGATTGTGACTGTTGATTCGCTCCTGGAGAATTCGATCCCCTGGAATAACTTACCGATTGCCCATTCGCAGTTAGAGAAAGTTGGTCTCCCTGTATGCTGTAAGCAAACATGATATTGCCTTGTGATGTGATAAAGGTGACATGACCTTGGGATACCTCATAAGGAAAACTTTGTCCGAGATAACTACACGAACCATCCGATTTGAATTCCAGAGTTTCGCCATTTCCTGACCATACACCCGTGATGTCCGTTGATTGAGCATCGGATTGTTTGCGATTAGTCTCAGACGCATCCTGCCCTGCGCCGGCGCGTATGAATGACACTGGGGAAACAAGGTCCCCGTCAGAAAGGGTCAACTTATCCTTTTCAAGCTGATACGTATATTTTGTTATTGTGACTTCCTGTGACATAGAGAGTGTATTCCCTTGTATGGTATAGGTAAAAGACTCTCCATCAAAGACGCCGCTGCCATTTGGTTTGAAGCTGAGTGAGATCTGATAATCGAAATCACGGTTTATCCATTCTCCCTGAATTCCTCCTTGCCCGACTTTTGCACCGATTTGCGCGAAGGAGGGGCTGGTCAGAGTCAGGAGAGCGATTACAAAAAGCAGTTTAATTGAAGACATAAGTGTCGTTTGAGATGTTAAGGTATGGAATTCGGGTCAAGGATATACCATATTGAACTGCGGAATAGTGTTTTGTTTTACATTGCAGTCGATGTTTTCTGATTTTTACATTTTGCATTTTGCATTTTACATTTTGACTTTAATTCTTGTTTCTTTGAAAACAATTTGATTTTATACCTTGCTCGAAACACAACCGGACAAGTTTAGCAGCATTCCTGAAACAATGTGGTGGGGTATTATCACGCTGACTACGATAGGTTACGGAGATGTGTACCCGATTACACCTTTGGGTAAATTGTTGGGAGGGTTAATTGCTGTGATCGGTATAGGTCTTATCGCATTGCCTACTGGAATTCTTGCTTCTGGATTCTCAGCCTATCTTGCTGGTGACAAAAAAACCACAATTACTTGTTCACATTGTGGAAAGGAAATTGAAGTATAGTCATACATTCCTGTTCAAAACATATACAAGACTGCGCGACATTGAGAATGCATGCTTTTGTATTCTGCTCTAAAACCGTTGATAAATACTGAAATGCAAAAAGCTCTAGTCTTGGCCATCTTATTTTATGCGACTGTCGTCACAGCACAGGCGCAGGATTTTCTCGATACAATAGCAATTCAAACATGTGGTTGTCTGGAGGAACTCGCATCTGATAGTTCTCTGGTTCTTACTGAATTTCAGATTGGCGTGTGTTTACTTGAAGAAGCCAGGCCTTATAGCAAACAACTTCTGAAGGATTATCAGATAGATATTTTGTCTGTCGAGAGTGATGGCATGTCGAGGCTTGGCGAAATAGTGGGAATGCGAATGGTAACGCATTGTCTCGAATTGATCATGCAGTTCGCGAAAGAAGACGAGTCTGGTGCATTGATGCAGATTAGAGGAAAGTTGAAAGAGATCAATAAAGCTGAGTTCACCACGCTCATTGTTGTAGATAATTCCGGACGCAGATACTCACTGCTATGGCTAAGCCATTTTGCGGGTTCCGATGCATTGCTTGATCAAAAAACGCGAGTGATTGGCTCAGATGTTGTGGTCGAATACGAAGAACAGGATTTTTTTGATCCTCGCGTTCAGGAATACCGGGTTTACAAAATTATCAGATCACTTGGTTTTGAGTAATAGACTGAGATAATTTTATAAATGGAGAATAGGGGATAGTGGATAAAGAGTCTTGCTCAACAGTGAAAAGCAGAAACAAAAACAGGGCATCCTGATTTCCAGAATGCCCTGTGATATATTACTCTTGCGGGCAAGAAGATTATATGCCCCATTTTTTGAGATTCGCGTCAATTTGTGCTTTCACGGTTCCTTCATAAAAACCTTTCGCATCGGCCGGTGCATTCATCCCATTTTCATGAGCAGCTTTTGCCATTTTGATTGCGCCTGCTTTGTCGCCGGTCTTTGCCAGCACCTCAGCAGCACGGCTCATCCAGAAAAATTTGAAGGGACTCGTGCTATACTCTACCCCTTTCTTCATATAATCTGCAGCGACAGTAAGGTTCTCTCCCTTATTGTAATAATACCATCCGGCATTCAGATAGTTTGATGCTACCTGGGACATCGGGTTCTTTGAAAAGTCCTCAATCTGCGCTGAGACTTGTTTGTCGGTGTGCACTTTGATTTCAACAGGGACATAGGTCATTTCCCATATGATACCAAGTACTGCAGAATTGTCAGTGAGGCTACCCACATCAAATGTCAACGTCTCAAGCGACCAGGTCATTTTCTGAGCTTCCACTGTCGCACGGGCAACTTCCTTGGAAGCATCATAGTTTTCGGTATCGCCTCCGAGTTCAAGATCACTGTAAAGCATTACTGCCCATGATTTCTCACCTGGCAGTGTGTAGAGAGCGTACTTGCCTTTCGGAACATCCTTGCCACCGAAGACGACATCTTCACTGAATTCAATTGTCGTAGCAGCGTTCGCGCCCGTACGCCAGATCTGGCCATAGGGAACAAGTCCGTCAGCAGCAAAAATCTTTCTGCCTTTCATGCTCGGCCTGGAATAATTCAGCGTGACATCGGTAAGTCCAACTTTCGCTTTGAATTCAGCCGAAGGACTAGGTGCTGGAGTATTGATTTGGGCCTGTGTCAAGGCACAAAGGAATATAGCGGGGAGTAGGACGGTTAGGAATCTTTTCATGATGAAGAAAATGAATAGTGAATAAATGATGAAATAAAAAAATGATGAATTGATTAATGTCAAAACTGGTGAGGGTGCGAAAATACACGCTTTTGGAGAATCAGATCGCCTGGCATATCGGACGTGTATTACAAATTGCGATTCCTATTTAAAAGAGGGTGGCATGACCTCCCTTCGACTCATTTTATTCGCTCAGGGCTGGCTGCGCGTCCGACGTAGGAGGATCTACCAGCGTCTGCTGGGCCAGGATACTTTTTCAAGCGCCTGCATTTTGTAAGACACCTATTGAAGCGAAATATCATTTCCTTCCCCCCTCATAAAACATTGTCCAACAATGCTTTCGTGCAGTATTGCCATAGAGCGTAACGCAATACATGCAGAAAGCATTCCGAAGGTCGAAACACTCTCTACATGCACCCATTGTGCAGTCCAATAGGTTAGCTGTCTCCGTATCTATTCCCAGCTCGAACGCTTTTCAATGATCAACCTTAACAAACCTCCTGATCCACTGATTGCGGTCGGATATAATTTTCGCCGTATAAACACCCGATGGCAAAGAAGCAGTTGGATACGTGAGTATCTCACCAATTTCTCCGGATCGTGTAAGGTCAAGATAAAGTTGCCCATTCATATCATAAATCAGTACCCGGATAGAAGGATGCGACTGTCTCAACTCGAGCAATAACTGATCATCAACTGGGTTTGGAAATATTCCTGGCGGAGCTCCCGGCGGAAATATCGTAACCTGCTTCTGGATCTTATGCTTGCATTCTTCAGTTGGTGTATTTCGATAGACAATCATACAGACTTCATATTCGCCCGGACCAGGAAACATATGCGTGATAGTTTCATTTCCATGCGTGGTCATCGTGAAATTATTATACAGGAATACCCATACGACTCGATCACACTCAGGATCGAAATCACCTTCGGGACTAAACGTCACGGTATTTCCTCCGGCGCTGAAAACACAATGTATGCCTAACTCGACTTCATGAATAAATTCAGGGCCACATTCGCATGGTTCCTGCGAGTCATCACAATTCGGAAGGACGAGCAAAACTTTGAATGCACAACAATTCGAATGCTGATCAGTATCATCAAACGTGTGCAAGGTGACGATAAGGCATAAGGTATCTCCTGGATTACCCGGTACTCCAATAATAAATGAAATAGGACCATAGCTACTTCCGGGATTCAGTGCTCCTACATTGATAGTCTGGTTGTACGCAGAAAAGGCCGGATCTTCAAAACTGAGATATGCGGTACCAATGACAAATGGAGTATTGTTGGTGATCGATCCCTCCACAATCCATTTTCCATCTTCACAAAAGATCTCTGGTTCAAAGTTTCCACAATCGCTACAGTTCACTTCCACGGTATCTCTGCAGATCACTAAGTCCCCATGCATCCATTTGATCTCGATCAATGTGACGGGGATTTCATTGTTGCCGACACAAATTGTGGGCAATGTCACAGGCCCTATCGGGATGAAAGGATTGGATGCATCATCCGGATTGGCATAGGATAACGAGGCAAAATTTTCAGTCAGCGAATCCGTCCACCAACTTCCTCCCAACTCATTGTCAAGAGTCATTGTACTTCCTCCCGTCAATATGCAGATGTCTATTCCATCAATATAGAAAGGATCATAGTAGTTGTCGATGGTAATCGCATAACAACATGAATCCGTTTCTGTCTCTACAGGAACTACTTCAGATATAAATACACTGTCGCATGGAGAACAGCCAGGTATCCGGATACAATATGTTGTGTCCAGCGTGCAACACAAGGCTGCAGAATCAATTGCCGGATTAGTTTCATGTCCCGTAAGATTGAAACAGAAATTCTGATTGGCAAAATTTCCGCCGCTTAAGATGAAGGTGAGCGTTGTGCATTGTCCGGGTAGCAACGGTGGCACTAAAGTCACTTGTGAAGGAGTCACAATCAATCCCAAAGGTGAGAACTGATTGATATTGATAAATGAAATCGGATATGGATTGTAGGCAGGATTACACAATTCCATCTGATAGACTACGATATCCAGATCACACCAGATAGAATCACTGGCAAGGTAGAGACATGGAGGTTCAGGTTCACATTCAAAATAGAGAGTATCCTTGCAAATGACCGTCTCATAACTACTGTCAACCCATTGTATAAACACTTCAATAGGACTATTGGTGATATTCTGAAAACAGACTTCAACAAAATTATCAACGGTATCGACCGGGATCGGCGTGTTCGGAATGTTACTGACAATGGTAGCTGAGTTCGATGTATTCGCAAACAACGACAGTAATGGATCAATGGATCCACTATTGGTAATCATGTCTGCATCCTGCGTCATAATCTTTATCGCAAAGAGTGAATCCAACGTATTGATGAATGACAACGACCAACAACAACTATCTCCTGAAGATGGTATCGGTGTCGCGGTCACAATCGTACTCGTGTCCGTACAGCAGGCTACTACCATAATGATCAACGAATCAGAAGTGGCACTACAGCCAAAACTGTTTGTCCCGGTCAATGAATAACTACCGTTCATGGTCACCACATAATATGGGAATATCGCACCGGGTATTGGAATGCCATTCTTATTCCATTGATACATACTCAATCCCGGCGGACCACAAAGTGTGTCATTGTCGCACATGATATAACATCCTACTGGCACCATGCAGAGATCAGGAAGTGGATGAATGACAATACTTGCCGATGATGAACATCCCGTAAGTGTATCGACGGCCAGTACGGTATAGGTTCCTGCATTGGATACGATGATACCTGTTCCAGTAGCACCAGTACTCCAGTAGTATTGACAATAAGATAATATCGGCGCTACCGACAGCACTTTCGGTGTGCCTGCGCATGAATCTCCTGACAAAAGGACAATTGAAACTGGTGGAGATGTCGCCGTATCGATAGCCCATGGAGCGGAGAACGCTGTGCACCCATTCGCATCTGTAATTCCAACGATCACAGTATCCTGGTAATTATTCAGACAAATTATGATGGACGACATCATTTGATTCGGCGCAGGAGTCAAGGCTTCATTGTACCATTGATACATGTAATTGAAACCAGTATTTGCCTGCAACGTGATGCATCCGTTGTCACAGATATAATGACTGCCACTGATCATGGCCGGTGGTAAAGGATTCACCTGCACGCTGACTGAGTCGTGTACCGCGGTACACATATTCGCGTCCGTCACGGTCACCTGATATGTACCTGTTGTCGTGACCTGAATGGCTTGAGTTGTGGCTCCGGTATTCCACAAATAGGAAACAAATCCGGGATCAGCGGTCAATGTCACCGTATCGCCCTGACATATCACAGTGTCGGACATCATAATAGG
>JANNQA010000092.1:0-15445 GCA_031400515.1 Bacteroidota bacterium
CTCGCGGAACGGAGAACTTTTCGCAGAATTCGCTCGCTTTTTAACAGCCGGATCCTTGCGAAGGCATGTCACGGATAAATAGTTCTTTTCGCGTGAATTCGCGCTCTTCGCGGAACGGAGATCTTTTCGCAGAATTCGCTCGCTCGCGGAATTGAGGCACCGCGATTGATACCAGAAAATTAGGCCACGTTTGATATTTTTGCGCCGCGTTGGCTGAAAGGATTGCCTCCGAGACCTCAGCAAACGCTCAAATAAACACGAACAAAATGGACATCCGGATACAGAGCCTAACGAAATCGTACGGCATGCAGAAAGCTGTGGACGACATTTCTTTTGATGTCAAGCCTGGTGAAATCCTGGGTTTCCTCGGTCCAAACGGAGCCGGGAAGACCACAACGATGAAGATCATCACCGACTTCATCGAGGCAGATTCGGGCCAGGTGCTTATCGGCGGTCGCTCCGTAAAGGAGGAAAGACTTCACCGGCATGTCGGGTATCTTCCAGAACACAATCCCCTGTATGAAGACATGCCCGTGATAGACTATCTCGCGTTTAGTGCAGCATTACATGGATTGGAAAAATCACAGATTCCGGCGAGGATCAGAGAAATGGTGCGTGTCTGCGGACTCGATTTGGAGAAACACAAGAAGATCAACGAGCTATCCAAAGGGTATAGACAACGTGTAGGTCTTGCACAAGCGATGATTCACGATCCCGAAGTCCTGATCCTGGATGAACCGACTACCGGCCTTGATCCTAATCAACGTGTGGAAATCCGCGAGCTTATCCGCAGCCTTGGGAGGAAGAAGACCGTGATCCTGAGCACGCACATCCTACCGGAAGTCGAAGAGACGTGTGATCGAATCGTGATCATCAATCGCGGACGTATCGTTGCTGATGGGACCGTAGATATGCTGAAGAAGCAAAAAGCTGGTCAGCAGATCATCAATATTCAGGTTGAAGGAGGGAATCATGAGGACATCTACAGTGCTCTGCGCTCGCTTGCCTCAGTGAATTCAGTTGAAATCATCAACCCTGCAGATCGTAGATATTCGATACAAAGTAAACCTGGTTCGCTAAGTAATCATGCCATCTTCCATCTGTGTGTGCAGAAAGGATGGGTACTCAACGAACTTACACCGATTGAAACCAAGCTGGAAGATATTTTCCGTGACCTGACATTGAACTAGAAAGAAATTTTCTCAAACATAGAATTCGAAATGAGAGAGATATGGATCATTGCGCGGCGTGAATTCGGATCGTTTTTCGATTCTCTGGTCGCGTATATTTTGTTGATCGCGTTCCTGGGATTTACCGGCTTCTTCACCTGGCTTTCGGTAGCGGATGTCTTCTTCCGTAAGCAGGCGGACTTGCAGGTATTTTTCAATGTCGCGATGTGGACGCTCTTCATCTTTATCCCTGCGATTACGATGAAGCAGCTTGCTGAAGAAAAGAACTCAGGTACTATTGAGTTGCTTTTGACAAAGTCTGTCACAGATAGACAATTGGTGTTGGGAAAATTCCTTGCATGCATGCTTCTTGTGTGTGCAGCGTTAGTGTTGACGATACCTTACTACATTACTGTTGCCAACATCGGGAGCATTGATCATGGAGCGACGCTATCCGGTTATTTTGGATTACTGCTGATGAGTGCTGCGTACGTCGGCATAGGGTTATTCGCAAGCAGTCTTACGAGCAATCAGATTGTGGCGCTGCTATTGGCTTTGCTGATCGGTATCTTTTTTCAGTTTCTCTTCAGTGCCATCGGATCGAATTTTACCGGTTGGCTTGGAGAATTGATTTCTGGTCTTAGTGTGACAAGTCATTTTGAATCTATTACACGCGGAGTGATTGATAGTAAGGATGTGATTTTCTTTCTTTCGCTCACCTTGCTTGGAATTTTGTTTGCTGAACTCATGATCTCCAAAAGAAAATAGCACATGAAGAATAGAGGTATTTCACTCCTATTGATTGCGGGTATCATTGTTGTGGTCAATTTATTGTCGAGGCAATTCTTTGCCCGCCTGGATGTCACTGAAGACAATCAGTACACGTTGAGTCCTGCAACAAAAAGTATCCTGCGCAATCTCGAAGAGCCAGTCTCTGTAAAGGCCTACTTCTCAAAAAATCTTCCGGCGGATTTTGAAAAACTGAGAAGGGATTTTCAAGATCTGCTTATTGAATACCGTTCTTTAAGTAAGGGTAATGTCGACTATACGTTCGTGGATCCAAATGAAGATCCGCAACTCGAACAGGAAGCTCTGCAAAGTGGTATTCGCCCTTTACTGATTAATGTCCGTGAGAAAGATCAGTCTACGCAGCAAAAAGCATTTATGGGAGCAGTCCTGACAATCGGCGATCAACAGGAAGTGATCCCGTTTATCAGCAATGAGACTCCGATGGAATACACACTGACAACAGGTATCAAAAAGATTTCTGTTGTCGACAAGCCATCGGTTGGATTTATACAAGGTCATGGCGAGCCTCCTCTCTCTGATTTAGGCCAGGCAATACAAGCCTTGTCTGTTGTATTTGCAGTTGAAAATGTAGACTTGAGTATCGAACCAACTATCCCGGATAGATATCGTGCGATTGTCTTGATAAGTCCGACAGATAGTATTCCTCCGGATCAGTTCGCTAAACTCGATGATTATTTGTCCAGGGGTGGAAAACTGGTAGTCGCAGTTAATGCTGTCAATGGAGATTTCAGTAGCGCACAAGGCACCGCAATAGAACATCATGTGTTCGCGTGGCTCGCGACAAAAGGAATTCAAGTAGAGCCTAGTTTTGTCATTGATGCGAACTGTGGCTCAGTCACTGTACAACAACGCCAGGGCTTTTTTACAATCAACACCCCTGTGCAGTTTCCTTTTTTACCAATCGTGAATACATTTCCTGAGCATCCGGCCACAAAGGGACTTGAACAAGTAATACTACAATTTGCAAGTCCTGTGATATTTCAGGGAGGAACAGGGACATTTACGGCATTACTTCAGAGTTCTCAGAAATCCGGTATCGTTCAGGCTCCGACATTTTTTGATGTCACAAATAAGAAATGGGCAGACACTGACTTTCCACTTTCAGGTGTTGTCTTGGGTGGTGTACTTGAGGGAGGTGAAGCTAGTGATGGATCAAGGCTTGTTGTCTTTGGAGATGGCGACTTTCCGATTTCTGCTGGTGGCCGTGGTATCAATCCAGATAATGTAAACCTCCTGGTGAATACGATCGAATGGTTGAGCGATGATACAGGGCTGAGTGCGTTGCGTACAAAGGGGATCAGTTCAAGACCGATTGATGAGCTGGAAGATGGAAAACGGAGCTTTTTGAAATATCTGAATTTCTTCCTGCCTATTTTACTTGCGATAGGTTACGGTATTTTTAGGAGTCAGCGAAATCGCAATATTCGGATGAGAAGAATGCAGGAACGTTATGTATAAATGGCGGGGTGGGATTCCTTTTCGAATGACTTCGGTCAGGTTGGTATTCCTGACACCGGAATATTTCTTCAGCCTGAAGGGCTGGAATATCATTGCATTGGGCAACGCCCAATGCAAGAAGGAGATACTTTCCACAAGCGCTGAAGGCGCGCGATAGAATTCTTTTAATGATCTCAGCATGAATATAAATTGAGATTTATAGTATGACCAATAAGAAACTCATCATCATTTTTGCCGCCTTGCTTGGTTTGTATCTCTTGTCAAGGTTATTCACCGGAAATCGTGAAAGTACTTTTGATCCGGAAATCGTCAAAGTAGATACAGCATTGATTACTGAAGTGCGCCTCTCTCCCAAAGCCGAAGAGAATGCGGAAGTTATTCTGAGACGCACCTCAGATGGATGGACTGCGACTAAAGGTGATATGACCGTAAGTACACCGTATGCTAAAGTCCAGGGCTTATTGGGGCAACTCAGCGAGATCAGTTCTGAACGCATCGTGTCTAAGTCCAAAGACAAATGGGCAGAGTATGAAGTTGATGAGAAGGGCAGCCGTGTACAGGTATTCAATAACAAAAAGCAGCTTGCCGATTTTGTGGTTGGGACATTTAAGTTTGATCAGGCAAAGCGATCGGCATCCTCGTATTTGCGCAGGACAGATGATGACGCCGTCTATCTCGTCGATGGATTTATGAGCATGACATTCAACCAGGGCTTCAATACATTCCGTAACAATGAATTGATAAAGCTGAACGCAGAAGACATCCGGGAGGTTGCGCGTATTGGGGCTGGAGAAACGGTCGCAATCGGCAAGAATCCAGAAGATGGTCTCTGGTATCGTGGTGGTATGGAAAAATTGGATTCTGCCAAAGCAGCACAGTATATTTCTCAATTGACAAATGTCTATGGTGTTGACTATGTCGATACGCCTGTCACTGGCGACCCAATTATGTCCCTTGAAATCAGTAGCAATAATCTCATCACTCCTTTGCGGGTAGATTGTTACATGCATGCTGATACAGCGAAGCCCTTCATTTTTCATTCTTCGTCGAATCCAGATGCATGGTTTGCAAGTGACAGCGCCGGTGCTTACCAACGTATATTTGGAAAATTTGAAGAACTGCTCTACGTTCAATAAATAGAAAGTGGTACCACGAAGCTCATGAAGGGCACGAAGGATTTAAGATCACGAAAGGACTTTTATAAACAACTCCACCCTCGAAACGATGGAGGTTATCATGAAGTATATCTTCTGCATAGCGTTGATGGTACTGGAATGTTGCAAAGCGCTTGCACAGGCCGATTCTTTGATTGTACAAAACAGTGTACCTGTGAATGCAGGCAGGTACCGTGACATTGACGGCAGCCCTTATTACTTTCGGGAATGGGTGAAAGGAAGTGTCCTTAGAAGTGATGGCAAGACCGTAGAGAATGTCACACTGAACTACAACGGGTATTCTCATGAAATGGAAGTCCAGTCTGGAAATGCAATCTACTCGCTTGACAAAAGCTGGCATTTAAGGATGGACATCTACGCGGATCAGAATCCAAATGTCTCCGATCAGTTTCCTGCGGCCCACCTCATTTTTATGCGTGGCGTGCATCGAGATCTTGCAAATCGATACGCAACTATCCTTTTCCTGGGAGAAAGAATGACATTGATCAGAGACTGTGATATCGGGAAGGTTGAGAAAGAATTTAATGATGTAGGTAAGACGATATTTATCAAGCGATTCAAGGACCTCTCGATATATTATCTCAAGAAGGGAAATATCCTGATACAATTGAAGTTGCATAAGAAACGTGTGGCAGAGGCTTTCGATAACGATATGCGAATTGTAGATTTTGTCTCAGCAGAAAACCTTGATATGAACGATGAAGCTGATCTCATCCGACTCGTGAAGTTTGCGGATGCTCTGGAGTAGAACAGAAGGTTTTCTTTTAACGCGATATTTCTCCGTTTCGGATAGACATGATTGCAGAAGGTAGAATTCTTATTGTCAGAAGGGTGTGATTCTTAAACCCAAATCGGCAACGGATTTCTCCGAAATACATGCCCACCTTGACGTTACTGTCCCTGTAAATCGGTAACGGATTTCTCCGAAATACGGGCTCTCTAGAGTATCAAGTTCTCAATACTCAGGAAAGGGAGTTTTTGGTTGCAACGGAATCGGCAACGGATTTCTCCGAAATACGTATCCTTTCGACGTTGCCCACCCGTTAAAATCGGTAACGGATTTCTCCGAAATACATGCCCACTTTGACGTTACTGTCCCTGTAAATCGGGAATGGATTTCTCCGAAATACGGGCTCCCTTTTGTATTCAATGCTCTCAATTCTGTGGAAAGGGAATTTTAGTTGCAACGTTAATCGGCAACGGATTTCTCCGAAATACATGCCCATCTTGACCTTGCCACTCTGTAAATCGGTAACGGATTTCTCCGAAATACGGACCACGTCCCAAGAATGACGGTCTGGAAACACTCGCCTCTAAATCTTCTCAATCAAAAATCGCCTCTTCACTTGCGTCTGCCTTGTTTCTTTGAGGATAAACTTCATCTTGAGCATACTGATATGAAAATGCTCAAACTCACGGACGATTTTAAAACGTTCCGGGAAACGAGCAGTGATGTCCTGCAAGTGCTCTTCAGTCATATAAACCCATGAATTGGCTGGTATCTGTCCGAACTCTGAAGCATTGATTACCGGAACATATTTGCCGGAATAAAAGTCGAGGCTATAGGATGGCTGCTGACAGGAATAATATAAGCGATCAGCATGTCCCTTGTCTTCATGGATCATCTTTCCAGCCCAGCTTCCCGACTGATACTGCATAAGTTGAGGATACAGGTGTAATGAAAGAAACAGATTGAAAGTGATCGCGGTAATGCATCCAGTGAGCAAGATGCGTTGTGTGGAATTCTGAAAGTGCTTATAGGCAATCCACATTGTGACATATCCGGCACTCAGAAGTAAGGGTAGTAAAATATTTTTTGGCGGAAATGCTTTAAAAAAGGCAAATACAATGGCAGCATAAAAGACATGCATCAGAATGAGTTGGGTCACCGAAAGTAGCTGACGCGATTTTGAAAGTGTCGTTTGCAGATACCGTGCAGTGAGGATTGCAGCGAATGGAAATAAGGGGAAGATGTAATGTGGTAGTTTGTACTTCGAAAAGGACAAGAGGATCAATACCAGGATAAAGCTACCCATACAGAAGTATTCTGAATACCCTTTTCGATCATTCCACATCCGTGAAAGTGCATGGACGAATGCAGCATAGAAGACGATGACCCAGGGCATAAAGTCCCATAAAAACGTGAGCAGGAAGTAATAGGCAGGTGCATTGTTGTCCCAGTAAATATCACCTGTAATCCGACCGAAACTTTGAGTCCAGAAAAAGAATTTTAAACCGGATGGGCCCGTTAGGCCATAGACAGTTTTCTCAGGGTGGAGATCAAACTGTGTGTACAAACCGTAGCACATCGGTGCAAGTACAAGCAAGGCTACAAGTATCACGATGGCCCACTTAGCATTGATAAGATCTCTCAATCTCCCTTTCATTATTCTGTCGGCACCTAGCGCAACTGCTGGAATTATTGCGCCAATCGGGCCTTTCGCCAGCATCGAAAGACCGACTCCAATACCTGCTAAAATGAGAAAGTGCCGGTGTCGTTGCTTGAGATAAGCTGCACATTGATAAATTGTAAACATGACAAAGCCAGTGAGCAAACCGTCGGTGCGAACGTCATTCATCATGAGAAAAAACGCCTGTGTCGAAGCAACGATCGTTGTCGCCATCAGTGCGGTTTCTCTATTGTCATAAAGAAGTGTAAATCGATATGATGACCACAGTCCCAACAAGAGTGCCAATAACGCCGGCAGTTTGTAAGCGATATTGTTGACTCCGAACACGTTAAATGATACGGACGAAAGCCAAAACAACAGCGGTGGTTTATCCAGATAATCCTCACCGCGATGATAGACTTGCAGATAGCTGGCATTGTCTTTCATCTCTGCAGCCATCGAGGCGTATTGTGCTGCATCGACTTCCATTACATCGATGGTCAGATTGCACAGATACACGGCAGCGATCAACGTCCAAAGCACATAGTAGATCCTGAAATGCATCTGAGGTGTTCGTTTTGATCTGTGCTGGTATCTTGCGCACAGGTTACTGCTTCAATATCAAAAGTCCGCCACAAGATGATGACGAATAGGGAAATCGCCAAGAGATTTCAACTCCTTGCCAAGATGATGGAGTTGCACGGAGAAAATGAGTTTCGTATCCGTGCATATCGCAATGCCTATGACGCGCTGAAGAGACTGGACAATCCTGTCGCGGAAATGTCTACTGATGAAATTGCAAAAATCAAAGGGATTGGGACATCGACGGCAGAAAAAATCTCTGAGCTCTTAGACAAAGGATCCATGGAACGTTTTGATCAGTATGCAAAGAAAACTCCGGAAGGGATCAGGGAATTGCTCATGATCAAAGGACTTGGTGCCGGCAAAGTAAAGTCAATCTGGAAGGAGATGAATATTGAGACTCCGGGAGAACTCCTCTATGCTTGTAATGAAAACCGGCTGATTGAGTTTAGTGGATTTGGCCTTAAGACACAAGCGGAAATCAAAAAGCAACTTGAATATCATCTGGAGTCTGAAGGTAAGTTTTTGTGGGCTGCCATTGAACATGTAGCAACCCGTATCCACGAAGCATTCAGGACAGTTATGAAAGGTCGAATCGAATGGGTGGGCGAGTATGCCAGAAAATGTCCAATCGTACAGAAATTGGAATGCATTGCCGAGGGACAGATCAGTTTGCAAGAAATCTCTCAGTGCGATGGGATCGCAGTCCTGAATACCAGTAGCCCGTTTCACTGCGTGGCAGATGAAATCTACAATTTTACTCTTCATACAACCACTTCACCAGATTTTGAATCCACAAAGTTTAGGTTGACTGCAGATCAGAGTTTCCTACAGGTGGCACAGCAAATGTCCGTGGTGCCATTCATTCCTCCTGAACTGATGGAAGGTCAGGACACTCTTTCGAAATCCATACAGGGAGCATACAAGGATTTGGTGACGGAAAATGACATCATCGGGATTTTGCATTGCCACAGCACTTATAGTGACGGATTGCACACATTGAAAGAAATGGCTGAGTATACCCGCACAGCCGCCTATGCATATATCGGTATCACGGAACATTCAAGATCTGCAGTCTATGCCCGCGGGCTCCCGGTCGAACGCGTCATAGAACAATGGACAGAAATAGATTCGCTGAATACCTCACTGGCACCCTTTCGCATTTTCAAGGGTATTGAATCAGATATCCTGAGTGATGGCGCGTTAGACTATGACGATGATTTGATTCGGCAGTTTGATTTTGTCATCGCCTCTATTCACTCTGGGCTGAAAATGGATCTTGCGAAATCTACAGCCAGACTGATCAAGGCAATCGAAAATCCTTACACACGGATACTTGGTCACCCCACAGGTCGACTCCTTCTGGCGCGACAAGGATATCCAGTCGATCATCATAAGGTGATTGACGCATGTGCACAAAACGGTGTTGCCATAGAACTCAATGCAAATCCGCAGCGTCTGGACATGGATAGCATTTACATTCCGTATGCTCTTGAAAAAGGTGTGATGATTGCCATCAATCCTGATGCCCATAGCCGCGAAAGCATTCACAATGTGCGCTTTGGAGTGTATGCTGCCAGACGGGGTGGACTGCCAAGATCCATGTGTCTGAATTGCAAAACACTTGAGGAATTCATTGGCTGGCTGCGGAAATAGAAGAGAGGGTTTTCCACTTAAATTGTTTTGCATATCGTTAACAGGGCATTGACAGTGCCTCATATAATCGCATAGTAGATTTGTGACAATATTTATTCAATACACCATTAATTACGAGAGATCATGAAAAAATTAAACTTGGCGACACTGGCATTGACTGGGATGCTTGCCATGGCTGCTTGCAAAAATGAGGATAGTGCAGCGACTGAAGAAACGAAAGAAAGTCTTGCTGTAGCCCCGACTTCTGCAACCGATCCATCGATTTCAGCTGCAACGCCACAGGGTCAACCTGTAGCTGAAGTGCCAACTGGCCCTTTGACCACAATCAATTTTGCAGAAACCACTTTTGACTTTGGAGATGTAGATGATGGAGAGACTGTAACTCACCTCTACAAATTCACAAACACAGGCAAAGAACCTTTGGTAATCAAGGATGCAAAAGGTAGCTGTGGATGTACTGTTCCAAAATGGCCTAAGACTCCAATTCCTCCAGGTGAAGACGGTGAAATCCAGGTTGAGTTCAACTCAAAAGGGAAGTCAGGTAAGCAGACAAAGCGTGTGACAATCAATGCAAATACGGATCCTGCTCAGACATTCCTGACGATTTCTGGTAATGTAATCGGAAAAACTCCTGCTCCGGGAGATGCTCAGAAAGCCGCTCAATAAGCAGTATCTATCATCATATATATATACAGGGCTTGCGCTATACAGTGCAGGCCCTTTTTTTTGTGGTTTTTAGCGAAAATCACTAGTTAGATATTATGTGTGTTCGAATTTCCTGCCCGTCATCGCCTTCGCGTAGCCGTTGCTTCGGCAAAGCAAGGCCGGCTTCGCACCGCTAAAGCTTCGCAAAAGCGCAGTCAGGCGAGTGTCGAAATTCAACCGCAGCCAGAAAGTTGAACTTAGGAGCCTCCAAATGACCTTTTTTCAATAAGCTTACTTTGTTCACCTACCAGGGATTTGATGTTCTGAATCAATATCTTGCCTGACGAAAGTCTTCAGCAATTCATGAATTCTTATCTCTCTTTAATCAAATTTTCTCATACGGTATTCGCGCTCCCGTTTGCACTGCTTGGGTATTTTCTTGGAATTCATAGTACGGGCCAGGATATCCAATGGCTGCTATTCGGACTGGTCATCTTGTGTATGGTTTTTGCAAGAAGCGCAGCGATGGCATTCAATAGGTATGCCGATATGCATATCGACGCGCAAAATGTCCGTACAAACAGAAGAGAGATTCCGGCAGGGATCATTTCACCTAAGGCTGCGATCGCATTCGTCGTCATTTGTTCTGTGTGTTTCATCACGACGACTTACTTTATCAACCCGTTGTGTTTTTGGTTATCGCCCATCGCTCTTGCTGTGATTCTGGGTTATAGTTATACAAAGCGGTTTACATCTTTGAGTCATTTTGTGCTTGGATTAGGGCTGGCATTAGCGCCGGTTGGAGCTTATCTCGCGGTCACAGCAAATTTTGACGTCATTCCGTGTCTCCTTGGTGCCGTGGTGTTATTTTGGGTAGGAGGATTCGATATCATCTATGCGATGCAGGATATTGGCTTTGACAAGGAAAGGAAACTTTTTTCCGTTCCTGTCTGGTTGGGCCCAGCAGGTGCATTGAGATTGTCGACGATTTCACACTTACTCTGCGCACTTCTACTCATCGTTGTAGTGCTTATGCTGCCAAAGAAATACCAGGAATTAGGTTGGCTGCTCTATCTGGGTGCGTTTGTGTTTCTTGGACTTTTATGGTATCAGCACAGGCTGGTCAAACCCACTGATCTTAGCCGGGTCAATCTCGCCTTCTTTACCACAAATGGAATTGCCAGCATTCTGTTTGGAATGGCATGTATCCTGGACTTTTATCTATAATAGACAGATTGTAGAAATGCGATCATCTTATGAAGAGCTTGTGCTCTATGGCTTAGTGTGTTTTTGATCTCTTGAGGGAGTTCTGCAAAAGTCTGTTCGTAACCCATCGGAATGAACACCGGGTCATAACCAAAGCCACCAGTACCTATAGGATTTTCAGTAATTCTTCCTTCTACAGTTCCTTCAAAGAAATACATTGCCTTTTGCTTGATCAATGCGATCACAGTTCTGAAGCGTGCTGATCTCACAGTTATGCCGGTCATTTCATTCAGGAGTTTATTGATATTCTTCGCAGGATCGCCGTGATCTCCGGCATATCTCGCAGTATATATGCCTGGAGCCCCATCGAGGGCATCTACCTCTAATCCAGTGTCTTCTGCAAAGCAATCCAATCCTGTGAGATCGTAGAGAATTCGGGCTTTTTGTTGTGCATTTCCATACAAGGTTTCGGAGGTTTCTTCGAGGTGTAAATTGGCATAACCGGCTTCTTTAAGAGAGAGGATTTGTAATCGATCTCCTACGATGCTTTGTACCTCGGTGACCTTGTGTGAATTCCCAGTTGCGAATATGAGTGTCTTCTTCATTTGTGTTTCAGGAGGCAGAAAAGATTTGCTTCAACGCGGACCAAAGTGGTTTTTTGAATTCAGGTAGTCTTTCAATATCAGTAAGTGATGGAGCTGATACGCAAGCGAGCTTTTCAAAATGAAAAACAACACTGCCGGGTTTGTCACAATCCCATATGCCCATCTGAGAAGGTCGTATACCAAATAAGACAAGAGCGCGATAGTTTTCGATATGCGGATCTGCCATGAGCAGGGTCTCAATATTTTCCGGAGTGGGAACAAAATGGATGTCCTGATCAAAATCAAGATCTGCTGCTCTGAGAATTTTCTTAAGAAAAGGGAGGTTTGCGACTGCATCAGACTCCGTAGACAGCACTAACGTGTGTTTATCATTCGCTCCAGCGCATTTTAGCCAGGGTAATGTCATTTCGGACCAGAAATAATAAGGGTATTTCATAGGGAATTCGCAGAATATAAAGTTTTCATTAGTATCAATTGCAGTATATAGTTTCTAATTTGGTATTTATTCAGAGGCTCTACAAAATATTTGTAATATTATAAAAAGATAATTACATTTGACCAAAATTACAACCTGATGATGGACATTAAAGTGACTTTAACCGAAAACTCCAACCTCGGCGAAGTAGATTTTAACAACATCCCGTTTGGTAAAGTCTTCGCCGATCACATGTTCAGTGCCGACTACGCTAATGGAGCGTGGTCAAATTTTGAGATTACTCCTGTTCACCGGTTATCTGTACATCCTGCGCTGATGGCATTGCACTATGGGCAGTCCATCTTTGAAGGGTTGAAAGCATCGGTGACAAAAGAAGGAACTCCTGTGCTCTTTCGTCCTGATCAGCATGCTAAGAGACTCAATATCTCTGCCGAGAGAATGTGTATGCCTACTTTCCCTGAAGAGATGTTTGTTGAGGCGATATCACGGTTGGTCGCAGTGGATCACGATTGGATCCCCAAGCAACGCGGTAGTACACTCTATGTCCGCCCTTTGATGTTCGCAACGGACGAATTCGTCGGAGTGCGTTCTTCAGAGAAGTTTAAGTTTATCATCATGACGCTGCCAGTGGGTCCTTATTATAATAAGCCAGTATCCCTGCTAGCAGAAACGACATACACGCGTGCTGCACAAGGTGGAGTAGGTGAAACTAAGTGCGCAGGAAATTACGGCCGCTCATTATACCCGCAAATGCTCGCAAAGCAACAAGGCTATGATCAGGTCTTATGGCTAGATGCGAAGGAATTTAAATATGTCCAGGAGGTAGGCACGATGAATATCTTCTTTGTCATAGGCGATAAACTGATCACACCAGCAACAACGGGTACAATTCTCAAAGGTGTGACCCGCGCTTCCATCATTGAAATTGCGCAAGACCGGGGGATTGACGTAGATATCCGTCGGATTAGCATCGATGAGATTGTAGATGCATACAACTCTGAAGATCTCAAAGAATGTTTTGGCGCAGGGACGGCTGCATTAGTTGCCCATGTAGACAAGATCAAGTATAAGGAACATGTGATGGAGTTGCCTAAAGCAACGGAAATGTCGAAACTCATCAAGGATGAAATCAATGGTCTGCGCGATGGTACTATCCTCGACACAAGAGGATGGATCTATCCCATCACACAGGAAGTACTCGTTTGAGCGATTGAAGAGAACCCCCATAAAAAAAGGCTGATCATAACTGATCAGCCTTTTTTGTGATGTGGAAGAATTGACAACTTTTGGAAAGTTGTCAATTCTCACATTCCTATTTCTTCATGATCCGTGCATTGGCGACCAATTTACCGTTGGCATCATATGCTCCCAGTAAATAGATGCCCTGATGCAGATCACTCATGATCATTGAGACGACATCTTGTCCTGCTGCTTGCTGACTTAGGACGGACTGTCCAAGACTGTTTACAAGTCTGAACTGCACGGCACTGCCGGGATTCCGGATAAAGAGCACATTGTCAACTGGATTTGGTGATATCTCAAGTACATCGACTGTTGGATACAGCACACTACTGACCATTTCCCAATGCAGATTGTCTAAGTAGTATGTAACCTCATTCGGTTCGTCCACGCCACCATTAACGAATATGCAAACGCGTGTGTGATTTTCAGCCGCCTGAGATGAAAAGTCCGCCCGAAGAGTTTCCCAGTTAGTTGCGGATGTAGTATTAAGCCAGGTTTCATACGCCGGACTTGGACCGCCTTCCAGTTTAAATAAAACCGGGATATCCACAGGGGTATTGATCTGCAATTCAAACTGATTGTAAACGCTCAGATCAATATTCTCATCAAAATTTACACAAAGTGCTGCCCATGGATCAGCTGGAGGATCAACATACGCTCCAACTTTTTCAGAATCATTGTCCGCGTCAGATAGTGGATTATTGATGATCGATATACGATCAGCTCCTGCACCAAAACTGTAATTACGTTGGCATTCAAAGTCATTCACAACGAAAAGCTCTGGTGCGATGCCATCACAGGAACAAACCACTTCGCCGAGCTTCAGTGCTTCATACGCTCTTGGAGCGAAATACCACATCGCTGTGTCGATATATCTATTTGCTTTGTCCAATGACATATCAGGATTGGTAGCAATCGCAGCGACATGAATTGAGACAGGTGCAAGTGGGTGATCTATTGTTTTCCAGAACGTAGAGTCCCAATATTCCCATGGTCCTGTTTGTGGTCCAGGCAGATTAATTGCCCAAAGATGTTCTTGCCCGAAATTGTTTGCATTTGCACGTACAGCAACCGATACTGGGTCATCGTATGTTCTTCCATTCAATGGGTCATTGATGCCAAGTTCGTTCGCTTTGGTAATCATACATGCTGATCCAGCAATGTTCACGACGAATGTCCCGGTGCCTGCACCTGCAAACACAGGTAAATCGCAATTGACTTCTCCACTTACAGGATCGATGCCATAAGGAGTCGTTGGATGAGTGACTGTTCCCGCAGCAACCATTGGAACAGATGTGCCATCTTCCATCCAGGACGAATCACCTACTGCACCATCAAGTCCAAAAGCAAAATGGAAGTCATCTTTATAACCAACATGATTTGGAATATTGATTAGTCCCGGTTTTTCCCCATGTAAATCACCCACGAGAAGTGTGTCAATAAACGGTACACCTGATACCGGATCCCGGAATTTGTCAATGTAGATCTCAGGCTGAGAAAGGACAGCGGCATTGAATCCAACAAATCCTCCGGTGCCAATACCAAATATTGCCACTTTGTCTGTATTGACTTTGAATGGATTTCCCAGGTCATCCACGGTCATATTCACGAATCTGAGGAATGCATACAAATCCTGAACAGAACGGTATGCAGCATTAATAATCGTTGACCGGCGTGTCACATCTGTCGGTGCAATTGGGTTCCAACCTTTGCGATACTCGACTGACGCAGCTACATAGCCAAGTTTTGCGAGCCTTTCAGCCACCTGAACATTTGCATAGTCGTCCTTGTCACCTGTCGGCGCTACGAAGCCCCGAGGCAGGAATGTCCCGGTATGCAATACAACGGCAAGTGGCCTGGATGTGCAGGTATCGCCGGCTGGCATATAGAGATCATACATCAGGGAATCAGCAGCAGGTACCCCAGTGACAACAGTGATATTGACACTGTAAAGCTGGTTTGGCACTTTGACCACATCAGTAAACACCTCATCAATGTATCGCTCGTTTTGTGCAATCACGGAGCCACACAACATTGCTGAAGAGAGGAAAAGCGTAAAGACTTTTTTCAT
>JANNQA010000102.1:0-13429 GCA_031400515.1 Bacteroidota bacterium
AGTGATGCCATCAAGTGGTTCAGTGACGATTTGGGCTGCAGATTTCGATTCAGGATCAAGTGTGGACGATTGTACATCACATGATTACCTGTTGTTCAGTTTCAGTGGAACAACCTATCAGCCAAGCCGTGTCTTTGATTGCGATGCAATCGCTGCAAACGGTAGCCCGAGCTTCCTTGTGGAGATCTGGGTAGCTGACGAAGGCAATGATCTGAACTGTAGTGGAAGAACACTGCCATTGGTTGGAGTTCTTGACACAACGGGAATTCAGTACAATGAGCGTAACAAGGACTTCTGCACAACCTTCATTGTCATCGATGATAATGAGGATGTCTGCGATCCGGGCGCTGGTTTAGGTGGTGCGATTGAAACTGAGGAATTGGATGCAGTTGCTCTGGTTACAGTTACACTTACAGATCCTGCAAACGGAAACGTTTTTGGAACATATACAACAATACAAGATGGTATCTATCGCTTTATCAATCCTTTGTTGAATGGCGAGATATCATCATCCCGTAATGATGATCACAAGAATGGTGTAAGTACACTTGACCTTGTGAAGATTCAGAAGCATCTGTTGGGTATTCAATTACTTGATAGCCCTTACAAACTGATTGCTGCTGACGCAAACAACAGTGAAAGTGTAAGTGCACTTGACCTCGTTGAGATCCGTAAGTTGATCCTTGGCCTGTACACAGAGTTTCCAAAGAGCGAGAGCTGGAGATTTGTGAATTCAACCTTTGAATTTGCTGATCCTTCAAGTCCTTGGCCTTTCGAAGAAACTGTAAGTGTTGAAGGATTGACAATGGGTCATGACTTTGTCGGAGTGAAGGTTGGTGATGTGAACGGAAACGTAGTCGCCAATGCAACTCAGGTACAAGTCAGAAATGCGAAGGGTGTTCTTGAATTCAGCACAGATGCGCAAGCAGTTGTTGCTGGACAAACGATCACTGTACCTGTAAGTGCGAAGAACTTTGCACAGATCCTTGGCTATCAGTTTACGATGAAGATAGCAGGTCTTGACCTGACTGGTGTCGAAGCTGGTGCATTGGATATGTCTTCAGAGAATGTCGGTGTTCACAATGATGCAATCACAGTGAGTTGGAATAAGGTAAGTCCTGTGAGTTCATCTGATGTACTGTTTACACTGACGTTTACAGCAACAGAAAGTGGCGACCTGAGCAAGATGTTGGCGATCAGCACTAGCACCAAACTGACTGAAGCAGAAGCATACAACGGTAAAGAAGAAATCCTTGACGTTGCATTGAGCTTCAATAGTGGTGTTGTTGCAGGCAAAGATTTTGCTCTGTTCCAAAACGAACCTAATCCATTCGAAGGCAATACAGTGATTGGTTTCACACTGCCTGAAGCAATGGATGCAACTGTAACAGTATATGATGTAACGGGTAAGGTGGTTCGTATGATCGAAGGATCATACACACAGGGTTACAATGAAATCAAGGTGAACCGTAAGGACCTTGCTGCAACCGGTGTGATGTACTACAGACTCGATGCAAATGATTTCACAGCGACGAAGAAAATGGTGGTCATTGACTAATCACCATCTTTTTCGCCCCTTGTGACGAATTAATTTATCGGTTTTTGGGATGGCCTCTTCTCGGCGTTTGCCGAGAGGGGGCTTCTTTTTTGTGGCACCTTCAGTTCGTCACTATCTAAGCTTAAGCTTGGCTACACGGCTTCACAATTCAGTCATTGACAAGAGCAAGCCCAGCTATTTTTACCTCACTTTCAGACCCGAAGCGCACGTATTATCACGGTGTACGCGACAATGTCTGAGTTTCAGCTTCCCTGTTAGCCTCAGATGTACCAACTGCCCTCTTAACGGCAGGATACCCTTTCTCCTGGATCAACGAGCAAAAAAAAGTATTTGAATAGTCATTTATATATGTAGATTTGTTTTAATATGATGCCGGCTGGCATCTTCCATTTGGTTTCCAGGCTTACTGTATGCGGTATGGACATGTTAAAGCAGGAGCTTTAATATGTGGCGATCGCGGTTCTGAGCATTTTGTTAACGCTTAAAACATACAGTCATGCAAAGGAAATCTACCCTATTCTCTCACCCCTTTCATGCCTTGTTTCAAAGCCTTGCCATTTTATGCCTGATTGGTTTGCCGGTCTCAGGTATTGGTGGTGCTTTATTCCACATTGAATGTCCACCGGACGTAACCGTCGATTGTGAAGCAGAACTATGGGATTTATCAATCTATGGCAATGCAACAGTGTATGGTTACGGAGATCCACAATCAGCTGGACCTCCAATCTCCGTGGACTACAATCTCAACAGCTGCAGCGTTGGTACAATCGTTCGAACATGGGTGGCTTATGACTATGGAGGACAAGCTTTTTTCTGTTCACAAACGATTACCGTAGGGGGGGCTGGAGGATCTGCAAACATCTATTGGCCACCAGACTACACGACCCATTCATGCAATCCTGAAACCGATCCTGAGGATCTACCGGCACCATATGATTATCCGGTTTTCGATGGAGGAGGAACGTGCAGTCAGTTACTCTACAGTCACAGTGACAAGGTATTCAATATAAATCCACCTGCTTGCAAGAAGATAGTCCGAACCTGGACAGTAATCGATTGGTGCGTTTATGATCCAAACGCGTATAATCCGGAAGGAATCTGGGAATACACGCAAATTATCAAGATTGCTCCAGCCAGCCCACCGGTGGTCGGGTGCCCTGCGGATACCACGGTTTCCGCAGGTGCGGACTGTACTGGTGGCCATGTGAATCTTCCAAATGCATACGGTACATCGGATTGTGGCTCAGGAGCTATTATCACAAACAACTCTCCATATGCCTACAACCATGGCCCAAACGCCAGCGGAAATTATCCGATTGGCACAACTAAGGTGACTTTTTGGGCGGATGATGGCTGTGGCCAAAAGACGAGTTGTAGTATGTATGTGACAGTGAAGGATTTGAAGAAGCCAACACCTATTTGTTTTTATGGTATTTCACTCCCGTTGATGCAAATGCCGGATGGCATGGCAATGGATTTAAGACCTCAAATTTTCGACAAGGGAAGTTTCGACAATTGCACGCCACGGGACAAATTGCATATGTGGGTCGAGCCAGCTCGGGTTGATTGTGATAATCTGGGTGCCACTCCTGTGAGATTGTATGTTGAAGACGAATCTGGTAATGTCGAGTTTTGTAATACCCTGCTATACGTTCAGGACAACATGGGAATGTGCCCTCCGAATGTAGGTAATATCGATGGCGTGATTCAAAGTACAACAGGTAATATGCTCGGGGAGGTGAAGGTTTCCCTTGAAGGAACTATGGATTTTGCGATGACAAACGAAGAAGGATTATATGCGTTCCCTGCCTTGCGATTTGGCAAAACCTATACAATCAGTCCTGCTTATCCGGATGATGATTTGGCGGGTGTCTCGGCACTCGATATGGCAATACTACTTAAGCATATTTTAGGTGTGGAAAAGTTTTCCTCTCCATATCAGTTCATTGCTGCAGACCTGGACAAATCAGGCAGGGTATCTGTGAGTGATCTCATAGGTCTTAAAGACCTTATTTTAAAAGATTACTACGGATTGGATCCGAAGACCGCCTGGCGGTTTGTTGACGCGTCTTATGTCTTCCAAGATGCGAACGATCCATTATCAGAGGATTTTCCGGAAGCATATCACATTCAGACGTTTGCGGAGAATATGTCTGCATTGGACTTTGTAGGTGTCAAACTTGGCGATATCAATAGTGATGCAAGCCCAAATGTGCAGAGTAATACCAATGTATTAAGCCGCAGCTCAGTATCCGTTCATCTTTCTGACAGGACTTTCAAGAAGGGTGAAACATTTGATGCGATTGTATCAGTCACCGCTTTTGACAATCTGGAAGCAATGCAACTAGCGCTTGACATTTCAGATGAAATGATTGAGGTTGTCGGTATCGAATTATTGCAGCAGACGCAGGGATTAGATGTGATCAATCGATCAGGCGAGCACAACATGGTAACTGCCCTATGGTATGGTGTGGAGCCATTGACATCTGCTCAGCTATTCTCGATTAAAGTACATGCACTACAAAATGGCCACGTCGCAGGCGCGATTCAACTCACTCCAACTCTGCATTCTTTAGCCTATCGAAAAAATGTCACGCTTCCTTTTACAATGAATTTGGAATTCGTAGAGGGAATGACCGATGATGAACATCCAACAGCGGGTACTCAAGCCAATTTGAAATTGGCCCAGAATTATCCAAACCCATTTGCAGACATCACCAATATTCCAGTTGAACTCGCTGAAGCGGGTCTTCTGCAAATCGAAGTGTTTGATTTAGATGGCCGCCCTCTACTACTGTCGACCCAGATTGGGATAGAGGGACTTCAGGAAGTGAGCGTAAATGCCGCAGATCTGGAAGCTCAGGGAGTTGTACTCTGTAGAATTACATCCGGTATCTCGACGAAAACTCTACGTATGGTGATTCGCCCTGGCTCATAGACTTAGATAAACGAACTTGATGTAATAGGGTCTCCTGAGAACAAAGGTTTTCAGGAGACATACTTTCTCCAAATGATCAAGCCCAAGTAGGGCACTTTATATAAGTTAAATTAAAATGTGTGAAATAAGTGAGTCCTAGATACAAGTACTAGACACATTACATATATTTGTAATATGTTTAACCCTAATTGAATACAACTTACAAGTAATAGAAAATAATAATATGTATTAAGGCATTTTCCTGGCTAGACAAGTACACATCCCAAAAGCAGTAAGGTCTTAGATCTTAATTTCTACATGTGTGCTTTTCATGAAAACAAAAATATCCACGTCAATTCGAATTTTAATTCGCGTAGCATTTGTCACACTTTTGGTTTTACTCGCGGGTAAATCAAACAGTGCCCTTCAGGCTCAAAGCTGCGTGATGGCATGTCCGGAAATGAATCCTCCCCTTGGGATTTTTCTTGACGCCGACTGTACTGCGACTCTGACACTTACCCAACTCGGAGTAATTGTTACCGAATGCCTGGGACCGTTCACAATTGATATTATAGTCAATGATGTTTCGGTGGGCGATGTCGTCACTCAGGATATGATTGGCCAAACCTTTATGGTCATTGTAAATTCTGAAACAGAGGGCCAGCTTTGCATGACAGCCATATTTGTTCAGGACAAACTACCCCCACAATTTACTTGTCCAGATGATATAACAGTAGGTTGTACCATGGCCCTGGAAAGTATTCCAGTTAGTACTACAGATGATGCCGTGGATTGCTCTGATGTCAGTATTTCCACAGTGGATGTGTTGGAATACTCTGGTGAATGTGATAGTGTTTTTATTTCGAAGTACACAAGAACGTATTATGTCGTTGATGATTACGGTAATGCGACTACTTGTACCCAAATGATATTCTTTGAGGCTCTGGATCTAGAGGACGTCATCTTTCCTCCTGATTTAAAGGGCGTTGATGCTTTACTTTGTTTTCCTGCTCCGGATACAACCCCCGGTGCAACTGGTATTCCTGAAATTGACGGATTCCCAATTTTAAATGGGGTCGTGTGCAATCTTTCTGCAACGTATTCGGATGAAGTCGCTGCACTTTGTTCAGGTGGTTATAAAATATTTCGTACATGGGTCGTGACAGATTGGTGCGATGGCAACGTAAGTATCGATTCGCTGCAGATCATTGAAGTTGCAGATTTGACCCCTCCTGAAGTTGTTTCCCTTGATACATTGATTGTTTCTGCCGGCGCTGGATGTATTGCAGATATTGTAGTACCTCCTGCACAGATACTGGAAGATTGTTCATTAGATATTGATGTGCGTATTCAAGGCGTATTTGGCACAATTCAGGGCAATGGGGGCCTTGTCAATGATTTACCATTAGGTGTGCACAAGATTATCTATATCGCGACAAACGACTGCAATCTTGAGGGTCGTGATACCCTAACAATATTGGTGGTCGATAATCTCGCGCCAATTCCGGTGTGTAATGCCTCAGTAGTTGTTCCGGTCGGAGCTCAGGGAATGTCCACAGTTTATGCAAGCGCTTTTGATGGAGGAAGCAGTGACAATTGTGCGCCGGTATTTTTTAAAGTCCGTCGCATGGATGCTCCCCTGGGATTCCAGTGCTTCGACAATGCCAATTTTCTTTATCAGTTCGATGATGTAATCAAATTTTGTTGCGAAGATATTAGCAATGACAATCTGATGATTATTCTTAGAGTATATGATGTGCAGCCTCTTCCTGGGATAGTCAGTAACAACTATTTGCTTGGTCATTTTGCCGACTGCATGTTGCAAGTCCAGATTCAGGATAAGACTGCTCCGGTGATTGATTGCCCATCAGATCTTACTATCAGTTGTGTTTTTGACTATGATCCTGATAATCTCTCGGTGTTTGGAGACGTTGTTACTGATCCATCAGACCGTGAGGATATTTGTCTCGATGATCCCGGAAATCCTTATACAAATGGTATTACCTGTGTGGGAATTGACGGAATAGCGTCAGACAATTGTTTTGTATCGATTTCGGACACTGCAATTTTCAATATTAACCCTACTTGTGGCACCGGTTATATTCAAAGGATATTTAAAGCTATCAATCCAGGTGGGCTGGCAGTCTCATGTGAGCAGCGAATTTCAATAATAAATTATACTCCTTTCAGCGGAAGTGATATTGTCTGGCCTCCTGATTATGTGACGGAGGATATCTGCGACGTTGATTTACTGGACGCTGAAGATTTGCCTGCACCATATAACTCTCCAATTGTCCAAGACGATGAGTGTGATCTTGTGACATTTACACATCAGGACCTTATTTTTGATTTTTCGATTTCACATCAGGCTTGCTTTAAAATACTCCGTACCTGGACAGTGTTGGATTGGTGTCAGTACGAAACTGGCGGTAAGTCAGGGATATGGACCCGCACCCAGGTTATTAAAGTTGTCAATACTGAAGGACCGGAGTTGGTTATGTCGGATCTTGAGTTGATACTTTGTACAGATGATCCTGAATGTGGACCTGGAAATGTGTTGTTGGAAGCCTCTGCTTCCGATGATTGTAGTGGATCTGACGCTTTGCAGTGGATTATTAGTGTTGATGAGGATGACAATGGATCTCTAGATCAGATATTCAGTGCGATCCTGGATGAGACTGTTCAGCAGAGTGTATTGTTACCTCTTGGCCACCACCGGATATTATATTCTGTTGAAGATTTATGTGGCAATGTCAGCACTGAGGAGCAGTTTGTTACGATGGAAAGCTGCAAACCGCCATCAGCAAAATGCAGAAATCTGGCAACCTCGCTCATGCCTGTTGATTCCGATGGTGATCTTGAGGCAGATTGGGGTATGGTTACATTGTGGGCTACCGATCTCGATGCAGGTAGCAATCATGCTTGCGGTAATCCCGTGAGCCTTGCATTTTCATCAAATCCCTCCGATGTATCAAGAATCTTTGACTGCTCCGATCTCGGTGAAAATTTTATAGAGCTCTGGGTCATCGATGAAAATGATAACACTGACTTTTGTATTGTATCCATAAAGATTCAGGATAACCTGGAAATATGTCCGTTGGAAGCTGCGCCACGTGCAATTGTAAAGGGTCAGATATCTACTTCTCTTTTGGAATTGGTTCCGGGTGTAAACGTAAGTCTTGTCGGTAGTAATATTCCTCCGCAGGCAACGAATACAAGTGGCAACTATGCATTCCCTCCAATGCCTTACGGTGGGAGTTACAAGATTGAGCCTATTCTTAATAGTGATTATAAAAGAGGAGTATCTACTCTTGATCTCATTCTATTACAGAAACATTTGCTTGGAGTTCAGTCTTTGGACAATCCATATCGGATGATTGCTGGGGATGCCAATCGCTCGGAAACATTGTCGGCCATGGACATTGTCATTCTCCGCAGACTCATCCTTGGAATCACCGAAGAAATTCCGAACAACACCTCATGGAGGTTCGTTGATGCTGCATATCAATTCAATGATCCTTCGAATCCTCTAGCTGAGCCTTTTCCGGAGTCATATCATATTGACTTGCTAGCAGGTGATATGGATGTCAATTTTATTGCAGTCAAAGTAGGTGATGTGAATGGCTCGGTAATGAGCAGTTTTAACCAGGATGTTATTGAGGCACGCAATTCACCTGTCTCGATTAGCATGGGGATGAAAGATCAGGTTTTGAAATCTGGGGAAACTTGCATAGTTCAAGTGAATTGCGATCGGATGGCTGAGATAGATGCTATGCAATTCACTCTGGAATGGGATCCTCAGCTTATTGATGTTATTCCTATTTCAGGTTCAAGTCTACTCACAGATATACAATGGAGTACATCTCATTTGCTTCAGGGATTGCTTCCCGTGAGTTGGACAAAATATGATCATGATGATTCGCAGATTAGTTCACCAGTTCTGTCGTTGCAAATTTCAGCCAAAGTAAATCTTATGTTGAGTCAGGCTGGTTTGAACATCGGTGAAAGCATAACTCCAGTGGAAGGAGTTCTTACTGATGGCAGAAGGATGGAGCCGCACTTTACCTATTTGCCATTGGAATCGACGACGACTGATTTGTTGGTTTATCAGAATCGCCCAAATCCGTTTACCCGTAAATCAATGATTCCGTTTGTACTGCCGGATGCATCAGATGTCAAACTTGAGGTACATAACATTGAGGGTAAACTCGTTTACCGTGCCGAGTTAAGTGGGAATGCGGGTTACAATGAAATATTGCTTGATGCCCAACAATGGGGCGGGCAGGGAGTGTATACTTATTCCATTTCTACAACTAAGGAATATAGAACCTTGAGGATGATAGTAGTTGGTGAGTGAGGCGGTATCATGCTGCTTCACTCCCTTTTTTTTGAAGAACGATGACTTACACCACAATCCAGGCTTCAAGGTTTGGACTGAATATTCATATCGGAACCAGTAGTATATAACCAGTTGGTTATAGAATTTCCATGCACGGATTTATTTAATGATGTCAAATCTTTTAGTTATGAAAACGACAATAGCGGGTCTCATCCCAATCGCCCCTTTTGCAGCATACATCGGCCATTTATTTCTGGCCGGTGTTTGCTTTCTGTCGTCTGGTGTCCATGCGGCAGTAGATGACTGGCCTGCGACCGCGTATTATTCACCTTATGATCCTCTGAGTGAGATAACTGCAGAGGAGGAATATCTTGTCGCAAGCGCTTTGGCGTGCAGGCCAAGTGTCCAGATTTCACTTGATCAGGCAGGTCAGGCGTTAGTGACACCTGCAATGCTGGTGATTGCTCCGCAATATCCATTGGGCATGTATGTCGTGGATATCATGGGGCCCTTGACAAATCAAGTGACTTGTGCGAATATTGGCCAGGAGCTCATGGCAATGGTTGAAGAATTACCCACAGGTAATTTTTGCATGAGCACGCTTATCATCGAAGATAAGCTAAAGCCTTTCCTGAGTTGTGTTGATGACACAATCCCATGTAATGTGGACATTCTTGGTCTGGACTTTCTCTCCTTTCTGGATGTTGTCGATGACAATTGCGATGTCAATCCAACAGTCTACTTCGATTATACGATTACTGAGTTGAATTGTGATCCCGATGGCATTGCAGGATATATTGACATTATATATTATGCTAGTGATGATTATGGAAATACAAACAGTTGTGATCAACGAATCTATCTTGAAAAGTTCGACCTCGTGGACGTCGACTTTCCTGCCGACACAATGATAAACTGCGACGGTGCGAATTCAGATCCGTCAGTCACAGGCGAACCCACAATAGAGGGAGAGCCCATTCATCATTTTTGTGAACTTATTGCCTGGAAGACGGATAATGTAATTCCGATGTGCTCGGGCCAAACAAAGATTCTCAGACTTTGGAGAGTTATGGATTGGTGTACAGGAGTCACAATTACTGACTTACAAGAAATCTTGATTATTGACACTGTTCCGCCGAATCTTATTTGTCCTGTGAATCTTACCCTTGGAACATTCATGCTTCAATGTTCTGCCAGTTATACACTACCTACCCCTGTTGTGACAGATGTTTGCTCAGATGATGCCCTGATAGATATCAGCTTCAATATCAGCGATGTGCCGGGAATCTTTTTACCTGGACAGCAAGAACTCTTCGACCTGGGACTTCATGTGATTACTGTTTCTGCGACAGATGATTGTGGGAATACCGCTACTTGTCATTATACTGTTACGGTGATTGATGATGACAACCCGGTTGTTGTATGTAACAATCTCACTATTACACTGGATAACAATGGTATGGCATTCCTGAATGCCAACAGCAGTGCATTTAATGCGACTGATAACTGCGGTATTGCATCGAAAGCCGTAAGACGAATGGATGACAATTGTGATACACCTGGAAATCTGGTATTTGGTCCTTCGGTCAAATTCTGTTGTGAAGATATTGGCGAGGTCGTCATGGTGATTTTTCAGGTAATTGACCTCTCCGGAAATGTATCAACTTGTATGATTCAGGTCACTGTAAAGGATGGTACTCCACCTACTGCCCTTTGCAAGAATGCATGCATCTTCCTGGGTCCGAATGGCACGGTAACATTGCCTGTCGATTCTATCGACAATGGGTCATTTGATAATTGTGAAATAGTCAATCGTCAGCTAAGTAAAACACTCTACAATTGTTCTAATGTTGGCGATCAGGTCGTCATCCTTACAGTATCCGATGCCTCAGGAAACACAGCATCCTGTACTGCGATCGTTGAAGTAAAGGACACGGTTCCGCCAGTTGCGCGATGCAGGGACATCACAGTGGAGTTGAATGAAATGGGGATGATTGTGATTACAGTCGGAATGGTCAACAATGGATCTACTGACAATTGCCTTATAGATACACTATATCTCACTCAGGATGAATTCGACTGCAGCGATGTCGGTGCCAATGAAGTGGAACTTGTTGTTGTTGATGTATCCGGACTTGCTGATACATGCTCCGCAACCGTTACAATTGAGGATATGCCACCAATGGTGATGTGTATGGATGTAACAGTCTATCTCGATGAGATGGGTGACGTCTCTATTACACCAGATGATGTAGATGGAGTGTCAGACGACTGTAGTATGCCAACACGAGTAGTCACTCCTGATTCTTTCGACTGCACTGACATTGGAGATAACATTGTTGTTATGACTGCAACGGATGGTTCCGGCAATACGGCATCTTGTTCAGCAACTGTCACTGTGTTTGACACTCTTCCTCCTGTTTGCAATGCGATGGACCTTACAATTCAGTTGGACGCCGATGGTTCAGTCACGCTTGCCGGAAATGCACTAAATGATGGAAGCACAGACAATTGTGCCATTCTATCCATCACCATCAATCCGAACACATTCACTTGCGCGCATACTGATGCTGATGTCCTTGTAGTTCAGACTGTCACTGATGTAAATGGAAATACATCGACTTGCACGGCCTTTGTGACTGTAGAGGATAATTTGGATCCGATATGTCTTACCAAAAACATCATTGTTCAACTGAATGCTGCGGGTATGGCGACAATCACCAATACTGCTGTAAACGACGGAAGTACAGATAATTGTGGAATCGAGAGTATTCTGCTCAACGATACACAGTTTAATTGTGCTGATGTAGGGGTAGTAGTGATCGTAATTCAGACGGTTACAGATGTGAATGGAAATACCTCAACGTGTACTGCTAGTGTGACTGTTCAGGATAATATTGACCCGATCTGCACCACTCAGGATATCACTGTGCAGCTCAATGCAAGTGGTATGGTGACAATTGGTAATTCGGCGGTAAATAATGGGAGCACAGACGCATGTGGGATATTCTCGATCACCGTAACGCCGACTACGTTCGATTGCGATGACGTCGGAGTAGTGATTGTAACACAGACTGTGACAGATGTTAATGGAAATTCTTCTACTTGTACTGCCGATGTGACTGTACAAGATAACATTGATCCGATCTGTCTGACTGAGGATATTACCGTGACACTAGGACCGGATGGTACAGTGACAATACCTGGCAATGCTGTGGACGACGGTAGCAGTGACAATTGCGATATACTCACAATAACAGTAAATCCAAACCAATTTGATTGCAATAGTCCAGCGGTGATCGTGGTTGTACAGACTGTCACAGATGAGAATGGTAATACTTCCACTTGTACGGCAAATGTGACAGTGGTGGGTGGTGATGAACCAATAGCGGAGTGCATTGACATTACTGTATTTCTCGATGAGAGTGGTACAGTCACAATCACTGGTGCGGATGTAAATGGAGGTTCGTCTTCACTATGTGGAGACATTATACTCACGGTTGATCCTGACGAATTTGATTGTGAAGACATCGGTCCAAATACTGTGACACTCACCGTCACCGATGCCGCTGGAGGTACTGCGACATGTACCGCGACAGTGACTGTACTGGATACACTTGCGCCGATATGTAATACGGATGACATCACAGTAATTCTTGATGCAAACGGGAATGCAACAATTACGATTGGAGACATTAATGATGGGATCTCAGATAATTGTGCTATCGAGACTCTCGTACTCGACCAGACATCATTTGACTGTGATGATACTGGAGTTGTGACAGTTACAATCACCGCCACTGATGCAAGCGGGAATGTCGCACTCTGCGATGCAGAAGTAACTGTCATAGATAACATGGATCCAATTTGCATGGCCCAGGATATTACGATCACGCTTGACGGTGCAGGCAATGCCACCATTACTCCAGGTCAGATAAACAATGGATCATCCGATAACTGCGGCCCTGTGACTTTGTCAGTAAATCCATCAACATTCGATTGTGATGATGTAATGCAAGTAAATATCGTCGTACTTACTGTCACCGATGAATCTGGAAATACCTCCACGTGTACAGCAATTGTGACCGTTGAGGATCCCGGAGGACTTGTGGCATCCTGTCAGAATCTTACAGTATTTCTAAATGCTATGGGAATGGTTGTGGTAACTCCAAACCAGGTGAACAATGGTTCTGGCGGAGGCTGTTTTGCCGGAAATCTGACGTTTGCGCTATCTGAGATGAATTTTGATTGCAGTGAAACCGGCGCGAATATCGTCACCCTGACAGTAACGGACATGATGGGCAACACAGCGACATGTACATCTATAATTACAGTGATTGACAATACTCCACCTGTTATCCTGTGTCCGCCAAATATGAATGCGGATTGTGCTGACCCGATCAATCTCAACAATCTTACCCCGTTTGGAACTCCGACTACATCCGACAACTGCCCTCCAGTAACAGTTGTAGAAAGTGTTGTTGACAACCGTAATGATTGTGGGCAGGGTACTATTGTCCGGACATTTGTGGCTACTGATCCTTCCGGTAATACCTCTCAGTGCTCTCAGACGATTACTGTAGGAGATCCTGATCCATTTGATGTAACAGATATT
>JANNQA010000115.1:0-21600 GCA_031400515.1 Bacteroidota bacterium
CAAGTTCAAATTTCAAATGGCCAGTGATAATAATGACCGGAGGTATTTCTATACTCTCATCACGCATGCGTTGCAAGAGTTGATATGCAGTGCCGCCCTGCAATTCAATATCCAGAAACAAGGCGTCCGGAGTTGTCTTCAGAATACCATTCCAGGCATCTTCTATTGATCCTGCTTCACCCACTACAGCGATCATTTCATCTTCTTCAAGTGCTGAGATCAATTCTTTTCGCGCGGGCTCTTCGTCTTCTACGACAAAAAAGTTAATCTTTCGTGAGTTCATAGGTGTAATGTTTGGGTATCTCTATGTGTACGATAGTTCCATATTTTTCTCCGGTTTCGGGATAGGAGAAGGGCGTATCTACATACTTGCTCAAGATATGCAAAGCATTGTGTTTATTAAATATCGCATGAAGGCTTTTAAGCATGTCCGTACCCTGTTGTGTGCCATGGGATCCGATTTCGGCGGACTTTGGCCTGCCGAGGCCGTCGTCCGTAATATCAATATGTACATACGCGCCATTTTCGCGGATATCAATATTCAGCTTACGGGCTCCAGGTCTGTGACGAAGGCCATGTTCGATGGCATTCTCCACGTGGATCTGTATTTGCATCAACGGGACCTCCACTTCTGAGAGCGAAGCAATCACTTCATCAGGAGGCAATGAAACATCAATAAAATCTCCATAGCGTGACTTCTGGATATAGATGTAGTTCTTCACCAGCTCGATCTCCTCGCGGAGTGCATGATATGCTTTTCCCTGACGACTATTGACAAAGACGGTATGAATATTCTTTGAGAAACGATCGATCATTCTTACTGCCTCCGGATCTTTCCGCACACGTGATTGCAACCATTGTAGTGAGTTATTGATGAAATGCGGATTCAATGCGTTCGCAATGGCTTTGATTTGCAATTGTTCTTTTTCGCGTTCTTGCTCGGAAAGTGCGAGCTCCTTTTCTTTCAGCGTAAGACGCACCTGTTTGATGCTCAGTTGCTGCCTGTACATGCGCCAGAATATGATAGCTCCGGCAATACTCAGCCCACCAATCAGGCAAATCCAGAACCAGGGATTTTCAGAAAGAGCGAGCGGCACATGATAATTGAGAGTGACACTATCTGCAATCTGGTTGTTTTTGATTGCCCGTATTTCGATCAGATTTTTTCCGGGAGGCAGGTAAGTGAACACGATTCTGTCACTCTTTGAATACGCACTCCATGTTGTGTCCTGAATATTCTCATGAAGAAGCCGGTGTTGAAATCCCACATTGTCGTTCAGCAGGCCCGTAAAAGATGGATGCATGAAAATTTCAAGATGGCGTTTGAGGGATGGAAGTGTTTGCCGCGCGCTAACGCTCGTAAGTTCTCCTGCGTCGAACGCGGAGTCTGCCCTGAGCCCAGTCGATGGGAGGTTGCGGCCACTCACAAGAACACTATCTATAATAATATATACCGGCAGCGAGTCCAGTTTGAGATCATCAAAATCGATCCGTGTAACACCAAGGTCCTGTCCGATCCAGACGTCACCCTTAGAATCAATAAGGATGGTGTTCTGATCTGCAGATTTGAGAAATTTGTCTGTCGGATAAAAGAAGATAGGAGGTTGTGCGCGCTTGTTGTAGAAGGATTTCAGATCCAAAAATCCATAGCCATGCAGATTTCCAAAAATAAGATATCCTTCATGCTCAGCCATTAGAGAAACATTTGAGTAGCCAGCTTCATCCATGGAGATGTGCAGCGTTTTATCAAATAGGTTCTCCTTGAACATTGTGAAACGATGAGGTTCTTCCAGAAAACGTAATCCATCGTTTCCACCAAACCAAAGATTTCCGTGACTATCTGTGGCAGAACTCAATGCGCCAAACCCTTTTTCACGATCATCACTACGCAACCATGTTTGTGCGGTATCTAAGGCGGGATCATAAAGCGCAATCCCCTGGCTTGATCTGCCCGTCCAAAGACGACCCTTCAGATCTTCACTGATCGTGAGGATATTGTCAAGGAGAAGACCTTTTGATTCGTCGATATAAGACCAATTCATCTCCGGCGTAATTGGAGCTGGCCCAATCACAAGCCCTCTGTCCTGCAGTCCTGCGGCAATGTTCCCCTTTTCCACAGAGAGAAAATAATAGCCACGTTCACCAAACGGATCTTTTGCTCTCGTATCACTGTGGTGCCATGTTCCATATTCATGAGTTACTACACCGTAGTCTTCTGTCCAGAATGCCATGTTGCCATTCTCGTCGCGAAATGCTCCCGGGAGAAATCGTTTGTATTGATGCGCATCGGGTGGTGCCAGATTGAGTTGTGACCCATCGAAATAACACAAACCGCTGGTATAGCCACCAAACCAAATCCGACCTCGATCATCTTCATTGATGACATGCAGACCAGAAACCATATTCTGATCTCCTTCAATGAAGGTTGTGATTTCAGGAAATACTCTTGTGAGACCTCCCTGTGATCCAATCCAGACATGTTTTTGTTTATCAATCGCTAGGCCGCCACCCGAGTTAGCATGCCGAATATTGGATAACCTGATTAAGCCATCTGATGGAGAAAAAGAAAAAATCTCAAGTTCCCATCCAATGGTCCCTTGAACTGGTGCCGCCCGATACAGCAATAAATTATTACCCGATCTGAATACTTGTCGAAATTGTAAGAGATAAGTGGCGCTAGTTGATGCGATTGTCAAATATGGTTCATTTGGTTCATCGTATTGCATCAAGACTTTTCCGTCACTCCAAAAAAGCAGCGCATCAAATAGATCAGGCCTGTCTACCCAAGCGGGCACCAGGAGAGAGGTGGAGGTGTATGCGTGGAAAAATTGACGGGTCTTAGCTTCAAAGATTTTAAGCATGTAGTTTTCCTCATTCAAAGAAGCATGCAGTTCATAAGTCAATCCAGTACGATGTGCTGCAGGTCCATGTGAAATCGGTTTCCAGGTCGCACTCTTATTGTCATAGGAATAAAGAACACCTGATGTATCGATAGTCACGATTTGATCATCCGTATTTACTACTACACTGGAAAAGACCGGACGGTTCCATGATCTCCATCTACTATCGGCAAACAGACTGATACTTTTATCAGTATTCAACAGCCATATTCCATTCCCGACTTCCGCAAAAATTCCACCAGCCATGTAGTGTCCCGTGACTTCGGGGGCATAGCTTGTAAACTTTCGCCCATCGAAACTTGATACCATCGCATTGTTGTGTACCGACCATATCCGTCCGTCCCTGTCGCAATAAACAATAGAGATTTCGGTCATGGGCATGCCGTGGGAGATGGTGTAGGTGAGGGATTGGGAAGATTGGGAGAAGAGGGGGGAGTATAATAGTTCCAAAAACCCTATTAGCAGTCCAACAATGTTCCCAATTCTCATGTAATAAAGATAATCTCATCCACTATCGAGTGTATCTATTGACTACAAAAGCATAACCCTTGCCAACCAAACTCCAATTGATCAGCATAGAACGGCGATCTGATCACAGATTCCAAGGGGAATATTCGGCGGTTCGTGCCTTTGAATTCCCTTTTTGTTTGATGGTCTGAGAATAAATAATAAAATTTTAGTATCCTGTGATCAGAATATGTACAGAAAGCGCATTTGTTATCTAAATCCGATGAAGCAATGAAGTTATACGTATCCCAATTCCTAATAATTTCTTTTATCATTCTGTTTTTTGTAACCTTTTGTGTTGCGCAAACAGACTACAGCAGTGAGCCACCACAGGATGTTTTTACAACCTGTCCAATAGCTGACATGGGAGTTTGTGTCGGTTATACAATCCTGGGAGATGAAGTACTAAAACTTAAGCTTGACAATATTACTAGTACACACTTTGTCTTTCAAATCAGGAAGTGTACTGGTACGTTTGTGAGTTCAGGGACAGCATGGATTAAAACTAATGGGGTATGCGGTACAGTTGTAGGCGGACCTGTTAATTATAGCGCTGGCGCCAGCACTATAAACATTGACGTAACGATTCCCAATGACTTTTATGAAGGCAATATTGACTATTACGGATTGATTCATGTGAACAACGGAAATGACGAGGGGTATTACGCAGGGCCAGTAGAGATTACCGCAACTACACCAGATCCTTACCTAGAATTTGTAACATGCATCAATGCTCCCGCGCATGTAACCATGAACGAAGAACTGGAGGTCAACTTTTCACTAAACGCTGTAAATCAGCAATGGTACGGTACAGTATTTGTGTTCATGACAGAGCAGGGAAATCCAAGCAATACTCTTGAAATCGGTAATCCATTTCTTTTGGCAGACCCGAATGATGGTCCTGAGGGAGTTTCTGTCGATGAAATTGTAGATGTAATGCCTGGGGTTTATAGAATCTATGTCTATGGTAATGCGAGCAATAACAACTATGACGATTGGGTTTACGCCAATGGTTGCACGCCGATACAAACTGTAGATGGAACGGCTACCCATTACAAAACCATTACGATTGATCCTCCATGCTCCGATGGAGCCGATATTAATATCACTCATCCGGACCCGGGATCATTCTATTCTGGTGGACTGTTGTCAATACAATGGAGTGGGCCACTTCAGGGGCAAGATTGCCCTGTAAACATTTACTACACAGTGAATAATGGTTCACCTCAGACAATATTGAATAACACGTCTGATGATGGAACACAAACATGGTCTCTAAACAATCTTACGATCAACTCGAGTGACGTTGAAGTTTTTATTGAATATGATATACCCGATGCTGACGGTAATATCGTAGTGGATGGCTCAGGAAGTTTTTCTATTTATACTGATATCATACCACCAACTCTTCAATCTCCTCAGGACGGGGAGGCATTGAATTCAGGGATAACCTCCGTGATTTTTACATGGGAAAAAAATAATCCAGATGGCATTGCAACGTATGAGATTAGACTCCGGGATACCACAATTGATGAGATTTTGCTAGACTACCTCAATGTCGGAGATGTCGATACATACACATTCACTGACAGTGAAGCTCTTGTGGACAGCCATATATACAGATGGGTTGTCAGGGCAACAAATGTTGGTGGAACTGCAGAATCAGGTGTAAACCATTTCGAGATAGGAGGATTCGGACTCGAAATGAGCGCTCCCCTGTCGTTTGGACAAGGATCACTTTACGAAGGTGAAATCTATACGTTCACCACCATGGTTTCAAACCTGGGAACTCAGGATTGGGACGGCAGCTTGTATCTGGTAGTAAATGGAATTGACCCTGCAGAGGATCTTGGTTCTTTTCTTGTTGAAGAAGGCGGAGAAACAGAGATAACATATCAATTCGAACCGACACAGGACCATACTGGGGAGGATGTTGAAATAGAATTACGCTATCAAACAAACGGGGTAGGACCCAGTTATCTTGTGCCTGTTAACCCATTTGTTTCGTTCACGAATCCTACTACGATTGATATCATAGATAATTCATTGACTCTTACGTTTCCGAATGAATCAATGTCTCTTCAAAGTGGAGATGCAATCAGTGATTTCACGTGGACGTCAACAGGCAATATTCAGAATGTTTCATTGCAACTTGTTAACCCGTTACTTGAAGAAATTGATGTAATAGTAAACAACATTACAAACGACGGGCATTATGGAGGTCAGTATATCATACCAGCAGATATCATTCCAGGCGACTATTTGGTAAAAATATATCGACATCCGGCGGGGCCAGACTGTGACATCAGTGATGAATATTTGAACATCACCAATCCGGAATCATTCAACCTTCAACTTGAATCTGGAATAATCATAGTGCCCAACCCGCCCAGCACTGGCATGATGGTCACTTTTGAAGTAACAGTAACTAATACAGGAGGAAATGCTTTTAATGGAACACTGGAGATGGTTCTGCAGAATACAAGTGGCGGCGACATTACACCTTTGGACACGGACACAGGTATCACACTTGAACAAGATGAGGCGATCACTTTGTCGCATATGACTAGCGCTGTGATTTCTGATCCTGGTATTTATCGGATACTCATACGATTCAAAGTGAATGATGTGGGTTCATGGTATGATGTGAATGACGGAAATTTTCTGAATCCATTGCAATTCACAATTCTGAGTGAAAGTGGTCAATGCATCATTTCGAATCCACCTCCCTCTAATGAAGAATCCTATCAGGCAGTCCAATACTTCTGTCAAAACGGCGTCATTCAACAGCCAGTGGATGGCGATGTGCATCCAACAGATCCGATCATCAAAGAAGACCTGGCGAAAGTGGTTTTCCTCTGTCTCTATGGGTTCGATCCCAATACCCCAACTCCGGCAGACAATTTTCCGGTTCCTTTTGGAGATATGCAGGACCAGGAGAATCAGGCCTATGCACGCTATGGTAAGGTTTTGAGTTATCTGGAATATAATGATGGTGTATCGCCGTTTTACCGGAGGTTCTTCAACTATAATCCCGGATCAGCCGTCACACGAGGACAAGTATGTAAGGTCATTGTCGAGGCTTTTGATTTCGATAAGAATGCGTTTTTCGTGCCCTTTGCGGATGTACCTAATGCACATCCTGAGTTTTTGCACATCGCTAAATGTGCTGAACTCGGAATTGTCAATGGGCATACCGGCAACTTCAATCCTGACGAAAATGCAACCAGGGAGCAGGTGTTTATCATGCTTCATAGGCTAATGACACAATGTGCTGGTTGTGATATTCCAGAACCAGAAGCTGAGGATTTCTTTAACCCGGGCAACTACACACCTGCTAATCTTGGCCGGTATCTGTCTGTTTCTGATGCCAACTTTGATCAGTATAGTAAAACAAGCTTTGTCATCCCTGGCAGAAACCTTCCTCTGGTCTTTGCACACAACTACAATTCATTTCTCACAGAGTTACCAGAAGAACTGTTTTGTGTATGGTATAATGATCAGTGGATCTCGTTCCGTCCTTTAGGTCCGGGATGGAGTCATTCTTACAATAGCTATATCGTGGAGATCGACGGATGGACGCATCCTGATGGAACTATCCAACCTGACCGCATCGCTATCTTCTGGCCGGGTGGGAGTATTCATGTATATGAACAGGATGGGATCAATCTGACAGCGGTTACCCAAGGTCTATATGATGATATTGTTTATGATGCCGGAGAAGATACGTACGTGATCACAAAGAAAAATCAAATAAAATATACGTTCGAACAGCGTAACGCAGCCAATCCGGATTGGCCACATATGATGACGAAGATTGAGGACCGAAATGACAATAAGGTACAATTGAACTATGAGGACTATGCAGGAGGAGGGATCAGGTTAAAGGAAGTGCTTGGGACGAACGCAAAAAAGCTCAGTTTTTCGTATTATCCGAATACCTGCAGGATTGATGAAGTGAAGGATCCCTTGAATAGAAAGGTGCAATTCACGCATGGTGGTCCTTCAGGACAGGATCTGGCATCTTACAAATTCTTTGAAGGAGCCACGCCTCTAACTACAACTTACAATTATTTCAGCGACAATGGTGGTAAACACCTGCTCAAGATTATCACCCTACCCAACGGGAATTTTGTGAATAACACATATTATCAGAGAAAGCTGAAATCTTCAACAACGAATGGACCGAATGGGGCCTTGTCTTCGCAAGACGTCGAGTGGGGGCTGGATGGCATACCATCAGGAGAGACATCTTCTTCCGTCAGCGTCTTCGATGGGAGTAAGACCTATACGTACGATTACGAAACAAACGGGCTCGGGAAAACAACCCATATGAGTACCCCAACGAACGAATTGGAACAAGCACTGTATAACGACCCCCAAAACCCGACACTACCAACGTCTGTAACTATCGATGGCATCACAACACATTATGAATATGATGACAACGGGAATGTTACAAAAATTACCCAACCAATGGGTGTGGAACATGAATTCATGTACAATGCATTCAATGATATAGAAGTCTATACTAATCCAAGAAACTTCCTCACGACATTTGGATATTCCAATGGAAATCTGAGCTCAGTGAATGCTCCTATTGGAAGCACAACGATGTCCTACAATGCCTATGGACAAGTAAAAACCGTCACCAATCCGGAAGGAATCACGGTGTCATACGAATACGATGGTTCGGGTTTCATCAAATCTGTGAATGGACCTCTTGGAATTTCCTCCCATGCGACATATGACCCGGCAGGAAGATTAAAGACAAATGAGGATCCCAATGGGCATATTTCAAGTTACACCTATTATGACCGAGATTTTATCAAGACGATTACGGACCCCATGAGTTATGTGACCCAGTATGGGTATGACAACAATGGCAACCTCACCGATGTCATTAATGCTAAGGGGAAAGTGACGCATATGGAGTACGATTACTTTGATTGGCTTGAGTCAGTAGAATTTGAAGGAGACAAGAAGTCCTATTTCTATGATCTGGAAGGGAAGCTAATGAAGATCAAGAAGCCGGATGGCGAGTTTCTTCAGTATACATATCATCCGGATGGTAATCTGAAATCAAATGGATATGCGTCATTCACATACGACACGAAAAACCGCTTGAAGACAGTCACCAAGGATGGCGAGACGCTCACGTATGGTTATGACAATCTGCATCGCATCACCTCTACAGAATACGATGGAGAGCTTGTTCAATATGATTATGACCATAACAGTAATGTGTCAAAGATCATTTACCCCGGAACTGGAAAGGAGGTGGACTATACATACGATGCGAATGACCGACTCAAGACCGTCGAGGACTGGAACGGAAACGAAACCGAGTATTTCTACCTCGATGATGGCCGGATGGATCGGATTACTTACCCCAACGGAGTCATCACCGAATATTTCTACGACCCTGCTGCCCGGATGGATAGTTCTGTCACAAGGCATGGAGTTGAAATCATTACAGCTTATGGATATGTGCTCGCTCCCAACGGAAATCACCTTGTCGAGCGAAAAACTGAGCCTTTCCCGGCTCCACAATTGCCGGCTTCGAACATTACCAGCACTTATAATGACGATAACACGATTGCGACGAGCGGAAACACAACTTATGCATTTGATGACAATGGAAATCAGATCTCGGAAACAGGCCATACCTATTCATGGGATAGTCATGAGATGCTGATTGGGATACAGGGTGATGTGACAGCAACATATACCTATGATGGACTTAGTCATCGAAGGTCATCAATCATAAACGGAGTCGGTAAGAAGTATGTCCTGGATATCCTGGGGATGAGTCAGGTCCTGATGGAAACACACCTCAACGGCGATCCTGAGAATTACTATGTGTATGGACTTGGACTGATTTCACGGATTAAACCGGACAATTCGACGAGGTACTACCATGGGGATTTTAGAGGGAGTACGATTGCGATGACAGATGAGGATGGAAGGCCTTCGCATCTGTATCAATACGATGAGTTTGGACGTCTGGTAGTCAAGCAAGAGAGCGATATAAATACTTTCCAGTTTCTTGGCCTTCATGGTGTACTGCTTGATGTAAAGGGAATTTATTTTTCCAGAGCAAGATTTTATATTGCCGAATCAGGAATATTTATTAGTGAAGATCCGATATGGTCAACAAACCTCTACACATATTGTAGCAACTCTCCAATTATTAATATCGATCCATCGGGTTTAGATAAGTACGCTATTTTATTTGATCTGGTTGAGTCTTATACCGAAACTGGGTACCTTATTTCAAAAGGAGATTTTAAGGGAGCGGCAGTCGAACAAATTATGCTCCCTGCTTCACTATTATTTGGCTTGGCAGCAGCCACAACTCCATATGCCAGCGTCGGCCTTATTGCGGGTTTCGGACTTTTTGGTACGCCTGAGTTTATGCAGGATATGGTTGCGGAACTTATAGGGACTGAAGTAGATTTGGGTCCGGGTTTGTTTATTGAAATGTTCGAAACAAACCCCATAGAAACATTTGATGCATTATTTACGGAGTACGGAAACCTAAACCAAAAAGGTGCTACTTGGATTATGGAGAGTGGAGACAGGTTGGCCTTCAATTTGGCATTGGGTCTTGAGACTACCGCAAGAAGCACTGCGATGAACATTTTAGAAATGCGTAAAGACAATAGGACACGTGGGGAAGCGCTTCGTGCAGACAGAAGAGGTCGACTTCGTTAGTTTGTTCCATTCAATTTATTAATATTTTCCTATATCCTATGAAATATTGTATCGTAACGATTATTGTTGGTTTAGTCATTATACCGTTAAGAATCTGCTCGCAGAATAATGTTAGCATCACGTATAATTATGACTTCATAGGAAGGTTATCGACTGTTACCTATACAAATGGAACTGTAATACAATACTGCTACGACGAACTCGGAAATCGCACCTGCAAAATCATTACATCTGACGTCATTGCCCAACCGGATATCATCATCACAGATCTTGATATCAGTGCAAGTGATTTATGCCAGGCGGCAACTTTTGAAATTGCTATTATCCAGGACAACTTAGGAAATGCGGCTACTGGAAGCTATACAAATGAAATCAGACTTTCGACCGATACAGTGTATGATCCATCAGATGAACTGTTACTCGTGCAGTATCTCCAAAGCATCGACCCTGCAGGTTCAATTGAAATCAATGAAACAATTCAGTTGCCAAATGATCTGTCAGCAGGAGACTACTATATCATTGTGAAAGCTGATCCGCAGAATACAGTCAACGAACTCTCTGAGGTAAATAATATTGAGACCATCGGCATTACAGTAGGCGAGAGTAACGGAGTCTCGATTTTAACATCCGCAGAAGCGGATTCTTGTAATCTTGGCGTAGGGAGTGCCTCAGTGGTCGTCCTTGCAGGAGAGCCGCCCTATATATATGAGTGGAGTACCTATCCGAGTCAGAGCGAAAGTACGATAATAGGTCTGACAGCAGGGACTTATACTGTGACAGTCACAGATGACATGGGTTGTCAGGAAGTTGAAAATGTGACTATTCAAAATGTCGGTTCGCTACCCGCTCCTTCATTTACTTATTCGATAAATGGGCTGGAAGTCAGCTTTCAGAATACGACGACTAATGGAGAAAGTTACATCTGGGTTTTCGGTGATACTGCCACATCTGTTGATCCCAGCCCCATACATGTGTACGCGACTTCTGGAGTTTATCAAGTATGCCTCAATGCGTTAAACACTTGTGGAAATGAACAGTATTGCTATGAGATTGGAGTCGGTGGAGAATGTTCTATCCCTTTGAATGCAATGGTTACTAAGGTAACAGGAACTTCAGTGAACCTTATATGGGATCCAATGACAACGGCTCTAAGTTATGTTGTGATGTATAGAAAGCTCAATGAGAATTGGTTCCCAGAAATTATCAGTGATACAAATGAGATAACGATAGTGGGATTGGTGCCAGAATCTATTTACGAATTTCAAATCAAATCGATTTGTGAGTATGAAATTTCCGGGGGTTCTGATCTAATTACTGCAAGTACTGGCGAAAATTACATTCTACAGTATATAGAGTTTATAAATAAGCTTGAAGAGGTTAGTGGCCTTTGTGGGCAATATATATCAGCAACGAATATGGTAGTTCTGGAAGACATGATCATTTTAACAGCAACGTGCACATCCGATCATTATTTACTTATTGCGTTGGATTTTAGTGGTAATGTGATTTGGTTCAGAAGCCAGCAGTTCATGGGAGATGTCACCATAATCGACATTGATAAAATGAGTGATGAAAGTATCATTGTATCTGTTGTAGAAAATAATAATTTGTATATGACCCGCATTTCCGCGTTAGGTGAATGGATATGGACGAAGAGGGTGAATCATTCGATGTCACATGCCGGGAAAAATATTGGGTTTGAAGTTTCAAATGATGACGATATTTTGGTAACGTATTATCATAGATATCAACAGGAAGCCCATTATTATCTATCCAAGTATAGTAGTGACGGTGAGCTAATATTTAGTAAAAGAATCAGGGAGTCTGGACAAACGCACCCATATAGAATGCGCAGTATTGTTACTGACTCAGCTGAGAACATTTTCGTTATGGGAGGGATTGGAAGAAGTAGTGGATACGAATGGATACTCAATAAGCATTCTTCGAATGGCGATTTATTGTGGACAAGAGTTATTCGACCAAGCAATAATGACTTTGATAAAATTGAGCAATTAGTGATAAATGAAGAAGGAGAAATGTATTGTATTTCCGATGATTATGAAATTGGGAATCAGGACCTTAAAATTGCCAAACTCGATTCAACTGGATTTCCCATTTGGGTGAGACATTTTAACGACATTTTACCAACTGACATAGTATTCTATGGTGAAGGATTAGCAATTTCTGGAATTACTGGCGGTGTTGGAATTATTTTATGGCTTGACAATTTAGGCGAAATCTTAGAATTTCCCTCAAGACTTTCTGTAGCTTCTCAGATTAATGATTTAGCGATGATAGAGGATAAATTATTGGCAATAGGAAGCTCTGATAGCTCAAACCAACGTAGAATACTAATACTTAAACAGGATCTGGTTGGAAATAACTATAATTTTGCGTGCAATGATTTATACTATGGCGACGATGGTGGTTTTAGTAGTAGTCCGACAATTCTAGATGAGAATTTTTCAATCCAGGATGTTACAGAAACCACAGATCTAATAAATGAGGTTATAGAAACCGATAGTGTTTTGGTAGACTATGCTCTATTATGTGGACTACAAGACGACTATATCATTGCACGATTCGATTGCAGTGATAGTTTAGTTTGTGTTAATGAGGCAGCGCATTTTTATTTTAATGGAATTGGGGCAGAGAACTATAAGTATTTTGTATATGGTAGTCAGGATACATTTTCAAATCAAAGTTACGGCTCTTATATTTTCACTACAAGCGGTCAGTACGAAATAGGACTGATTTGTTCGAATGCAGAGGTTTCGGATTCCTTTAGCAAAACCATACTAGTGTTGCAATCACCGGAGTATGAAGTAATTACTTCGGAAACTAGCTGTTTGATACCGACAGGAACAGCAGAAGTTGTTAACTGTAACTGTATCGAACCCGTATCCTATCAATGGTCAAATGGCGGCAATTTGATTTTCTCGGATTCATTAAGTGCGGGCTTTTATTCTGTCGTAGTTGTCGACTCTAACGGTTGTAGCAATTCAACGTCATTGGATATTACGTCTTATTCACTATTAACGAATACAGATACAACTGTTTGTCCTGGAAGAGAACTGTTATTGTCCGTTCAGGGCGCGGAGGGTATCGACTCATCAAATATTGTTTGGAGTAATGGACAAATAGGAAGTCAATTGAGAGTGTTTCCAACAAATGAAACGACATATTCAGTGTTTATAGAAAACAATGGCGTTTTTTGTTCGGAATCAATACAGGTTCACATGGCTTATAATGAATGTCCATGTGATATTGTATGGTCTGCGGAGGATAGCGGAGCGGGTACGCTCCGAAATGCGATTGGATGTGCAATGTCCGGAGATACAATAAAGTTTGCACATATTTTAGAAGGAGATTCAATTACAATCGTAAGTGCAGAATTGCTCATTGACAAGGATGTTTACCTGTATGTTGAGGATGAGATGATTCTGAATGTCATTGGTGATTTGGCTGGTTATATCTTTAGAATCGGACCCGACCATAGTGCAACCATCGATGGTTTAAGAATTATGCACCCAAGCAATACACCAGCAATAAAAAATGAAGGAAATCTAACTTTAAAGGATATTGTCATTCAGCAAATGGGAATTCAGGCTCTGGATGATGGTTTACTTCACAATCTGGGAACACTAACAATAATTGGGGTCGTACAGATCGTTCATGAAACCCCATGATAGTACTGCCATAGATCAATAGAAAAGCGACCAATCCAGCAGATTCTTCAACCACTTCAACACTCCCGGAATAGCATTCCATACTGCTCTTGCCTAGAAACGCATAAGAATCCGCTTCTCCTTCGATCCGTACATATAGAAGTCTGGATCCATAATAGGTTTCTTTGACAGACGATTGCCCCCTCAACTGATCCCTCTAACGCAGCGAGCACTTCATATGCAGAGATGCAATCCGGATCAAGCTTCAGCGCTTCTTCCACTTGTTGTTTGGCCAGGTCCGGTGGCATATCGAATGCCTCAAATACCATGTCCTCGGCTCTTTGCTGTACGGTAAGTTCTTCTTGCGGTGTCTCGGGGATAGTCATACCTATCATACCCTCCATGAATTGCATATTGAACGCAACGCTCCTCCTGGGTTCTCAACAATCACCTGGATTTCACAGAAGGAAGAATAAATTCTCTACTTTTATTGCATGGACATTGATTACAAACAAATCATTACAATCGAGCCGGGGAAACGTAGCGGTAAACCCTGTATAAGGGGTATGCGTATCACGGTCTATGATGTACTTGGCTACATGGCTTCAGGCATGACACCTGAACAGATTATTGAAGACTTCCCTGAGCTTACCAAAAAAGATATCCAGGCATGTCTGATTTATGCCGCGGATAGTGAAAAGCATACCCGCTTATTACAAACGTCGTGAAGTTGCTGATCGACAATAATCTCTCTTTCAAGTTTGTTCAACCCTTGCTGAATCATTTTCCCGGTTCTCAACATGTCAGGGATGTCCTAAGTGTGCAGTCCGATGATATCAGTATATGGAATCACGCCAAATCAAATGGTTTTATAATTCTGACCAAAGACAATGATTTTGATGAGCGTAGCCAAATTGAAGGCTGCCCACCCAGGATCATTCATCTTGTATGTGGGAATAAATCAACACTGTACATACTCAATCTTATTATTCGGCACAATGCTGATATTTTGTCGTTTGTTCAAGCCGATTCCGATAATTGTATTTTGAAAATAGGATAGCGGTTTGACTAATAGAATTGATGTTAGGCCAGAAACGAGAATACAAGCGTTCGCATCGAATGGCTGCCAAGGGCATGTAAACGCGCAGAGCTTCCTCGAACGACGTTTAGTCGATGGGATAAGGGGGAAGGCAATTCCTGCAAATGTCTCGACCCAATGCCACCAGTTGGAGAACCTGGCAGGATTAGCGAAGGGTGGTGTGGAGCAATTCCGGCTAGGTTTCGACCGCCGTACCCCGCACCATCATCCCTCCAGCTCCACCAATTTCTTCAACTCCTTATCACTCAATTCCCCAATCCATTTCTCCCCTGATACCACGGTGAGATCGGCGAGTTCTTTCTTGCTTTGAATCAAGGCGTCGATTTTTTCTTCGAGCGTATGTTGGGTGATCATACGATGTACTGTGACCTTATGTTTTTGACCAATCCGGAAAGCGCGATCTGTTGCCTGGCGTTCAACAGCAGGATTCCACCAGAGATCGTAATGGATGACATGAGTAGCCGCAGTGAGATTAAGTCCTGTGCCGCCGGCTTTGATAGAGAGGATGAGGACACGCGGATAGGGTTGCTCCTGAAACTGTGATACCATCTCATCACGCGACTTGCGACCGAGTCCACCATGGAGAAAGAACGCTTCTTCTCCAAGTGACAAGAGCATTTGTACAAGGACGTCACCCATTTCTTTGAATTGTGTAAAGATGAGCACCTTGCTTCCTTCTTCTTTGATTGCATTGATGACTTCGATCAGGCTTTCTCCCTTACCAGTGAGTGCGATATCACGTGAACCGGATTTCAGATGGTTATATGGGTGATTGCAAACCTGCTTGAGTTTCAATAAGAGCTGGAGGACAAGACCACGACGCTCGATACCTTCGCTTTCTTCGATTTCCTTCATGATCTTTTTGGTAATAGACGCATAGAGTGCAGCTTGAGCTTTAGTGAGTGTGCAGTATCTGTTCATCTCTGTTTTATCTGGCAGGTCACTAATGATCGACTTATCTGTCTTCATCCTTCGCATGATGAAAGGTTCAGTGATCCTGCGGAATTGATCGAGGGAGTGTTGGTCACGATTCTTTTCTATCGGATTAGCATAAGTTCCTTTGAAGTGATTGGCAGTACCGAGATAACCGGGATTTGTAAAATGAAAAAGGCTGAAATATTCCATGAGACGATTTTCTACCGGTGTACCACTCATCGCAATTTTGACTGGCGACTTTAAGGCGTGCACGGCTTTCGCTTGCGCGGTCGATGGGTTCTTGATAGCCTGTGCTTCGTCGATCACAATTGCTGCCCAGCGCATTTTTGTCAGTGCCTGTTGGTCCTGACGTATCAATCCATACGTTGTGAAGAGAATGTCATAGTCTGCGTCCTGAAATGAGCGTGAAGCTCCATGATAGATGTGTGTTTTCAACGCAGGAGCGAATTTTTCACACTCACGTTGCCAGTTGGTAAGGAGTGTTGCCGGGGCTATGACGAGTGCTTTCTGTTCTTTCAGCGCGCCTTCGTCTTTGAATTTCAATAATAACGTGAGGACTTGTAATGTCTTTCCAAGGCCCATATCATCTGCGAGTATACTTCCTAACCCAAGTTTAGCATTTTTATATAGCCATGCATAACCTCTCAATTGGTAAGGGCGAAGCGTTGCATGTAATCCATCCGGTGTGCTAAGTTGTGTGATTTCCCGCATCGCATTCAATTCACGCAGGACTTCTTGTGACAGGGAAGCACGCGCACTTTCATATTCGCCAAGAATCACAGAACGCAACATTTCAGGTGCAGAAAGTTTCTCAGGCTTCTCGATTCTGCGAAGGATAGCCGCGACTTCTTTTTCGTCCAGCACGATATATTGATCCCGGTAGCGTACGAGTTGCGAATTGGAATCAAGCAACTTTCGAAATTCTGCGGTTGTGATGACAGTATCGCCTAACGCAATACGCCAGTCGAAGTTTAATAATGAAAACAAAGAAAAAAATCCTGACGATTTCTGCTTCGTACCGAAATGCCCTGTGGTACGGGGTCGCACAAGATGTTGCAGTGACTTTGGCAGATTGATACGAATGTGCGTAAGACGCATCACCGGAGCTGCTGCTTCAAGGAACGCGATGATCTCAATCCCTGATAACTCTATTTCAGTATCGGGCTCACGCAGATACTTGTGGATGACGGGCAGTTTGTTCCCAACCAATGAAACCATGCGCATCGTCGAAAGTCTGTGTGTGGCATATTTCTTGGATTGTATGAAGTCTGCATAGGGAATGATATCATGACCGTTCTTCCCTATGGTTTCAATATCAAGAGTAAGATTAAACTTATCACCTGCAAATTCTGAGACAGTGATCACTGGTTTATGAGTATCACATGCGAAACTCAGATTGCTCAGCCACTGCTGGAATGCTGCAGGAATTTCCCGTTCGCTGAATTCCTGAAAAGGATAGGAAGTTTGAGAAGAAAGAAATGTATTAAAATAGTCTTGTTTGGCGGGATTCAGATACCAATGTTGAACATAGTGTCCGAGGATCAGAGAGAACAGGCTGATCACGCCATCGACCGGAGTAGAGAAGTATTCCTCTTCGCCGATGTACCATTTGAGAAGATGAGAAGGGAAGATTTGTGTAAGGGATTGAATAATGGCATTGACTGGAGCGAGTTGCATAGCGGGAATCCACCGGCTGATAAAGTCGCCATCAGGACATTGCAGAATTTCCGGTAACACCGCCCCATTGCGAAGAAGCTGCAGAGCTGCGGAATGGACAAGAGAGCAGAATTGCAAATCAGTACAAATCTGTGACTGCTGTTCAGCAGGTATTGTCTGTAAGATCGAAATCAAGGCTTTCGAAGAATTGATTTCCTGATCCCATCTATTCTCCCATCCGATAAAGTACGCCGTGAACAATCCTCCGTTTTCATCCAGTACGATTTCTAGCTTACGGATGGATTCAACCCACGCCTGACGATCAGGCTCTGCGCTTTGCTGACGCTCGGCATGACGCATGTGTCTCCGGTAATAGGTAGTTAGGATGTTACGGAGATTATGATAAAAGACCGGATCGGGAAGAAATTCGATCAGATCCAATTCGACCTTAGGGATTTTGCTTAGGTCTATACTCTTTAATGCACCGGTATCAAAAGTACCAGAGTGGAGACGACCTCTTTTACGCCGATGTACGATGGACAATAGATTTTTTACCTCCATCTGTGCCGATAGCGCCGATGTCGAATATCCTTGCCTTGACAATGCATCGAGTAGTTCCACGCCGAGAAGTGAGAATACCATGAAAGGATTCTTATCAATTTCATTTGCCATTAGATAGAGCACTGCGGCAAGATGCTTGCATGGCACTGCCCAGTCAGGGCAAGAACAGGTGAGTTTTAAATCCTTCCAACTGCGTGGAAATAATACTATGCCTGCGTCTTCGCATAGTGTTTCAAGTTCCATAGGTAACTCGCGGTTCAATATGCGACTCAGCAGATCCGATCTGCCTGCAATGAGCTTAGTGAGTTTGGTGATGTCCCGTTTTTGTAAAGGCAAAGCCACAACGCCGACGCGATAGGCATTATACTCACGTCCCTGCACAAAAGCTTCGATCCGGTTTTGCTGAATCTTTATAGACTTGACTCTTCCGTTTCGAGCATATGTAGCTCCGCGGCTCAGGCGGTTTTCCCAATCAATCTTATCGAGAGATCTTAACCAGGCCTGACCCCAGGGAGTTTTGCCAAAGGAGGTATTGCGGGTCATTTGGACGAAACTTGTGGTGGTAAAGGAATAAAAATAAAAATCAAAATTAAAATGGATGAAAGGTGTGAGTGAAATTTCTGTTCATTTGAGCTTCAACCAATGCAAATGTCTTTAGTAGTGAAAATCTGGGAGTCGGTTACCCAATGTGTACAGTTTCCATCGAGAATCGCCTTACCTGCTCGTGCAGAATTCCACAACAATGGTGACATGAATTGCACCCGCAGCTGACTCCCTGCCCTACAACCCTTTAAACCGAATAGTGTCTTCCATCCCCATACTTATGGGATTGCCCAACCCTCCCCCTGCCTCTACCTTCGCTTCTGAAATGGTTAATAATTCATCATTGACTGTCAGGTAACTACCAGCCTGTGATTCTTCTTTTCTTCCAACAACACTTCTTCGCTATGAAACCAATGTACATTCCAAAAGCTTTAACACAACTTGCTCGCATGCTCTTCCTGATCATGGCCACAACAACGATGTCTCTTGGTCAGGCAGTAGGGATTAGTGAAACGGGTGCTGCACCAAATGCAAAGTCAATTCTCGATGTGTCCTCTATAGAGAAAGGCTTGCTGGTGCCAAGAATGACGAGTGCCCAACGCGCATTGATTGCTGCCGGAGCCACAGAAGAGGGTATGATCGTATATGATACAAACCTCAAGAGGTATATGCTTTACAATGGGTTGACGTGGCAGAAACTCGGAGAAGGGCTGTGGCTGGAAGACGCTAATGGGATAAATCGGACGGCCGCTGTAGGGATTGGCACCACCTCTTTAACACGTCATCAGCTCTATGTGCATCGGGCAAACAACTACACGGGAGCGGATACCACGAATATTTATGCTTTTCGTTCCGGGTCTTCCGGAAATAGCACTGGAGGAGGAGGAACTTCATTTGCAGTGGCCGGAATTGATGCTGCCATCAAGGGGTATTCTTTTTGGGGTAATCCTTATTCGGCAGGTATTGCAGCGTATAGCTTTCTAGACTACAATAATTCAGCCGCGTTGGTTGCTGCGAAACAAGATGCATCTGTCATGGCAAGACTTGCATTGAAAGATGGATCGGGAGTACTCTGGTCAGGATACTTTACAGGAAATGCGCGATTCGATGGTCAGGTAGGAGTTGGTGTAAGCCCTGGTTCCTTCGCAAATTTTCATTCGCAGACGGCATCCTTTCTCAGATCAGGGTATTTCTATAACTCGATGACGAGTGCTGAAACCACTTTTGCTATCTATGCGGGCGCATTTGGTACCGGCAGCGGAGACAAAAGAGGTGGATCCTTTGATGCATCCGGAGGTACCGGAACAAACATCGCGATACGTGCCAATGCCGTAGGAGGAACCACCAACTGGGCCGGATATTTTGCTGCTGGAAATGTGTATGTCCTGAACAACCTGTATCTCGGCGATGAAGGTGGCGCAACCGGTTACCGCCTGTCCGTAGATGGTAAAATCATGTGCGAGGAACTTAAAGTGCAAAACTCTACATCCTGGCCTGACTTTGTATTCTCTGAAAACTATGATCTCATGTCTATCAAAGTTCTTGATCAACACATCAAGGAACATCAGCATTTGCCGGGTATTCCTTCTGCTGCGCAACTTGCTGACGAGGGGATTATGATCGGCGATATGCAGAAACGCATGATGCAGAAAATAGAAGAGCTCACACTATATATCATCGCACAAGACAAACGGATCACGGAGCTTGAAGAGAAGGCAAACTCAAACTCAAACTCAAAAAAACGTCGCACCCTTATTAGGTAATCTAGTTGGGGGTCGGTTAAAAACTAAATCTGGAAATGCGAATTCTTATCTCCACACTTTTACTAATCAGCATTCTGCAGTTGCATGCACAGGAGGGATTCCTGGAATATAGTGTGACCCACCAGGAGCAGAACTTTTATGAGACTAAAGCTGCCATGGATGCATATTATGCCACGCATGACAGAAGCCGTGGTACGGGTTATACACACTATATGCGTTGGCAGATGAATACAGAAAAGTATGTGTATCCTTCCGGTGATATGTTTAATATCTCGGCAAGAATGTCAAGCACATACGACCGTTTTAAAAGTGCACATACAAATTCTCAGTCGCGTTCTACACATGGATTCTGGACACTTGAAGGTCCTACAAGCTATACTCTCGGAAATGGATGGAGCGGAGGAAATGGCAGGGTGAACTGTATCAGCTTTAATCCATCAGCGGCGAATACAATTTATGTCGGTACTCCTGCCGGAGGTTTATGGACAAGTACCAATAGTGGCGCGACATGGGTATCGCAAACTGATGGCCTTCCCAGTGTCGGTGTGTCGGGTATCGCAGTGAACTATAACAATACCAATATCAGATATATCCTGACGGGTGATGGTGATGGCGCACAGACCTCATCTATTGGTGTATTAAAATCTACTGATGGTGGAGACACCTGGTTACCTACCGATCTATCTTATAGTGCAACCGGGAATGTACGCGGGTTCAAGCTCTTGATGCATCCTGTCGACCCAAATATTTTATTCGTTGCTGCATCAAATGGTATCTGGCGCACACTCAATGGTGGCACTGACTGGACACAGGAAAACGCAGCATGGATTACAGATATAGAGTTCAAGCCCGGATCACCGGCAAATATGTATGCTGTTTCTCTCAATGGTTTCTACAGATCATCAAATTCCGGTGATACCTGGACACTTGATGGTGATGCTGACTTCCCGTTTAGTTGGAGCAGAATAGCGATCGGTGTGACTCCTGCAGACGCAAACTATGTTTACTTATTGTTTGGTGGACATATCAATGGCATGGGTAATGGCAACTTCAGTGGGATTTATCGATCTACGGATAGTGGGGCCGATTTTGTTCTGCGTGCAAATACGCCAAACCTGCTCGGGTATGCCACGAATGGAATGGATTCAGTCAATCAGGGTGGCTATGATCTCTCTATTGCAATAGATCCAGCGAATGCACTTATCGTCTATATCGGAGGGATCAATGTGTGGAAATCTACAAACGGTGGC
>JANNQA010000137.1:0-20522 GCA_031400515.1 Bacteroidota bacterium
ATTTGAACTTGCACAACAAGCTTTGAATCAATTCCGTGATTGTGTGTTGAAAATCCTCACAAAGCCATACTGGGATGGGTGGGAAGAAAATTTCCAGGAATGTAAGGATGCGATTTACGCATATCGGAGGACAACAATCAAATCAGGAGTTGGTGATGCCGAATCAGATGTTGTTTACCTCCGTGAAGGTTCTATGACACATCGTATTCCTGTAGAACACATCGACTATCTCGAAGTAGGCGGTGGTGGAAGAACGATCATTGTTACAGATGACGGCAGAAATGTGACGGTTCAAAAAACACTTGCAGTCTTTTTACAAGAACTACCATCCTATATCATTCGGGTGCATAGAAACAATGCAGTGAACAAACATAAAATTTCTCACATTGATCATGACGATCATGTTATCTACCTCGTCGGCAACAAACGGGCGATTGGCATTGGAGATGTGTACTACCAGGGATTGTTGAGGATGGTGAAGGGATGAACTTTTTTAATCATTCAATATATCATCAAGGAACCGTCGCGTATGATCCGCCAGGAACAGCGGTACATTCAATAGATCTCCATCGAGAGACAGATTTTTTAAAGAATATCTGATCCGCAGCGGTGGGGCATACTTTTCACCATAAACCGAAAGACTCTTACTTCGTGCATTTTCACCTGATTTCACCTCACACGGTATTATTTGGTTTTTATACTGAATTAAGAAATCTACTTCTGCCATCCCCTCCGAAACCCAATAACGAGGCGTCACATCAAACTGAGGCAACAGGCTTTGCAAAATGTAGTTTTCCGCAAGTGCACCTTTAAACTCTGTAAAAATTGCATTCTGTTGTGCAAAAATTCGCGGGTCTAATTGTGATAGTCTGCGTAAGAGCCCCACATCAACCATGTAAATCTTGAAGGCTGAAAGATCATCATATGCCGACATAGGCAGATGCGGTTTTTTGCAGAGACTTACTTTACAGATCAGGCCTGATTGTATCAACCACAACAATGCATTCTCATATTCTCGTGCGCGAGCGCCGGTTTTTACTACCTGATACAAGAACTTCCGGTTTTCTTTGGCCAATTGCGACGGGATTGATTTCCATAGATGATTAATACGGGCAATTTCTTTTGCAGGTGCATGTCTGGAAAAGTCTAATTCGTATGCGCGCAGGATATCCTGCAACACTTTTTCAACATTTGCTAAGTTTTCGGTTTCCAACAAAGTGACTGCCGCCTCAGGCATACCTCCGGAAATGAGATACGATTGAAATTTTTCAAGCAGTTTATTAAAAAAAATATCCGCTACTGGCGATAAGTCTATGCTGCTCTCCAGGTATTGTGACAGTGCACTATCCGCTTGTGTGAGAAATTCACTAAAGCTTAATGGATGTACATGTAAAAATTCTACTTTTCCAACAGGGAATGAACTCTCTCTACCTAATGTGATGCCCAGAAGAGAGCCTGCTGCTGCAACGGTATATTCTGGTGCATTCTCATTAAAGTATTTCAGTGTATTTAATGCCGGTATGCACTCTTGTATTTCATCGAAAATAATCAGCGTGTCATGTGTATGGATTTCTCGACCGTGTACTAATGAAAGATTGTGGATAATACGATTGACATCCTTTGTGTTGATGAACAATTGCTGAAGCTCAGGTTGTTCTTCAAAATTGAAATACGCAGTGTCGGAAAATGTTGACTTACCCAGGGATTTGAGCAGGAAGGTTTTGCCTACCTGGCGGGCTCCCTGCAGGACTAATGGCTTACGACCCCTCCTTCTCGCCCATTCAGTTAAGTCATGATTAGTTTTTCTGATAAATTCCATTCTCATGTTCGATAAACGTGCAATTTATCACATTTTTCAAACATATTATGTGCAGAAGTTCACACTTTCCGAACGTTGGTGCAAATTCCACTTTTCCACAATCCCTTCAAAACTTCAGCGATGAAACAATATGCTCAAGACGTTGCACATAATTCCGTTTGTCCTTACCTGGCGCATGCACAAAGGCGTCGATCATCAGGATCTCTGAGCTATCTGCAATGGCATATGTGACGAATGGTCCTCCGAGGAAATCCTCAGTGAGCTCCCAGACACCGCGACCTTCGACGGCGTAGTGACCATCCAATTCTTTTTTGTAGAGATAGATAGGAAGGTCTTCCCGATTTGATTGCATAAAACTGCCGACTGTAGTTCCTTCGACCATCAGTCCCATACGATCACGCATCGAGAGAAATCCATCCAATTGAAATTGTGTTGCATTCTCATAAGGAAATCGCATGATTGTGATGTTGCTGATTGCTGCATCGAAATCCTGCCTGATCCAGAGAAAATTTTCACGATCTAATGCAATGCGATAGTCACCCGGGATTTTCAGCGTAATACCGAATTTCTCTTTGATTCGCTTTGCAATGGGAAAAGATTCTTTACTCAGATATGTACCTGCATCGATAAGAGGCCTGTCGTGTTCATTGATCCGCGTTGCAATCGCCGGATAAGCTTTGACGATTTTTGAAGCCAGATCATCCGCACCAAACCCAAACACATATACGATGAGTTGACCATTGGCCCATTTGTCACGTCCTACTGATGTAAAATATGCACTGTCTTCACGTGCGCGCCTCAATTTTTCTTCACCAAGATCGTTTAGTACCATTTTGGTGCTGATGGATTGTGGATCATCGAGATTTGCCAGAATGACGTATGTCCGAAGTTCTCTCCTCAAAGGAGCCTCGACGAGATCTTCAGTGCTGAATTGACGAACCTCGAAAATAGGTTCAGGTTGTGGCATGATCGGATATGGCGCTTCGAAATAGAAGATCAAGGTATCTCCGACCGCACTTTCCCAGAGATTGTCGTCACAGATGACCACGACCTCATTGGCTGCACTGATGGCAGTTTGCTTTGCTTCCAGTCTACTCAGGGTGTCTTTGCAGGCTAAAACGGACACAGAGATCAGGACACACAGCATGATGCTGTATCGTATGGACATGACAATATGATTTCCTCTAAGATGTGCAACCGGAGAAGAATGGCGCGTCATCGATTTTCTGAATTTACTTTTATCGTCTCAAGTCCACGATAAAACGTCTTCCGTAGTATCCCTTTTTGAAACAACATGCCATATTTCCGTATCGGATGTCCGCCGACCTGGTGTGTCATGCCCCAGGTGACTTTTACACTTCCCTTTTCTTCTTCGAACGTAAATTCTGCTGTGCCATCATCCCACTCTTCAAAATCCATTGCAGTGACGATGCGCTTGAATGGTACAACCTCTGTCAGGATTAGCTTACCATTACCTACATGTGGATTCTTACTCTGCCAATTGTAAAATGCCCCCTGACCGGCGGGCGGATTGCTGTAGGTCATCTCCATCATCGGATCCATGGCTTTCCATGGCGACCAACTCTCCCAATTGCGCAAATCATTGACCTGATCAAATACAATCTGGATGGGTGCATTTATTTTAATCGATGTCTCGATCCGATGCTCCGAGGGCAACAGAAAAGAAATCACAATGAGTAATACAATGAGGCCAAGGAAGCTATATCCCAGTTTTTTGAAAAATCGTTTCATAGTGATGTGACTTGTAGCCCGAAGGTAGGAAGAATGACGGGAGGGAAGATGGCATAGGGCATAGGGCATGGGGCAAACTCAAGTGCAAACGCAACCGCAAACTCAAGAAGAGGCATTTAGCGTTGTACCGACGGCAACTCATGGCAAAACATCAGAAGAGAAGGCATAGCGCATAGCGCATAGAGCATAGGGTTGCTAACCTGCAAGCTTTAGCGGCGGCTTTGAGGGGAGGTAAGCTGGCAGGTTTCGCGCATAGGCGGACATCCCGTATAGATGAGCGAAATCGGGGTGCACAGGCAGTCCGCAGTCCCATAGCCCACAGTCGGCAGTTTCAGCGCGAACGGCGAAAAGCGAATGGCGAACGGCAGTTCTATTGGTATTCTCGCAAAAGTTCACGTATTTCGCGGTTCAAATACTGATTGCATTTTATTCAAGAGAGGCATGTTCGCGGCAGGTAAACACATCCGTTCCGTTTACGCTTATACACTTTTGCTGGTCATGGCTATGCAGTGGTTGGCCGGTAATATGTACCTGAAAGTGACATATCTCATTGAGTCAACGACCGAAATGAGCGATACAGAACAGGCTATTGCAAATGATATCAAGGATCAGTTTGGTTTCGATACGCAAGTCAACCTCATAGATGCTTCTGACATGAAGTTTATCAATGGCTTGGGATATGCTGCACCTTTCGTACACGCACTTGAAGTAGATGGTTCAATGAATACATTTACGCTTTCAGCATCTGAGTCAGAATATCAACGTGTAGAAATGGTGATCAAAAATTCTGATGAGATGCAGCATGAACAGAAAAATAAAATCTGTTTGGAGAAGTTGTTCTCACAGTTCTGTATCGGTGAATCTTTACTTGCCAAAAACGACAACGCTGATGTCATTGCTGAGAATAACTTCTCGGTGATCTCTCTTGATCACATTTTTGATCATCTCGATCCTTCTCCTCCGCCAAAACTTACCTGAGAAAGTTTATCGCATTTCAGAATACAATGCGAAAACTGGCGGTATGTCTGTCACAGTATAGACATCTCCGGAGTCCAATATTGAAGGGATGCATTCATTGACCTTTATGAAGACTTCCGGCAATCCAGTTTCTGACTTACGATAAGACTTTCACATGCATGCCATAGCAGGTATTTAATATGTCTATACACTTTTTTATGCAATGATTCTTTTCTAAACAATAAGATAAATGAAACATCTAATTATCCCTATCCTGTCTTTGATTTTGCTCTGCGCAAATTTTTCTCCCACGCATGCTCAAACAACGATGGATGCGATCATGATGCCCAAGGGAGATTTTTGCCTTGCATTGACATATGATCATGGTGAATGGGACGAATATTGGGAAGGCTCTCTGCTACGTACCAATGGAAATGTCGGTACGCTGACACGAACGACGATTACTCCAATGTTCGCTTATGGCATTTTCGACAGGCTCAATTTTTTTCTGGGCGTACCCTATGTGAAGACGAAATCCGATGGTGGCCAGTTGACTGGCGTGGATGGTATGCAGGACATCAGCATTGCACTCAAAGCTGAACTGATGGACAAACAATTGTGGAAAGGCAAGGTTTACTTTTTGCCCGTGGCCGAATTTTCCACTCCGGTCTCAAACTACCTCTCTGACTATGCACCATATAGTCTGGGTCTTGGAACGAATCAATTTACGCTACGAGGTATTCTTCAATACAAACTCGACATGGGCTTTTATCTCCGTGGCTCTGCTGCTCATATCTGGCGTACAGAGACTAAAGTAGAACGTGACTATTATTATAACAATGGAAGCTACTATACAGAGTGGATGGATGTCCCCAATGCATGGAATTACCAGGCTACAGCCGGCATATGGTTGTTGAATAATGCATTGAAATTTGAAGGAAACTACACAGTAATCAGATCCACAAGTGGTGATGATATCAGGCCATGGAATGGAGGACAACCAACAAATAAAGTAAATGTGGATCAGATTGACGGTGCAATACATTATTACATCCAGCAATTACCCGGCTTGAGAGTACTGGCTTATTATTCTACCACACTCGAAGGAAGGAATATGGGCAAGTTCACAAACATTGGTGGCGGCATCACGTACCAATTCAACATTTTATAACAACGAAATATCTGAATAACATGAAAAATATATTGTCATTAATACTTGCAGTGCTTTTCCTCGGCTTCATTTCATCTTGTGAGATGGATTTGCTCACAGAGGCTGATTACACTGACTATGAGTTTAGCGGTTTGGATGCAAATGGTGGCACATGGGCTACTACATTGATCGCGACGCCAGGTACTATTGTCGTCGCAGCACCAACTGATGTGACTTCGGCAGCATACATCGCAGAACTTGCATCACTAAAAGCGGCGACCACAAGATTGAACAGTCAACAAATTGAGGCAATAGAGTATTGGTCCAATAATCCTATCCTGAGATGGAATGAAATCGCATTAGAGCTTGCAGCGAAATACAATCTCATCCCTGCTCCGAATCCTGATGGGACTTATACACTTCCAAGTTCAACTGATCCTGGGAGATATCCAAATTTTCCATTTGCACATCCAGCTTATACATGTCGGATGCTAGCATACCTGAGTGTGGCACAATTTGATGGACTCATCGTGGCATGGCACTATAAGTACACTTACAACCGTGTTTCACCTCATCAGGCAGACAATACAATTCCCGCCGCATACGTAGAGTCTAACCTGCCATCTTATCCGTCAGACGGGGCCGTCATCGCGACTGTTTCACAAAACATTCTCAGTGCGATGTTCCCTCTCGAAAAAGGTTATCTGGCAGATAAAGCAGCTGAACATTTGTTCAGTCTGAAATGGGCTGGACTGAATGTTGATAGCGATATCACTGCGGGTTCTTTTATTGGTACTGAAATCGGAAAACTCGCCCTGGCTCGTGCATCTACTGATGGAATGAGCAAAGCTCAAACACCAAAACCAGTTTCGGACTCAATCAAGACAGCGGCCTTTGACAGATTCGGTTGGCAATGGGACAATCTGGAAGCTCCTCCGAGACCTGTCGGACTGGCACCATTGTTTGGAAGAGTCCGTCTGTGGAATTTGCCCAACGTTGAACTGACCAGACCACCTGTACCACCTGCACCGGGCTCAGCAGAGTTTCTGGAAGACGTAGAAGAGCTCAAGGATATTCAGGACAACATGGATGATGAGAAACGAAAAATTGCGAATTGGTGGTCTGATGGCCTTGGTTCATATACACCACCGGGACATTGGAACAGGTTTGCCAAAGACTTTATCATCAAATACAAGATGAATCCATTGCGGTCAGCCCGCACATTTGCGTATATGAATATGGCGATCATGGATGCAGGGATCAGTTGTTGGGATGCGAAGTATTATTATCATTATCCAAGGCCGATTCAGGCTATTCCCGGATTCAAGACTATTCTGGGGACACCGAATTTTCCGAGTTATACATCAGGACATAGTACATTTTCATCAGCGGCTGCTGAAGTGCTCGCCTATATTTTCCCGAACGAGGCTGCGACATGTCGGGCTTGGGCACAGGAAGCAGCGGACTCACGTATTTATGCCGGTATTCACTACCGGTTTGATGCTGAAGCAGGGATCGATCAAGGCAAGGCTGTTGCACAGTACACAATAGAAAAGGCACAAGCCGATGGAGCAAATTAGTATTTGACTAGATAGGATGTTTCATTTCGATGGCTGTGGTGATTTCAGAATTAGGTTTTCACTGCAGCCATCTTTTTTAAATCTGGGTACGAGGGCAGCTTGCCCTGAGCGCAGTCGAAGGGAGGTACGAGATGCGAGGTACGAGATGCGGGGTACGAGATTTTGAGTCCTGCGAAGCACGCGCGCGGGATTTTTTTTATCGTCTTGTCATTCCGGGCGAGATGACAAGGGGAATGGATACTTTAAGGCAAAGAGAACGTCAAAATGTAAAAGTCAAAAGATAAAGAACATGACATTACACCGATGCAAGGGTCAATGATTTTACATCCTGTTCACTATTTGTTTTCTCACAATTCCAGTTATGTCGGTGTATTCGATTCATCTTTGCGCAAGCGAATCAGAACTATTTGTCCTCGCTTCATATACGGACCCGATGTGAACACTGAAAGGTTATATGGTGATCACAGTTTGGTCGAGAGTTTTGGAGGCCTTCATCCGAGAGGAGAAGGCTTTTTTCATGGGAAGAAAACCGGAAGTCAAAATGCCCGCTCGGACGAAGTCCCTGCCCGACTGCGTCATTCAGGCGGGCATTTTGAATTTCTTCTTTATAAAGGATTTAGTCGTCTACCTTAAATGTCAGAACCACATTTTCATGATCCTTCGTCACAACAACCTGATAGTCGCCTTTGGGAAGTTGGTCAAGGGATAATGGAATTCTGTTATTTCCTTCCCGCAGAAGAATATCGGATTCTAACTTTTTAATTTCGACACCATTTTGCATCAGAGATATACTAGCCCGGATTTCTTCCTCAGTTGAAATCTTCAGGTATGTACGCTCCCCGCTCATTGAGACATGTATGTTTCCTGTTTCAGGCAATGCTGCTTCGGGTTGCTCCTCCTCCTGGACCATATATGCGTCTCGAATGAGGTGTGTTTCCATCACTTCACCGTCATCACTAGATATAGAAATGAGAGCATCTGCATCGGGAGGAGAATCAGAGGTGAGTGGGATCGTCGGAATGCCGCCACTGCAATTCCCTAGCCAGGCTCTGAACACATCAATAGAACGCGCTCTGAAGCCCACATTGAGTTGGATGTAATCCCCTACTTTATAATACTCTTCCGTGCCATCGCCTCCGAGAATATCACGCGTAGAAAGGATATAGTCTGTCGCCTGATAATATCTGTTTCCATGAGGGAATGTGGCAGGAGCATTTGCATCCGTAAGGCTCCATCCGATGGGGCAAGGAGAATATAGATTACTGGACCAGAGTCCGCGACCATATGTTCCGGCATAGAGTTTCCCACCTTCCACATTCACATACATGTCAAATACTGGTACAGTAGGCAAGCCATTGCGGAAGGGAACCCAATCGGAGAGAGTCGGATCATGATAAAAGACTCCCAGGTCGGTACCGATATAGACGGCATTGTCGATGACGTCTACATCATCATAGATCACACAATTGATCGGGACATTCGGAAGTGATCCGGAGATATTTGTCCAGGGACTCAGTCCATTGCTTGTATAGTATACTTTTTCTCCATCTTCATATCCGCTCAAGCTCACCCAGACATCATTCGAATTGCTAAGGTCTCCTGTGATACCTGTGATATTCGTTGTGCCTATGGGAAGGTTCCCTGTGATATTTGTCCACGCACCGACTCCATTTGCCGTGTTCTTATAAATGCGGTTGTCTGTAGCAGCATAGATGATCTGGCTGTTTGATGGTGCGCACCAGATGTGTCTGAAAAGACCTGCACCTGCAAAAGGAATAAATGGCGTCCACGAAGTGCCGCCATTTGTACTCCTGTAAATTGTGTCATTATAACCACCCCAAATCTCATTTTGATTAGATGGGTCCATGCGAAATGGAGCGACCCAACCACCACTCGAATTGCTAGGATTAATCGAAGCATGATTTACTCCACCATCTATGGATTTGCGTAAACCTCCATTCTGACGCGCATGATATTGAATATCCGTATCGGTAAAATCGATCATGCAATCCATCCCATCCCCCCCGCTGTAGTGATTCATGTCATTTCCTCCTGTCCACCGCATTGAACCATTATCCTGAGTACCGCCGATGATGTACGTAGCATTTAGCGGTGTACCCGCAATGCGATAAAACTGCGTATTGACAAGACCATTACTCGCGCCTACACTGGATTTGTCCGCCCAGGTCACTCCATCATCGGTGCTCAGATAAATACCTCCATCGCTACCACACCACAATTTGTTGTTATCCTGAAACACCAACTCATGAATATCAGCATGGGTATACTCAAACCCTCCAACTCTGGTATCCCAATGGGCGATAAGTGTCCATGGGTTGCCGAGGCCTATATCTTCATTTCTCCAGACATTGACACCTCCGGTGATCACTTCGTCAGCATCATTCGGGTCGACGGCCATGGCAAGATCATAAGTGGCCTGATCACAACCATTGGTACAATTTGCCATACCGGTTGTCGAATTGTCAAGAATATTCGGAGCAGTCAGAATTGTAGAAAAAGAAGCACCACTATTTGTCGAACGATAAAGTCCTTTGAATGAACCAGTAGGACCGCCGGGACCTGCGAGATAGTATACATAAGTGGGATCTGCTGCCGTTACCGCCAGAGCACATCTTGATTCTCCTGTTGGCAAGCCTGTGGTAATTATGGACCAGGAATCACCACCAGTCAGTGAACGATGAAACGCATTAGTGGTACATGCATAGATTGTTTCTGGAGCTCCGGGTTTAAATTCGAGATCGCGAAAATTGCCATCACGGATCGGTGTCCAGTCTGTCCCGGAGTTTTCTGTGCGATAGATCCCGACATTAGTTACTGCGAAGAGGGTCGTGTTGTCATTGGGTTTCATCACAAGCTTATAGCCTCGCGTGAGATTAAGTGCGTCAAAGGTTAGTCCAGTCGAATTCCATGTTGTACCACCATTGGTCGTCTTGAGCACACCGATACAATATGTGTCAGCGCTATCGCCATCACCTGTGAGGATATAAATGATATTGGGGTTATCAGGATCGATCACGATTCCAGAGACACCGATTCTGGTGATGCCATCTGTAAGAGATGTCCAACTCGAGCCATCATTCGTCGTTTTCCATAGACCCCCTGCTGGTGTCCCGGCAAAAATCGTACTTGCGTCAGTTGGGTGAAATGCAATGACATTGACTCTTCCGATTCCAGGGTTGTAGCCATTGATACCCTGGACATATCCATCAGTTGCTTCTGGAAACCAGAAACCTCCATATGTCCTTTGCTCAACATTATGCTCATGGTCGCTGGTGTAGCGTCGATGTGCCCGATAGTTCAGTGCGGTATAGTTCGTGATCTTCCTGTCTGGTGTAAGGCGATCGTTCATGAGATATTCCCATCGCTTCCACTGATTGTAACCGGTTCCGCTTTCACGGCTTTTATCTTTGAAATACTCTTCGGCTTGTCGTTGAATTTCAGCAAAGTCAGTGGTATTCGGTTCCATCCAGATGTCGGAAGGCAAACTGCGGTCTCCTGACCCTTGAGCATATCCTGTTTGTAGTATGAAGGATAGCAGGAGTACACTGGCAAACAAGATCGAATTGCGTATTGTGTGTTTCACAGAATAAACTTTTAGTTGTAAAAAAATGCTGTGTGCGCACGATCCGATTACTCCTTCATGTTTTTGATTTCCAGTTTTAATGCGACATTCTCAAGCTTCAACTGTGCAATATCTTTCGACTGTTGTATCATGTGCAACGTGATCTCTTCGATTTTTCTCAGGAGGGTTTTGTCCATTTCACCAAGGAGGATTCCATCTTCTTGTATTTGTGCCGCAGAAGGGACGTCCGGCAAATGTTTATGCTCATTGATGAATGCTTCGATATCTGATAATTGTCTCAGGTTATAATCATCCTCAAAAACAAAGTCCGGCCAGTCAGTAGAATTTTGGACAAGAACTTCTTCAGCTACAATCTGTCCATTGACATTGAGTTCGTATCCGGTTTTCTTAAGGGTAGCCGAGTTGATCAACACCGCTCCGACTGAGTCAACTGCAAATCGCGTAGTAAGCTGTGTACGCACGCGAACCGCAGATACTCCATCCTCTCCTTCAACCACAAATTTTTCTGTAAACCCTCCCGTACTTCCCACAACGACATTCCCCTGATTCGGCTGCAAATACAAGGGTGATTCTGCCCCGTTATTACGAGCCGCGATTTCATTATTGTCCATGATCAGGTTGATGCCCGTAGTAGAACCGGTTTGTAAATAGCCATGAGTAGCCAGACTTGCTTCGTCACCCGAGACAATCTGCACGTTGCCACCAATGGCTACATCATGATCTACGGGCAGAGCATTTGCACCCAGGGATAGCTTCCGGGCTCCTGATAAATCCATCCAGATAAGATTGTTGGATGTCGATGCACTTGGCCCTATAAATACATAATCATCACCCGGACTATAAAACATTCCGCCAGAAAACACTGCTTCATTGTAAAACCGCAATCCACTTAGGTTCGCGGGGTTTGTGGAATAGATATCAAAGAAATTGTTAGGACCTTCAAAGCGCATTGTAGAACTACTACTAGAAAAGAAATGGAATTGTGTTGCAGGCGAGTTTGTACCAATTCCCATTCTGCGGTTTGCGAGATCAAATGTGGCAACATTCACTCCAGCACCAAGAAAATTGAATTTGTCACTCAAATCCTGATACTGAAGGCCCCATGTAGTTGATGCAGGTGAATGTCCTATCACCATCCTGTCATCATTGCTAAAACCACTATTGAACATATGCATCATCGCTGAATTTGGCGCAGTGGTTGTAGGAAATGTAATGGAGCCATGGTCATCCGTGAAGATGATATCTCCCTGGCTTCCACCTATCATAAGTTTGTTTTGAATCGAAAAGGTGCTATCCGGACTAAGCGTGCCAATACCCACATTCTGTGATTGGATTTCGCTTATCATAATTGTAAGGAGCGAAACAGTTGCAAGGAGTTTGGTGTAATACATAATCTGACTTTTATTTAAAGTGTCAATAAATCGGAGAATGTTCTATGGGTGAGTGTCACGAACTAATACATCGTTACTGTACGATTATCAGTCGCAGAGTACGTGAAAGTCGAACTGCTGTCTTGCTGCCAAAGCTACACGAATTCTGATCTTTCGCAACTATTTTGATTGAAATTTCTGAGTCCGTATTTGTAAAAGGCGGGGAAATGATTTAGGCGTTTAGGAGTTTATACTTACCAACAAGTTGGCAGGTTTGCAGTGGAACAGTTGAGAGTTCTATTCAGCCCCTTCAGGGCTGTAAAACAATCTCATCAATAGCAACGGGCCAAGCCCGTTGCTATTGATGTTTGGCCCCTTCAGGGCCTTCTTTTTAAGTTTATTTTGAAAATGATTTAGACTTTAGATCCTGATATGAACTTGTTTAGTCTGGTATTTTGACTTCTTCTGATCAAAATCCTATTGGAAGGATAAGAGAAAATTCATTCCCTTCATCCAGATCCAGACGCCTCGCCCATCGTATGCCTATAGAGATTGGTTCTACATTGAAAACATTGATATCGAGAATGCATTCGCTTCCTACCGATTTATAATTGATTCCATCTGCACGCATGAGATCAAAGAACGGCGCGAGACGAATGCGACGGAAGTATACAATGCCACCAATACCGAAATCGGGATAAGCTACCGGAAACTGATAACTGATTCCAAGCCGCCATATCTCATCAGTCTCTATCGGTTCATAACCACTCGCATATTTGAAGACATCCGCAAAACGCACTGTGTTTGTCATAAACTCCTGGCGATAATCAAATTCAATCCCAAACAAGTGATTACGAATCGGTGAAGGAATTGTAAAGTCCGTAGCGACAAAGTATTGACTTGCAGTCGTTGTATCAATTGAATGGAGAAGGCGCACACCAATTGCCTGACTGAATCGTGACTCTGGATGTTGCAGTGCCTGTCTCCGCGCATTTGTGAACTCAAGAGTATGGGACAGAAAATCAAACTGAAAATCCACATCGCCGGATGTACCGATGTGATTGAATCTTGAACTCACCGAGGCGTGCTGTGAATAAGGTCCCTGATATCCGTAGAAGGGAATGCGCAGACCGGCGTTTGTCACATGCTGCCACCAGACAAACTCGCGATTCTGAATTGTCCGTTCGAGGCGCGTACCGCTAAATCCAGCGACAATCTCAGGATACCATAGACCAAAGGACAACTCTGTGAACGGCCCATGATCTCCGGAATTGCGATTGTAATCCCAACCGCTCCGCCATTGAATTGTATTCAATGTGTTCTCTGAGAGGAGTTCAATTCCTAATACAGGATCATCAGCATTGAGGCTCCAGCTATGCAAGCGGATCGGACGCGTGAGCAATGGATATTTTGTCGTCTGGAATTGCACCGTTTGTGCTATTGATAAAATATTTCGTTCATTTTCTTCGATCACCGGGTCTGACAATTGCAAGTCTTCTTTTCTGACGAGCCGCAATGAGGTCGTGTCCAGATTCAGACTTTCAAACGTCTTTCCAGACAAGGAATAGCGCGCATAAACTAATTCACCGTTTGTCTGATTGATTGTTGGTTCGTACTTCGATGCGTCATCGAATGTGATTTGTTCAAAATATCGCGCGCTACGATGTACCCTGAAGATCTGATCAATATTTTCGGATGGCATTGAAAAATACACCCATTCACCCGCAATGTGAGGCCTGCCAATGGGAGCATACCCTGGGGCAACTAATTCCCGCACATTGTTCTCTGTAAGATCGTATGAAAGTAACGTCATGCCCCCATCACTCAGCCGTGCAGCTGTGATGATAAATCGGTCATCGGCCGACCACTGCGGATGTGTGAAGAAAGAGTTTTCCGGATTTGGTAATGTCAAGATCACATCGCCGGTTTCCGTCGAGAGAATGTGCAAGGCATATTCCTGCATATCATTGTCGAAGAGCGCCGCAATCTTAGTTCCATCAGATGAAAGAGCCGGCATAAAATAACTTGAGCCATGGGTAATCGCACGCTTTGTATTTTTTTCATCATCGAAGACTACGATCACCGAGTAATCTTCACGCCACCAGCGCGGATGTCGACGCAATTCTGTCCAGCAAAGTTTTCCACCACCTGCATTGAACACAGGTTCAGTCTGAAAACCGGGTGTCGCAACCTTCTCTAAAATACCATCAGAGGATTTATAGATCGCAGGAATCTTATCAAATTCCTGGATCATCATATGCAATTCGCCATCAGCAGAATAGACTGGATAACTTAAGTCGCGATATTGATAGCGTCCACCTCCCAGGGTTCCTTCAAGGGGAACGGAAGAGGCTGGGCCATACCATAAATTGTGATAATGGTCCATCGCATTATGATAGAACTCCTTTGTATTAATTCCAGTCCTTCGTTTAAGTGCGTTTGAAAATGAATAGATGAGTCCTTTGTATGAAGCTGCTTCGATAGTAATGCTATCCCAGAATTGCTGGCTATACTTCTCACGTCCATAGTTGGCCAGCAGAAATCCAAGTGGATATTCTGAAGGGATGAATTCTTTCAATGATCCATTGCGCACCTTATCATACTTCCAATAGTGTCCATCACGTACCATTTCGCGGAATGCATTTGTAAATGCAGGCAATCTTCCGCGCCCTTGTAGTGTAAGCACTGTCTCAGCTACGACGGCATCACCTTCAATGAACCAATCCGGTACTGCAAGGTTTTTCGCCCCGGAAAACGCTTCCTCTCCAAACAGATAGTAAAACCATTTACTGATGCCTTTGCGCATTGCAGATGTCTGTTGTACATGTCTGAATTCATGAATGGTGAGCAAGTCATGCCATTGCAGTGACCCAAGTTCGAAACTGCTTTGAGGCGGTGTGAGATAAAATTCACTTCGCCATGGTCCAAGGCCGACATAACCATTGGGGACATCAGTGGCATTTTGCAAAAGGATATCGATCTTTCTCAAGGGAGCTCCTGCTGTGAATGGACGCTGACGCCCCATCAGGGAGATAAGGTGTGCAATGCGTTGAGCGGTCTCATCCGTGCCTTCGGGATAGATGATGCGGATGGTGTCAGTATTGATTTGGCGGTATTTGACAGATGGACGGCGGAAGCCAGGATCCTGGGCGGAGAGGGTAATGCAGGTGATGCATAATAAAATTGTCAGTGTACGTGGAATAAATAGCATGTAGAAAATGTTCTGTTTCGTGAAGGTAGGACTTTGATAAAGTCTCGCTTCGCGCAAAGGCGTCTCACGGAAGAAGGCGTGTAAAACTCGTCTGACCGACTGGGGGAAGATGTTTAATAAAACGTGGCGGAGCGTAGCTGACTAGGACTAATTTCGACGAAATTCGAACAGCCATAATATGTAACTCCCTCTTTTAGTGATGTTTGGAAATTTTCACCTACTGGGTGGAACGTTTCATGCAAGGAGCGTAAACATGTCCTGAGCGAAGTCGAAGGAAAGACGTTTCATGAGGCAAAGAGCGTAAAACCTGTACTACCAGGCGGAAGACGTTTCATGAGGTAAAGAGCGTAAACATGTCCTGAGCGAAGTCGAAGGAAAGACGTTTCATGAAGTAAGCAATGCTAAAGCACAACCAAAGGGTGTATGGATAGCACCTGTGTTTCTTCAACTACCTGCAAGAAATACAAACCCGTAACAACATTCACATCGAGTGAGATCTCTGGTGTAAGCCTTCCCGACATCACGATCACGCCACGTGTATCTATTAATTGATACTCAAACATCGAATAAGAAATCGCAGTGGAGTTCAGTGCGATATTGATTTTCCTATCTCTCACCGGATTAGGAAAAATGTAAAGCTCTTCCTTGTCCAGATCAGATACCGCGCTTGGCTCCAGGATCAAATCATTGATGCTCATACTATCAAGCAATTCCACAAACATCTCATATCCATCATACATCGCTTTAAACTGACTCACTTCGGCTATACTATCGTGCTCAAATAAATCCTGCATCCATCTCGCAGGAAATGTATGATACTGCAATGAGACATGCAGGTCTGCGATGCCTTCACTGCCGCTCAATGGAATGCGATATTCAATCACATCCTGTCCGCGCATACTGAATGCATCATAGTCCACATCACCAAGTGCCTCTCCCCAAATAGCAACAGTGTCATAAACAGGATGATTTTTTCTAAATCCCAAAGGCAGGAGACGATTGTCTTTCAAGGGCTGATAGGCAGCGTTGAGTCGTGTCGTGAGATGACCTTCTGTATCTGACATTGCCAGTTCATAGATCTGCACATCCTCACTTGACTTAGAAAACTCATGATGTGGTTCATAGGGAAAATTACGCCCGATGATATGGCCTTCATCATCGATCATCCCATTCGCATAAATCGTATCGCCAGTGAATTCATCCGTCAACACAACCTGCAACCATGCAAGACGGCTCGGATATCCTGATGGGAGTTTATGTCCGGTCTTATTCTTCACAGTCACTTCCACATACAGCGTATCACCAACAACACTGTACGCTGAAATCGCAACATCCGCTGCCCTACGCAAACTCAGGCGATTATTCTCGATGGATTCTTCCCACGCACTTTCAGAAGAAACAACCGGCAATCCCAATTCTTTACGATACTCGTGCATCAATGTGAGCATCGCGGTATTCGCTCCGTAGAATTGATGTAAACCAAACGGAGATCTTTTCTGCAATCCTTTTTGTCCTGTTGCAATCAATACACTGTCTTCGATGAAAGGCATATGACAACTCTGACATTCGGTACCCTGCAATGGATAGTTTGAATTCAACCACTCGTGGTATGTTGCCTGCTCTACAAACATATCACCAGTCGGTACGCCTCCTTCATCCAGTGTCGGTGTGATCAACGTATGGCATCCGGCACAAACACCGCTGCTATAAATAAGATCCGTGAACTCCGGTCTGAAGCCTACATACAATTCCATCGGGCCTTCGAATGGTTCAGGATGGGGTCCGTAGAGAATTCTGTTACTGTTTAAAGTGATATTGCCAGAATGTGATGTGCCATAGGTTTCAGGAGGTTGCTGATGACACGCAGCACACGAGACTCCATCCAACCCGAGGCTATCTCCAAGCATTTCCTCATAGGAATATCCAAGCCCATCGAAAGCATGCTGTTGACTCCCGAGTGGGGCATGACATTTCAGGCACGTAGTTTCTATATCGGCTTTTGCGGCAGGGTAGAGAGTCACTTCAAGATTCAGCGTAGCTCGCCAGAAAGGATCATAAGCTGAGAGCGCCATCATACTCACACTCCAGTCGTCATACATATTTACGTCATTGCCATCTTCATCTACAAGTGAAGCCCCTGTTTGATCCATCCCATGACATCCGGCGCAGTGAATCGAGTGAGCGACGATTTGCTCTTTCGGTACAGGATCACGTTGCGGCCATTCAGGATCTGTGAGTCCAAGGAATAGAGAAGAGACAATGATCAAAGCGAGAATGGCGTATTTCATCGGGGTCAAAAGTAGCTCTTGGAAAGCTGTTTACCATTCGCTGTTAGCTATTAGCTCGAAACCTTTGTTCTATTTAAAGTAAGTGATTGCCAATTGTCGGCAACAAATAGCTAAAGGCCAACGGCCTCTTGTCATACCGCTTCCGCCCTTTGATTCATCCAGGTAAGAAAGCGATCACTTCTTCATCGTGACTTCGGGAGAAATCCCCGGAATACTGACCAATTCCAAAAAAAATGCCCGTATGCAGGCAGCAGATAAACAAAAGAAATCCCACCCAAATTGAGCAGGATTTCATCGGTTTAAGCTGTTTCCAGAGACGACCTATAGCACCTTAATTTCCTTTACTGGCTTTGCCATTGTCATTTCTTTTTTGGGAAGAATCAGGCGCAACACGCCGTTTTCATACTTGGCATCAATCTTCTCTGTCAGGCAATTTTCCGGAAGACGGAAAGAGCGGGTGAACTTGTTATAGGAGAATTCTCTGCGCATGAAGTTTTCCTTCTCCTCTTTTATTTCTTCCTTTTTCTCAGCACTGATCACGAGCATGCCGTTTTCCATTGCAATTTTGAAATCTTTTTTCTCAAGACCTGGTGCAGCTAGTTCGATTCTGAAGTCCTTGGTATTCTCAACGATGTTCACAGAAGGCACATTAGTCGCCCAATCGGATCCGCCGAAATCATTGGTAAAATCCCACATGCGTGGAAAGAAACCCGTATCGAACAACTCGTTGGATACTGAGGGCCATCTGGAAGGCATTAATGCTGACATTGTTAAAATAATTTTGATGGTTAAACCATTTTGTTTCTAGCGGCTTCAAAAGTAGTTACTGTCATCGTCGGAAAGTATGACATCGATCACGGGAGTCGGTGATTTGTGTTGGTTTAGAAGGCGATACAGTGAGAACCAAAAAACCAAAGGCTAAAAGTGATTTTGACCGATTCAATCAATCAAAAATCAATGAATCACTAATTTCCCAATCACTTCCTTCACCCTCTCCTCAAAAACATCATAGAACATCTTCGTCATCTCTCCGGGTTTCCCATCACCAATGATTTGATCAGCGATTTGCACGATAGGCAATACGCCACGTGTACTGCTTGTGAGAAATGCTTCCCTGAACCATGGAAGTTCTTCGAGATGTACTTCACGGAGTTCAATAAGAATACCGCTGTCATTTGCAATTGCAAGTACTTGCTTTCGTGTGATGCCGTGCAACATGCCTTCCTTTGGTGTGACAAGTACGCCATCAGGTGTGACAAAGAAGATATTCGAACGCGAACACTCCGTGATGCTTCCCTTCCAATGATACAACACCTCCACCGCGCCAGCTTTTTGCCGATCCTTATTTACAAGAAGTGATTGCACATAGATACATGTCTTCACCGTAGGGACATCCCGTACATAGGCTGATGTAATGAGTTTGCAACCAGTCACAACATCCAGCGGATCGTACTCCGGCAGTTCATGAAGCATCATGTAGATATTGGGTTTGCCTGGCGTAAAGCCATCTTCAGAAAAACCGCCTGTGATCACAAGTCTGAAACCTGCCCTCTTCGCATGATTTGCTTCGATCAATTCATTGATCATCCTGCGGATGGCAACCCTGTCGAACGGCAGTGGCAAGTCCATTGTATTTGCGCTCCGTGTGAGGCGATCAAGATGATCTTCAAGGAATACCGGCACACCGTTCAGTACCCTGAAGAAGTCGAATATGGCATATGCACGCAACATCCCAAGATCAGTCAGTGGGATAAGAGCTTGCTCCTTTGGCAGGAGTTGTCCGTTGATACTTTGATGTGTGAATGGCATGGGACAAATATAGTTACGAGGTTCGTGTTACGCGTTAAGTCCGAGTTGCGAGTGTGCTTGCCCAAGCTCATAATGTAGGTCACGGTTCGGCCTCTTACCTTTTTCCCTCGTAACCCGCACCTCGCGCCCACCCATACTAAACCTTGCAGATTATCCTCCCGCATCGCTCAGCTAAATCTGCCAGGTTTGCTCTTCCACCCTGTACCCCGTACCCCGTAACTCGTAACTCGATTACCTTTGCCTCCGTGTTCGAACTACCAATAGTCACGTCAGAAGAATCTCCGCGCCGGCGAAAGCCTGATTGGCTGCGGGTGAAACTGCCCATTGGTGAAAATTACCGCCATGTCCGTCAGTTAGTAGATGAGTATAAACTTCATACCATCTGCCAGAGCGGCAACTGTCCCAATATGGGTGAATGCTGGGGTGCCGGTACAGCCACATTCATGATCCTTGGTAATGTCTGCACCAGATCATGTTCGTTTTGTGCAGTTCAGACAGGCAGGCCACCAGAGTATGATGAAGACGAACCGCGTCGTGTAGCTGAAGCCATTCGTCTCATGGAAGTGAAACATGCGGTGATCACCTCTGTGAATCGCGATGAACTCAAAGATCGCGGTGCCGAAATCTGGTATCAAACTATACGCGCCGTAAAAGAACTTTCTCCTGATACGACAATTGAGACTCTCATCCCTGATGTAAAATCAAACTGGGATGCACTCATACGCATGATCAGTGCGGGACAAGAAGTGGTGTCACATAATATGGAGACAGTAGAACGCTTATATAAAACGGTACGTCCACAAGCGCGATATGAACGGAGCCTTGAACAGATCAAACGTACTAAGGCTTTTGGCAAACGCACCAAGTCAGGCGTGATGGTTGGCCTTGGTGAAACACATGAAGAAATGCTAAAGATCATGGACGATCTGCGTGCGCATGACTGTGATGTACTTACGATCGGTCAATATCTTCAACCCACACC
>JANNQA010000152.1:0-2176 GCA_031400515.1 Bacteroidota bacterium
GAAATATCTTTTTACGATTTGGGTACGACAGTCATCGACCTTTTTTAGTCCGATCGATGACAGTGGAAATACTCTTGTCAGTTTTACCTACCCAACTAAGTTGAGGATAGGTGGTCGGAATTCTATTTTACAAGACCATGAAATACTTGTCGAATCACAGTCGCTGAATAATCTGAATTGGGAGCAATTAATTCTTACACTCAATCCCAATAAACAATACAGATATATTACGGTCGAAGCCTTTTTTCCAAATGCCATTGCGCCCACAGCAGGTCATCTGCTCATTGATGACTGCGCTTTGATCAGGATTGAATAATAAAGTTTTTGGTTAAAACAGATGAAGAGTTCATTCCAATGTCTCCACTACATTCTGTAATCCCTTCTCCAGGTCAAACTTTGGGTTGAAGTTCAGCATCTCCCTTGCTTTGGTAATATCGATGCGCCAGTTTTTTGCGGTGATTTCCAGCATTTTGAGGTGAGAAAGGCGCAGTGGCTTATGTGTCAGTCGACTGAGATGAAATGCAGCATAGCCAGATGCAATTAAGACTCGTGTTGGAATCCTCACTCCAACTGTACGCACGCCGAGAAGCCTCTTCAGGATTGTATTGAATTCATGTTGAGTATAAAAATTTCCGTCAGCCACATTGAAGTCTTCACGCAGTACTGGCGATAGACAAGCCTGTACTGACAGATGTGCAAGGTCTTCTGAATGCAGGAAACTGGTCTTTTGATCTGCCGGACCGAGACTGACCTCTATGCCCTTCTTCATCATTGATATGACACGCAGCACAAACTTTACATCACCAGGACCGTAAACTCCCACTGGGCGGAGAATGACATAAGGCAACTCCTCTATCTCGTGAATAAAACGTTCGGCGAGCAATTTACTATGACCATATGGAGTGACAGGTCTGCGTGCATGTCGTTCGTCAATCAAACCCATTGAAGTGGGATTGCCTGGCCCAATAGCAGCCATACTACTCATGTAAACAAACTTCCGCATACCGTGTTGAGTCTCCATCAACATCCGCGCAAACTCACGGGTGAAATCCGCATTTCCAGAGACAAACTCGGAGACATCTTTCGGAATAGTGACACCGGCGTTGTGAATGACATATTGAAACCCACCGATCTCCGATTGAAATTTTTTCAGATCGACATGCAATTGCCCCGGATCGTCCAAATCAAATGGAAAGAAATGAATGCGTGGGTCAGATAAAAAGCGTTTGCTGCTTGAGGCCCGTACTGCTGCATACACCTCCATATTACGTAGCAAGGCCTCTTTTACGATGTGCCTGCCAATGAAGCCACTTGCACCAGTGATGAGGACTTTTGTTGCCATTTACAAATCCTTCTGATAGACTCTTCTGCGTTTGTGTTGACGATACTCATATTTCTGCCAAAGCGCCTGCACCTGCTGATTGTCCTCTAGTTCAGGATTGGATTCTACGCGCTGAATACCATGCTTCATAAATGTATTGAGAAGGCGATGGAAAATCAGGGATGTGAGACCTTTGTTTCGTAATGTATCGGTGACGCCAATCAACATTAAATCGGCACGTGAGTTATTGTGTGAGGCACGATAGATATGCCACAATCCAAATGGAAACAAACGCCCGCCTATCTTCTGAAACGCTCTTGCATATGAAGGCATACTCAATCCAAAGGCAACCAACTTGTCCTGATCATTCACCACGAGCGCAACAAAATCCTGCTTAATATATGGCAGGTATTTTTTCATATAGTATCGCTTCATGTCATCTGAAAGCAATTTGAAGCCATACAAGTTGCGATGTGTCTCATTGATCAATTCAAATAATTGCTGACCATAACGTTGCATACTTGCCTTCGTCAGGTTTTCTACAACACGGACACCATAACGCTTTGTAATTATATCTATGAATGTTGTCACTTTTTCCGGAATCGTGCCTGGAACAGTAAATTCAAATTCCACATAGTCGACGGATTTATTAAAACCAAGCGCAACAACATGATCGTTGTAATACGGATAATTATAAATCGTTGAAATGGTCGGCAATTCATCAAAGCCAAAAGTCAGCAGTCCTGCCTTGTCGAGATTCGTAAAACCCATCGGACCTTTGATGATCGAAGCACCTTTCTCACGCAACCATTTTTCAGCATTTCTTTTAACCATAATGAATGTTTACAAATATAA
>JANNQA010000154.1:0-4151 GCA_031400515.1 Bacteroidota bacterium
GAAAAACAGATTCTCAAAGAGACCAGGACTCTGACGGCCCATACGTATAGGAAGTATCTGAAAAAGAAAAAGAAGGAGATGAAGGAAGGATTGTATCCGAAATTCATCAGATCGGAATTGCACTCCACTCGAAAGGTGGTCAAGGAAATTCTTTATCTGTCCACTATTGCCTGCAGGAAGAAGGAGATAGATAGTTTTTACCGCGATAGCGCTACACTCATCGGCGAATGGCATGACGCAATGACCTTCATCCGGAGTCAACAAAAAAAACGTCCTGCTGATGCTAAATTGATCAAAAAGCTACGGCAGGAAAGCAATGCAAATCTTAAACTCCTCAGAGGTCGGATCCGGAGATTCTATGGAGTATCCAACGCAAAGCAGCCTTAAGAATGAAACCGGATTGACTATGCATATCTGTTAAACCGGATTTTGCGAATCACATTCTTCAGCGTTAAATGCAACATTTACCCGCAATGGGAGATCTGGTGCACTTGATAAATGCAGAGTTATCAAAGGGCCTGATTTTCCTCTACAATAAAACCCCTGTAAAACAATCGTAAAGACATCACCACAATGAGCATGGATCTTTTTACCATTCCTTAAAGAAAAATCCAATAGGCTTAATAGTCATTGTCTTCTTTTACCCGCAAATATTTAACTATGGTAAAGTCACTTCTACTTCTCTTTTCTGTCTTTTCTCTCCAGGTGCTCAGTGCTCAACGTACGATCAGCGTACCAGTGAGTGCACCAGAAGATGATCTCGAGGAATATATTCCAGGGGCTGGACAAACACAAACGGTCGGCAACCTCGATGCAGGAAGCTCAGACCTTGAACTCGGCACGGAAGATGCAGATAATGTCGATCCCCAAATCGTCGGAGTGCGCTTTGCAAACCTGGATATTCCGCAAGGTGCCCTCATCACATCAGCACGCATCATTTTCACTGTCGACGCGACGGGGAAAAATACAGACCCTTGTGAAATAGTTATTCGCGCCGAGGACAATCTGACACCATCTTCATTCGATCCAAACATCACGTTCAACATTACGAACAGATCTTTTCTGCCTGATAGTGTCTCCTGGAGAATACCTGATGGATCATGGGCGAATGTGGGCGAGGCAGGTAAGGATCAAACAACACCTGACCTTACCGGATTTGTCCAGCAACTCGTAACCAAAGAAAATTGGGTGGCAGGTAATGCCATGGTCTTCACATTCATAGGTAATGGAACCCGGGAAGCAGAATCTTATGACGGCAGCCCTGACAATGCTCCTAGACTTGTAGTCACCTTTGTTGATCCAGTGAATGTATCTATGCGGATTTCCACTCCTGAAGATGATCTCGAAGAGTACATCGACGGACCTGCACAAACAAATACAGTCGGTTCTATGGATGCAGGTAGCTCTGACCTTGAACTCGGTACTGAAGCCGGTAATGGCGACGATCCACAGCTCGTAGGAATGCGCTTTCAGAATGTTGACATTCCTGCGGGTTCTGTTATCTCCAAAGCACATATTCAGTTTACAGTGGACGAGACCAAGAGTACTGATCCGGCATCCTTTGATATCATGGCACAGATGGAGATCAATCCACTGGCATTCGATGTGAATATCAATGCGAACATCTCTTCACGTCCTGTTTTTCCTGAAGTTGTAAAATGGGATATTGCCGCCGATAATTGGCTGAATGCCGGCGAAGCTGGCCCTGATCAGTTGACACCCGATCTGTCTTCATTATTGCAGGCGATTATTGATCAGGTTGGATGGGAAGCCGGCCAACCAGTTGTCTTTACAATTTCCGGCTCGGGGACGCGGGTGGCAGAGGCGCATGATGGTTCTCCTGATCAGGCACCGCTGCTCATTGTTCAATATTATAAATCTGCTGAATTGCGTCAACGCGTTTCTGCACCTGAGGATGATCTCGAGGAATATCTTGAAGGACCAACACAAACAAATACTGTTGGTTCGATGGATGCAGGAAGCTCAGATCTGGAGCTTGGCACTGAAGATGGAGGTGGAGATGATCCGCAGCTTGTAGGGATCAGGTTTCAGAATGTAGACATTCAGTCTGGTACTCCTGTCCAAAACGCATTTATTCAGTTTACCGTAGATGAATTAAAGAACGAAGGTCCAGCAGACTTTATCATTCGTGCCCAGGCAGAGCCGAATCCATTGACCTTCGACGTCAATATCAATTCAAATATCTCATCAAGACCAACATTTCCGGACAGCATTCTTTGGCACGTCCCGGGTGCCACATGGCTCACTGCAGGCGAGGCAGGACCGGATCAGCTTTCACCGGATATTTCATCGCTTGTGAATCTGATCATCGCACAGGATGGCTGGCAAGCTGGCAATGCGATGGTATTCACAATTGAAGGAACTGGGACAAAAGTTGCAGAGGCACATGATGGATCTCCTGATCAGGCACCTGAGCTGATCATCAAATACCTCACGAGTGAAAGAGGTCTTGAAGTCTCTGCATATCCTTTGGCACAGGGCTCCCCGTGGTCTTATTGGGATCAGACTGCTCCTCCGGCTACGGACTGGACCACGATGGATTTTGATGCCGGTGACTGGTCATTCGGAAATGCCAATCTCGGTTATGGCGATCCAGCCATCAACACTGAGATTTCAAGCCAGAGCCCGACGGTATATTTTAGAAAACAAATTGATATTCCCGATCTCACTGCTCTGTCAGATGTACAAGCCCTACAGATGAAAGTCGATGATGGTGCGATCGTGTATATCAATGGTGTACAGGCTCTCGATTTCAACAGCAATAATGCAGAGCTAGTCGAAGGGTACAGAGAGAGAGCATATTTTCTGTACGATGTACCAAAGGCAATGTTTCAGCAGGGAACAAACACGATCGCGGTTATTGTCAATACAGCAGACGCAGATTTATTATTTGACTTGTCTGTAGACAATTTTACTGCAAAACCAAACGATCCGGATAACAATTGTGATACTAATCCGGATGATGATGATCACATCGGATGCTTCTCAAGTATCATCCCCACAACTCAAGACGACTATATGCGCGTGTCTGTCGATCATGAATTTCAATACATCGCACGTAAGGATGAAGCTTATACAGATGGATCTGGTGTACATGGTGATGATTTTGATTTTACCGGCTACGTACCGATCGATGGTAGTAGCAGGCATGGCTATGTATCGATCAACTATGAGGACAATCCGGGTGGTGTTGGGATAGTAGAGGTACAACTGAATCTGCAGACAGGGCTTTGGGAAAAGCTGCATAGCACTGGTGTCGATTTTTCTGCCTTAGGTGGTACGAGGGAGAATTGTTCAGGAGCAGTGACGCCCTGGAATACAGTCATCTCCTGTGAAGAGGATGCAGGAGGAGGAAACGACAGCAATGGAGATGGCTATAGTGACTACGGCTGGTGTACGGAGATAGACCCAGCTACAGCCAGCATCCGCGAGTACGGTACAGGTTCACCACAGAAGCTTTGGGCACTCGGACGAATGGATCATGAGAATGTGGCAATTCGTCCTGATTTACGCACGGTGTACTATGCTGAAGACGTAAGCGATGGATCTGTGTATAAATTCATTGCAACGAATCCAATGGACCTTACTAGTGGTGACGTATTTGCTTTGCAATTGGATCAACCGATGATGAACTTTGAGCCAACAAGCACAACTGGCACATGGATACAAATTCCGAATGCAACACCGGCTGAGCGTAATAACCTGAAACAAGCCGCACTTGCGCTTGGTGCCACGACCTTTGCAGGCAATGAAGACATGGAGATAAGTCCAACCGACAGTAAAGTCTATTTCGCTGTAAAGGGTGCAGGACGCGTCTATCGCTTCTCAGATGATGGTTCTACAATCTCTGAGTTCGAAACTTTTGTTGGGGGCACTTCTTATGTAATCCATACTGAATTCGGTCGCGTGCTAGAAGATTGGGGACAAGGGAATGATAACCTGACTTTCGATGATCGTGGTAATCTCTATGTTCTCCAGGATGGCACTCAGAACCATATCTGGCATGTAGGTCAGGAGCACACACAGGAGCTACCACATGTGAATGTATTTTTTGCAACACCGACAGGAGCTGAACCGACAGGAATGACGTTCACACCGGATTTCAGGTATATGTTTCTGTCCATCCAATC
>JANNQA010000184.1:0-19768 GCA_031400515.1 Bacteroidota bacterium
CCTCAAGCTCAAGCCAATGGGTGATGATGGCACATACTTCCAGGAATTTGCAATGCCTCAATTCGATCCTCATAGTCCACATAGTACAACATCAGTCGTGCGTGGGTCAAATGTGATTGGTTTCCTGGATAATAACGCAGACCATACGGTAGTGATAGGCGCACACTATGATCATCTCGGATTTGGTTCGTTTGGCTCTTTGTATGCAGGCGGTGAACCAGCAATACACAATGGTGCAGACGACAATGCTTCCGGCGTGGGCGGGCTTCTCTATCTCGCATCTGTATGTAAGGTACAATTCAAGCAAAACAATTTCCTGTTTATTGCTTTTGCCGGAGAAGAACGCGGATTGCTGGGATCAAATTATTTTGTCAAGCATTCTACTACCGATCTGACCCGGTTCAACTATATGCTCAACATGGATATGATCGGGAGAATGAAACCTGAGAAATCTCTTGCTGTCTATGGTGTCGGAACATCACCTCAATGGATGCCTGTACTGGAAACATTGCATATTGATAGCATTCAAATCGTACCTACCGAAAGTGGTGTAGGTCCTTCCGACCATACATCATTTTATTATGAAGGCATTCCGGTGTTGCATTTTTTCACAGGCCAGCATGAAGACTATCATAAACCTTCTGATGATGTCGACAAGATCAACTTCGCAGGAATTTCATCGGTTATGAAATACATCGAAGCGATTCTGCGCGCATTTGATGATGATCAGAAGATCGCATTCCAGGAAACACAGGATAGCGCACAGACGATGCGCACAGATTTCAAAGTCACACTTGGAGTCATGCCAGATTATCTCTATTCCGGCAAAGGCATGCGCATAGATGGCGTGAGACCAGACCGACCTGCAGCAAAAGCCGGACTCGTGAAGGGCGATATCGTCCTCCGTCTGGGCGACATGGAAGTGAACGATATGACGACCTATATGGAAGCACTTGGGAGTTTCGCACCCGGTCAGACGATAAAAGTCATGATTGAGCATGAAGGCGCGCAAGTGGAGAAGGAGGTCACGTTTGATTAGAATGTGAGAATTCCTCCGCTACGGTCGGAATGACAAAAAGCAGAAGGCGAGAGAAGAAAAAGACAAATACAAACTCAAACTCAAACTCAAACTCAAATTCAAATTCAAATTCAATGCTTGATAACAGGTTTTATGCTATGAAGACATTCGTTCACTTCACTCTTTGATTTCTTGCACTTGAGTTTGAGGATGAGTTTTCTGATTCTTGTGTTTGCATCCTTCGATTTGAGTTTGAGTTTTCCGTCTCCTCTTCTGATTTCTTGTGTTTGAGTTTGAGTTTGAGTTTTCCGTCTCCTCTTCTGATTTCTTGAGTTTGAGTTTGAGTTTGAGTTTTCCGTCTCCTCTTCTGATTTCTTGTGTTTGAGTTTGAGTTTGAGTTTGAGTTTTCCGTCTCCTCTTCTGATTTCTTGTGTTTGAGTTTGAGTTTGAGTTTGAGTTTGAGTTTTCCGTCTCCTCTTCTGATTTCTTGTGTTTGAGTTTGAGTTTGAGTTTGAGTTTTCCGTCTCACTCCAGCACAATGGTCTTCCTCGGCGCATTGAGTGGCCAAAGATTTGCACTGGCTCCTCCATCCAATTCAAAATAGAATGACGTGGGCCGTCCTGGTACGAGACATTCAAAGTCTGAAGTGAGTGGAACGGGATTCATCTTTAGCGGCGTGAAAGAATTACAGTCGGAAATTTCGAACCAGACACGGGCGGCATTTACACCCCCGGTAGTCTTTATAGTGATGATCGTCGAGTCTGATGATTCCTGGGCTTGCCAACTTTCTACAGCAAGTGTTGTAGGTTTCAGAAGAGGGTGTGCTCTGAGGTATTCTATCCGCGCAGTCATGAGTTCTTTGATACCAGGCACAGAGCGTACACCTGCTTTTACCGATACGGAAAGATTCTTCTCAAAATCTGCGGCATTATAAAATGTCCCTTTCTCCAACTCTACATATGGTCGTATCCGGCTTTGCAATCTCTCTGCAGTTTCCAAGTATCGTCCATTCAAAAACCATTGGTCTGTGATTGTCCGCATCATGGAAAAATAAATATGCCGATACGCTCTATGTTTAAGGAGTTCTGTGATCAAAGGCCTGTTGGTGAGACTGAAACGCTCATGTACGATGGGACTTAATGTGGCAAAATCAACGTCAGCATCTTGTTTGAGTACATGGAAACCTCCAAATGCAAGATTCAAATCCCATAATAAAGGGTGATACACATCGAGACTGTCGCGGTACAAGTAATAATTATGACAAAAATATCCCAGATAGCTATCGAGGTTTACAAGGGCATTATTGATAGCATGCATCCACAAGGCCATGTGCACATCAAGTACTTCTTCTAACAACTCATTGCTGTCACGGAGCAGGTGTGTAAACCGGATGAGTTTTCTCCATTCCAGTGAGTCTTTTACCTCATAAAGCCCATTGTAGCATGCCTGATCATCGCCGAGATATTCAAGACTCGCATAGCTTCCCTTTGCACACCCTGGAGGTGTGGTTCTGTCAAAATCAGGCTCTGCTTGTATCAGTCCTTTCTTGTTGCCACGGAAATACCGGCTTGTCATCGTATAGCTCACTCCTTCGGTTGCAGTGTAAACACCCAGATATTCATTATTTACATAGACGATGGCGTAGGTGCTTTTGGGCACTGGCACATAATCTGCCGTAATCTGATAGGCCAAAAGTTCACGCACTGCTGAAGGATCACGATAATTGTTCGCAAGCTTGAGCGTTTCGTATCCACCATCGAATGGATTGCCATCAGAAGCTTTCAGATTCAATGGAATTTTTTTGAACCCTGCCTTCACAGCGCCATAGAAAGAACTATTTCCTTTGAAGCGAACCTGTACATCCGAGTAAATTTTATTATTGAGTTTCACCTGTGCTGTAAGTCTGCGATTGTCACCGGTCTGCTTTGCTGATAATAAAATATCTCTCCAGTCCGGATCCGCAAATTCAATATGAATCTCCAGCAGTTCTTCTGAAAAAATATCCTGTGCAATAAGTGGATTACTCTTTATCCATAGTACCAGGATTAGGGTAAACCATTTTGCAAAATATTTCATGATGGAAAGATAGCCGGATTTTGAAATGATAGTAGGTAGAGGCAGACCTCGGAGCCTGCCCGAATGAGGACCTAGGAGCGTCCGAGGGAGGGCCAATACCAAATCTGCAATATGTCATGCACACCTAAATAGGTATAAACCCAGCTCGCTTTAAAATTCCAGTAGCTTTGCTGATTGTGCTCGCGCGATCGGGTAAAATGCACTAACGCGTAATTGTCATCAAAAAAAACAACTGCCTATGCCGGAGCGGCATGACATCCCTGATCTGAAAGATATCATCGACAATGCTGATACAGAGGTTCTGCGTACGTTTCTCAAGAAGCAGGCCACTCGCAATACTGCCCTCGCACTTAAACTGCGGGCGCATCTTGTTGCGGGCATTGACAGTCTCAAAGGAGTAAATAAATATGGCCAGGTCCTTGGGTTGTTGGTTCATCACGATGTGCAGGGCACGATTCATCTTACCAAGCGCTCTTTGCAAATCCTGCGCGATATCTGCGAGGACTTTATCAAGCTTTTGTACCAACATCTTCAGGAAGGCGAACTCAGGGAGGCATGGGAAGCCGCTTATGCCGTCATCTTTCACCTGCATTTACTGATGGACAAATATCAGGGCCCTGATCAAAAACTCATCGCGATATTATCAGAGAGTTATGTGCATGTCCTTGGCCTGCTCCAACTCAATCCCGCACCAGAACTCAGGCAAAGTATCTACGCCTCGCTCTATGAAATCGTAAGCCGCAATCATCATGTGATCTATGATATCGGCAACAATGCGATCACTTGTATTATTCAGAGCGCCTCAGATATCCATGAGCGAAAACACATCTCGGAGCTCATGGCAGAAAAAGTTTTGAAAGCGGATGAAGTTGTCGATACTCAGCGTAAACTCTGGTCGGCGTTATTATTGAAAATTCCAGACACACGATTTGATCTGAAGTCACGTATTTCCAAAAAGTATGTTTATGATATCGCGCATCTCCTTCATGCCGCAAATGATTCAGTTTCGTTATCCAGACTGCTGAAGTTATTTGCACCACCTGAAGATTTGACTCTATCGCAACAGAAGCAATGGCTGAAATGGAAATTTGATCTCGCATTGCAATCGGGAAATCAGGCAGACATTCAAGAGAGCGGATGGGAATTTCTAAGACTTGATGAAGACATCAATATCTATCGTAAAATGCGTTCAGCGACTTCCACTTCGAAGTTGTCTGCCGACCTATTATCGCCCGATATTTCGGATGACCTCAGGAGTGAGATCTATGCTGAAGAACATCAATGGGACGACTTCCTTTCATTGCTCCGCAAATCCGGATCGTTGCCTATGCTCATTCGGCATTGTAAGGATGTTGTACATCATGCGGAAGATCCTGAGACATTGATCCATGAAGTTTCTTTTGCTTATGCTGTGCACAATGGAGGCCCTAAGTCGACCGAACAAATCTCGCTGCTTATGGAAACACTCCACAGTCTGCGCTATACTAAGCTTGCAGGTAACCTTGCCGAGCAATTGAGACTGGACTTTCCCGGCAGATTTGATGATGTTTGGAAAGCTAAGAGTAGAAAAAAAGGAAGGAAACTTTTCATTGATTCAGATGACCCTCTCGGGTTTGAACTTTGAATCGAAGAAAACACAAACACAGTCAGTACCCTCGTTTCTAGACGCCAAACAGAAGATCAGATAGACCAACCCCTCAAAGCTGAATCTCTATATCTTCGCCGCCCGTATGCAACGTACTATCAAAGCACTGGTTTTTGACCTGGATGGAGTCATCGTGGACACAGCGAAATATCATTTTCAGTCCTGGCGGGAATTCGCTCACAATCACGGCTTCGACATTCCGGACAGGCTGAACTCACGACTCAAAGGCCTGAGTAGAATGGAAGCACTGGATGAGGTCATGCAGTTCGCGTCCGAAGACACTCGCAAGAATGGCAACCTTGAAGCTTTTGCAAAAGAGAAGAATGATATCTACCTCCACCATCTGACCGACCTCTCTCATGACGAAATGCTACCCGGGGTAGAACGGTTTTTGAAAGAAGCACGGGGCCTCGGTCTCAAACTTGCTGTCGGATCAGGAAGTAAAAATGCAACAAGCATCCTCACAAGACTTGGCGTCACAAACCTCTTTGATGCGATATGTGATGGTAATGATATCCAGAGATCAAAACCTGACCCTCAGATATTTTTGATGGCATGCGAACGTCTTAGCATAGATCCCAAGCATGCTGTGGTGTTTGAAGATGCCGAGGTTGGCATCGACGCTTCGCTGAATGCAGGCATTCTTCCTGTAGGTGTTGGCGATGCTTCGCAGCTTCCGCATGCTGCAATTTGGATTGATGGTTTTGCCTATCTGCATGCAGCAGAATTTATCCGTACACTTGAACAAATCCGCGTCAATTGAAACAGTACTTTTCTCCGGATCCCTGGAAGATCATCGAAGAAGGATTCCACCCGGACTACCAACGCGTCTCTGAAAGTGTCTTCAGCCTGGGCAATGGCCGCATGGGCCAGCGAGGAAATTTCGAAGAACACTACTCAGGCGATAGCATGAAGGGCAATTATTTTGCCGGGATCTACTATCCTGATAAGACGCGTGTGGGATGGTGGAAAAACGGATACCCCGAATATTTCGCAAAAGTCCTCAATGCTGTGGAGTGGCCTGGTCTCGACATTTATCTTGATGAAGAACGTCTTGATCTTGCAACAATTCCATCTCAGAATTTCAAGCGAACGTTGGACATGCAAGGAGGTCTGCTTCAGAGATCATTTAGTATAAAGACCACGAAAGGCAGTGTTGAATTTCAATACGAACGATTCTGTTCGATGGCGTCACCAGCCATCGGGGCGATAAGAGTAGTAGTGACTTCTGCAGATTTCGATGGTGAATTGCGCATTCAGAATTATCTGAATAGCGATGTACAAAACCAGGATGCGAATTGGGAAGAGAAATTCTGGGAACAACGAAGTGCAGAAGCTAATGGTGACCATATAGCGGTAAGTGCTGTTACACGTAAAACCGGCTTTGTCATTTATTCAATTTCATCTTGCAAGGTCAGTGGAAGCGAGCTTAACAACAAGGTGTTTTCATCACATGAAGGATTCGCAGAGCAAACTCTGACTTGTTCTTTAGCACCCGGACAAGCATTGACGATTGACAAGATTGTTGTCCATCATTCCTCATTGTACTACCCGGCAGAAACCCTGAATCATAGCGCTTCAGTTGCACTAAAGGATGCTGTTCTCAAAGGTTACGAAACTCTGCGCGAAGAACACATCAATGCGTGGCATGAGAAATGGAAATCTGCGGACATTGAAATACAAGGAGATGCCCGCCCGGACGAAGTCCATTCGGACGCGGCATCGGCCCAACAGGCAATTCGTTTCTGCATCTTCCAACTGCTTCAGACGTACACTGGCGATGATCCGCGATTGAATATCGGTCCGAAAGGATTTACCGGAGAGAAATATGGAGGCAGCACTTACTGGGATACGGAAGCCTATTGCTTGCCATTCTACCTTGGCACATGCCCGTCTTCTGTCGGAAATCAATTGCTCAAATACAGGTACCACCATCTGGGTAAGGCAATCGAAAACGCCAGCAAACTTGGCTTCACCAATGGCGCTGCCCTATATCCCATGGTGACCATGAATGGCGAAGAATGTCATAACGAATGGGAGATCACGTTCGAAGAGATACATCGGAATGGCGCTATTGCGTATGCTATTTATGATTATATCCGCTATACTGCTGACAATAGTTATCTGCTCGAAGGTGGACTGGAAGTACTTGTCGGTATCTCCCGATTCTGGGCGCAACGGGTCAGTTGGTCTACGCCTAAAAAGAAATTTGTGATGCTCGGAGTCACGGGACCCAATGAATATGAAAACAATGTCGACAACAACTGGTACACAAATTATATCGCGAGATGGTGCCTGAAATACACGCTTGAATGTATCGACGCGTGCAAGCAATCCAACCGTAAGAAAACTGTTGCCCTGTTGAAACGACTTGCATTGGAGCCTGCAGAAAGAAAACAATGGAAAAAGATCTTCGCCAAAATGTATTTCCCACACGACCGTAAGCTTGGAATTTTTCTACAGCAAGACAATTATCTCGAGAAAGAACAACTCACAGTCGATCAGATTCCCAAAGGACAACGGCCAATCAATCAAAAATGGTCGTGGGATCGTATCCTGCGTTCATGTTTTATCAAACAGGCTGATGTCCTGCAGGGGATGTATTTTTTCGAAGAGGATTTTAGCAAGGATGAACTTGCGCGCAATTTTAATTTCTACGAGCCACGTACGGTACATGAGAGTTCTTTGTCACCATGTGTCCATAGCATTCTGGCGTCATCTCTTGATATGGAGGAGAAAGCCTATGAGATGTATTTACGGACAGGACGACTGGATCTGGACAATTATAATAATGATACAGACGACGGGTTGCATATCACAAGCATGGCTGGCGCATGGCTGGCGCTCGTGAAGGGTTTTGCAGGAATGCGTATCAGGAATGGAAAACTCAGTCTACGGCCAAGATTGCCACGTCAATGGACAGGCCTCACTTTCCATCTTTACTTCAGAGAGAATATTCTAAGCTTCGAACTTCAACGGACACAGACCATCGTCAACAACGTCTCCGGAGGTTTGATTACAGTGATGATAGAGGATGTAGAAATTGAATTACAACCAAACACATTGCATGCTGTACCTTTTACAAAAACTTTATAACATGTTGAGAAAAGTCGTCGTCATTGCCGGTTCCCTGATCCTGGGTTTATTTGGATGTAAGCGATCAACGGATGCCAAAGTTCCCGATCAAGCAAAAACTGCCGGGTTCAAAGTCGAAACACCGGACTGGGCTAAGAATGCTGCTATCTATGAACTCAACATCAGGCAGTTCACTCCGGAAGGCACATTCAATGCTGTACGTCCTCACCTCAAGAGGCTGGCTGATATGGGCATTGATATGATCTGGTTGATGCCTATCCATCCAATCAGCAAGGCTAAGCGCAAGGGAACACTTGGCAGCTACTATGCTGTCTCTGGTTTTCGTGACGTCAATCCGGAATACGGTACGATGAGGGATCTGCAGGTTTTGATTGCAGATATCCAAAATCACGGTATGAAAGTGTTGATTGACTGGGTACCTCATCATACTGGTTGGGATCATCCCTGGATCACTCAACATCCGGAATACTACAGTAAAGATTCTCTTGGCAATATCACAGATCCGATTAATGAAGAAACTGGCGAGCCGTGGGGCTGGACTGATGTTGCTGAATTGAAGCTCGACAACCAGGAAATGCGCAAAGCCATGATCGGCGACATGGTGTACTGGATAAAAGAGATCGGCATCGATGGTTTCCGTGTGGATCATGCGCATGGCTTACCCGATGACTTCTGGGATCAGGCTTCAGATTCACTTGCAAGAGTGGGAACACCAATTTTTATGCTCGCGGAAGGTGAAGAAATACGGTTGCGGAACACGCAAAATTTTGTGATGACTTATGCCTGGAAATTTCACCATGCAATGAACGATGTCGCTCAGGGAAAACGCACGGTAGCCATTTTCGACACACTGTTGCAACGCGACAGAGAAACTTACACACACGGGTATCACATGTACTTCACATCGAATCATGATGAAAACAGTTGGCAAGGCACGGAGATGGAACGCATGGGTGAAGGGCATAAAGCATTTGCAGTGTTGGCCGCGACGATTGACGGCATGCCGTTGATTTACACCGGACAGGAAGAGCCAATAAAGAGACGCTTGCAGTTTTTTGAAAAAGATCCAATTCTATGGAAAGACTATGCCTACCAGGGTTTTTATAAAACATTGCTTGATCTCAAGAAACGTAATCTTGCTCTCTGGAATGGTGGATATGGAGGATTGTCAAAACGCATCAATATGAGCGATCGTGTCTATGCATTCAAGCGTGAGCGGGAACAGTTTAAGGTGGTGGTGATCCTGAATCTTTCACCCACAGCACAGACGACGACTCTCAATGAAGGCACAGGCCAGATGCGTGATGCTTTTACAGGTGTTGCAACGGACATCGCAGCAAATACAGAGATCAAACTCGGGCCATGGGAATACAGGGTACTTAGTAATCAATGAAGAAGCGGTGGTCTGTGATCGGTGATCAGGTAATCGGTAATCAGGTAATCGGTCACTTCGACAGGCTCAGTGACCGGTCGGTGATCGGTAAATTCATCATCCATCATCCATCATCCATCACTCATCATCCATCATCCATCATCGATCACTCATCATTCATAATTAATCATCCATATTTATGACAAAGGGAAGAATGGAAGCATTTAGTGATGGTGTGTTTGCAATCATTATCACAATCATGGTCCTTGAATTGAAGGTACCTCATGATGACAGTTTGCAGGCATTGAAGCCATTGATACCGGTGTTTCTGAGCTATGTCCTAAGTTTCATCTTTCTGGGTATTTACTGGAACAATCATCATCATTTGTTGCAGGCAGTAAAGAAAGTAAAAGGCAACACGCTTTGGGCGAATCTTCACCTGTTGTTCTGGCTTTCATTGATACCTTTTGTGACGGGCTGGATGGGTGAAAATTTTGCTGCGTTACCGGTTGCTCTTTATGGAGCCAATCTATTAATGGCAGCTGTTGCTTTTACAATTCTTGTGCGTGTGTTGATTTCACATCATGGATCGGATTCTCATATCGCTGTGGCAATCGGTGATGACAGGAAAGGCTATTTTTCCCTTGCTCTTTATGCTGCGGCAATTCCTTTCGCATTTGTTCATCCATGGATTTCGTGTGCGATTTACATTTTAGTGGCTATCATGTGGTTGATTCCGGACACAAGGATAGAAAAGACTCTCGTCGACTAAATTCTTTACAAGATGTAGGCACAAGTTCGGTTGCTTGCACCAGGAGTAGTCGCTTTTCAACATTGAACGTTGAACATTGAACATTGAACATTCTCCTCTCACCCTTTCACTCTCTCACTATCTCACCTCTCACATTCTAGATTTCAAAATTAAACCCACGCGAAAGCTTACGCTGATACTCCTCGTAGTCGAAACGGTAAAGATTTGCAGGGCGATGTGAGACATCCGTTTGAGAGTTGCCAGTTGGCACCAACAAATTCAGGCTGCGTAGTTTTCGTCTGAAATTGCGCTCATCCAATTCTATACCAAGCACAACTTCATAGAGTGTTTGCAGCTGCGTAAGGGTAAACTGTTTCGGCAATAATTCAAAACCGATTGGATGTTCACGAAGGCTCTCCAGCATTTTACGTACGCAGGAGTCAAGAATTTCCTCATGATCGAAGGCCATTTTGGGGATATTGTCCACAGGAAACCACTTTACAGAGAGGCCGTCATAGTTCTGATTCCCATTGTATTCCTCCAGCTTCATCAATGAATAGTATGCGGTCGTCACTACCCTTCCCAGTGGATGTCTGTCTGGCTTTCCAAACGTACTGACTTGTTCCAGGTAAATATTCCTGAGGCCGGTGTAGTGATTCAGGACGCGATGCGCAGAGACTTCAATGTCCTCATCCGCAGGAACAAAATCGCCAAGTAAAGACCATAGGCCCTGATACTGTGGAAGGCTGCATTCCAGAAGGAGGATCTTCAGACCTTCCTCACTGTATCCAAAAATGACGCAGTCAACAGAGAACGCGAGTTTATTCTGTTCAATGGCATGCAGTGTAGATTTTTCCGCAGAATTATTCTTCATCGGTGTTCGTAGACAATCAACTCATAGCATTCAAACTCATCGCGCATCAGGATATGTGCGATATTCGCCACCCGAATTGTAATGTACGTCGGCAAGATAAATGAAAGTTGAATTCTGGCTTATTGGCAAGACAAAAGACCCCTGGGTGAGCGAGGCTTCAGAACACTATCTCAAACGGTGTAGCCGTTATTGTACCCTGACCACAGAATTGATTCCTGAATCGCGCTACACAAAGCCTGAAGAAATGCGTAATGATGAAACCGCACGTGTCATCATTAAACTCAGAAAAACGGCAAAGGCCTATACGATTTTGCTCGATGAAAATGGAAAGCAACATACGTCTACGCAGTTTTCAGAGTTGATCGCGAAGCAACAAACAGCCGGAATCAGCACGTTGAGATTCATTGTCGGCGGCGCATTTGGAGTCGAGGAAGCGTTACATGCAGAAGTGGATTATGTCTTATCGCTTTCTGCAATGACTTTCCCTCATCAACTTGTCCGTATTATTTTTCTTGAGCAACTCTACCGTGCGTTTACGATCTTGCGCGGCGAAGGGTATCATCATGTGTAGAATGTTTAGTGTTTAGTGTTTAGTGTTTAGGGTTTAATGTTTAGGGTTTAATGTTTAGGGTTTAAAAATGAATAGCAACTTACAAGCCACCCTTGCGCCACCGCTGAAGCTAAGGCGGCACGCGGTCGACTCTCTACGTTCGCTCAGGGCATGCTTAGCCGCCACTTAAAAGCAACTTACAAGCCACTTAAAAGCTACTTATCAGCTACTTATTTTCATTTTAATTTTAATTGTCTCCTCTTGTCCATCACCATAGCAATCATCATCATCACAGCGCTGATTTCCATTCAGGCATTTTCACGGCCGGTCATCGTCGAGCGCCTCAAGCATCATCCGTACTCAGAAGTACGAAACGGTGAATGGTACAGACTCCTTACTTCTGGATTCGTCCATGGAGGCTGGGTACATCTGCTGATCAATATGTTCGTGTTGTACTCATTTGGAAGTCTTATTGAGAATGTGTTTCTGGGATTGTGGGGAACGACTCTTGGGCGCATCATGTATCTGGTCATGTATCTTCTTGCAATTATCGCAGGTGATCTTCCCACATTGGCACGCTATAAAGACAATCCGGCTTACGCAAGCATTGGAGCTTCCGGAGCTGTGTCTGCTGTGATGTTTATTTATGTGCTGCTCTTTCCCTGGGAGATGCTTTGGCTCTATGTAATCATACCCGTCCCGGCGATCATTGGAGGTGTCGCATACCTCATCTACTCTTCATGGGCAAGTCGCAATCGTAATGATCGTATCGATCACATGGCGCATTTCTATGGTGCAGTATTTGGGATTGTCTTCATGATTGCCTTTAGGCCTTCCTTACTTGGGCACTTTTTCCAAAGATTAATCGACTTGCCTTTCTGATAGAGATCTCTCTACATCTCACATGACTATCTTGCGCCGCGACAACACTGTTTCTATCTAAGATAGTACGACACAGAAGTCTCAATGATAACTATGGACGAAAAGCAAAAGAGTGAGGTTGAGTTTAAAATCGATCAGAATTCGTATCTCGATGGACCAAAGAGCAGAACCAGTGAATTCAAGTTTACAGTTCAGGTAATGATTGATTTCATCCGCGGTTTCAGAAAACTGCATTTTGTCGGACCGTGTATCACAGTTTTTGGATCAGCGCGATTCACTGAAGGGCATCCATACTATGACCTTGCGAGAAAAGTAGGCGCCACTGTAGCTAAATCGGGTTTTACTTTGATGACGGGCGGAGGGCCAGGTATCATGGAAGCAGCAAACCGCGGCGCTTTCGAAGCTGGTGGCCGATCTGTAGGTTGCAACATTATCCTTCCGTTTGAGCAAAAGCCCAACATATACATGCACACGTGGGTTACGATGCGATACTTCTTCATCCGGAAAGTGTTACTGCTCAAGTATTCCTATGCGTTTATCGTGATGCCGGGCGGATGGGGCACGATGGATGAACTCTTTGAGACCCTTACACTCATACAAACAGGTTCGGTTCACAGTTTTCCTGTTGTCCTTATCGGCAAAGACTATTACGGTCAACTTTGGGATTATATTCAATTCATGGTGCACCAGAAGACCATCTCAGAAGAAGATCTGAAATACATCAAACTCACTGATAATCTGGACGAAGCAATGGCACATATCGAGACCTATGTTCAGACAAACTATGAAGTAAGGAAGCGAAGAAAACCGTTGTGGTGGTGGTTTGAGAAAGTCTAAATGGGGAACGGCGGAAGGGCAGAATGGCGGAACGGCGGAAGGGCGGAAGGGCGGACACTTCGATATGCTTAGGGCCCGGACGTTGAGTTTGTCGAAACGAACGGAGCAACCTCCTTCTCCGCCTCAGGCGGATTCGGCGGTCGAAGACGGAGCAATCGCACTAAGCATAATATTCGAAATTCAATAATCGATATTCAATATTTGATTTCTGGTTTCCCCGGTTTCTCCGGTTTCCCCGGTTTTACCCCAATTCGACCATTATCTCAGGCGCAAGCAAGTCCTCCAGCGTCTCCGCTCTTCTGATGAGCATACTTTTGTTTTCGTACAACAGCACTTCGGCGGGACGAGGACGCATGTTATAGTTAGAAGACATGGACATGGTATAGGCGCCCGCATTATGAAAGATGAGGTAGTCGCCGACACGAATCTCAGGAAGTGAACGTCCAAGGGCAAATGTATCCGTCTCGCATAGATAACCCGCGACTTTATATTCTTTGAGTTTTCCGGTGGGATTTGAGAGGTTCTCTATGTGATGATATGCATCATAGTACATGGGACGAATGAAGTGATTGAAACCAGAATTGACATAGGCGATTTCACGAAGGTTTGTTTGCTTTAGCGCTGTCACTTGTACGATAAAATAACCGGCATCACTGACAAGTGATTTGCCAGGCTCAATGACAAGACGTAAATCCCGTCCCAGAGTCTTGCAGAATTTTTTGAACAACTTCGTGACCGATTTCCCGACCTTTTCCATATCCGTCGGATGATCCGCTTCTTTATATCTCACTTTATAGCCTCCGCCAAAATCCACAATCTCCAGATGCTCTGGAAAATATTCTGAGACCGTGATCAGGAATTCAAACGCACGTATGAAGTAAGCTTCATCTGCAATATCCGATCCTACATGACAATGCACACCAATCACTTGCACGCCATACTGATCAATGATGCGCTTTACCTCTGGGAGTTCTTCCGGGTAAAGTCCAAATTTTGAATCACCAGCACCTACCTCAAGACGTGCATGTCCACCTGCGCGCACATCGGGATTGAATCTTAATGCTACGCGAAGCCCTGGATACTCTTGTGCGAGAATTTCCAACTTACCGGCATTATCTACATGGAGTTTGATACCATTGTCGATTGCAAATTTGTATTCAGAAAGTTCTGCGCCACTCGGTGTGAAATTGATGTCAGCTGCAGGAACACCAGCAGACAATGCAGCCTGCATCTCGAAGGTGGATACTGCGTCTATACCGCATCCGAATTTGTGTACGAGTTTCATGATACTCCGGTTGCTCAATGCCTTACACGCAAAATGGATATCCAGTGCATCGGTCTTGAAGACAGTGCGCAGGTTCTGTACGTTTTCCTCTATCCTGTCTGCATCATAGATAAAGAGCGGCGTACCATGAGATTTGACGATTTCGGCTAATAAATATGGGTTCATGTGTAAGTTGCCTTTAAGTTGCTTGTAAGTTGCTAAACACTAAACACTAAACACTAAACATTAAACATTAAACAGTATTAGTATTTCCTCATTATCCTCAATAAAATTCTCTCCATCTCCCTCTTGATCTCCGCTGATTCACCAGTGAAATTATTGTGCATGAAGCTAAAGATGAGCCATTTCCCGCTATCAGCCCTTAAGAATCCACTCAGGCAATGCTGATTATACAGCGAACCGGTCTTTGCGTAGATGAACGGAGGATCACTGGCATACCATTCGGCAATCGTTCCGGATTGACCGCCAGCAGGAAATATCTCGGTTAAATAATCCATAGACTGAAGTTGTTGCAATTGACCCAATACCCAAACAATACTCCTTGGCGTAAAGAGATTGTACCGTGACAAACCCGAGCCATCGACCCATTGCAATGGATCTGGCACACCACCCATGATCATCTGCTGAGCAACCGCGATGGCAGAATCAGTTTCGAAAGTTCCTCGCATATAGAACGCACATTGCATCAAAAGTTGTTCAGCGATAAAATTGTCACTCTCTTGCATCATGCGTTTGAGCAACGTATCCCGTGATGATCCATTCACAGAAACATAATCTTCACGAATTATATCATCATAGAGTAGATCAACTGATTTGTCCACTACGTCAGAGAGCAACCGCGTAATCTCATAATCTGAGACGATGAATGGGATTTCCAATGTGTCATTGGGATATAACTGAGAGTCATTCAGTACAAATGCATTCGCTACCGGTTCGCGTGAAACAATAGTCTGGAGCGCTGAATCAATTTCAATGTAGTCTGAAAAATAATCCGGCAGGACACTTACATCACCAAACCTGTCCTTATAAATTTTCACTCTGTTGCCATACAACGGCAAGACACTTTTTTCAACCTGGTAGGCATATGGATAATCATCCCAGGCCCAGCCAGGCCCGAAGTGGTGAACCTCCTCCCCTACCTGAAAAAATACAGGCCCCTGATGTTGTTGCAAAATTTCGAATGGACGTCTTGAGAAGGGCACATCAGTAAATAAAAAAGATGGATCACCCATACCTTTGAAGATGAGGCTATCACCTTTAATTGCAAATCGCAATGTCTCTATTGAATCAGCCAGGACATGCAGGCATGTGAGCAGGGTAAGGATTTTTGTATTGGATGCAGGAGTAAAGTATTTATCTGAATTGTACTGACAAAGCCATTTGTCCTTTTCAGGATCATAAAGCGCAAAGCCTGTGTGATGATTGTAGAATACCTCACTCGATGTAATTTCATTGAAGATCTGCCGGTCGGTACTTACAAGATGGAGTTGGTTCGTTGTACCGCATCCAGCGACGTAAAGAATAGAAACAAGAATGGAGATATTCAGTAGCAGACGCATTGAGGTCAAAGATCAGAATTCTGAAGTGAGACATGAAAGGGAAATACACCACGAAGCGTGCGAAGATCCACAAAGAATCAATAATCAATCTTCATTCATCAATCAGATCTAATCAATCTTCCTTCGCCGGATCTTCCTCAGGTACATCATACTCCTTCTGCTTCTTACCAAAGACAGAGACATTGACATAACGTTTCGGGTTCAGGCGGAAATCCTGCAAGAGCAAATTGAGTTGACGTGAGGATTCAGTGAGATTATTGTAGAGGGCTTTGTCTTTCATCAGCAAGCCCAGGGTGCCTTCATTGGTATTGAATGTCGCCAGCAGTTTTTCTAATTGTTTGAAAGATTTGTCAGCACTTGCAATCGCGTTGTCTACTTCCTTCATTGCATCTTTCGCTGCTGTCATCGTCGCTGCGGTTGTCTCTCCTATCTTCGCTTTGTTCAGATCTGCAAAGACAGCATTGGCATTCGAGATTGCCGAGGTGATTTGAGCATTATTCGATGCAAGATTACCCGTGAGAGATTCGACATTGGTTAGTACAGCCATTGTCTTGCGGTCATAAGCTGCCATCGATGCATTGAGCTGTTTGGTAATTCCATCAAGATTTACAAGAACATGCTGCATGGCCTGGAATGTCTTGGCAAACTCATTTGTGGTACCCTCCATGCCTAGAGAATCAGAAAGATCACCCATGATATCTCCAAGACCTGTTTTTACTTTCTTCAGATACCCATCCACATCCTGCTCACCAAACATAGACTCAAATAATCCCTGCACCCTTCCTGCCAGAGTATCTCCCCGCTGCGCACAATCATCGCCGTTGCAAGGAGTGGGTATAGACAAGACCACAGCCTTTCCTCCCATAATACTCACATTCACGACCAATGCTTCAGTATTTCGTGGAATGCGAATCCCGCGTTTGATGTCGAGTGTTGCAATGATCGTCTGCATATCCGAACTCAGGTTCACCTCAGATACAGAACCGACCCTTAAGCCGCGAATGAGCACTGGTGAAGTAGGTGAAAGCTGCTCGATATCTGCATATTTCGCGTAATAGTAGTTGGACGCATTCAGAAGATTCTTGCCCTTCATAAAGGTATAGCCCCATACTGTGACGGCAATACATACCGCAGCCAGTAATCCTATCCGAAGTTCGTATGACATGAGTTGGTCAATATAATTTTCAAGACATCAACCCGGAGCATTCAAAGCCCCCGAGATCTGGAATCAAAGGCATGACAAATTCCCTCCCTGGAATCTGTGATTTTGGGAGGTTCGGGATATTTCCCACCACAAAGACCCTCCGGTGAGATCCGCACATTACTTCGATGAAGCTACTGCTTCTGTCATTGGGATGCGCTGATTTTCCCGATACGCTACGACAAATGCATCTTTACAAGTACTGGCACGCAATTCTTTTTGTAGTGCGTTTGCCTCGCCTGCCTCTGCAAACGGCCCGGCAAGATATTTATAATACCCATTTTCCTGTTTTGTTTCGATAAACCCCTTTATTTTCCATTTAGCGACTTCAGTCGTAAGTGGTGATTTAGAGGCAGCGAGCTGAACATAGAAGCTTATTCCATTCGGCACTGGAACAGATACTGGTTGTGTGGATGGAACCTCAGTGGAGACAACTGGCTCAGCCTCAACAGGTACATAGCCTTCCATATGGCCTTTATATTCTGAGAACGCTTTGAATATTGCCTGTGCCATTGTTGTATGGTTCGTCTTGTCCCCCAGAAATGCCTCATCGTTGTCATGACTCAGGAATCCGGCTTCAATAAGCACACTTGGCATGGTCGTATTTCGCAGAACAAGGAAACCTGCCTGCTTGACACCCCGGCTTTTACGGGCAAGTCCCTGTGTGAATTGCTTTTCGATACAATCGGCAAAAAGGATGCTCTGTTCCAGATGGGCATTCTGATACATGCTCAGGATAATATGTCCCTCTGGTGAGTCCGGATCATAGCCATCATAGCGTTGTACATAGTCATCCTCCATCAAAATGGCCGAATTCTCACGTTTCGCAACATCAAGGTTATCCTGCGCTTTATGCAAACCCATGACATAAGTTTCCGAACCTTGCGCCTGGTTTCGCTTGCTCACATAGTTGCAATGAATGGAGATAAAAAGATCGGCATTCGCTTTATTTGCAATCTGGGCCCGCTCGTCAAGGGGAATAAACACATCTGTGGACCTGGTGTAGATGACTTTTACTCCTGGGAATTGTTTGGTGATAAGGTCTCCGAGTTTCAAAGAAATTGACAAGGCAATATCTTTTTCGATCGTGTTTCTCCCACTGCAGCCCGGATCCTTGCCTCCATGGCCAGGATCTATAACGATCGTTTGTACAACAGGCTCATGAGGAATCTGGCTTGCGTAGTCACACAACGTAGAATCAAAAGAAGACGTTAAAACCACGAAAATGAAGGACAACAGAGAAAAGAGAGTCGTTTTGCCTATGGTTGCTAATTTCATTTGAAGCGCCAGAATTAATATCTTGCAAATGTATAATATGTAATCCAATCAAGACCGCATTTTAATGTACACAGAGTCGGGGCTGAATACTCGCCTGTCCATGGTCGGGCAAACCCGCCCGAACGTACTCGTTTCGGTACGGGCGGGGAAGCCCACCTCTCACTAAGGAAGGGTGATATTTAATCCTCATCGGTAACACATTAAAAGCGGCAATAAACAAGGAATAACGGATTGCTCATTCGAATTTATATTTTACTGAGTTGCATTTTCGTTTGCAGCACTCTCGGAGCTCAAATCCCGACGAGATCGCCTGCCAATGACTCGTTGAGGATCACATTTCCTGATAGTCTTCGGGAACAACCTGTTTCATTTACCTACGAGGTTTCACCGGACAGCCTTGAGGCGGAAGTTGACTATGGCGCAAATGACTCCATGCGCTTTGACAATGCAAGGAGTGAATGGCATTTGTACGGAGATGCTACGGTCAAATACCTGACATTGACGCTTATTGCAGACTATATCGTCTTTAGTCTGGACAGCAATATTGCCATTGCGCAAGGCTATCCCGATAGTATTGGCAGGATGGCTGGATTTCCTCAATTCAGCGATGGAGGGCAAGCTTTTACTGCTAAAAGACTCCGTTACAACTTCCGGAGCCAGAAAGGAATCATTTATGATGCACGGACAGAACAAGGCGATCTTTTCATTCATGGAGCACGGACTAAATATGTTGGTGGCAGCACTTCTGATAGTACGCAGGTCGACGACTATATCTATAATACAGGAGCGCTGATCACAACTTGTGATGCAGAAGTACCTCACTACGGTATTCGCAGCAGAAAGATCAAAACGATACCAAACAAACTCGCTATCATCGGCCCATCCAATCTTGAGATACATGGTGTACCCACAATTTTATGGTTGCCATTTGGATTTTTTCCAGTGAGTTCAAGCAGACGTTCGGGACTCATTTTCCCCAAGGACTATGAATACTCGGATACCTGGGGTTTTGGTCTCCGTGATATCGGATACTTTATTCCGATCAGTGAACACATGGATGCAAAGGTGCTGGGGGATATTTATTTCAATGGTAGTTGGGGTCTTTCTCTTTTATCCAATTACAGGAAGCGATATCAATACAACGGTTCTATCAATCTTGGTTATTCAAACAGACGTAATGAAATCCCCGGAGAGCTCGACATCCAGTCGCAGAAATCATTCTCTATACGCGTCTCTCACAATCAGGACGCCAAAGCGCATCCCTATCGCAGACTTGGTGGAAGTATCAACATCCAGACGAATGATTATCAAAGTCTGAATCGGAATGATGCGAACAGCGTACTC
>JANNQA010000198.1:0-6544 GCA_031400515.1 Bacteroidota bacterium
TATGCCCGTGATCTCAAAGCACATGGTGCAATGGCAGCGCTGTTGAAAGATGCTATCAAGCCAAACCTGGTACAAACATTAGAAGGTACACCAGCCATTATCCATGGAGGACCGTTTGCAAATATTGCGCAGGGAACAAACTCTGTGATTGCAACACGTATGGGATTGACTTTGTCGGATTATGTAGTTACAGAAGCCGGTTTTGGTTTTGATCTTGGTGCAGAGAAGTTCTTTGACATCAAATGCGTGAGTGCAGGATTGTCACCGAATGCGGTCGTGCTTGTTGCCACAGTTCGTGCATTGAAGTATCATGGTGGGATGGCACTTACAGATCTGAAGAAACCAGATGTTGCTGCATTGAGGAAAGGATTACCAAATCTTGAAAAGCATATTGAAAATATCAAGCAGTTTGGTGTGCCCCCGGTTGTCTCAATAAATAGTTTTACGAGCGATTCCGCAGAAGAGCATCAATGCATTCTCGACCGATGCGCCGAACTCGGTGTAAAATGTGCAGTGGCAGATGTCTGGGGTAAGGGAGGAGAGGGAGCATTAGGTCTCGCTGAACAAGTTCTTGATGCGATTGCACATGACGGAAAGGGTTTTCATCCCATGTACGATTGGAGTTGGCCGATCATGGAGAAAATAGAAGCCGTAGCGAAAAGAATTTATGGAGCGAGTGCGATCGACTATACTCCGCGTGCAAAAGCGGATTTGAAAAAAATAGAAAGGCTCGGTCTCTCTGGCTTGCCAGTTTGTATTGCGAAAACACAAAAGTCACTTTCCGATAATCCTGAACTACTAGGACGCCCTAAAGACTTTGTGGTCACTGTGCGTGAGATTGAGATTGCAGCCGGTGCAGGATTTGTCATTCCGATTACGGGAGAGATCATGCGTATGCCTGGTTTGCCGAATGTTCCTGCAGCAGAGTCGATTGATATCGATGAGGATGGGAATATTACGGGGTTGTTTTAGAAGCGAGCATAGAGCAAAGGGCAGAGAGCATAGGGGAAGGAGAAATCCAAATTCAAACTCAATTGCAAGATGTAGGCATCTGATGTCTTGTCTTCATGCTCAGTTATTCCTGTTTTAATATCTTGAAGTCATGATTCCACAATTCAAATTTGGGAAACGACTGTCTTTCGTTGTATTGTGCTTATTAAGCTACTCGACGATGAAAGGCCAGAAAAGTGAGATGGCAACAGATAGACCTGATCAGACTGAAGCGTCATCAGTTGTGGGCAAAGGCGTCTTGCAAATAGAGACAGGTGTTGTGTTTACCACTGAGCGGATTGAGTTCTTCAGTGGCATGACGAATAAGACACGAGACTTTGCAACAACACTAGTCCGATATGGAATCTTTGATAATCTTGAACTCAGACTTGCTTCAGCTTTTAGAGAGTATGATCCTGAACAATCGGTAAATGCTGTATCGGGATTGCAGCCAATGTCGATTGGTGCGAAAATTGCGATTGCAGATGAAAGAGGATGTCGGCCAGAGATCGCCTTTATCGGCCATCTCACTTTACCATGGATTGGAGAAGAGAGTTTCAGACCTGAGTATGTTGCCCCGGATTTTCGATTGAGTTTTTCTCACACTCTCAGCGATCGCTTCGCACTCGGCTACAATGTTGGCATGGAATGGGATGGGGTAGAAGCAAGAAGCACATTGATTTATACCATTGCAGTCGGTGCATCGTTGTTTGGACCTGTGAGTGCATTTGCAGAGTTGTTCGGCGGTATTCCGGAACGAACGAATTGGCGGCATAACGCAGACTTCGGTTTTACAGTCCTTATTACTCCGGATTTGCAGTTTGATGCTTCTTATGGACTTGATCTCAGCGAGCGTAATCCGGATACGAAATTTTTAAATGCTGGTGTGAGTATGCGCTTCGGAAGACAAATAAGTGAATGAAGTGAATAGGGCGAATGGCAAATGACGAATGACCCACTATCGTTAGCTAGAAGCTAGAAGCTAGAAGCCAGCAGCCAGAAGCTAGCAGCCAGAAGCTAGAAGCTAGCCGCCAGCAGCCAGATATCCATACGCTTCCGGTCCCACATTCATCAATAAATCCAATACACTCAGATTCGAAATAAACCCAGCGCGATCCATGAAGACCTGATTGTACTTTGGAGAATGAAATTCCATCATTGGTAAGACGGTGTTCCGTTTGTCAATAACATCCTCATTGTTGGTTTTTGAATATTCTGTTGTTTCTATCAATTGAGACGGCGCATGTGTTTTCACCAAAAGCCATTTTAAAATTGTCATGTTCATATCATAGATTTTTTCAAAACGGCTGTAAAAGATCTTCCGTAACTCATCACTATAGTGAATAAAATAAGGAGCACTACCATATGCAGTTTGTATCGCATGCCAGTGTTGCGCATGCCACGGAGTATGATATGCGATCCGGACATCATGTATAGGTTGCTGTTGATTCTTTCCTTTGAGCAATGGCACACTCAGCATTTCCAGCCCTCGAGCTGATCCGATATGACATCTGTTGCGGTAGCTGCCTTTTTGATAGTGCTCGTGTTTTTCTATTAATACCTGTTCATATCTGAAGAATAAACTGAGGTATGCAATACAAGGCAGATAATGCAGTTCGACGAGACATGATGTATTTTGTTCCCCGCTCAAAGCGATGCGAACTTAAGGAGTCTGCCTGATGTGAGCTGGGCGCGCGGGCGACCTTGAAGCGTCCAAAGACCTTCAAGCGTCATCGCGTGGGGCGGATGACCTCGAACCTTGCCCGTTTGAAATATTGGCATTTATCTTTCGGTCAGTCGGGCGTTCGCGGGATCCCGCTTGAGGTGGGACAGGCTCTTCAAGCGTTTCCGCGGATAAACTTCAGACTTTCAAACAACCAAAAAACAAATTGCACCACTATCTCGCCAAGCGTACCTTCCACAAAGTGCCTCTCATCAGCGAAGCGGCCGATGCCGATTTGGGAATCATCGTCGTCATTCCCGCCTTCAAAGAACCTTCTCTCATCCCTGTCCTCGAAGACCTTCTCGCCTGTGATAACCCCGGTTGTGCTATTGAAATCATTGTCGTCATCAATCATGCTGAAGACAGTGGGCAGGAAATTCGCGATTTGCATGAAACGACGTTTCTCAAGTCCGTTGAATGGTCAACATTGCATTCGACACCTGAGAGACGATTCCATATTCTTTATCAACCTGATTTGCCTCCCAAGAAAGCCGGCGTCGGGCTCGCGCGTAAGATTGGCATGGATGAAGCCGCGAGAAGATTTAATGTTATCAATCGTCCACAGGGTGTCATCCTTTGTCTCGATGCTGACTGCAGTGTTGAAAAAAATTACCTCGTTGAAGTCCGGAATTTCTTTGAAGAGCAACCACCGATCGAAGGTTGTTCCATCAATTTTCAGCATCGCCTGGAAGGCCTTGCTGAGGCACATAAGAAAGCGATCACAGAATATGAGATGCACCTGCGCTATTTCGTCGGCATGCAACGTTGGGCTGGATGTCCATTTGCGTTTCAGACGATTGGTTCAGCGATGGCAGTCCGAGCGCATGTGTATTGCAAAGTCGGAGGTATGAACACGCGACAGGCAGGGGAGGACTTTTACTTTCTGCATAAAGTGATCACAAGAGGTGCTTTTGCCGAACTCGCATCTACGACAGTATATCCGTCGCCAAGGATATCGGACAGGGTTCCCTTCGGTACAGGTCGGGCTATGACGACAGCAATGGAGTCTGGCGCTCAACTGACAACCTACAATCCGCAATCTTTTATTGATCTTAAAACTTTTATTGAAGTTGCCCCTGATCTCTATGTGTTTGATGGAGACTTGCAGAAATTTTTAATTGACCGAAACATTTCATCCTGTGTGAGACAATTCCTGGAAGAAAATCTCTTTGATAAAAAACTGGCTGAACTTCAATCAAATACGGCTTCCCAAAGCTCATTCATGAAACGCTTCTTTCATTGGTTTGATGCATTCTTATTGATGAAGTATGTGCATTTTGCCAGGGAAAGGTGGTATCCGAATGTACTGGTAGACATTGTGGGACACTACCCTGCATGACATTGTTCTTTTGTCGTGTCCCTAGACTTTTAATGACTTTTGTGCCGTTCGCAGATAACTTTAACATTAATGCAAAGAAAAAAAATGACTACGAGAAACACAGTATACGCTGATGACTGCAGTCTGACGACCGTAGGCTAAAGACTGACGACCGTAGAGTAAAGACTGACGACCGTGAACTGATGATCGTAGACTAAAAACTATGCACAGTGGACTGAAGACTTTGGACTGACCACTAAGGACTGTAACTCTTTGTTTTATCGTGTATGTCTTATTATCTTTCTCATTCACTTCAATGAGACAGTTTATGAGATATCTCTTTCCTTGCTTCACTCACATGGCTCTTCTTTTATCCATGATATTGCTATTCGCCTTTGCACATAGGGCTACAGGACAATGTAATCAGTCCCTTACTCTATTCAGTCAGGCGAACGTCAACAGCTTCAAGGCGAATAACTGCACAGTATTTACCGGCGATTTAACCATCAATGGAACGGACATCACCAACCTCGATAGTCTTGATGGGCTTGAGGAAGTAGGCTCATTGTCAATATACAATTGCTTACTTACCGATCTCGCAGGCCTTTCGTCATTAAAGAGAATCCACAGAGGTCTCACAATCAACTTCGCGCCGACTCTTACATCGCTTCATGGGCTTGAACAAGTCGAAAAGACAGGAGGACTCTCCATCAGTAACAATACAAGCTTAACGACAATAAGCGGACTGGATAACCTGCGTACCATAGAAGGGAACGTATATATTTCAGACAACCCACTGATACTAAGTCTGAATGGACTGAACCTGCTGGACTCGGTACGCTACGATTTCCGCATCGTAGAAAACGTGACTCTGCAGAATTTGCACGGCCTCGAGAACCTGCAGAGAGTAGGTGGAATTTTTCGGGTAGAACAAAACACTTCTATGTTTTCTTTGGACGGCGTTGAGCAACTCCATACGGTAGTGAATGGCGTTGTGATTTTCTTCAACCAGAGTCTTACAAACGTGCGGGGATTGCAAGGTCTTGTCAATGTTGGAAAGCAATTGTGGATCTCTTTCAATGCCGAGATCACAACACTGGAAGGATTGAAGGTTGAAACCATCAACGGCACAGATCCGCAAGGCATTTTTGAGGGTCTATTGATCATGCATACCAAGTGTGTCGACCTGAAAGGGCTTGAAAATCTGCGGGAGATAAACTCAAGCGCATTGTATCTGGGCCAAAACACAAGCCTCAGGTCATTGCATGGACTCGAAAACCTTCGCTATGTCGATGGCCATTTTGGAATTGAAGACAATACCATGCTTGAGTCCATCGAGGCAATCGCGGATCTTGAGTATATCTCTGGTGAAATGGAACTCACTGACAATGATAGCCTGCAAGAGTGCTCAATCAAAAGTCTTTGCACCTATCTCAGCGCACCCGCCGGATTGGTACTGGTATGGGGAAATAAACCCGGATGCGAGGATGCAACTCAAATCTTATCCAATTGTTCACCTGTCCTGGATTTCCATCTTGTCGATGCGAATCTCGAAGTTGATACATTCACCGCTACAACAGGTCCGATAGAAAACCTCCCTCCTGCAGAGCTTCTCGCTCTTGATGAATTACGCGCCGGTGTTGCAACTGACGGAGTGAGCAAGCTACTGTTTCGCATATCAACCGGTACAGGTGGTCGAATGGAAATTCCGAATGCAGCAGAACGCGGTATTGAATTCCCATGGGGTGATTCCACGCATTTCATCAATGGGACGAACTATACCTTCTTCACCTATACTGCTCCGGATGAATTCGATGAGTTTGAAGACATCTATATGCTTGGCGAAGTCGAAGCCTATAATGCAGAGATCGATTTCACCTTTACAAGCGGGTCGGATGTAAGACAGAATTCACTGACGATCACACATGTGAGACCACCGGTCGTATTAATGCATGGTACGTATTCCGACCCCGACAAAGCATGGAAGACAGCAGCTGCGGGAGGCGTCAGTGTATTTGATCGCCTTACCAATGAAGGGTTCAAAGTCTTTGCAGTCAACTATAAAGAGTCGAACGGAACAACAGGACTTACTTCTGACAACTCCGGATTTGCTGATAATGCGAAAGTAGTGTGGGGTGATGTCTATCCCCAAAATACCGGCGGTATCAAAGATGCACTGACATACTACAGGGGTACACTTGGAGTCGCAGCCACTCAGGCGGATGTGATCGGTCATAGTCTTGGTGGGGTGCTTGCACGTGTATATGCTTCAGATCATTTCAATCCTGAATACAAGCGTGCAGCAAATTTCATGGAGGGCGACATCAATAGACTGATCACACTTGGCTCCACTCACTTTGGCAGTCATCTCGGTGAATTACAGCTTTTCCTCAATGACTTATCACCATTTGATCTTGGTGCATTGGACTGGCTGGCATTGCAGGGAGTCAATCTTATCTCTGACTGGGTAGGAGGTGCTTCACCAAGCCATGCAATCATGGATCAGCTTCCAC
>JANNQA010000003.1:0-2665 GCA_031400515.1 Bacteroidota bacterium
CTTACACTAATACCAAAAGCATCATAGGGCCCGCCATCTGAAGCTGTCAGTTTCTGCTGCTCTATCCATTGTGTGCCATTGTAGAAGAAAATATAGGCAGACCCCTGACCTTCATTAGCCCCTATCTTATCATCGAATGCACCAACGATGGCATAATTACCAGAGATAGCAACACTATAACCAAAGTAATCCGAGGAGCCACCATCGGAAGCTACAAGCTTTTGAGTTTGACTCCATTGTCCACCATTAAAATGATACATGTAAGCGCTGCCCTGACCCTCGTTAGAACCAATATCATCCTCACTTGCACCTGCAATAGCATAATCGCCTGAAATGGATACGCTGTAGCCCAAATAATCTATAGCCATCCCATCATCTGCTGCAACAGGGTTGTATTGACTCACATTATTCATCGAACAATCTCCCCATGTGCCATACCCTGAATTTCCTTCCGGTTGATTCAATGATCTCCATTTATTTTCTGTTGCCTTCCAATAATAAAAGCCCGGCTCCACGCCATTGGAACCTGATCCTGATGTAGCTGTATTATAAACCAACAACGCGTCAGCAGGTGAAGAAACAGGAGTCGCAGAATTTGTAGCAACTAATGCAATGCGCGGAACAAGTATTCCTTTATCAATACTCTTTACCTCTAATGCAGCACTGCTATGCGGAGCTGTTGTCCCTATACCAACTTTCGCATCGACTGTGGCGCCGTTCACGCCATTGATTGAACCAATGACAACACTATTGCTGGCACCCGCATAAGAATTTGAACCTATCGCTGTTGCATTCGAAAGATTAGCCAGAGATACATTTGCTTTATGACCAATCGCAGTGTTATTATTTCCGATTGTATTAGTATAGAGAGCACTATCTCCAATGGCTGTATTGTTAATGCCGGAGGTATTATTGTATTCGGTACGGTAGCCTATTGCAGTGTTGTTTTTCCCGGTTGTATTGCTTCTCAGTGACTCGTGTCCAAGGCCAGCGTTAAAATTTCCTGTAGTATTAAAAAGCAATGAATTATTCCCAATAGCTGTGTTACTGATGCCGGTCGTATTCGCATTCAGGGCACTGAATCCTACCGCTGAATTAAAACTTCCAATCGTGTTATTACGCAACGCATTAGAGCCTAAAGCAACATTAGCTGATCCAGTTGTGTTGACTAGCATCGATGAGCTTCCGATAGACGCATTATTTGCACCAGATGTATTTGCTTTCATCGATTGATAGCCTAGGGCGGTATTTGAGGATCCGGTCGTATTAGCAAATAATGATTTTGAGCCAACTCCTGTATTGTTCGTCGCGTGGAAAGCCATCGTGGCGCCTTGTCCGTTCGCATACAATGCAGAATCACCAATAGCTACCAGGTTACTTCGGATGGTGTTGGTAAATAGAGCCCTCATTCCTACTGCAACATTTGAGAAACCGGTGGTGTTTGAAAAAAGGGACTCAAATCCGATGCCGGTATTGTTAGTTCCGGTAGTATTTGAAAAAAGTGAGCCATATCCGTTGGCAGAGTTATTGCCTCCGGTGGTATTGGTACTCAGGCTATAAGATCCATTGGCGGTATTGTTGGCTCCAGTGGTATTGGAAAACAGTGCGACTGAACCAATTGCGGTATTGTTAGCTCCGGTGGTATTGGAAAAAAGGGCGTGATTACCGTTGGCAGTATTATAGTCACCTGATGTATTGGAGTATCCCGCGTCGCTACCTATAAAAGTATTATAGAAACCTAAAGCACTTGCGTTATTAAATCGGCCTGCGTGCAGACCAATGAATACGTTCGATGAATCATCAGCATGGATCCATAACAAATCATTTCCAAGGCTATTTCGCAGCTTAATTAAGGGTGAGGTGTTGCTCTGTGTACTATGTGCATCAATGATGAGTTGTGAGATATTCGCTCCACCTTTCACATGCAACTTACCAATGGGAGTTGACGCACCGACGCCGACATTTTGTGACCATGCGAAAGGAACAAAGAGTATCGTTCCGGCAATGAATGTTGCTAACCCTTTTTTCATATCCTTAATCGTTGTGCATAGTAAAAGCAAATCAGTCGTTTCCTCCTTGAAAATAGGCTAAGACTGAATGCATTTCATGACTATCGCACGAACGGTGGGTTTGCTTGTGTAAGTGGACAGGGCGAACGGGTAACGGTAAACGGCGAACGGGAAGAAGAAGATTCTGTTTTACCCATCGCCCATCATCCATCACCCATCACCCATCATCTATCACCTATCACCAGTACCTCCAGTTCGTTCATCCTCCTCAACATCTCCGTGATAAGGATTTGTTGAGCTTCGATTTTGGCTTTCATGTCATCATTCTGTCTTTTCAACTCCTGTATCCCGACCAACGCAATCCCTGATGGATCGAGAGTGCTGATACTCCGATCATCATTTTCAATACCCAGCCCAAATAGCTGTTTGAATTGTTGTGCCATTGGTCCGATATGGGTTTCTCTAATGGGTGTGTCTTTGTAATCCCACTGCCGAATGTTTAGTAATGAAATCTTATCCAGAATATCCTTGCTGTCAATCAAGATCAGATTCTCTTTAAGTGCTGCATCAGATGTGTTTGTCCACGTTCCTCCTGTACTCAGATAAGCGCCATTTCCATTTCCTCCTGTCGTGGTTCCTACCTGAAGAGCTTTCCC
>JANNQA010000076.1:0-12520 GCA_031400515.1 Bacteroidota bacterium
CCCAAATTGAGTGCCTCTTTTTTTAAGTCAAATAACCTACGTCATTTGAGGATTATGCCGGATTAAGCGTAAGCTTTATAAACAGATCGAAATTGTCATGCAGAGCTTTGTCACCCAGACCGTCGAAGAATGTACCTGATCCATAGCGCACATCAAACTCAGAACGATCGATCGTGATATCAGCTGTTGCAGTCAGCACGCCATCTATGTTTGCAACATTCGCCATAAACTTGATTTCCTTAGTGATGCCTTTGATAGTCAGATCACCTTTGATTTTATAGTTTCCTGTAGTGCCATAGGGTATCACATTGGTGATCTTGAAATCTGCAGTAGGATGATTGTCTACGCTGAAGAAGTCATCTGATCTCAGGTGACCTTCGAGTTTTGCAGCGCCACCGCCTCCAGCCATGTCAGTGTTCTTGATTGTCGTCATATCCATTGAGAAATCACCGCCTACAAGGAGGTTATCTTGAAATATGAGTGTTCCGTTTTTGAGATCAACAGTGCCATCATGTTGGCCGGTGACTTTATATGCTTTCCAAACGATTTCGCTTGTAGTGACATCCGCAACATACTTGTCGCCTCCATTTGCCGAAGCGATGAAAGGCAGAGCTAATGTCATGAGAGAAAAAAATACTGATTTCATGTTGTAAAATTTTATTGATGAATAATTATTTAATAGCAACTTAATTTCTGAGCTCGTCAAGTAATGCATTCAATTGCAGGAGCTTTTCTTCCGGCATATGTTCAAACCGGCCTCGTATATTCTCATCAATCAATGCATACGCTTTAGTCGCCACGGCGTCACCCTCTGGAGTCAGAAGCAGATCAACCTGCCGTCGATCCTTCGGACATTCTCTGCGTTCTACAAGACCTTTTTCCACAAGTTTGTAAACAAGGCGTGAGGTATTGGACATCTGATCGATCATGCGTTCACCAACAAGTCTCAATGAAGCAGGCTTGCCTTTCTGCCCACGCAGAATCCGCAGGATGTTAAACTGCTGCCAACTTATTCTGAATGGCTTCAATGCACGTGTCGAAGCAATCGTAAACCATGATGCCGTATACAGGATGTTGATCACTGTCTTACTATTCATGCCCTCGAAAACTTGCTGCTGGATTGCGTCTTCGATTTTCATGGGTCAAAAATACATGTATATACAATTAATGTCAAGACACTTAACTTATACTTAACGGCTCGGGCCATGAAATGCCTTTTTATATGGGAGAGTAAAGGCGGTAAAGCAGGTGAAACCGGAGAATCCGGAGAATCCGTTAGGCATTTGGTATTGCCCCACCAATTACCGCTTAGCCGTAACCGTTAGCCGTTAACCATTACCCGTTAACCGTTAACCATATCTTTCCCAGGCCTAGAAATCGAAGATGAATGGCAGCCTGGCCATCGGTTCTGTGTAGTTAAGGAGCGCCTTTATTTCGCGAAAATGTGGGATTTTTTTGGCCAATCGTGCATCGAAATATCGCTCAGAAATCGAAACATCCTGCCCGGAAATTTCTGAGAGGAGCTTATTCAACGGATTCATTACCCGCGGATATTCCGATGTCTTGAAGTCGTCTATTTTGGCGAGCGTTGCTGCTGATTCAATAGCATCATCTAACGACCCAAGCCTATCAACAAGTCCATTTGCCAATGCTTTATCACCGGACCAGATTCGACCCTGCGCGATTTCATGAACTGCTTCCTTGGTCATATTTCGCGCCTCACTCACATGCGTGATAAATAGATCATAATATGCATCCGTACGCACTTGCATAGATTGATGTTCCGCATCGGACCATTCGAAAAAAGGTGAAAACGCCGCACTGTATTCACCAGTGCGCACAGTATCAAAGCGAACACCCAACTTATCATTCAAAAAGGCAGATGGATTTGGAATCATAGTAAACACGCCGATAGACCCAGTAAGAGTGGTCGGTTCTGCAAATATGGAATCGGCATCCGCTGCGATATAGTATCCTCCCGATGCAGCATAGTCACCCATTGAAACCACTACAGGTTTGCCAGCCTCTCTGAGGAGTTTGACTTCACGCAGAATATTTTCTGAAGCGAGAATACTACCGCCGGGAGAATTGATACGCATGACTACACTTTTCACCCGATCATCCTCACGAAGATCAGCAAGAATCTCAGTATACCGCTGGTCACCAATGACACCGTAACTTCCTTTACCAGAAGTAATTTCACCCTCGGCATAGACGACTGCGATGCGATTTTTGGATGTCGACGCTTCCCGTTTCCGTGCTGCATGGTACGCGGCAGGTTCTATCATTTTGATGTCGACGTCGCTTGCCAATCCTAATTTTTTCCGCATCCAACTATCAGCCTGATCATGATAGGCTATCTGATCGACCAATCCCAAAGCGAGTGCATCTTCAGCATTCTGGGCCTTCATTGTATTCGCAATGTCATACAGCTTTGAGGTTTCAATATTCCGGCCTTTGCTGACCATCTCCAGGTAGTGCCCATATGCGTCTTTCAGGTACTCCTTTGTCTGTAGTTTATTCTCAGGACTCATCTCGGTGCGCCGAAACGGCTCGGTAGCACCTTTAAAATCACCGGAATAATAGATCTGCATCTTCACTCCGGTCTTATCCAGCAGTTCTTTGAAAAATGGGACGAAAGATGCATAGCCACGGAAGTCCACACTCCCGATTGGATTGAGCATCACGGTATCCGCTTGCGCTGCAATAGCATATCCTCCCTGAGGGTAATAATCAGCATAGGAAAGAACCCATTTTCCACTCGAACGAAAATCCTGAAGAGCACTCACGAGTTGGGCAGTCTGGACAGTTCCTAGAGCTGTATGTGTTGGGTTTAAGTAGATGCCGTGAATTTTTCCATCCTCCTTGGCAGCATGAATCATATCAAGGATGTCGTGAAGTCCTATGATATCTTCTTGTTGAAATTGGAAGGAGGTCCCATTGACGTTGTTTGTATGCTCAGGAATAGCAGTAGAAAGAGTGAGCTTGAGTACACTTTTGTCTTCCACTGTAGCATTCTTGCCAGCGCTTGCCGCACCGATACCGATTGCGGCCAAGATGAAGAATAGCAGCCCGATCGCAATAAAAACCCCCAGGCATGAAGCGAATGTGAATTTGATGAATTGTCCCATGGCGCGAAGGTATGATGTTCGGCCATATCTGTGTGTCTTCTCTATTGCAATGGACGTTTCCTGGCGACTCAACGACGGAAAAGCCTGACTCAACGACAAAAATTGCAGACGCATGAGTCCCGGCACATCTTTGTCTGTATTAAAAACACAATAGAATATGAAATATCAGCTTCTGCTCGCGTTGGTAGTTGCATGCCTCATGGCTTCATGCATTTACACCTTTCATCCTTTGTATTCGGAGGACAAACTCACCGATCTCTCTGCACTTGAAGGTAGTTTCCAGGCAGATGGTGCTGTGAATGAAGAGTCTGAAATCTGGACTTTCACTCGTAAAGCGAAAGGAAACTATCAGCTTATGATCTCAGATGGGAATAAAAAGGGTGAGCTCGACGTACATGTGGTCAAACTCGGCGGCGAATACTTCATGGATATTCTTCCTGAGGAGTTTGAGACTGAACAGATACCCGAATTTGTATTGTGGAATCTGATGTCTGTCTATACAATTGCAAAGTTGGAAGTCTCTGGAAACAATCTGAAGATGTCTTTTTTTGATCCGTCATGGCTTGAGGAAAAACTCACTTCACACAAAATTCGTATTGCCCATGAAGTGCGCAGGCAAGAAGGTAGCTCAGGAGATATTGAGTTTATTCTTTTGACTGCGGAGACAGAAGAGTTGCAGAAGTTTGTAGAGAAATACGCCAACTATGATGAGGCGTACGATGATGCATCACTCCTGACAAGAATCGCTGTGCAATAACATGAAGAACTGGTTTAATAAATGCGTGCAGTCCCAATGGGTACGGCATTCAGGATTCTGGTTTCTCTCGCTCTGCGTAATGACGGTCGGGTTTTCAATGTCATGGCCAGCGACCCTGGCTGACCTTACTTATACTGCATTGTTTCATGTGTCATTGCTGAGCGCTGTGTATCTGCATCTGTGTATCCTGGTACCTAAATTCTTGTTACGGCAGAGGTACTTGCTTTACGTTCCGCTGTTGGTAATTCTTATTTTGCTGGCAGTCTTATTAAACGAGTTTACGTATCATTATCTGTCGGATTGGATTTTTCCTGGCTACTTCTTTATCTCATACTATACACAATGGCAGATCGCGCTCTTTGTTGGAATTTATTTGCTCATCACTACACTCCTGATGCTGTCGCGCTCGTGGGTGGAATTGCAAAGAACAAAACTTGTACTGGAAGAGACACGACGCAGAAATGTAGAGACCGAGTTGCAGGCATTACGCGATCAGGTGAACCCGCATTTTTTATTCAATAGTCTGCATAGCATCTATGCGCTCGCTTTGGAAGGAAATCCTCGAACTGCAGATCTTGTATTACGTCTTGCGGATATCCTCAGATTCCTGTTGTATGAAAATAAGGGAGAGAAAATTTCCCTTTCAAAAGAACTGGAATGTATTGAGGCATTTATTGCATTGCAACGCGAACGATTACCTGATTCGGCACAGGTAAAGTTTGTTAAAGAAGTAGATGCAATAAATTCACAAATTGCTCCACTGTTGCTCGTACCCCTTGTAGAGAATGCATTTAAACATGGTGTGATCGGGAGTGCGACAGACATTCGTATGGATTTGAAATTAATCGATGGCAAACTGAATTTTGAAGTACGCAATTGCCTTGGGAATTTGACTGGCAATGAGATACCTGGTGGAATTGGATTGCAAAATCTCAAACGACGTCTTATCCTGCAGTATCCGAATCGTCATCGTCTTGAATTGCTTCCTGATGTGGACACGTATCTTGTTCGACTCTCAATAGATTTATAAAATGCACATACGCACGATCATTGTGGACGATGAACCTCCAGCCCGACGGGTGTTAGAAAAATTTATCGCGCAGATGCCTGGGTTGGAACTGGTGGCTTCTTGTGAAGATGCATCGCAGGCGAGAGAAGTCTTAAGGAATCATCAAATTGATCTTATGCTACTCGACATTCGGATGCCAGGTGAGTCTGGTCTTGAGTTTGTCCGTGCATTGACAAGTCCTCCTTTAGTAGTTTTTGTAACTGCGTTTCCGGAACATGCCGTTGAAGGCTTTGAACTAGAAGCTGTAGATTATCTAGTAAAACCATTTAGCGAAGAACGGTTCAGAAAAGCGATCAGAAGAGTAGAGTATCTAAGAGAAGTAGAGCGAAGCCATGACAGCATCGATGAACAGCATACGATCATCATGATTAAGTCAGACAAAAAACTCCACCGCGTGCCATGTCGTGAGATACTTTATCTGGAAAGCATCGGTGATTATGTCAAAGTGTACAGTACACGTATGAGGCCTCTTGTACCTAAAGTCACTCTGAAGAGTATGCTCGAAGATCTTCCGGCTAGTAAGTTCATACAGATTCACCGGTCATTTGTCGCAGCGGTAGACGCAATACAGTACATCGAAGGGAATCAGGTAAGTGTAAATGACACCTTGTTACCAGTGAGTGATTCGTTCCGGCAGGGCCTTATCGATAGATTCCAGAATGACATGGGGGTAAAAAGAAAGTTGCCATAGAATATGATACTCTATGGCAACTCTTGTCACAATAATTTCGATGTTTATTTCGTCGATGCAGCGACAATGGGCACGCGATCGATATACAGAATCGTCTGGTCAATGAGATCATTTGCATTAAAATGATGTGCGGTGTGCGCCCAGAAGCTGATGCTCTTGCCTGTTTTATACTTAGCATCTATCTGATACCAGTTTAACAACCATGTACCGGCTTCTTCCGTAGCCTGTGGCTTATTCACTTTTAGTGGTAGCCAAATCTGATTGCTGAACTTCAAGGATTCAACCGTATTCGCACGACGATCTTTCCAATATTTTCCAATCGCTTCTTTACCAACCAGGCTGTCACCAGCGGACCAGTTGTACCGCGCATTATCAGCGTATGCCGTGAGCCAATTGTCGATGTCACCGTTGGCAAACAGTGCAGACGCTTTCTTTCCCAATTCGGTATACTTCGCATCAGCGAATTCTGATTGTGGCACCTCCGCAGGTTTTGCTGCAGCAGTATCAGCCGCAACCTCATCTGTACTAGCAGGTTTTTCTCCAGGGGGGCTACAGGCCAAAAGGCATAGGGAGACGAATGCTCCAAAAAGAAGTTTGTTCATAAGAATGTGTTTTTAAGATGAAATAAAGAGGTGACAAAAAAATGAATCAGAAGACAAAATATCTTCGATAGGGCATGTATCACTGCAATCACACTTGTTTTCCGAAAACATGATCTGGGGAGTTTTCACTCCGAAATGTAGTGATTAAAAAAGAACATGTATTAAAAATTTCTATGTCTCGATGTCAAACCCGGTGTCAGGGCATTAGTCGAAGCGCTTCCTCGACCGTTTTTACCGGAAATTTGCACACCTTGTTTTGGCAGACATAGATGTAGGTCTCACCAGGTTGCAGTTTGTTTTCCAATAGCTGGAGACCGCCTTCAGACTTCCCACCAAGGAAAATCGCGTGTGGCAAATAGTGCTGCATGATTTCGGTATTTTTTGCATCCGCTTCTTCTCCCACGATTGCCACTTCATAAATTGGTTTTACCTCGTCAAGATAGAGATCGCACCAGTTGGAGTAAAACCCCGGTTGGCTACTTGTAGCGATTTCATCGATCATATTATGGAGCATTTGAGCGGCGTGGTCGAGATATGGCTGATGGTAGAGATACGACCCGAGTTTGTTAAGACATTTCGCAAGAATAGAATTGCTCGCCGGGATCACATTATCTCCGACTTCTTTTTTTCTGGCAATCAATGGTGGATCCAGGTCCGAGGTGTAATAAAACATCCCAGTCTCTGCGTCGTAGAAATGCGCAATTGTGTAGTCAGCAAGGCTACGCGCTTTGTTCAGCCAGGCTTCATCAAACGTAACCTGATAGAGTGCGATCCATGCATCTATGACCAAAGCATAGTCATCGAGAAACGCATTGATACCTGAAGTACCATTCTTGTAATTTCTGTTTAATCCTCCATCTTCCCGCAACATATTTTTTTCTATAAACCCGGCATTCGTCAATGCAGCCTTGAGATACTCCTGATCTTGCAAAGCACGATACGCATCCACATATCCTTTCAGCATCAGCGCATTCCATGAGGTGAGAATCTTATCGTCCAGTCCTGGTCTGATGCGTGAAGCACGCGCACTAAATAAAGTATTCCTGCCTTCATCAATGATTGCTTTGCACTGGGCAGACGTCATGGTATTCTTGTCCGCGATCTCTTCCAGTGGTTTTAGAATTTGCAAGACATTTTTATTCTGCTCCCAGTTACCGGTGGGTTTGATATCAAAATATTCAACGATCACTTTGCGCTTAGTCGGATCTGCGAAGAGTGAATCGATCTCCTGTGAAGTCCATACATAAAATTTTCCTTCTTCACCTTCACTATCTGCGTCCAAGGAGGAATAAAACCCACCCGACTTGTCCGTTAATTCCCGGCTGATAAATTCGAGTGTTTCATTCACGACATTCGCATAGAGTGAATCCTTCGTCCACTGATATGCTTGTGCATACAAGGAAATCAGTTGGCCATTGTCATAAAGCATCTTCTCAAAGTGTGGTACATGCCATCTGGAGTCAACAGAATATCTCGAAAAGCCACCACCCAGTTGATCATAGATACCTCCTCTCGCCATTTTATTTAAAGTAGTAAGTGCCACTTTCTTTGCAACCGGATCATCATAGAGATGTGAATAGTGCATCAGAAATAGATAATTATTGGGCATGGGAAACTTTGGAGCGCCTTTCCGTCCACCCCATTCAGGATCAACATTGCTTGTGAAAGTGCTGCCGATCTCACGGATGACTTCTTCAGTGAATGTTTTGTCACCTTGAACTAAACTGATGTTACCGCTTTGATTTATACCGAGTGCGAGAGAGTCTGCATAGCTTTCAAGTTGAGCAGGCTCTGTTTTGTTTAAGTCAATAAAATATTCAAGCACGCGAATCCAATCTTTCTTAGGAAAGTATGTCCCTGCCCATACCGGTCTCCCATCCGGCATGGCGAAAGCATTCAAAGGCCAACCACAATTGCCACCTGAAGCAAGATGACAAGCGGTCATATAGACGTCATCGATATCTGGTCGTTCTTCGCGATCTACTTTGATGCTCACAAAATTGTCGTTCATGATTTTGGCGACAGTTGAATCCTCGAAAGATTCGTGTTCCATGACATGACACCAATGACATGCAGAATAGCCGATCGATATCACAAGCATTTTGTTTTCTGCTTTCGCTTTGGCGAGTGCTGCATCGCTCCATGGAAACCAGTCTACCGGATTGTGGGCATGTTGCAGGAGATATGGACTCGATTCTTTAGCCAGATGGTTTGTATGGCGATACGAAGAGTTTGAGTCAGTAGCGGGCGTATTGCATTCCATGAATATGAATGATAAGAGGATGTAAAGAAGAGGGCGAGAAGTCATCATATAAATTTGTACAAAATTAACCTCAGGATCGGTTTGACTGTGAAATGGTCTCAGTTTTTGTAATTATTTTGTGCCGACAACATTATGCATAACAGTAAAATGTAATCTCTATCATGTCACTCTTACTTCAACCGCAACAATGGCGTAGGCTGGATGGTCAGAAGATCAATCTCCCCCTCAAAGCAGCAGTCGAAGAAGCGATTCGAAATGAGCATTCACTGGGACATAAACTCAAAGTCTGTATCGGTACAGATTCCCAGGTGCGCGGAGAATTTGTGGAGTTTGCAACTGTCATTGTGTTCCTCCGCGAGAAGAAAGGAGGTTTTATGTACATCCACAACTACAAGATGCAGAAGCAAATGGGTCTGCGTGAGCGTATGATTTTCGAAGTCGCCAAGTCTGTAGAAGTGGCGTATGCGTTGTGTGATCTTCTTGATCAATACGATGTTGCACTCGAAGTACATGCCGATATCAACACAGATCCACATTTCAAGTCGAATGAAGCGTTGAAAGAAGCAATGGGTTACATCCTCGGTATGGGCTTTGTATTCAAGGCCAAACCTGATGCATTCGCTTCGTCGTACTGTGCGGATAAGGTCGTTTGACGCCGGAAAGGCAGAACGGCAGAAAGAAGGAAGACTTTCGTGAGGTCCCACTGATATGAATGTCTTCTGTCGATTTTGATTCACCATGGTAATCCCGTTTTACCATTCCGCCGTTCTGCCATTCCGCCGTTCTGCCTTTCTGCCGTTCCGCCTTTCTGCCATTCCGCCATTTTTTATTGTTCCGTCCAAAAGACTCTCACAATCGTCTAATTCCCGAAGGCGAAGGGAAATAATATCTATTTTCGCGGCGAATTCACATCACAGTACTTTAAAAATCCGAATCGTAATGAGAAGATTATCAACTGTTTTAGTATGGTTACTCACAGGAACATTCCTGATTGCTCAGTCTGGCAAGATCGAGTTCGTCGAATATGATCTGGCGAATGGCTTACATGTCATCCTGCATCAGGATAAGACGACACCGATAGCAGCAGTCACAGTGATGTATCATGTAGGGTCGAAAAATGAAAAACCAGATCGCACAGGCTTCGCGCACTTCTTTGAGCATCTGATGTTCGAGGGCTCTGCAAATATTGAGCGAGGTGAATTTGACAAATATGTTCAGAATGCCGGTGGTACGTTGAATGCCAACACTTCCTGGGACAGGACGTACTATTTCGAAATTTTGCCTTCACATCAGCTCGCTCTCGGCTTATGGCTGGAGTCCGAGCGTATGCTGCATGCCAAAGTGGATATCAAGGGTGTTGAGACACAACGTGAAGTAGTGAAGGAAGAGCGTAGACAACGTGTCGACAATCAGCCCTACGGTTCAATGTTGGAACAATCGTTTGCAAGAGCGTACAAGGAGCATCCTTATAAATGGCCGGTGATTGGTTCAATGGACCATCTTGCCGCAGCAGAGGAAGCTGATTATGTGCAGTTCTACAAAGATTTTTATGTACCGAATAACGCTGTCCTCACCATCGCAGGAGACATTGATATCGATGAGACAAAAATGCTCGTAGAAAAGTATTTCGGCCCGATCCCTAAGGGCGCAAAACCGATATATCGTCCCGATGCCGTTGAGCCTGAGTTGTCAGGAGAAGTACGTGACACGATACTTGATAATGTACAATTGCCTGGCGTATTCCACACATACCGTATTCCTGCACAGGGAACTCCCGATTTCTATGCAGTAGATATGTTAGCCAGGTTGCTTTCAAGTGGCGAAAGCTCCCGCTTGCAAAAGAAACTGGTAGATGAAGAACAAAAAGCGCTGTTCATTGGAAATTTTCCAGTACAAATGGAAGACCCGGGTGTTGCTTTGATGTTCGGTATTTGCAATGTAGGTGTAGATCCGACAGATCTTGAAGCATCCGTTGATGCAGAGTTAGTCCGTGCTCAAAATGAATTGATTACTGAGCGCGAGTTTCAGAAAATCCGGAATCAAATTGAGAATGAATACGTCTCTGCCAACAGTAGAGTAGCAGGTGTTGCGGAAAATCTCTCAACGTACTATTTGTTTTATGGCAACACGAATTTGGTGAATTCAGAAATTGACAGATATCTCGCTGTCACCAAAGAAGACATCCGGAATGCGGCAAAGAAATATTTCACAAAAGACAATCGTGTATCTCTTTATTATATGCCGAAGGCAGCTTCGAAATCTTAACTGTTTAATGTTTAATGTTTAACGTTTAATGTGAAGAATTAGGTCATTTGCAAGCAACTAAGCAACTTAAAGGCTACTTAACAGCCACCCTTCGACTCTCTGCGTTCGCTCAGGGCAAGCTTAGCAGCAACTTAGATTTAACAACCAGATTATTTTTAAAATACAACCAAACATTCATGCATCAGATAAAATATTTCATCCTTGGTCTTGTCGCAGTGACATTTACGTATTGCGCACCAAAAGTGGGTGATCAGATGAGTGCACCAAAGGTGGAGGCACCAGTAGTGACGAGTACGGATTTTCGCAGCAAGGCTCCTGAAGGCGGTGAAGCGCGAAAAATTGAGATCGGCACTTACGAGTCGTTTACTCTCGACAATGGACTTCGGGTCATAGTTGTTGAAAATCATAAGATTCCACGAATCAGTTATCAGATTTTTATTGATCGTGATCCATCTTTGGAAGGGGATATCGCTGGGATGACCGCCATTGCAGGAGATCTACTCAGTACTGGTACCACCACACGAACAAAGGTTCAGATCGATGAAAGTGTGGATTTTGTTGGAGCGTCTGTCAGTACAAATGCGCAGGGTGGATTTGCGAGCACACTTACACGACATAGTGAGACTGTACTTGCGATATTCTCAGACGTCATTCTGAATCCAAGCTTTCCGGAAGACGAATTTGACAAGCTTAAGACGCAAACCATTTCCGGATTACAAACAAACAAAGATGATCCGAATGCCATTTCAGCAAATGTGTCAAACGCTCTTGTCTATGGCAAAAACCATCCGTATGGTGAGATCATGACAGAAGTATCGGTCAACAACACAACGGTGGAGGACTGCAAAGCATATTACGGTAAATACTTTAAGCCTAATATCTCATATCTCGTAATTGTAGGAGATATCACAGCATCACAGGCAAAAGAACAGGCGATAAAGTATTTCGGCTCATGGAAGAAGGGGAATGTGGATGAGATGTCTTATGAAATGCCTGCACTCCCTGCGAAGACACTGGTAGAATTTGTGGACAAAGCCGGAGCTGTTCAGTCAGTAATCAATATTACCTATCCGGTGAATTTGAAGCCTGGAACACCAGATGTCATCCCCTCGCGTGTGATGAACACGATTTTAGGGACTGGATTCAGTGGAAGATTATTCAAGAATCTCCGCGAAGACAAGGCATACACTTATGGTGCATATTCGAGTCTCAGTAGCGACGAAGTGGTAGGTGAGTTCTCTGCAAATGCTTCTGTTCGCAATGAAGTCACCGATAGTGCCATAACTCAATTTGTCTATGAGCTCAATAAGATTCGTACTGAGGAAGTCTCAGACTTCGAACTTGAACTTGCCAAGAACAATATCGCCGGTGCTTTTGCAAGAAGTCTTGAAGGGCCTGAGACTGTAGCCAGTTTTGCGCTGAATACCTTCCGTTATGGTTTGCCAAAGGACTATTATGCAACGTATCTCGAGCAACTTGCAAAAGTGACCAAAGCTGATGTGCTCGCGATGGCGAAGAAATATATCAGTCTTGAAAACGCACACATCGTCGTCGTGGGCAATCAGGATGCTGTCAGCGAAAAGCTTTCAGTATTTGACAAAGAAGATGGTGCCGTTGGTTACTATGACATCTATGGAAATAAGAAAGCTGCTCCTTCATCTGCTTCAGTAAATGTGAGTGGACAGGATGTGATCAACGCTTACTTGAAAGCGATCGGCGGAGAACAAAAGCTGAAGTCTGTG
>JANNQA010000077.1:0-127610 GCA_031400515.1 Bacteroidota bacterium
AACAACTCCCGGATTCACTGTTGGTGTAATCAAGGATTGAAGGAGTGAGAACATCAGCTTGAGCACAAGTGATGATGATATCTGTGACAGGATCGAAGACCGGCGCCGAAGCAGGTTGTACCGTTATTGTTTGTATAGCAGTAATTGAGTTACAAGCATCAGAGAACATCCATGTTTGCATCAGGGTACCGCCACATTCATCGAAAGAACCGGATAGAACACCGAGTACCGTACCTGCGATAAGACAACTACCGGATTCACTGTTGGTGTAATCAAGAGACGAAGGCGTAAGAGCATTAGCCTGAGCACAAGTGATGATGATATCCGTGACAGGATCGAAGACCGGCGCCGGCGCCGGGTCTACTGTGATATCCTGTGAAACAGAACTCACATTGCCACAAGCATCAGTAAAAGTCCACGTACGTACGATAGAGAAACCACAACCATTCACCATAGTGACATCGACACCAGCGACGGAGATATTCCCATCGCAGTTATCAAGAGCGATGAGATTTACAGATGATGGCACATCATCTATGCAATCATAAGTTGCATCTGCAGGTGGCGAAGGAGCACTAGGTGGTACTGTGTCAATTATGGAAATATTCTGAGAAACAGAACTCATATATCCACATACATCCGTGAACGTCCATGTACGTACTATGGTCGAACCACACGAGACGGTTCCTGATTGAGAGCCGGAAGCCATTCCACCTATCAAACAATTTGCTGCCGCGCCATTTCCATAAAACACAGCAGGTATTGTGTCGAGGTATGGATCACCACAATTCAGTGAGGTATCTGTCGGAGGAAATAGAAAAATTGGCGGCGGGGCGCCTAAAATAGTCACTGTCTTCAGATGAGAAAGTAGATTTCCGCACGCAAATAGGCTGTCCCAAAGAATCTCGATCGTTCCACCACAAGCATTATAGACTGTGGTGATTTGTGGAGGTATACTACCGGCGATTAGACAAACTCCCAAATCACCATTGCTGAAGCTCAATGGCTGAATGCCTGCCAGCACAGCGCTCACTGCATTACAATTGATTGTAGTGTCATTCGGAACGGAAACAAAAGTTGGTACTGATGCCGCAGTGACAGTGACCGTCTGTGTATGAGTCAGAAAGTATCCACATACCAGCGTATCCCAGGTATAAACGATTGTTCCACCACAGAGATCGAAGCTACCAGTTATATCAGGAGCAATAGATCCGGACAAAAAACAGGACCCCATTTCACCATTAGTGTAACTGAGATTACCAGGACTATATGTACTTGCCTGCAAACAGGTCAGTGCACTGTCCGCTGGAGTGCTTAAGAGTATAGGCGCAGAAGGTGGAACTACAGTAATGAACTGCATAGCAATTGTGTCATTTCCGCAACTGTCGGTAGCGGTCCATGTGCGGACAATCGTGTAATTACATCCCATGCCTGACATCTGTGCAAAGACAACGTTACTCGATGTACAGTCATCGGTTGCTGTTACCATCGCTGTATCAGGGATTGAACACCAGGTGACCGTTGTATCCATTGGAACACCAGCCAATACAGGAGGCTCGTTATCTTCTACATCGATTGTCTGTACGCAGATTCTGGTATTTCCTCCATCATCAGATATTGTGAAAGTGCGTTCCACACTGAGTATTGGGTTTGGGCAACCCATATTGATGATTGTATCGACATACGTGATAGTGACAGGACATTCGGTGAAAATCGCCCCACCCAGTGCTACAAAATCCAAAGAGTCAACAGCGGCAAGAACAGATGAATAATCAAGACCCGCAGAGGCAACAGTAATAGAAGAAGTATCACAACCGGGAATATCGATATTGGAAGGACAAGTAACAGCGAGTGAGCAAATCGGTCTGATAGCGATCTGTTCAGCAACCCAGTTTGAATCCAGTTGAAATAAAGGATTTGCTTGCCTGATACCGGAAGCACCAGCGGAGGGAAGGCCAAAGTTCGCCATCATATTTGATGGCCTGCAGCCATTTGGGTTATCGTAGGTTTCTGCAGTTACCGGAAAAACAGCATTAAAAACATTAAGTTGATTATTAGAAAAATATGCGAGAATCAGGCAATTGTCTATGGTCGTTGTGATGCTGGGAGCTACTACAGGATCGTCTGTACCGGTATCGCTTCCGAAGGCATGAATAGGCATCGTTGGGTGATGACCGCTGAAGCGTGAACAACCAATTGCCCACCTCCATCCAAAAATGCAAGTGTCTGCGGGAGCTGTTCCACCTAAAGCAAAACTATAAGTTACAGGTTCAACTGCGTCCGCGATCTTCCAGTACGTGTACATCACTACTTCATTTGGGTAAAGAACTGTGTCAATGGGAAGCCAACCGTTACCTATCCCAACTGGAGTGGTAACTGTAAGAGTATTTCCATGACCAATTATTACTCCGACAACTAATAAACTACCATTAACTGTCCCCGGTGGACGACCCACATTCGCTGAAAAACCCCCTCCGGCGCCAATTGTCCTATTACCAAGTGAAGGGATGGGCTGAGCTTCAAGTGAAGTAGTCGTTAATACACTTGCCAAACAGTAAATGACAAGAATAAATCTTAGGGAAAATAAACACTTATAGAGTTGTGGCAATAGCACAGGCGAGAGAAGCATGCCCACATCTTGCAGGTTGGTTCTCCGGAATCTTTTAAAGGGTGCTATCGAGAGCCTCCGGGTTTTCACTCTCCGTATTTCTTAGTCCTAGCGGGGGGGCGTCATCGCTTCATAAAAGCCGCTAATAAATTAATATTCAGGTGTTTGCAATCAGTTCAAATGTACTCTAAATTTTCAAAAAATACCAGCTCAGATATTCGAAAGGCGTTATCCGTCTGTTAATGGCAAAAGTTGACTTATGTCAACCCATTTTCTGAGAATTCTCAAGTTTAATTTCAATTATTTACCTCTGTGTTATAAGCTAAACTTAACATTGTATACAATACACAGAAACAGAAGCTTATGAAAGGAATAGGTTACTCTTAGACTTGAAGTACGAGAAAAGACGCCGGTTTGGTTGTCAGTTCGAATGACTAATTCGGCATTCTGACAAGGAAATGACCTAAACCCTGGCCAGAGAGCTTACTCTGAAAGTGAACGAACTAGTGACATTAAGACTCCAGACAATCTCACACCGATACCTGATAATCCCGCAACACCTGATTCAAGGATGTTTTCTTATCAGTACTTGCAGTACGTTGCCCGATGATGAGTGCACAGGACACCTGATATGTGCCGGCTGGAAATACTTTTGAATACGTACCGGGGATCACAACCGAACCTGATGGCACGATACCTTTATGAATGACAGGTTCACTGCCGGTGACATCAATGATATGCGTGGATTGTGTAAGGACGACATTCGCACCGAGCACGGCCTCACGACAGACGCGCACTCCTTCCACGACAATACAACGCGAACCAATAAAACAATCGTCTTCAATAATTACAGGAGCTGCCTGTGGTGGTTCTAATACACCTCCAATACCAACACCGCCGCTGAGATGGACATTCCTGCCGATCTGGGCACAAGAACCAACAGTAGCCCATGTATCTACCATCGTACCACTACCGACATAGGCGCCAATGTTTACATAACTCGGCATGAGAATAGCGCCGGGTTCAATAAAAGACCCATACCGTGCCAATGCATGCGGAACTACACGGACTTTTTGGGCCGCAAAGTTTTTCTTGAGTGGAATTTTGTCATAAAATTCAAATGGCCCAATCTCAATAGTCTGAGATTCATGTAATGGAAAATACAGCAGGATGGCTTTTTTTACCCAGTCATGTACTTGCCATGTGTCGTCATCAGTAAGTGAAGCCACACGAATGTATCCGTTATCCAATGCGGCCATTACTTCTTCGACAGCATTACGCACTTCTGCAGTATTCAAAAGAGCGCGATCATCCCATGCACGCTCAATGATTGATTTCAAATGTGTCACCATGTGTATAAAAGTAATAGAATCCTTTTTACTAAAAGAGTTATGAATAGATGGTAATGACAAGAGATCTTTTGCGTGCCCGATTCCTGAATTCGCACAAATAAATTCCTTGCCAGGTACCCAGATTAAGTTTGTGATCAGTAATTGGAATTGTCACCGAAGATCCCGTGAATGCGCTCTTGATGTGTGCAGGCATGTCATCCGGACCCTCGATCGTATGACTCATTCCCGGCAGATGTTCTGGCACAATCTGATTAAAGTACAATTCGAAATCAAATAATACATCAGGGTCTGCATTTTCATTAATAATGAGCCCGGCAGATGTGTGTTGAATAAATACATGCAGTATACCAGTCTCTGGGAATGACCTCACATGGCTCAGGATATCTTCTGTGATAAGATGAAAACCCCGGGAATATGGACCAAGACTAAATGTGTGCTGCGTTGTCATGTAGATTAAAGGTAAGAGGACTATTGCTTAAGGGCGGAATGGCAGAAGGCCTGCCTGCCGGTCAGTCAGGGCAGAATGGCGGAAAGGGCAGAAAAAAGAAAGGTCTCAATATCACACGTAATTAAATAACTACAGCTTTGGTTTCTTTCGTTGCTCTTTGATCACACCGCGAATGGTTTTTTCCTCAAGGCGTTTTTCGACAGCAGACTTTGAAGGCTTCGTTGCTTTACGTTTCTTTTTCTCCTTTGCAGCGGCTTGAACAATTTCATGTAGTCGTAGAATAGCAGCTTCTTTATTACGCAACTGACTTCTGTGTGCACTGGATTTGATCACAAGAACACCTTCATCAGTGATACGGCTGTCTTTTGTTTCGAGAAGACGTTGTTTAGTTTTCTCTGACAAAGAAGATGCGTTGATGTCGAAGCGCAAGACAATGGCCGTAGAGACTTTGTTCACATGCTGACCGCCCGGACCGGATGATCGCGTGGCAGAAATCGTGTATTCCGATTCTGGAATGGAGATATCAGTTTCGGCAGGCATGATTGGGATCAAAGGTAGACCAAGCCAGAGGAATTCTCTATTCTCCATTATCAATTCTCAAAACCGAAGACACATGTGCGAACGTGCAAAGGATAAGAAAGAATTCTCCATTGTCAATTCTTAAAACCAAAAAACACAAGCACTTTTCGGAGAGACTCATATTTGATCTACATGTAAATGCAAGAGAATTCTCAATTGCCAAATCTCAAAAACGAAAAATTGAACGCAGCTAAATCTCTCAGTTTACAAATCGACAATAGACAATTGAGAATCGAGAATTCTTTATCTATCCCGTAACCAAATTCGATCAATTAATCGTCAACAATTTCTTCGTCTTGTGTCAACGGATCCGGAATTCCCCCGCTGCCGCATGCCTCGATATATGCAGTAAACACTGTATGAAGTTCTGCAACAAATCCTGGACTTAGAATGACTCTGTCTCCTGCTTTGAAATGCACCGAAGTGCCCACACCTCCATCAACACTTGTCGTGGATGTGATCAGATCAGTTGCCTGATACAAGAAATTTCCAGTCATAGAACCGCCCAATACAAGGGAAATCGGACAGTTGGTAGCTATCTCTGTTCTCCATGCACCACGTCCAAATGTTGAAGCGTAAATTCTTCCTTCATTTTCATTGATAAAGAAATCTGTGACAGGAACATTCGGTAAGGCATTATTAAATGGCATCCAATCGCTCATTGATGTACTGCGATAAAACACTCCCAGATCTGTGCCAATGTAGATATCAGTGCCGTCGGAAGAAACTGCAACACAATTGATCGGGATGTCGGGAAGAGAACCGGAGTAATTCTCCCACCCTAGTCCTGCAAAGAATGATCGAAATACTTTCACGCCTGGTGTAAATCCGCCAATCGTGACATAGACTTGATTCGAGTTTGTGGGACTCACTGCAATGTCGGTGATCTTTGAAATTGTGTTTGGTGCGGGGAATCCCGGATTAGTATGCAATGCATCCCAACTACCACCAAGATTATCCGTCCTCCACAACGTACCGGAAGTACTATTGGCGTAAGTGCTGGCACCAGCAGCGTAGATACGGTTCCCATTATTCGGACAGGTAGCCAGGGACCATGAGCCGCTGGCTCCGGTATTCGTCCATGTGTCACCTTCATCATCAGAAACAAAGACATCATTATAACCTACAAACACATAATCCGGATCACTCACATGTGCGGCCACTGTCCCGAACCAATCATAGTTTGCTCCAGAATCGCCACCTGGAGGCGTGATATCGGTATTCGACGCACCACTTCCTGAGTATCGAAAGACTTGCTTATTGAGTGTACCATAAAACTTTGTCGCGTCATCCGGATTAAATGAAACATCAAATCCATCATTGCTTTGTACATGATCCCAAAATGAGCCCGCACCATTTTTCAACTTTATCCCATTGTCCTGCATACCACCAAGTAAATAGTCATCATTAAGAATTGTCCCTGCCATATGAAACAACTGAGAGGTTTCGAATCCATCAAGTAGGCCAGTCCATGTCGCACCATCGTCGTCACTTACATACACTCCACCATCTGTACATGCGTACAAGTTGTCATTAAGTGGATTGTATGCGAGATCATGCACATCCGCATGCGTGCCTGAAGAAGAGTTAATATAAGATTGCCCCCCATTTGTGGTCTTCCATATGCGGACTGCTCCCGTCAATACGATATTACTGTTTGCAGAAGAGATGGCCATGCAATGATCATACTCAACCTGATCATTATTATCAGATCCGTCGGAAGCATTACCCAGGATATTTGGTGTTGTTCCACGGCGTACGTAGGTGACTCCAAAATCAGTTGAGCGATATGTACCATCATAAGTGCTGTCTGCATCTACATCTCCTACAAGCAGATATACACGTGCAGAATTGATTGGGGTCACAGCAAGTTCTATTCGCCTTGCTCCGCTCAAGGGCACATCAAATGATGCTGGATTCCATGTCTGACCACCATTCGTGGAGTAATAGACGGCAGTGTTTGAAGCAGCATAGGCTCGTGTCGAACCAGGTCGAAATTCAACATCGTAAGTATTGTCAGTTAATACTCTGGTCCAGCTAGATCCCCCGTTGTTCGTACGGTATACGCCGTTGTCTGTTGCGGCTAAGAGTACATTGGCATCTGTAGGATCCTGGACAAGTCTAAAAGCGATAAAAGGAACTGTATCGAGGACACCGGTTCGCTTCCAGATCACCCCGTTATCTGTCGATTTCAGTACACCGATAGACTTACGTTCATAATTAAATTGATCAACAAAACCACCGAGGAGATCTGAATCACCGTCGCCTGTAAGGATATAGATATCATTTGGATCAGCCCAGCTCACGACAATTCCTGAAATGCCAGTCGAAGGAATGTGATCTGTCAATGGTGTCCACGTTGACCCTGCATTTGTGGTACGCCAAAGTCCACCACATGGTGTACCGACATAGAATGTGTTTGGGTCAGTGGGATGAAATGCGATTCGGTCTGCGCGACCAATGCCGCTGCCGTCTGTCGTGGATGGTCCTTCGGAAATCCAAAATGGATTGATATCCCGTGTATTTGTGGATGTCATTTTTTCAACCTGTCGATTTGCTTCTATCAGGCGATCCCGGATATCTACAAATTCTCCCGAAGGACCGAGTCTTCCCGACATGTACCATTCCCAACGTTTCCATTGTTTGAGTCTTGGTTCGTCACCATTCGGTCCTTTCCAGGCATCAGGCTTGTCTGCGTAGTATTCGTTTACGACAGTCATAATTTCCTGCAGGGTATTCTTCCCGTTGAGTTGGTCTTTCAGAGAAGATTGTGCGTTGCAAAGTGTTGTGAAGATGAGGCAGACGGTAAAGAAAAACCCACTGCGATGTTTTGATTGAAGCATAACGAAACTTTTTTATTGAATTTCAATAATAGCGCTCAGAAAACATCAATTCTGCAATTGCATCACGCGTGCTTCAAGGGAGGTATTCGCTTTTTTTAAGGCTTCAATTTCTTTGTTAGCTGAAATCATATAGAGTGTGAGCTCTTCGATTTTAGCCATCATTCGGCTCTGCATGTCACCCAGTTCAAATCCTTCACTTTCGATTTCGCTCGCAGAAGGGATGCCTGGCAAATGACCTAATATTTCGATTTGATTTTCCAATTCCTCCAACGACGTAAGCGTATATTCTTCGGTGAATACGTAATCTGGCCACATACCACTTAGCTCTACGCGCACCTCTTCACTGATGATCTTGCCGTCGACTGCAAGGAGATATTCAGGAGCAGGCATATTGGCTGCTGATGTCACGCCGATGCCTACCTGTCCGCCAGAAACCTGTAAATACAACTCCGATGCTACTCCGTTGCTCCGGGCCTGGATTTCGTTTCCATCCAAAGCAAGGTTAGCACCGGACGTTAAACCAAGTACGAGCTCCCCTCCACCCGCCAAATTCACATCGGTACCATCCGTGACATGCAATTTTGCCTGAGGAGAAAAATTGCCAATGCCGACTCTACCAGACGAAACATCGCATAGAGAGAGACTACCACTCCAGTATTGGAGATAGAGCAACGAAGGATTATTTGAATTCCTTGCGAGAATTTCATTGTCGTCAAATCGGAGATGTGCACCATTTGGATCACCGAGCTGAAAAAACCCATCTGCTGTTTCACCGACGAATTCGGTGCCGATCACATGAAGAGCTGAATTCGGCGATTCGATCCCAATACCGACATTTCCACCTTGAGTGATTACCATATTGAGATCACCTTCTGTAGCAAAATTGTCTACGTTGTCTCTAAACTGCAGTATCCCCCCATCATTGACAATGCGCCAATCTGTTGCAGAACTTCCAACATCTCTCAGGAAGTCTATACCTGCCATCCCTGTTCCAGCGGTTGTGCGATGAACTTTGATGAACTGATCTGTAATGCCCGCGATATGTAAATGTGACTCTGGACCGTCGATACCAAGACCAAGATTTCCACCGGCAGTGAGGGTAAAATTGAGATCTCCCACTGTGAGAAAATTGTCCAGATTATCATAGAACCGGAGTGTGCCGCCGTCATTTACAATTTTCCAGTCCGTTCCACTGAACGTACTAGCCCGGAGTAACTCTATTCCTGATCTGCTTGATCCTTCCGAAGTGGTAAGAATCCGAATAAACTGATCAGAAGCTCCTTCAATATCTAGTTTTTGATCAGGGGTTTCGGTGCCGATACCTACATTCTGTGCTAAGAGAACCGTTGAGTTCGCAATGAAGAATAGCAGGTAGGTGAACGTATGCATGTGCTGTTTCATAATCAGGAATATTTTATTGTGCAAATTGTGCGTGCCTGAACGCAGTTCATACAATAGATTGATAAAGGATGGTGGTGGATTGACAACAAGTCCTTCCGGATGAGTATTCGGGATGGCGTCTTGCGTAGGGATACCCATGCGATCCATTATGGGCAGAAATCCAACCCTTTCAAGACGTTGCGATCTTTAACTTCGCGACCTCGATTTATGCGTCAGACCATCCTCATCTTTTCTGCCATTGCGGTGTCTTTGCTGATCCTGCTTAATCTCAGGAAGCTTTCCATTTTGTCGGCGGAGGGTGATGAAGAACTCTGGACCACCGTCTTTGGGGCTGCCTTTATTATTATAGGTATTGGTTTAAGTCGCTTTTTGTTTCCTCAGAAAAGCCGGCTCAAATCAGATGAAATCCCGGATCCCGAAGCAGAGCTCAAAAAACTGAGGATTACCCAGCGCGAATTTGAAGTCCTCAAGCTGGTCGCTGAAGGGCATTCCAATCAGGAAATTTCCAGTGCCTTATTCATTTCTGAAAGTACTGTCAAGACCCATGTATCTAATGTCATGATGAAACTCGACGCAAGGCGCAGGACGCAAGCGGTACAAAAGGCGAAGGAATTAAAAATCTTATAGTCTGCAGTCCTCAATCCTCACTAATCACTGGCATCCGTCTTTAGGTGGATATTGGGTCAGGAAGCTTATTCGGTACTAAAGTATGAGAGCAGATTCTGAGGGTTTATGGTTGTTTGGCCCATCAAATCAATAGAAAACTTCGATATTATGAAAACAACAGTTTATCGTTATTCACTGAGAGCTGCCGGTATTCTTATCCTGCTGGGATTGATCAACTGGTTTCTGATTGCAAAGCCATTTGGATACCAGGCGTCCGAAATCGTCGGATACCTTTCGATGATCCTGTCGCTGAGTATGATCTTTTTTGCCATCCGACATTTCAGGCTACAATATGGAAATGGGGTCATCTCCTTCGGACAAGGATTCCGTATCGGGATATTGATTACGTTGATCACTTCAGGAGTCTTCTTTGTTTATACCGCATTGTACTTCACAATCTGGGGTGATTCTTTCAAGGTATGGGCCAATGATCATTTCCAGACCACAATGACGCCCGAACAGTACCAGGAGTTTCTCATCCAGATGCAACAACCACTCTGGAATAGTCCTGTCTTCCAGGGTTTAGTTATGTTTCTGACAGTGTTTTTTATCGGACTGATCATGACATTGACATCGGCGATGGTATTGAAGAAAGATTAAGGCTGAGGAAACCCCAGTTCGCAACCCGTAGTCCACAGAAATTGCACAATCTTTATCCGCAGGTTGTCCTTCTTTGGTCTGCGCGGCATAGGCAACCTTTTTCGGAGCTATTCATTTTTTCAGATATCTTATCGTAAAAATTTAGGGTCATGAAAAGACACACGCTTGTATTCATTCTCGGTCTGTGTATTACAATACTGCAAGCACAGGAAGATCAAAAGAAAAAAGAAGATGTCCCTATTCCCGACCCCGAAGTCTCTGTCACAAAACAAAGTGTGACGATCAACAACACAACGATTAACATTACGGCACATGCGGGAACAATGCACCTCCGTGATGAAAGTAATAAGCCAATTGCGCTTTTTGGATTCACATACTATGCCAAGGATAATGTAACGGATATGACTAGGCGTCCGATCATGTTCGCATATAATGGCGGTCCGGGCTCGTCTTCCTTCTGGCTGCACATGGGGGTACTTGGGCCTAAAAGAATAGTTGTAAATGATCCTGTGCATACACCAGCGGCACCATATCGGGTTATCAACAATTCACATTCCGTGTTGGATATTGCGGATCTCGTGATGATCGATCCGGTAGGTACCGGGCTGAGTGTGCCAGTAGGCAAAGCAGAATTCAAAGATTTCTGGGGCGTGGATCAGGATATCCGGAGCATCAGTTTATTCATCCGCCAGTTTCTAATCGAGCATGGTAGAATGAATTCTCCGAAATTCCTTTTAGGTGAAAGCTATGGGACATTTCGTAATGCAGGTGTGATGAATAAGCTGCTTTCTCAAGGCATTGCACTCAACGGGGTGATCATGGTATCTGCGGTGTTTGATCTGCGCACATTGCTCTTTCCTCCGGAGGATGATTTGCCTTATATCGTGCATTTTCCTACATACGCCGCCACTGCGTGGTATCACGATAAAGTGAAGAACAAACAGGAGGATCTCTATGAATTTCTGGACGAGATAAGGGCATTCACCGAAAATGAGTACACACCGGCCCTCTTTAAAGGTGATCAATTGCCCGAGGACAAAAAACTTCAGGTAGCGCAGAAGATGTCTACCTATACAGGAGTGGAAGTGGATTACTGGATGCGCGCGAATCTCAGAGTGAAGGCTGGTGAATTTTTTGCTGAACTCTTGCGTGATGAAGGACAAATAGTTGGACGTCTTGACTCAAGATTTTTCGGGACCAATCTTGACCTGTTGAGCCAGACTGGTAGTTATGATCCACAAAGTGCCGCCATTTCACCGGCGTATATCACTGGCTTCCTCGACTATTTCTACGGTGATCTTAAAGTGAATAGAGACCTGTTGTATTCGACTACTGCCAATACAAGAGAAGGATTTGCATGGGATTGGAAGCATGAAGGAAATATACTATGGAATGCTACAGCCGCAATCAACACCGGAATCGACATGGCAAGCGCGCTGTCAAAAGATCCCAATATGAAAGTGCTGATCATGAATGGCATTTTTGATATTGCAACTGTATTTTACGGCGTGGAGTATACAATCAACCATCTGCACTTGCCAAAGAGGATCAAGGACAATATTATCATGAAGTACTACGAAGCCGGACACATGATGTATACGCATGAACCGTCGCTGATAAAATTCAAAACAGATCTGGCAGAGTTCGTGAAGAATAGCGCGAAATCGTGAAAATCAAAAGCAAGGTTGAGGCGAAGAAAAACAGCCTCTGTTCCAACTAAACATGGCAGGTATCTCTGACACGATCTCCGGCTAAACCCCGCTCAACTAACCGTCGTTCGGGCGCGCTGCCAGGTTTGCCTGACTTCATTACCAATGAACGTTTCTCTGTGCGTGGATAACCTGCAAGCTTTAGGGCGGCAATGAGTAGGGCCTAAGCTGGCAGGTTTAGCGCTGGCTCATGCAACATTCCTTCCTGCATTAATAATCCCATACATCGTACGTAGGACAACTTTTCTATACACAGCTTCTTGTTCTTCATTGAGTACGCCGCTACGGATTTTTTGTAATGCTGCTTGTTGGATTGTGAGTAGGGGAAGTACGATCTGTTCACGCAACTGGATCGACTTGCGAATATCACGCGCATCGTCCATGAGCACATTCTGATTTGAGATCTTTAATAACAACTCAACCGTCAATTGATACTCGTCATACAGGATTTGCCAGAACCCACCAAACTCTGGATCATTGGCGAGGTATGCCGTAAGTGGAAAAAAGGACTTACTCAACGACTGCATGCTATTTCCGACGAGAGTTTGGAAGAAGCGCGAGTTGAGATACAACGCCGACACTTCTTCAAGATGGTGATTGTCCTGTTGTGCTTTGAGCGCAGTACCAAAGCCATAGTAGCCTGGTACGTTCTGTTTCATCTGGCTCCATGACCCTGTGAACGGGATCGCACGTAGTGAATCCAGGGTGAGAGCAGATTTTTGGCCACGCTTTACCGGCCGGCTGCCAATGTTGGTCACGCCATAATAATCCAGTGTCCCTACTTCCTGCAAGTATGCCAAGAACTCAGGACGTTGCTTCAACGAGGCATAACTTTCGTAACTCACTTCTGCCATCTCATCGAGTAATCCTCTGTCATGATCCGTGAGTTCGGAAGGAAGGGATTTCTTGCTCACCTCATCCGGGCGTGGCAGGCGGGCGGTCGGACGGGATTGACTTTCCGTCAGGCGAGTATTCTCCGGAGAAAAAATCTTATCCTGGAATGTGCCCCCGTCCCGATCGAGAAAAACTGCGTTCTCGATTCCCGCACTAAACAACTGTTCAATATTATACACAGCCGCATCATGCGAGCCGAAGTTCGAACTCACAGTCTGTCCCTGTATTGTGAGTTGCACTTCTTTGTTTTCGATCAGGGATCCCAGTGATGAATAGAACTTGTGGGTATTGCCACCGCCACGAGATGGAGGTCCGCCACGTCCATCAAAAAACAACACATGCACATCATACTTGTGTGAGACCTTCGTCAGTGTTTCCTTCGCCTGGAAAATTGACCAGTTTGCGCGCAGATAACCTCCGTCTTTTGTGCCGTCAGAAAATCCCAGCATAATAGTTTGCTGCTGGTTGCGCTGTCTGAGATGTGACATATAGTGTTCATTGGCATACAAGACATCCATGACTTCTCCGGCATGCTTCAGATCATCGATCGTTTCGAAGAGTGGTACGATATCAATATGATCCGTTTCGCCAATCGTCCATCGCACAATCGAGAGTAGGGTCATCATATCGAGTGCATTGCGTGTATTGCTGATCACATAGCGATGACATGCTTGCGCACCATTCTCATGCTGAATATCATGCATTGCAAGGATGGACCCGATGATGTCCTTTGAGATGTCGTCAGAAGTATTCTCAGGAACAATACGCCATGAAGTATTTGTCAGGAATTCAATCTTATCGTGTTCACTGAGTTTTTGATAACTCTCCCAATGGGCATCACCTACTTTGAGACGAAGGATTGTTTCAAGCAGAAACTCATGCTTGCGGCTATCTTGCCTGATATCTAAGGTCGCAAAGAAGAATCCAAAAATCTCCACACGCTTAATAAATGCACTGACATGGTCGGCAAATAGTTCATCATGCTCAGTAAGAATGATATGCAGGATTTCGTACAGATCACTGAGCAAGTCGCTGGCGTGCGGATAGGATCTTGGTCCATTGTATATCCCATCAAAAAGCCGATACTCGACATCCACAATGCGATCATGGACACCCTGAAAGGTGAGACGACGACGCAATTCACGCACATCGCGGTGATAACAACTCACGATGGCGCGCCGCAGTCTACTGGCAGTTTGTCTGGTGATATCCGCGGTCACAAAAGGATTTCCGTCGCGATCACCTCCCGGCCAGAAGCCCATGCAAATAAGATCTTTTCTCATTAATACGATTCCATGACGCGCCAGTCTTGAGGCAACCTTTTCAACGACATTCGTAATAGCCTTGTAAAATACATTTTCCAGATACCAGATCAGACTACGTGCCTCATCCAGTGGCGTAGGACTCTGACGATTGATAAACGGAGTCTTACCAAGTTGAAGAAGGTATTCATTGACAGCAGCAAGATCATTGTTGCGGATTGCGGCAGCAAGGTCTGTGATGATACCAAGCACCGGGCCAGGATAAAACTGAGTAGGGTGTGCGGTGAGCACAATCCGAAGTCTGAAATCCTGCAGCTTGTTGAGCAGACGTTCCAAAGTCTGGTCGTCTTCGATACGATCAAAAGTGTCCTGGATTGTACCCGGTCCTTTCAAATCGTGGATCTTATCAAATGCTGCTTCTTCGATCGCGTCGAAGAGAACAACCTGTCGCTCGATATACTTCACGATATTGAATAGCACATCGATTTGCTTGCGATCATCAGCGTCCGGTATATATTCTTCGAAAAATTCATTGATGATCATCTCAGGACTTGCACCTTCCTGATACTTCTGTTCACAAAGGGCAGACAGCAACGGCAGAAGTGTGCCTGTCTGGTTGATAAGATCAAAAGGCAGTGTGAGGAAAAGACTGTTGTAGAGCTGATAACGCAGCTTGACGTAGTGGTCGAAAGAAGAAGTGGTATTCATTTGTTGCTAACGCCTCGCAGTCAACTTCGTGTCGCTTCGTCGACCAAAGAGAGCTTCGGCGCTTGACAAATGACGCGAATTTTGTGAAGAACGAATGTATTTTGGTTGTCGGGGTGGTAATGACCCGCCTACGATTTTTTCTTTTTTATCTGAGGCATGCGCTTAGGCTTTGTAAACCAAAAATACGATATCACTCTAAACGGTCAAGCCCCACTAGAATAAGTTTGGGCTAAGGACCTGCCACTGTCCGCAAAATTCGGGCAAGCTGCCAACTTACCGACCGATACCCTCCTTGAGAACTTTGAACGGAGGACTTCCAACTTACCTTACTGACCGATTACCGACTACCTTCTCTGAAAACCGACCCTATGCTCTCTGCCCTATGCCCTTTGCTCCCCGCCATTATCTTCACCCCATGGATCTGTTCCTCCAGGGCTTACTGATCGGAGCGACACTGACTGTGATGATCGGACCGATCACCTTTACAATTCTCGACGCCAGTCTTTCGGGAGGGATTTCTCATGGTATTGCTACAGCGACTGGTATGTGGTGCAGTGACGTGTTGTACATCTCTCTCTGTTATTTTGGTGCACAACAACTTCGCGATACCATGCAGAGTGCGGAGATGACGCAGGTGATTGGGACGATAGGTGGGTTGATTCTTATTTGTATTGGTCTTTTTATCTGGCTCTCCCGCAGACAGCGCGAAAGAAAAGTACCCCGTCATAAGATTCTGCATTATTCAGGACATTGGTTACGCGGATTTGTTGTCAACACCTTTGCGCCATTTTCACTGATCTTCTGGCCTACTGTGACATTGACAATCGTCCTGCCGAAAGCAACATCTACCCCGCATGCATCTACATTCTATATCGGAGTACTAAGCAGCATTGTCATTGGAGACATCCTGAAATCATTTTTCGCGGGATGGATCAGTCATCGTATTTCTGTGGTGACCATCATGCAGATACGCACAGGACTGGCGGTGTTGTTTGTGTTAGTTGGATTGTTTTCATTGGGAAGGGTGGTGTGGGAAATCATTTAAAGTCAAAATGTAAAATACCTGCCGGACGGGCAGGTATTTTACATTTTTGAGTTCTTCTTCTCGGTGCGCCTTACTTCTCTCCAAGTATAATCACAAGCGTATAAATCAAGCCTGGCAGATAGAATAGTACCGTGAGCAAAAGAGAAAGCCAAAACCGGCCATTGATTTCCCCTTCATACAGGTACATGCCAAGCGGAGGAAGCAAAATCGTGATGATCACAAGGAGCAATGTATTCTCAGAGATATCGCCAGCCTTGAAATCTTTGATGGCACTTCTGATTTCCTGCTTTTTGGCACTTTTCTCCTTTCTGTTTAATTCCTTCCATTCCTTCTTTGCTACCGATTTACTGTTTTCCAGAGTGACAGCTTCGGTTGAAGAATTGGCAGCGCTTCCTACAGCAGAAAGTACATTAGGAATGCAGAAAAGCAGGCATACTGCAATCAGTGGTGTTAGAATTCTTTTCATAATGTTTTGTTTAAAATAATGTTTGTCCGGAAAATATAGGAAGAATTTTTGATGATGCGCTCAAGGATGAGAATATTTTCAAAAGACATTCAATAACGCCACATCCCCATATCCTCGTTTTCTGCGACCTTCACGTTCACTATGGAAAAAATCATGGACCTCCGACTCGCTGTGCTCATAGATGCAGACAACATTCCTTATGCGAATGTGAAGGAAATGTTTGAAGAAATTGCAAAGTATGGCACGCCAACCTTCAAACGTATCTATGCTGACTGGACAAAACCTACCGTGTCCGGATGGAAAAAAGTATTGCTGGAAAATGCAATCACACCGATTCAACAATACAGTTATTCATCAGGAAAGAATGCAAGCGATAGTGCTTTGATCATCGATGCGATGGACATCTTATATACGGGCAAAGTGGATGGCTTTTGTATTGTATCCAGCGATAGTGATTTTACGAGGCTTGCGACGAGACTCAGAGAAGCCGGGATGAAAGTGATCGGCATGGGTGAGAAAAAAACACTCAGGCCTTTTATTACGGCTTGTGATAAGTTCATCTATATAGAAATATTGAAAGCACCAGAACCCGTGCCTCAGACAAGGGCACATCAAAGGCCATCGAAGAACGCACCTCCCGCACCTATCTCCCGACCTGGCGCGATCAATAAGATCGATGAAGAATTGACGAAACTCCTCAGTGATAGTATTTCGGATCTCGCAGACGAAACCGGATGGGCTTTCCTCGGTGAATTAGGAAATCTGATTTTGAAAAAGAAACCCGACTTCGATGCCAGAAACTATGGATTTCAAAAACTTCTCCCATTGATTAAGAGCCTCGGTAAATTTGAAATTGATGAGCGAGAGACAGGAAAGAGGAATGTGAAGCATGTGTTTGTGAAGACAAGGTAAAGCCGGTAAAACCGGTGAAGCGGGTCAAACCGGTGAAGCCGGGAAAGTTGGCTCTTCGACAGGCTCAGAGACCGATCGTTGAGTTCGGTTTACCCTGAGTAAGTCGAAGGGTCGAAACGCAGTCTTCAATCAATCAATCATCCATCACCCATCACTCATGATCAAAGACATCACGAAAAAATATTCGAACGGCGAAGTCACTATCGTGTGGAAGCCGGCAATGTGTATTCACTCCGGCAATTGCTGGGGAGGGTTGCACGAAGTTTTTCATCCTGAGCAGCGACCCTGGATCACCCCGGAAACATCTACAACCGACAAAATTGTGGCGCAAGTGAAGCAGTGTCCCAGTGGAGCACTGAACTACTATTTCAATAACACCGGAGAACAACCAGCGCCCGTACAAATGGAATCTGAGGACGAATCGAAAGTGGATATCATCGAAACACGCATAGAGGTCAGACCCAACGGCCCCCTCAGAATACACGGGAGACTGAGAGTTGAACTTTCAAATGGCGAAGTGGTAATTAAAGAGACCGCCGCGTCGTTTTGCCGTTGTGGTCATTCAAAGAATAAGCCGTTTTGTGATTCAAGTCATAAGGAGGTGGGGTTTGTGGGATAGAAAAAGGCTATCCCGATTGCTATCGGGAGAGGCGAAGGAAAGCGAAAGAGTCTTCAGCCCATCATCCATCTTTCATCACTCATCTTTCACCATGGATTTAGCAAATTCTCTTGAAGCCCTGATCAAATCTACAGTCGATGATTTCAAAAAGATCACGGACACTGAATGGGCTGACAAACCGAATCCACTAAAGTGGTCGAAGAAGGAAATACTTGGCCATCTTATTGATTCGGCAATGAATAATCTTCGACGATTCAATGAAGCACAATTCTTACCAGGACGACCTTATGTTCTAGAAAGATATCGTCAGGAAGATCTGGTGAGTGCAAACCGGTATCAGGAGCTTCCAGTGGATCATCTGATCTCGCTGTGGACATTTGTAAACATGCAGATCACGTATGTGCTACTTACACTCTCATATGAAACATTGCTGATTGAAATCGTTACGTCAGAAGGACAACCACAAACAATGGGATGGCTTGCAGAGGACTATGTGGTACATCTGCGGCATCATCTTGATCAGATTTTTATGGTGAATAAAATCTCGAGGTGAGTAAAGCCCCGTTCTACCGTTCCGCCGCTTTTTTTACCTCCCCGTCTTCCGATAATTAAACACTGCCAATGCGTTGAAGAATACTGCAAAACCACATGTAATAAGAATATCCCAACGCAAATCCCATAAGGAACTTCCCATCAGATAGATTGAACGCATCGCCCGGATAAAGTAGGTAGGTGGATTAAAACGCGAGACCCATTGTGCCCATTCGGGCATACTTTCTGTCGGTGTATAGAGCCCACTCATCAGGATAAAGGTCATCAGGAAAAAGAAGGCAATCAATGTGGCCTGCTGCTGGTTGTCAGCAATCGTACTGATGAACAATCCTACTCCAAGTACCGACAGTAGATACACACCGGCGAACACAAGAATGGCGAAAACTGATCCAATCGGCCAGAGACCATATACCAGCCAGGCCACGAAGATGCCGATGATGATAGAGACAAGACCGAGAATCCAGAAGGGAATCAGTTTTCCCAGGATGAAAGCAACCTTACTCACCGGAGATACATTGAGTTGTTCGATCGTGCCGGTTTCTTTCTCTGCGACGATATTCAGCGCAGTGAGAAAACTTCCTACCATCGTAACTAGGATGGCAAGAATACCGGGTACCATAAACCAGTGATAGTCCGAATGTGGATTGTACCATGCTGAACTTTGTACTTCGATGCGCGGCAATGCTCCACGGGGCATCACCGGAATCCATTCACTCCGGATATCCTGATTGAAATCCGCAATGATCTTCGATGCGTAGCTCATCCCGAGTCCTGCTTTCATCCCATTGACTGCATCGGCAGCAAGGAACAAGGTCCCGCCGTCTCCGGCAACAACATCTTTTTCAAATCTCTGCGGTATCGTGAGGATGACATCCGTTGCTCCACGGCCGACTTCATTCAATGCCGCTTTTTGATCCTGTGAAATGCTCACAAGTTTGAAGTAAGCAGAAGCGTCGATCTTCTGAATGAGTTGACGGGAATACGTAGAATGATCATCATCGACAACTGAAAAGCGAATGTTCCGTACCTCATAGTCGGCTGCAAAGGGTATGAGGATCAATTGCACAATGGGCATTGCAATGATCAAACGCAGGATCGCCGGATTCCGGAATATCAACCGGAATTCTTTCTGGAGGAGATATGTCAGACCGCGGATCATTCTAAACGTACTTTAAATTTCAGAAATGCTGCGACCATGAAGACGAGCGTCATGCCTGAAAGAATTATTGCCTCTTTCACGATGAAGGCGCTACCCAGACCTTTCACCATAATATTCTTTAGCATCTCAAAAAACCATCGGGTGGGCACGACATGACTGATCAACTGAAGCGGCACCGGCATGTTTTCAATCGGAAACATAAACCCACCGAATACCAGTGCCGGCATCAGGAATCCTACCAGTAAGATGAATAACGCCACCTGTTGTGTTTGTACCACAGAAGAAATCAACAATCCCAGCGAGAGTGTGGTCATAATGAATAGTCCGCAACTACTCAACAGCAATATCATGTTGCCGCGCACAGGCATGCCGAGGACAGTGTATGCCAGCAAGAGAATGATCAGTACATCCACGAAGCACAAGACGAGATAGGGTATCGTTTTGCTGATGATCACCAGGAGTGGTTTCATCGGAGAGACAAGTAACACTTCCATTGTCCCAAGTTCCTTTTCGCGCACAATGGACACGGAGGTCATCATTGTACCGAGCAACATAAAAATCAACGACAACACACCAGGTACAAAGTTGTATGCACTCTCGAGTTGTGGATTATATAGCATGCGATACTCTGTGTGGATCTTGTAAGGCAAGTCTTCTTCGCCCCAGAGTTCCTTTTGATAGTCTGCGATGATGGCAGTAGCGTATTGGATAGAAGTATTTGTGGTATTCGGGTCTACAGCATTACCGATGATCTGGATCGCACTCTCACCTTCGCCAAGCAGATCAGTTTGCAGTCCTGCCGGAAAGATGATCCCGAGGCGGACTTTATTTTCCCGAAACAGTGCCTCAAGGTCATCAAAACGATTCAGCCGATATGTAATATCCAGGTAGTGGCTTTCATCCAGCTTTTGAATAAGCGATGTCGAAATCTCATCACCCGCAAAGTCGAGAATGGCGACGGACGCATTTTTTACTTCCGTAGATAATGCAAATCCGAAAATCAACATCATCACAACAGGCATACCGATGAGAATCACGAGACTGCGTGTATCGCGCAGCACATGCCAGAATTCTTTTCGGATAAAGGCTAGAAAAATTTTCAATTCTTGATTCTTAATTCCTTAATTAATCATCATTCAATCAAGCTATCAATCATTTACCTCTTTTCGCCGTACGCGCGAGTTGCAGAAACACACCATCCATAGAGTTCACACCATATTGCGATTTCAAAGCCTCTGGACTATCAAGTGCCGCAATGACTCCATCTACCATGATCGATACACGATCGCAATATTCAGCCTCGTCCATATAGTGCGTCGTGACAAACACGGTAATGCCCCGTTCTGCGGCTGCCCGGATCATATCCCAAAACTGCCGTCGTGTAATCGGATCGACTCCCCCCGTAGGTTCGTCCAGAAATACCACACTCGGATTGTGCAGGATCGCAGAACTAAACGCGATCTTCTGCTTCCATCCAAGAGGCAGGCTGTGTACTGGTTTATCCATGTATTCTGATACGCCGAGTTCTCTGATCAGAGCGTCAGCTTTTTCCTTCAGCACGCGTTTGTTCAATCCATAGATACCGCCATAGAAAAGCAAATTCTCTCTCGCAGTCAGATTTGCATATAGGCTGAATTTCTGACTCATGTAACCAATATGCTGTTTGATCTTTTCACGCTGTGTAAAGACATCAAATCCTGCGACACTTGCTGCACCAGACGTGGGTGTCAGAAGTCCACAGAGCATTCTGATAGCGGTGGTTTTGCCTGCGCCGTTCGCACCGAGAAATCCAAATACCTCGCCGCGGGTGACTTCAAATCCAATGCTATCCACGGCAGTGAATTGTCCGAATCGTTTCGTCAGATCCTGTGTGCGAATCGCAATGTTGCCTTCCATCATCATGCGACATTTGACATTAAATCAATAAACACGTCTTCGATATCCGGATGGATGTCCTCCACAGTAATGTTCTGATGTCCTTTGTCAACCAGATATCTTGTGAGTGCCGCAATGTGTTCTGTAGAATGTGTTTTTAGCAACACGTGATGTACACTTCCAAATGAATAGCACGAGGCACAGTTGTCATACTGCCTGAGATCAAGAAGCAATCGATACATCGATGAAGAACGGATGGCGAGCAGAGGACGCGCATGTCTTTGCAGAATACCAGTGTAAGTGTCAATGTCAAGAATTTTACCTTGCTGCATCAATGCGATCCGATCGCACCTGGCTGCTTCATCCATATAAGGCGTCGACACAAGGATGGTGATGCCTTTACGTTTGAACACATCCAGCATATCCCAGAATTCTTTTCTTGAAACAGGATCGACGCCGGTAGTGGGTTCATCAAGAAGTAATACCTGCGGCTCATGTACAAGCGCACAACACAATGCTAATTTTTGTTTCATGCCACCAGACAACTTCCCTGCACGCCGGTTCTTGAATGGCTCGAGTTGTACATAGATGTCTTTGATCAGGTGATAGTTTTCTTCAAGCGTAGTATTAAAGATGGTCGCGAAAAAACGGATGTTTTCTTCGACTGTCAGGTCCTGGTACAACGAAAAACGTCCAGGCATATACCCGATGATATTTCGGATTGCTTTGTATGATTTCTGCACATCATATCCACATAACGTCACTTCACCTGCATCGGCCAATATAAGCGTAGCGACAATTCTAAAGAGCGTCGTTTTGCCTGCACCATCAGGGCCAATGATCCCGAAGAGTTCACCTTCCCCGACATCAAAAGAAATATCCTTTAATGCCTGTACACCAGATGCGGCATATTGCTTGGAAATATTCGAAATGTGAATAGAATGTGTCATGCTACCAATCTATTTCACCATACATGCCAATGCGCAGATAGCCGTCGTTTTTTACAGTCACTTTTACCGCATAAACGAGATTGGCACGCTCATTTTTTGTCTGGATTGTTTTGGGCGTGAATTCGGCCTTGTCAGATATCCATGAAATGGTGCCATCGTATGTCCGCTGATCATCTTCTCCTTCATCTGCAAAGACTTTGACTTGTTGTCCCAACTTTACGGAAGTCAATTGATCTCCCGTCACATAAGCACGCAAGATCATTTCGTTCAGATCAGCCACTTTATAGAGAGGCTTCGCAACAGCAACAACTTCATATTCCTCTATGTATTTGGCGATGACGGTACCATTGATCGGATTGATGACTTTACAATGAGTGATCTGATTTTCAATCCGATTGATTTGGGATTGCAATGGAGACTCCTCACTCATGATGCCGCGGTTTCTGGCCTCTGCGGTGCGATCTGATGACTCAATTTGTTGACGCAACACGGAGACTCTTGATTGTGCTGCGAGGACTTGCTTTTGAAGAACATCCATTTGCCCCTGCATATCGTCGAGTTGTTTTGCAGGCGCGGCATCCTGTTTGACCAGAGTGCTCAACCTGTCTCTTTCTTTACTAAGGACCGCGTATTGAGTTTGCATCGCTGAAATCTCTGCTTCCTGTGTGGTAATTTGTTTTTCAAGTACGCGGATTTCCGGTATGACATTCAGGCGTTTCTCTTTTAGTGCTTCTCTGGAGGCCTCGACTTGTGCCTTTTGTAAGTTGAGATCATCACAATCGATATTACCGACTACCTGATCTGCTTTGACAGAAACACCCTCGTCGATTTGCCAATCCATAATTTGACCAGCGACTTGTGATGAGACAACTACTTCATGTGCTTCAAATACACCGCTGGCGTCGAAGCCGGAATGTTTTTTTTGACACGCACTGCCTGAAAGCAGGATTGAGATTGGCACTACATAATAACACAGGTATTTCATCATCTGGAATTTAAAACACTAAGACCATAGAGATTTTTCAACAACACCCGTTCGCGTTGTAATAATACTTCGTGCGTGGCCCGCCGTTCTTCTGCAAGAGAGAGTTCGGTGATTTCATCGAGATAGTCGGTTGTGGAAAGAATGCCGGCATTCTGTTGCAAACCCGCCAGCTCAACCATCTTCTTACGCATGGCGATGATTTCTTGATCTTCGGTTAGCCACGCCGTCAGTTTGGCTATTTCAGCAAGACGTTGTTGTTCCTGTACATGAAGATTCAGAAGAAGCTTCTCTCTTGCGAGTTGTACTTCTTCACGTTGCAATTGATAAACCTGGCTTTCACGAGACGATGTCCGCAGATAAAGTTGCGCGAGTGGGATACTGGCGTTAAGTCCCACTACGGCATATGTATCGAAGGCGTCACTTAGAAAATTTAAGCCAGGCTTTCCATATCCGAGGCTGGCAAACGCAGAGAGTCTGGGATGATACTGCGCCTTATTCAGCCGCTCCATAGACTTCAATAAATTCAATCGCACATCAAGTGCGCGTACCTCGGCACGCGCATCGAATGTATTCTGATAAGCATTGTTGAGAGGTGATGAGGTTTCAACTTCGAAGTTCGCATCATTCCTTCCCATCAGAATAGCGAGAGAGTGTTTTGCAGCTTCTTTATAGTACAAAGCCTCTTCGCGTTTTTGCAATGCTTCTTTCAGTTTCACCTGGGCAGTAAGGAGATCTTTTTTATCTACAGTGCCTCCGGCAAGATGATGTTCGAGAGAACGAAGTGTATGATTTAATTGTGCAATCAGCAGATCAGCAGTTGTGACAAGTTGTTGTTGCAATAAAATTTTGAAGAACACATCTGTTGCTAGTTCTTCGGAAGAGTGCAAACCCGATTGATATAGTAATGTAGAAAGTTGTGCTTCGTGATCGAGAACATCATTGCGCGCTTTGGTGATGCCTCCGTTGTAAATGCTTTGTGTGACATCAAGTGTTACGGCATATTGATCCTGATCAGTCATGGGTATGTCAAAACCAGGTACATCAAGAGGAACAGAGGTCACATCAGATTGCCATGTTGCTTTGCCATTGAGTTGCGCTTGTGGCATGAGTTTCTGTGCGTTGAGTTTTTGCTGAAGGCCCAATCGTGCTTCAGTGTTGATGAGTTGTCTGGTATCCGGATTCGTGGATTGTACCGCACGAAGACATGCGTTAAGGGTTAAGGTGTCCTGGGCAAAGGAGATGTTTGGGCTCATCAAAAGCATCGTGAGCGAAAAGCATTGGTAGTAATATCTGTATAGCCTGTTCATGGTAAAGTCATTACACGGATGATTTTCATGATTTCGGTTTTGCGTTCAGCAAGGAATGCGTCGTATGCGTGTTGATCTTTTCCCAGCATATGGCTTGCGAGGGGACGAGCGATAATCGGGAAGATGCACATACTGATAATAGATAGAAGAAAATGCCCGGGATCTACTGGTTTCATTCTTCCGGCATGGATTTCTTCCTGTAGATACCTTGTCACAACTTCAAACAGCGTGCGTGGTAGATGTATCGTGGAAGCTGGATTCCGATATAAACTATAAAGGACAAACATGGGTAGCTGCGGATTGGCGATTATGAACTTGAGATAGGTTTCTACAAAAGCTTCAAGCCGTTGATCCAAAGTCATTTTCGATGTAAAGGCTGCCGTGATTTCTGGCAGGAATGAACCGATCCTTTTCTGAAGTACCTGCTCAAAGAGGTTTTCTTTTGACCGGAAGTAATAATGCAGCATGGCTTTGTTGATGCCTGCCGTCTCTGAGATCACCTGCATGCGTGCACCATCAAAGCCGTCGCGCATGAAGATTTCCTCCGCAGCTGCCAGTATTCTCGCCTCAGTTCCAGGCTCTTGCACCTTATCCATAAGGTTTAACCTAATGATTTAACCAATTGGTTAGTGCAAATGTAGTCCTGAGTTCACGACAAAGCAAGTCTTGCGTGAAATTTTTTTCCAAGGGGAACACTACTTTTGCCAGATGTTTAAAATTTCTGCTTTTACCATCCTTATACTCAGTGCCTACTTGTTCTCGTGTGTGGGAGATAAATCGAGCAACCAAAGCGGTATCATCAATCCTAATGGTGACAGCGAACTCGCCCTCCTCATGCGTGAGATGTATGATGATGGCATGCTGACAAAGCAACAAATCCTCGATGGAAAAATACCTGAAGTGAAATGTGACTATCCGAGTATGTATTCAATCGAAGCTACAGAACCAGAGAAGGCCACTTCTCTGGATTATAAGTTATTTGGAAAAGCATACGAAGCAAGTGTCGCAGAGTTACTTTCTTCAAATGAATCAAATCGCTCATCCGCTTACCAGACAATGGTTGGTGCTTGCATGAATTGCCATCAGGCGATGTGTCCCGGACCGATGGTGAAGATTAAGAAGATGTATTTGTCGGAGGCGGAGGTGTCGGCTTTGAAGAAGTAAAGTCAAAATGTAGAATGTAAAATTCAAATATAAAAGTGAGGCTCGACATTCATTTTTGACTTTTACATTTTGCATTTTACATTTTGACTTATTTGGTTTTATTTCAGCGAGTACTCATACAAAATCCCGCCATTCGCATCCTTGTACACAACACTACACATTCTTGCATCTAATGGCCCAGAGACTGAAATCAGGGCGTAGTTTCTCACACCAAACATAGATCCGGGAATGCGATTGTGATTCGGTTCATCCGGATGGGCGGTTGTCGTTGATGTCAATGCAGATGATGTGATATCATAGAATACATCGCCATCGGCAGTCTGCATCCGTGATATCTCGGAATGATGACGATCACCAGTAAGGAAGACGACACCTTTAATATTGTATTTGTCAATACTATCGAGAAGTGCCTGACGCTCATTCGCAAAGATGGCGTAGTTCTCAAAGACTGCAGCATCACTCAGGACCTGACCACCGGTACAAATGAATTTATACGAAGCTTTGCTAAATCTTAAGGCATCAACTAACCAATGCAACTGTTCTTTTCCATAATACTCTGCAGAGACACCGCGCGGCTCACGGTACCACCGGTCATCCATCATGAAGAACTGACAGTCTTGCCAGAAAAATGTCCCGGTAATACCCTCCGTACCACCGACACCGTAATTGGGATTTGCCCAGAAATCTTTGAATGCGTCCAGCGTGATGTCCTTTCCCCAATAGCTGCGATCAGAATCATTTGGCCCATAGTCATGGTCATCCCAGACCGCATAATGATGTACTGATGCAAGCAAGGGCTGTAATTCTGAAACAGAACGAGTATGCGTGTATCTATGATAGATGCCAGTCCTGCTATTCCAATCTACTTCACGCAGATAGATGTTATCTCCTAGCCACACCATCATATCCGGATCATCGGCATGAATGCTTGTGAAAATTTTGTAGTCGCCTCCGTAAGGGTTCCCCGGCTTGTCATATGCGGATTCGTTCACGTACGTACAACTCCCGGCTACAAAAGTGAAATCCGGAGGATTCGATCGCCATTGCCAGAGGGATTGAGTGACAAAAGTCGTTGCATAAGGGAGTGTGACTTTCTCTCCATCGATAAGGACATCATAAAAATATGAGTTACCCGGTGTCACTTGGTCAGCGACGAGAAGAGTACAGAAGCCATGATCGGCAGACGTCCTTACTGATGCAGAAAACCATGAAGTAGCCGCGTGTCCCTCAAGCCAATACCGTAATTGTACCTCCTGTGCACATTTGGTTTGTACCCAAATCGTCACTTCGGGCATATCGCTATGACCAGCCATGGGACCGGACTGCAGGCCACACTGCGCAGTAGATATTGATAACGTGCCAAATAAACACAGCAAGATGGCGGAAAAAGTGTAGTGGAATCGATGAGTTCCAGATTTCATCTGTGCAAGCTAAAACTCCTATGGGAATTTCATGTCGGGGATAGGCGATTCATTGCACAGAGGACCTCTCTCTGGACGCTTGCCATTTCATGAGGTGGCTAATAAAACTCGTCCCCGTCCGTACGGTCATCCCCGTCCGCCCGCCCGCCTGAATGACATAGTCGGGCAGGGAGGTCATCCGGGCGAGGCGGGCGAGCAGCTGACCAGGCGGAAGACATTTCTTATCCTCTTTGCATTTCGCCGGATCATGAAAGGATATACCTAATTCGGAGGTGGGTTTCTCCTGATGAGTGGATTTCATTTGGAGTGAAGGGGTTACGCAATGAATCTTTGGGACATCAATACAAGGAATTAGTAAACGATTACTCACAACAAAAAAGATTCAACATGAAAACTCTCTACTCTACAATCGTAATACTTAGTTGTGTCGTTGCACAAACGTATGGCCAGGTCACAGTAGGTGTTCGAATTGCCAAATCCCCTACCGTAACTCCAGGCACCAATCATGTCTTTGTCAATCGTCAGGATGCAACGAATGAAAGTTTGTTCAACATTGATCAAGTCTCTTATTCAGAACAGCTTGGCCTGATGGCACGCCTCGATCGTGGAAAATTCTGGTGTATGTCAGAAATCATGTATGGTCAGAGGACAGAACGGTACTCGATGATTTATACACGCGAACTTCAAACAGGACAGGCCCCGAGCATGATGAATGAGAAGAGATCGTTTCTTGAGTTGCCTGTTTCCGCTGGCGTGTCACTGGGTGTGATTGAAGTCTTCTCTGGTTTTTCTGTAACACATGATTTCGGATTCAAAAATGAGTTGGAACAAATAGAAGGCTACAGTACCACAAGGAATGCATTGCGTGCTGGATGGCACTCAGGGATTGGTGTACACGTTGGGCATGTGTCAATGGATGTACGCTATCAGCAGGAGTTTGGCAACTATGGCGACGGTCGATACATCAATGGACAGGAACTTCTCCTCAGGAATACACCTGGCCGCCTCCTTATCACAGCGGGTTTCCACATTTAATGAGTTGTGTACTTGTGTAATCATAAAAATAAACAAACAAACATGTACGATCCAATGCATTCTATGGTGACTACCAGCTCACAGACAAGAAGTCGGGTAAAACAGCCCATCTTATTCATTCAACATCCCAACCGTAGCGCAACGTCTGCCATGTCAGTAAATCATCCGGTGACCAGTGTGTTGCGGAGATCAATTAATCACATGAGATACGTATTCTCACAATTCAAATTTCAAGCCGTTATGAAACACTTTATGCGATTCAATCACAACACAACATTCTGTTTCGGACTAAGCCTTTCAATCCTTACGCTGTTGACAAGCTGTGCACCGAAATATGGATGCTATTATGGAATGACAAAGACAGATTCTCCAACAACAGAGATATGCACTCATGAGACGACAGACCAGAGTATCACTTCTGTCACAAACAGCGAATAAAGACAAAGGGTGTCAGACCTGCATAAACCACTCTTTTCAATGTGGGATATTGCATAAACTATCTGCCACAATTGATGCCGCATGTCATGTCAAGCGATGATCAGGAAGTCTCTCTTTGAGACACGTAGGGTAGTAGCTTTGGACATCGTTCAGCGCGGTCATCGGTTTTCCAGCATGCACTGAGCGAGGCACGAGTCGAAGTATCGTGATTGAAGTGTGAGATAATTGTCTCTTGTGGCGCAGAAATTTAATTGAAGAAGAAACGCAAGACAAGACAATTCTTGGTAAACAATGAGCGTTCTGAGGCTTGTCATAGAACACAGAGCACTATCAAATAAGCCATACTCGATACTGGGATAAGTCTATACAGAGAATCAACGATTCCTGACTGCCTGAGGCAAGTTTCGATTTAGCCCATTTTCAAAGTTCAAGCCGACCTAATTGTCTCATTCTCTGCGGATTTCCGTCCTCTTCGCCGGATCAAGAGGAGTTATAACCGATTCGGAGTCAGGTTTCTCCCGATGGGCAGAAATTGTTTGGTTGAAGAGGGTTGGCGGCGAATCTTTGGTACTGAAATGAACATAAAAGTTATTCACTCACAATAAAAAACAGATATCATGAAAAACGTAATCTCTACAGTTGCAATCTTATGTTGCATCGTTGCACAATCCTACGGACAAATGACGGTCGGACTCAGAATTGGAAAGTCCCCGACATCAACTCCAGGCACAAATCATCTCATTGTAAATCGGCAGGATCCGCTCAATGAAAGCCTGTTCAATATTCAACAGGTGCAGTATTCCGAGCAGTTTGGTCTCATGGCGCGTCTGGATCATGGAAATTTTTGGTTTATGTCAGAACTCATGTATGGTCAGAGCACAGCACAGTACTCAATGATTTATACTCACCAGATCAGTGAAAGTCCATCGCCTTTGATGAATGAAAAGCGTTCATTTCTCGAGCTTCCGATCTCTGCAGGTGTATCATTGGGTCCTATCGATGTGTTCTCTGGATTTTCTGTAGCACGTGATTTCGGATTCAGGAATGAGTTGGATCAAATGGAAGGATATAGTACATCCAGAAATGCATTGCGTGCAGGATGGCATTCTGGGATAGGTGTGAATTTCGGACATGTATTAGTCGATATACGCTATCAACAAGAGTTTCGCAATTATGGCCAGGGACAGTTCATCAATGGACAAGAACTCCTCTTGAAAAATTCACCAGGTCGTTTTCTGATGACTGCTGGTTTTCGGATTTAATCTCAATAAGCCAGGCTAAGGCCATGGAATTTATCTGTGAATGACGAACGAAGCGAAGAAAAATAATCTCTTCGTGAGTTTCATGTCCTTCGTGGTAATAGAAAAATGCAGGAAAGCATCCTCAAGTCTAAAATTTGACAGCAATTATGAAATACACCATTCAAATTCAACACACAAAAGCCATCATGTTTGGTCTTATCATTTCAGGGGCCGCCTTGTCTACTAGTTGTGCACCGAAGTACGGATGCTATAGCATGACGCAAACCCGGGTAACCACGCAAGATGGATGCGATCAGAATTTTGCAGAATATAAGACGCCTGCTGTCGAGGCTTTCACGGACAGCCGGTAGGATGCAGGTGTATCAAAGCCCACATTCACCACTATTTTCCGCTCAGAAGCGACCAATGAAGAAATTCCCATCGAAAATGACAATTATCATCCGGGAAAATGACCAAAGCATCGGGTCATTGCCTAAGTTATTGTAACTTTCGGATTGCGCAGGCAGATATCGTTAACCCCTCATAACATCGCGCAAAATTTCGTTTCTGGATACATGAAAAAAGTACTAAACAAAATCTTCTCCACAAGCGCAGCAGGTCTTTACATCCTGTTGTTTGCAATTTCTATCGGGGTTGCCACATTTATTGAAAATGACTTTGGTACAAGTGCCGCTCAAAAAGTGATATATCGTACCCGATGGTTTGAACTCTTGCTTATCCTCTTTTGCATCACACTTGTGGTGAATATCATTCGGTTTCGGATGTTCCAACAGAAGAAATGGGCTACCATGACCTTTCATGCATCGATGATTGTAATTCTAATTGGTTCTGGTGTCACACGTTACTTTGGATATGAGGGTATGATGCATATCCGTGAAGACAGCGCATCCAACGAGTTTATTTCTAGCGAGAGCTATCTGAAATTCCAGATACAACAGAATGGTAATACATATCGCTTCGATGAAGAAGTATACTTTGCGGCATTAGGTAAAAACAAATTCAAAGATCAATATCAACTTGGAAATGAACTCCTCGAAGTAGAAGTCACTGAGTTTGTTCCGAATCCTGCTAAAAATCTCAAAGACACTCCCGATGGTCCGCCAATTCTAAAAATCGTCATCGGCGGTGGACAAGGACGTGAAGAATATTTTTTACGCTACAATGATGTCCTTCCTCTTCCGGGTGTCAAGTTCAATTTTGCCGACACAGAGTTGGAAGGGGCACTGAATATCAAAATGCGCAACGATTCTTTGTTGTTCAAAGCTCCGGTTGTGTTAACACAAATGCAGATGGCGACACAACGACGTGATACGATGTCCGCTGGTGTCTATCATCCGATGATGCTGCGATCTCTGTATTCTGGAGAATCTATAAATTTTGTGATCGGTGATTTTACTCCTCATGGTGAAATCGTGATGTCGTCGTCTGCCCCAAAGATGAAAAATGAAAGTGTAGCCGCTGTGGGATTGCGCTTTTCAAATGGCAGAGAAAGTGAAATCACATATGTCTATGGCAATAAAGGTATCGAGGGCCAACCCGAAGAAGTACTTCTGGGCAACATGCACATCAATGTCGCATATGGTGCAAGACGTGTGCAGCTTCCCTTCTCGATCAGATTGCGGGACTTCATCATGGAGCGATATCCAGGCACAAATAGCGCTTCATCCTATGCCAGCGAAGTGACTCTCGTTGATTCAAGAAACGACACCAAACTGGATCAGCGCATCTATATGAATAACATCCTGAATTATAATGGCTTTCGCTTTTTCCAATCATCCTATGATCAGGATGAACTCGGGACAGTGTTGAGTGTGAATCATGATTTCTGGGGTACGTGGATTTCTTACATCGGCTATGCATTGCTCACGCTTGGGATGATCCTCACGTTACTGAGTAAGAAGAGTAGATTTCACGACTTGTCTATGAAACTCAGAGGCTTGCGCGCACCATCGAAAACAACACCAGCATATCTGATTGGTGCTATCATTTTCCTGTCCTTCGGAACACTCAGCGCGAACTCTGTAAACGAATATGGGATTTCAGCGATCGATAAAGAACACGCCACGCAGTTCAGCAGGCTAGTGGTACAGGATCACAAGGGCAGGATGAAACCCATGCACACTCTTGCGAGTGAAGTCCTGAGAAAGCTTTCGCGCAATGAAAGATTGTATGGTCAGTCAGCAGAACAGATCTTTCTTGGCATGACCACCTATCCTGAGGAATGGACTAAAGTGCCTCTCATCAAAGTAGGTAAGGATGAACAGATCAGAAAGATCCTCAATATCGAAGGCGAACTCGCAGCATTCGATGACTTCTTTACGCCAAATGGACAATATATACTCAAAGACCATGTGAGAAAATCATATAGTCTTGAGCCGATAGATCGCTCGATGTTCGATAAGGATTTGATGAAACTGGATGAGCGCGTGAATATCTGCAATATGATCTTCTCTGGCAGGCTCATGCGCATCTTTCCATTTCAAGGCGCGCAAACTGATGAATGGTATTCTCCCGGTGATGTCCACAAGCACGCAGAGTTGCCTGAGAACTCTTTCGTGAAAAAATTCTTCCCTGCATATGTACCCACGCTGCAGGAAGCAATGGTATCAAACGACTGGAGTCTTGCGAATGAATTACTGAATGAATTGTCATTGTATCAGCACGAACATGGCAGCAATCTTACACCGAGTCAAAGTAAGATCGATATGGAGATTCTGCTCAATAAATCTAATGTCTTCGCACGGCTTGGAAAATACTATGGACTACTCGGTCTTGGATTCCTGTTAGTCTTTTTTGCGAAGGTGTTCAATCACAATTTGAATATGAAGTGGCCAATGCGTATTGCGCTTGGTCTGCTCGCGGCATGTTTTCTGATGCATACATTTGGACTTGCTACCCGATGGTATGTCTCAGGTCGTGCCCCCTGGAGTAATGGATATGAGTCGATGATCTATATCGGATGGACCACGACACTTGCCGGGCTCATCTTTGCAAGAAAGTCCCTGGGCGGTCTTGCGGCAACAGCTGTGCTAGCTTCTACGATACTCATGGTTGCTTCACTGAGCTATCTCGATCCGGAGATTACACCTCTTGTCCCGGTGTTGAAATCATACTGGCTTACGATCCATGTATCTCTTGAAGCGGGTAGTTATGGTTTTCTCATGCTTGGTGCGATCGTCGGTGTATTGAATCTCCTGCTTATGTCCGTGCACACAAAAGCAAATGCGACACGGGTCATGCGCACGATCAAAGAGATGTCATACATCAGTGAAATGACGCTGATTGGAGGCCTCTTTATGATCAGTGTCGGCACCTATCTCGGTGGTGTCTGGGCGAATGAATCCTGGGGACGCTATTGGGGATGGGATGCGAAAGAGACCTGGGCGTTGGTGACTATCCTTGTGTATGCATTCATCCTGCACATGCGCTTCATACCTGGTCTCAGAGGATTTTATGCCTTCAATGTGGCATCCTTGTTTGGATTTGCATCCGTGATGATGACTTACTGGGGCGTCAACTATTATTTATCGGGCTTGCATTCATACGCGGCAGGTGATCCTGTACCGATACCGACCTTCGTGTACTACACAGTAGGAATTCTGGTTGCCTTGAGTCTCCTGGCGTATTGGAGGTGGAGAGGGATGAAGGCTTAGAATGATAGACCGGCACTGTTCAAATACTCGTAATCACATAGTACAGCATAAAAAAGCACACAACCAATTTCAAAAACGAGCCAACGAGGAAACCTACAAACGAACCGAAGGCTGCTTTCAAAGCATTCTTTGAACTTTGATTGGCAATCAGTTCACCAATAAAGGCTCCGACAAACGGACCCACCACGACACCCACTGGTCCCATCCAGAAGGCTGCAAGAAACCCGATCGTACATCCCCATACCCCATACTTAGTGCCACCGAATCTTTTGGTGCCCTGAATGGGAATGACATAGTCAAGGATCATCGTGACAATGACAATGCCACACCAGATCAGAAGAAATCTTCCTTCAAAGGGACTTGGATCACGCAATTGCTGCAATACTAAACCACCATATGCAATCGGTGGGCCAGGCAATAGAGGTAAAATACTACCGCCGATGGCGACAATACATAAAATGATACCGAGGATGATCCAGACCCATTCCATAGGAATGAAAATTAAAAAAAAATCTAAATGAAAGTAAGACGTTTCTGCACATGCATTGAGATAGTCGAAGTAAGTTTTGCAACTCGATAAATTCTCCAACTCTCATGTCAACTATTTTCCCTAAAACGGTTTTATCAAAGTGTAACTTTTGAGTTACTTTTGTCATCTCACTTAAACCAAATGAATAGGATCAGGGAGATCGTAGCGTACAGACACTATTTTGAAGAATTTCTGAATAAGCAGCCAAAAAGAGTTCAGGATAAAATCTTCAAAATCATTGAGGCAATTGAAACACTGGAAAGAATTCCGCAACAGTATTTGAAACATGTTGAAGGAACAAGTGGCTTGTATGAAACAAAGGTGCAATTAGGATCAAATATCTGGCGGGTATTCTGCTTCTTTGATAAAGACAGACTTGTGATCCTCTTAAATGGATTTCAAAAGAAATCCCAGAGAACTCCTAAACGGGAAATCGAAAAAGCAATCGTGTTAATGAAAGAATATTATGAAAGCAAAAAGTAAAACAGTCACATTGACATCGTGGACAGATATCAAGGATCGTGTTTACGGCAAAAAGGGGGCACGCCGTCGTGACAACCTGGAAAGAGAATCGGAGTCTTTCACCATAGGCCTTATGTTAAAGATGGCCAGAGAATCAAAGAATCTCACACAAGAGGAACTCGGCCTTATCATCTCAAAGAAAAGAACTTACATCTCACGCGTAGAAAATGACGGAAGCAACATCACTCTGAAAACTCTGTATGATATTGTAGAAAAGGGACTTGGTGGGAAAGTGAAGATCTCTATTGAGGTTTAGGAAAACGTATTTCCAATGAATAAGCTCAACGACCAGGTAATCTTCAATCTGACCATTGATCCTTTCCACCGTTGATCCTTTCCACCGTTGATCCTTTTTGAACCGCTATAGCCTTGCGACGGCGGTTGATCCATTCTTCCTTAAAACCACAGCGCTCTTACCGCCGCCCCTGCCTGATAATCCACAGTGATCTCTTCACCTTCTGCGATGTTTCTCAACGCGGTAAAAATGATTGTATCGTCACCATAGTCAGGAACAAATTCTGCATTCGGATCAACCGAGTGATTATACAATGAACCAAAGCCAAGTGCAATCGCACAATGGTCATGTTGTTCTCCCCACAAATAATAGTATTCGTACAACAGTGAGTGAGTCAACAGATCGATCTCTTCCTGAGGCAGCACGATCACAGGACAAATCTCAATCACATCTCCTTCGGAAAGTGCATGTGCGCAATAGACACCACGGCCATGAAGATCACTCGGAGCGAAATATAAGCCTGGAGCTTTTTGAAGCATGGGGGAAAAGATAGGGGAAACCGGCAAAGCCGGTCAAGTGGGGGCCAGCCAAAGGCTGGTCCGCCTCTGGCGGAAAATCGAGAAAGCGGAAACAAAGAAAGTGGAAACAAATCGATCCCGTTGATCCGTTGCTCCGTCTTTGACCGACCGTAGCCGCAGGCGAAGGCGGTTGATCCCTTCATTCCACTCACCCAACAAAAGGTTATTTTCATGGCACAAAATTGGTTTGTATGAAAGTGTTTTTCCTCAGCAGTATAATCGCATTGTGCACCATTTCACTTGAAGGCCAGGCGATCAGCAATGACAGTATCCTCACCATCATCCGTAAATATGGGATGGAGAAAAGTGAGGTAGCAGAGATCGCAAGTTGGATCACGGATGTCTATGGTCCACGACTCACAGGATCTCCAATGCTTGATAAAGCAACCACCTGGGCAACAAATGCTTTGCAGGATATGGGTATGACCAATGTCCATCTCGAAGAATGGGGACCCTATGGTCGTGGATGGGAACTTGAGCATTTTGAAATGCATGCAAATAGCGGCGGGTACTGGCCAGTCCTCGCTTATCCTAAAGCATGGTCTCCATCTGCAAGCGGACAAGGCGAAGTGATATACCTGAATGTGAACAATGAAGCAGAACTCAAAACATATGAAGGCAAACTCACAGGAAAATTTGTGCTCCTCGATACCATTCGCTCCCTTGAAGAATGGTTCGATCCTTCTGCAACACGCTATGATGCTGAATCATTACTCAAGCTCGCAAATCAAAAGTTGCCGACTCCCAGACCTCGTCGTGATTGGTCACGCAATCGCTCCGGAGGATTTAATCTGAATTCTGCAATGTGGGACTTAATTGAAAAAGAAAAACCACTCGCTGTACTTGATCGCGGTTATAAAGGTGATCTCGGGACTGTATTTGTGCAGGGCGCTCGTGCTAATGAGGGTGGCGTACGTGATGACACAACGATCATTGTACCGCAAATCACTTTGAGCGTAGAGCATTATAACCGCATCTTCCGCTTGCTCAATAAAGGTATTGTCACAAAGCTCTCCCTTGATATGCGTGCGCGCTATACCAATGATGATGATATGGAGCATAATATCATTGCCGAAATAGCAGGATCAGATCTTTCCGGAGAAGTGGTGATGTTTGGAGCCCATTTTGATTCCTGGCATACGGGTACCGGCGCTACCGACAATGGTGTTGGGTCGGCGATTATGATGGAAGTCGCACGGATTCTATTAAAAACGATTGAGGAGACAGGAGTTCAACCGCGCCGGACATTACGACTTGGATTATGGACTGGTGAGGAACAGGGCATTATTGGATCACGTAACTATGTCGGTACACACTATGCCGAATTCGCCCCGGACTCCTATACGCCGCAAAGTCTGAAGCCAGCAAATGAAGAGCTCTCCGCGTATTACAATCTTGACAATGGCACAGGCAAGATCCGTGGCATTTATCTGCAAGGCAACGATCAGCTTACAAACCTCTTCCGTGAATGGCTTGATCCCTTTGAAGAAGATGGCGCATCCACAGTGAGTCTTGGAAATACTGGTGGCACTGATCACCTCCCGTTCGCAGGTATTGGTATACCGGCATTTCAGTTTATTCAGGATCAGATATCATATTCCTCAAAAACGCACCACTCCAACATGGACTGCTGGGATCGTCTTATTGAGGATGACATGAAACAAGCGGCAACAATCATCGCTTCATTCGTCTGGAATACATCACAATTGGATGAAAAACTTCAACGCAAGGAAAAAGAAATCGAGAGATAGCATAAGAGCAAACCTATGTCCGCCACCGTCAATACCTGATTCTGGTCTATCGTAGGGCAAACGTGGGCACTCCAATGCATTCTCCAATCTTCGCCATTAGCTGTGGTATGCGTTGCATGAAGGGATCCAGCAAAATTTCCCTCTTTGCAAATCCAAATTCCTGAATTGACTCGTAAATTCCTTCTGAAAGACACCTTGAACAAACCGGAAATATGAATACACGATTTCTCACAAAGACATTGACGGCAGCCCTTTTTGCATTACTCAGTACAGCCATCTACAGCCAATCGATTTCCGGAGAAGTCACGGATCGATCAGGCATTCCTTTGCGCGATGCCTATGTCTGGATTGGCGATGGCACACGACACACGCATTCCGACGCCCTTGGGAGGTTTAGCATTTCAAATGTTTCAACACAGGATACATTGCTGATCTCATACCTCGGATTTGCGACTCTTGTCCGTCCATTGAATCAATCAGATTTTCAGGGCACCGTCACCATCGTCCTGAGTGAACGGGTATTCGAACTTGATCAGGTAGTCATCACAAATGATATCCGCTTTGTCAATAAAGTTGCTCAAATAGATCTGGAGACACAACCCGTAAAATCCTCGCAAGAACTCATGCGTCGGGTACCTGGATTATTTATCGGGCAACATGCCGGAGGAGGCAAAGCAGAACAAATGTTCCTGCGCGGATTTGACATCGATCATGGTACTGATGTGCGTATCACTGTAGATGGACTTCCAGTGAATATGGTCTCTCATGCCCACGGACAAGGCTATGCGGATTTGCATTTTCTGATTCCCGAGACGGTTGAGTCTCTCGATTTTGGTAAGGGTCCCTACTACGCAGATCAGGGTGATTTCAATACGGCAGGGTATGTCGCATTTCACACCAAAGAACAATTAGATCAAAGTTCAATCGGTATTGAATACGGGCAGTTCAACACGTTGCGTACAGTAGGACTATTTGATTTATTGCCAGGCGTTGAAAATCATGATGCCTATGTTGCTGCAGAATACTTACTCACGGATGGCCCTTTTGATTCACCACAAAATTTCAACCGGACAAATGTCATGGGCAAATACACTGTCCAGTTGCCGAATGCCAGCAAACTTTCTGTATCCGCATCTCACTTTCAAAGTAAATGGGATGCTTCCGGACAAATTCCACAACGAGCTATTAGCGCTGGTCTCATAAATCGTTTTGGTGCAATCGATGATACGGAGGGTGGAAATACATCACGCTCAAATATTGTCCTGAGTCATACGAAAGCATTGACACCGCGAAGCTTTATGAAAAGCAATGCTTTTTACTCGCACTATGATTTTGAGCTCTATTCAAATTTTACCTTCTTCCTGAATGATCAGGAAAATGGCGATCAGATCAGACAAAAAGAAGATCGCGACATCTTTGGTTTTGAATCCGCTATACATCACGAACTCATGTTGTGGGGAGCAGATGTGAATACAAGCGTTGGTATTGGATTGCGCTATGATGCAGTAAGAGGAAATGAATTGTCACATACACTCGACCGATTGACAACACTTGACCGGATTGCTCTTGGAGACGTGGATGAATCGAATGTTTACGGCTATGCAGATATCGGATTCAATTTCGGCGACTGGCTGATCAGCCCAGGCTTGAGATTGGATTATTTCAAGTTTGATTACATCAATGATCTGTCACCTGCATATTCTTCTCTTTCTGAAACGAAAATGATTGCGAGTCCAAAGTTCAATTTCATCTATAATCCAAATCGCTCGCTGCAATTCTTCCTGAAGACAGGGTTGGGCTTCCATTCGAATGATACACGCGTAGTGGTAGCACAAAGTGGCGAAGAAATATTACCTGCTGCGTATGGTGCCGATCTTGGTTTAATCTGGAAACCTGCTCCGCGACTATTTGTAAACAGTGCGTTGTGGTATTTATTCCTCGATCAGGAGTTTGTGTATGTTGGTGATGCAGGAGTCGTAGAACCAAGTGGAAAGTCACGTCGACTGGGTGTGGAAGTTGGATTGAGATACCAACTTACGGATTGGTTATTTTTTGACACAGATGTGAATTATACGGTAGCGCGGGCAGTAGACGAACCGGAAGGCGCGGACTACATTCCATTGGCACCAGACTTAACAGCCACAGGTGGCATATCAATGAATCATCCTTCTGGTTTCTCGGGCGGTATCCGCATCCGTTACATCGGTGATCGCCCGGCGAATGAAGATGATAGTATCGTTGCAGAAGGTTATGCAGTGACAGATGTATCTCTGAACTACTCATGGCGCAAGGTGACATTTGGTATTCAAATCGAGAATCTCTTCGATACAGAGTGGAACGAAGCGCAGTTTGCTACAGAATCCCGTCTTCAGTATGAAGTTGAGAGTGTTGAAGAGATTCACTTCACACCGGGTATGCCTTTCGTTTTAAGGGGGAAAGTGGTGTATCGGTTTTAGGACATTGAACTCACTCAACGTTTTGATTTTACGCGCGACGGTTTACGGGTTTGTGAAGTTGGGGATTTCGGAGCACAAAACTGTCGACTTGCACTGAACTTGATGCGAAGAACAAATGTCCAATTAACCACTGAACCACCAATTTCTTAAACCCGTTGTTACCTGCTGCCCAACCGTTCGCACGAAGCGATGTCGGTGCAAGTTTGCAGAAATGATTGAAGAAGTGATTAGTCAAAGCTTTCGTATTATTAAGTCAAATGTAACGTTTAGGATTACATCTTTTTGTTGCAGAATGTCGGCAATGGTTGGAGTAACTGTATAGTTCGGCAATACACCGTGTCCTTTATTTTCGTTGATGTCAGTAACCGTTATTCTATAATTTGAATTGTCGCAAATGATTTTTGTGTTCGGTAAAACGGTCTTGTTTTTTAGTCCGAACACTCCGCTAAAAACAACTTTGTTTCCGCCTGTTTCCTCGCCAATGAAAACTGCTCGTTTGTAAAATTCAAGTCGTGAACAAAAGGAACCTGTGTTAGAAAAACATCCTCCGTTGATAAGCACATATACTTTTCCTTTATATGGATTTTTCTTTGGCTGCTGTATTCCTGACATTTTTCGATTCCTGCTCTTCAATACTTGGGTAGTGTCGGTGTTTTCCTCTAAAGATTTTACTTCTACGAAATACTGAAAGGGCTGGTTTAGCAAATATGCAAGAAGATAAATAGCCGGGGAGAAGTTGCCTCCCTGATTGTCTCTTAAATCTAAAATCAAATTGTCAATATTATTTTGTTGTAGTTGCGAAAACACAAAGTCAATTTCTTTATTGAGTTTCTTATTGTCCCAGGTTTTAATAGTGAAGACAGCTGTATTTGTTGCGCTGTCAATGCGAAAGAAGGTTGCAGTAGCATTTGTTGCTTGCAAATATCTTGTAGCCTTGTTGGATGAAATGGTTTGCTTTGAAAGTGCTGTCACAATTACCTTCTTCTCTGTGCTGTTTGCAGTTTTGATAGTTAATGAATAATTGTCGGGATGTCCAAAATGATAGCTATAATATTCTCTGAAATAATTATTGAGTATCCACAAAGCATAATTTTCATTGTTTCCATCTCTCACTTGTCGGGTAAGTAAATAAGTCATAACTTCTTTTGAACTTACTCCGTTAATAGATAAAATTTCTATGCCGATGTGAATGGTTGTGTCAGAAGAAAGATTCTTTATGATAAACATTTTGTCGTCTGTCCAATAAATGTTGAATGGAAAAAATTTTGATTGTTGATTGTATTGCAAAGTTGCCTGTTCGCTTACGAAAATGTTGGAATGTCCGTCTTTGATAACTGATGATAGAGGAGTGATGTAGCCGTAAAACTCTAATTCTGTCATTGGTTTAATGTTGATATACAAACTGTCAAATAGTTTGTCTAACCGTTGTTTGGATGAATAGAGGTAGAGATTAGCCAGGTTGCTTTCATATCTGTTTCTCAAAACCTTGAAGTCGGTTTGCAACTCACTCGTTGAAAATTTCCTGTCAACCGTCTGCCCAAATAAATTTGGTTGAGCAGATAATGTCAGAAAAATAATCGTCAAAAGTGTTTGTCTAAATGGCATTTGTCAAAGTTAATTTCTTGCAGTCAGTTTCAGGTTAGGCACTGTCGCCACGGGTTGCAGGTAACGGTTTGCGGCTACACGCCGTGGCCGCTTTTGCGGGTGGCCTTGTGTGGCCATGGTGTGTAGGCGCTCGATTACGCTTGGTGCTGCTTTTTACTCTTTATACTGTTTACAAAATGCGCGCATTGAAGTTTCTAATTGCAAGTTCTACATCTGTCCTACATACATCTCGCACGCATGAATATACTGTTTAACTGCATCGAGTGTAACTTGTTTATAGCTGCACCTAAGGTATAGAAAAGTGCCTGAAAGCTGCATATTCGGAGGGATTGCTGCATGTTTTGAATATCGAGAGTTGCATTTCTCGACTCGTCGCTGTGCTCCTCGCTCGGAATGACAAGGATGGTAGGAATGCTTTTCAACCTCGACCCCTGTCTGCCCGCAGGCAAGGCGTCGCTGTGCTCCTCGCTCGGAATGACAAAGGATAATGGTTCTAGTTCGAGTTCAGCTCACTTAAAATGTAAACATCGCACCAGCCGTAAAGCTCCTACCCGACATCCTGTATCTCTCCAGCTCTTCATACTGCGTGTCAGTAATATTATTCAGAGCGACATAGAGATTGTGTTTGTCCAATAATCTATACGAGAGTTTGGCATGCAACAAAAAATTGGCATCTGGCTCGCTACCTGGGTATATGAATACTTCATCGATAGCGCTTCGATGACGACCATTGACATTCAACATGAATTGCTTTACATATCCGGTTGCGGAGAACTGAAATGTATGCTTGACCTTATATGCCAGCACATCATTGAATCTCTCAGGCGAAACATCACGTGCATCCAAAAACGTATACCCTGCTTGCAATGTGAAATATTCGGGGATCTCATACTTTACGTTGACTTCAAATCCTTGCATCACCGCCTGGTTCAGATTCACGACACGAAATAGTAATCCCGGACCTGGCAACTGTTGATAGGAAATCAGATCCTTATAGTTGTTGTAGAACAACGCAGCATCGATATTGAGTCGATCAGAAATGACGATTCGGGAGCCTACTTCTGTAGAAAATGTCAGCTTCTCCGCACGGAGATTAGGATTGGGTTCAAAGTGTAATCCGCCACCTTGTTCAAATTTGATAAAGCGCTCCGCCATTGACGGATTCCTAAAAGCCTGTGCCATTAATGCACGGACAGAAAATCTCTTACTTACCGCATAGACCATTGCAAGCTTTGGACTGACATTCGACTCGGAAAATTCTGAAAGAATACGGTAGTAGTCATATCGCACACCTGCAGTCGCAGTGAATTGGCCCCAAGTCATTTCATCCTGTACGTAGACGCCGATATTTGTTGCTTCGTGTTTTCCATATAATACTGTATCCGGCACACCATTGATCCAGTCATATTTCAAATCCATGCCACCAATGATATAGTGAGTCTCACCAAGTGCCAGATCTATCTGTGAAACATTGCCAATACGTTTCGCGCGTACCGATGAGAGATCTATGTCTTGTTTTCCAAAATTGATATTCGTGCTGTCATTGTCCGGATCGTCATTGAAAGAAAAGACAGAGTAATTGTCATAATAATAGAATCGTGAATCATATTTTACATTGGAATTTGAAATCGCGTGATACTGAAAGTCGGCATTCCATTCACGGCGATCCTGATAGTCGTCTTTGCGATGCTCCGCGACACTGTACGCATCAAGTGTACTCAACCATGTTGCCGGAGTATCATTCTTGATTTTATTGAGATTGAGAGAAAGATGAAATGATCGCTGCCTGGAAAGATCGTACTGCAGTTTTGTGAATCCATTGTAAAGTGTAAACGCAGATTTTTCACGATGCCCGTCATCCTGCCTGCGTGAAAGATCAAAGAGGTAAGAAAATTTTCCCCGTACATGACTACGACTATATGAGATCGTATTGAAATCACCAACACGTGTATATCCAGTATATGCAGGTGCTTTATTATAGAAACCATAATTGACATGCACGAGTGTCACTGGATCTGTCGCGGGTTTCTTTGTAATGACATTTACGACACCGCCCATTGCGCTGGAGCCATACAATGATGAATACGCGCCTTTCACGACTTCAATATGATCGATTGAACTGAGTGGCACAAGATTCCAAAGAGCACCACCGGACTCAGGGCTGATAGCTGGCCTTCCATCGATGAGTAGCAAGACACGATTGCCAATCCCACCTCCAGCCACCTCAGATGCGCCCCGGATTGAAAACGCCTGTACATTCGAACCACTGGACCGGGTGACTTCAATGCCAGTGATCTGATCGAACGCCCTATCGAAGGTCGATACCTGACGTTCTATAAGATCTTTGGAAGAGACAATGCCGATACTCGCAGGAGCGAGATGAATGTGCTGACTCCGTTGAGCTGCGGTAATGACAACTTCAGATGAGATTGTGGCAGTCGAATTGAGTTTTATCTCAATTGTATTTGAACCCTGAGCGACCGCAACATTTTCAATATGATGCGTAGCATAACCAATGTAAGAGACAATGAACGTATACAGTCCGGCCGGCACTTTGATCGTAAAAGCACCTTCCTCATCACATGAAGTGCCGTACAGGGTCCCCTCGACAACAATATGGGCGAATGGCAGTGGTTCGTTATTACTTTCATCAACGACAACACCTGCTATCACATAGAGTGAGTCCGTTGTGTGCTGACACCATAAGTAACTACTGCTTTGTGAGCAACAGAGAAAGAAGATGACAGCCCTAACGATAAGGTTATCGTTAATGCCTATTACCCTTGATTCACACTTTTCCGATATTTCCTGTTTCACCCGATTTCCCGGCTTCTCCTATTCAATACCAATCTTCTACGAATGCGAAGTCTGCGCGGAAATTGATTTCAATATCATCACCAGCTTCAACTGTGATAGCTGTAGGCGCAGGGAAATCAAAGACGGTGACAATATTTCCGCCTCCCACATCGACTTTGATTACAACCCCATGGCTCAATGCATTTGCGTTACCAAAATGCACACCAAGTGTAGCAGTACGCCGGCTTGCATCTGTGATGAGATCATGACGAAATCCTAAGGCGAGTGCCGAGTATGTCCCTGGATCCACCGTAAGTTCGTATGAATACTGTGTCGCTCCTGGCGTGTACGTCGCTACTTGAGGATTCTGAGCATTATATGGAGCACCGAGTGCAAACGTCCCCCCCGGCACCCCTGGTCCGAAGAAACCATCTGGTACTACACCCCAACCGGCAGGAGGATTAAGGGAAAAGGCAGGGAAAATTGTGAGCTGTACCTCGCCACTATCTACCCATGAAGCCCATAAATCTGTATTGTCAATCGTAATCGTGCCTCTGATCGTGGCTGTTGTCGGCTTGGGATCATCCTTATCGCACGCGAGGAAAACCGTTGCTAATAACGATACTGCAACAAGCGACTTGAAAAACGTAAATACATGTTTCATAGAAAAAGACATTGAGAAATTTATTGATAAGATGAATAATTCGATGAGCTTAGGGTGTTTATCCGCATCAGGGTCGATTTGAGAACGACAAGTATCGCAAAAAGGTTGTTGTTCTTCGTGAAGATTTTTGATGGTCTGGTATTTTGAATTGCTGAAATGGTATTTTTAACCACCGAGCGGTATTTTTATACGCTCTCTTGATATTTTGGTTCAATAAATTGTTGTCTGTTGAAACGGAATCAGTACATCGTCGGCCTCATTGTTCTTGTATTTTTTGTCATCTCGTTTTTGACAAACATTATCGGGCCGCTCGTACCCGATGTCATTCAGAGTTTTAATCTCAGTCTTACACTCGCGGGTTTCCTCCCATTTGCATTTTTCATTGCGTATGGAGTCATGTCTATCCCATCTGGTATTCTGGTGGAACATTGGGGTGAGCGGAAGGTGATGATAGCTGCCTTTTCGCTTTCCGCCTTAGGAGCATTCCTGTTTGCCTTGATACCAACGTTCCTGATGTATGTATGTTCCTTGTTTCTCATTGGTTCCGGAATGGCAATGTTGCAGGTAGCGATCAATCCATTACTTCGTGTTGCAGGAGGAGAAGAGCATTTTGCGTTTAATTCTGTTCTTGCACAATTATTCTTTGGGCTCGCATCATTTCTGAGTCCACTCGTCTTCTCGTATCTGGTGACATATCATGCTGATGGTTCAACATCATCATTAGCTTCTATCATCCATCGTTTTGTACCTGAAGGAATGAAATGGATTTCGTTGTATTGGGTGTTTGCTGTCGTTTCATTGTTGATGGTGCTCGTGATGGTTTTAATAAATCTTCCTTTTGTCGTAAGAAAAGAAGATGAAAAAGTAGGAGCGCTGAGTGTGCATCTGTCGCTGTTAAAAAATCCGATGGTACGCTGGTATTTTCTCGGAGTCTTTATGTATGTCGGTACGGAGCAGGGAGTTGCAAACTGGATTTCGAAATTTCTCCAAACTTACCATGGAGTGGATCCTCAGACTGTTGGCGCAACGACCGTAGCTATGTTTTGGGGAATGATGACGGCGGGAACTGCTCTGGGTCTTGCACTCTTGAAATTTATCGACAGCAGAAAAGTAATCATTGCATTTTCATTTGGTGCAATCGCTTGTCTTGCTCTGGCTTTATTCGGATCGAAGCAGATTACTTTGGTCGCATTTCCAATGGTTGGCTTTTTTGTTTCAGTCATGTGGTCAATTATTATTTCACTGGCGCTCAATTCCGTTACAACTCACCATGGATCACTTTCTGGCATTCTGGTAACGGGTATTGCCGGTGGTGGGATCGTCCCGCTTATTGTAGGAAGTATTGGAGATGCCATCGGTTTGCGGGGAGGTATGGTCTTTTTGTTTCTCACACTTGCATATATTCTGAGTATTGGATTTTGGGCAAAACCACTTGTCGATAATAAACTTATGGGCAAATGACCGAAATGCAAAATCATAGTGTTGTAGGCGTTGATCTTGGCGCGACGAAAGTGCGTGCAGGAAAAATTCTTGATGGCAAACTTGTCTCTGACAGCTATTTCAGAATTAGTGCGAAAACTGCAGATCCTCAAATTGTGATTGACGAAGTCATCAAAACAATCCTTGATGTACTTGATCCATCTGTAACCGCAATTGGTGTTGGCGTTCCGAGTGTAGTGGATGCCAGCGCCGGTATCGTATATGATGTACAGAATATTCCTTCATGGAAAGAGGTTCACCTTAAGGCCGCTCTTGAAAAGGAATTTCGTATACCGGTGTTTATAAATAATGATGCAAATTGTTTTGCCCTCGGTGAGCATCATTTTGGTGAGGGCAAGTCTTTGGGCAACATGGTTGGCTTGATCACCGGCACAGGTATTGCAGGTGGAATCATTATCAACGGTCAGTTATACTCCGGACACAACTGCGGTGCTGGAGAATTTGGTATGATGCCTTACCTCGACCATCATTATGAATATTATTGCAGTGGACAATTTTTTGAACATCTCTATAATGTGTCTGGAGAAGAAATTGGAAAATTGGCAGAACAAGGCGATTCTCACGCAATCGAAGTATTCAACGAGTATGGAACCCATCTTGGTAATGCCATCACGTCAATTTGTTACGCAATAGATCCTGCATGTATAGTCCTGGGCGGATCAGTCTCTAAGTCATTCCGGTTTTTTGAACAAGCACTCCGAAATCAGCTGAGTCTCTTCGCGTATCCAAAATCCATCGCACGCTTAAAAATTGAAGTCTCACAAAATCCAGACATCCCGGTTCTCGGAGCTGGGGCACTTTGTGTAGGATGAGCTTCGGATTAATACATATCTTTCAAAAAGTAAAACTCTCAATGTAATGAGTACACTCTCTCGTCGAAATATGCTCAGAGGAGCAGTACTTGCAGGTGCTGCACTACCATTTGCAAGATTCAATTCAGTGCTCGAAAAGTGGCGCCAGGATGAGTATGCTTTACCACCAAACAGCAGTGGATCGCCTCTGGTCCGACTGAGTCATAATGAAAACCCCTATGGCCCGTCTGAAAGAGCGAGAAAGGCCCTTATTGCCGCAATTAACAAGGGCAATCGCTATCCCCGCGAATCTATGGTTGAACTTCAAAAGAAAATCGCCGGATATGAAGGATTAAATCCGGATCAGATCATGATCTCAGCCGGATCAACAGAACTTCTTGGTGTCGCCGGTCTGATGGCAGGAAATCAAAAGGGTAAAGTGATTAGTTGTCACCCTACGTTTTCTTTTCTGATGCAGTATGCTTCTCAGTTTGCCGCAGAGTGGATCAAAGTTCCGATGACTAGCGAGCATCAGTATAATCTCGCAGGCATCAATGAAAAACTTGACAGCCATACAACGATGGTATTTATTTGCAATCCAAACAATCCAACCGGAACAGAACTTCCACGAGAAATGCTGGAACCATTCTGCACTGTCGTCTCTGAGCGTTGCATGATTTATCTCGACGAAGCATATATAGAACTCGCTTCGCAAGGGAGAAAAGCATCTCTTGCACATCTTACACGAAACAATCGCAATATTATCGTAGCAAGAACCTTCTCTAAAATCCATGGTATGGCTGGATTGCGTATCGGTTATGCGATCGCGCACCCGGATACTATTGAAAGACTGGAGGGCCTGATGATGGGTGGTAATGTGACACCCGCAGTGACCTCAGTAGAAGCGGCGATGGCTTCCGTCGGCGATGAAGAGTTCTTTCACTATTGTAAAGAGATGAATGAGCAGGCGAAAGAGATGACTTATGAAAAATTCAAAAACTGGGGCATCGAATATATTCCTTCATCAACCAATTTCATTTTCTTCAAGACAGATCGATTCGGATCAGCGGATATTCTTAGTGCCTTGCAACAAAAAAACATCATGATCCGCAATTATGGCGATGTGCCGGGTTGGGCACGCGTGAGCATGGGGACGATTGATGAGATGAAAGTGTTTTTGAATGCAACGGAGGAATTGTTGGCATAGCTGCTTCACGCAAAGTGTTTCTTGTCTCTCACGCAAAGCCGCGAAGAGCGCAAAGTGTTTCTTGTCTCTCACGAGCCGCGGAGATACGCAAAGTGTTTCTTGTCTCTCACGCAAAGCCGCGAAGAGCGCTAAGTGTTTCTTGTTTCTCACGCAAAGCCGCAAAGAGCGCTAAGTGTTTCTTGTCTCTCACGCAAAGCCGCGAAGAGCGCTAAGTGTTTCTTGTCTCTCACGCAAAGCCGCAAAGAGCGCTAAGTGTTTCTTTGTTTCAGCGTTTATAACCCATTGACAATGCGTTGCAGTCCCTCCTTGATCAATGGCACATTGAAATTGATCAGAATGGCTAGCTTCTTTCGGGAGAGATTTAGATATGTGACAACTGTCTTAGGAACGACCTTGGCAACTGTCTCAACGGACTTGACTTCAACGATGACTTTCGATTCTACCAGAAAGTCCAATCGAAAGCCGTCATGGCTTAGAATAACATCCTCGTATGGCACAGGACATTGAAGTTGCCTTTCATAGCTGATGCCTCTCTTGTCAAATTCATAAGCCATAGCCGCTTCATAAACAGATTCCAATAGTCCCGGACCCAGTACCGTGTGTACTTTGTACGCGACATCAACAACTAACGTTGCAATGTCATTTTCATGAACATGTTGTGATAACATATGTGGTAGTTTAGTATGGTGAAAATGGTCCACGCTAAAATAGAAAACTCTTCGCGCACTTTGCCCGCCCGGCTCTTGACCTTTCGTACGCACGTCTTTGCGTGAGACTCTCTCTTCGCGTCCTCTGCGACTTTGCGTGCGTTCTCTTCTCTTTGCGTCCTCTGCGACTTTGCGTGAGACTCTCTCTTCGCGTCCTCTGCGTCTTTGCATGAGACTCTCTCTTCGCGTCCTCTGCGACTTTGCGTGCGTTCTCTTCTCTTTGCGTCCTCTGCGACTTTGCGTGCGTTCTCTTCTTCGCGAGCTCTGCGACTTTGCGTGAGACTCCTCTCTTTGCGTGAATGCGCGTGACGCTACAAATACTCACTTAGCGTCTCCCTCAGCACCTTCAGCGCCTTCCCCATCTGATTCTCCACAGTTTTGACCGAGATATCCAATGCCTCAGCGATCTCAGCGTAAGTCATCTCGCTATACCGACTAAGCTTAAAGATCTCGCTGCAGCGTTCAGGAAGAGTATCAATCGCAGCTCGAATTGCCAATTGTGTTTCCTTTTCATGCAATTCGTCTTCAACATCGGTATGAAATGTTTTTCCGCTTTTTTGCCTCTGCCAGAGTGCTGTTCTGCGTTCTGTTTTTCTCTTCATCGCGAGCACTTCATGGATCACCATGCGACGCAGGTATGGAAAGATGGCGATCTCAATTTGCAGAGATTCCCGTTTGTTCCAGACTTGAATAAAGGTGTTCTGAACCACATCCTTGGCGTGGACAGTCTCGCCGCTTAAGTTTGATGCGACTTTGACCAGAGCAAAAAAATGCTGCGAATAAAGCGCCTTGAGAGCGCCCTGATCACCAGATCGGAGTCGATCCAGCAGTTGTATTTCTTCGGTGGAGTGCATGTCTTGGCGGGCGGCCAAGTTCGTGTTTTTTAGATATCAATTCAGAGTGGCTTTTCCCCTAGCGTGACAGCAAGGCACGTCAGTGGGATTTCATTCTCACCGCATACATCGAGAAAAATTTTCATAGCCAGATAGGGGTATCCCGGTTTTCGCGACATCTTACAGTCAGAATCATCATGATAGCGAACGTACAACATTGGACAGAACTGATTGCCAAAAGGCTCAGCGGAAACATCCGGGAGGATGAAGCCAGGATGTTGGACGCATGGGCAGCCCGCGATCCTGAGCACATGGAATACTATCAACATCTTAAACGCGTGTGGTCTGTTACGGGCTCTGTAATGACCGAAGTGTCACTACCTGTGGATGACTGGGCGAATATCGAGCGTCAGATTCAACCGGCTACCGGCAAAAACATAAGTCTTCCTCATATCAGATTGCCGCAGTTTTCTGTGGTAAGCATTCCTTTGAGGAGAATTGCGGCAGTTGCTGCGGTCGTACTACTATGTGTGTTGAGTGCGACTATGCTGTATAATAGTCAGAAGTCAAAAGCGCAGATCATTCTTGCAGAAGCAGGCAATAGGAATGCGTACGAAGTAGTTCTTCCGGACGGTAGTAAAGTGATCCTGAGAAAAGGAAGCACCTTGCGCTACAACAAAGATTTTGAAGTGCGTGATGTAACATTGACTGGAGAAGGATTCTTCTCAGTGACACATGACGAAGAGCGCCCCTTTGCAGTTGCTGCGGGAAATGGAAGCATTCGTGTGCTCGGAACAAAATTTAATGTAAAAGCAGTCGCTGATGCCCCGGTGGAATTGTTTGTAGAAGAAGGTCGTGTGGCATTTGCGCCTAATAGCAGCAAGTACGATGCAAAGATATTTTCCCAGGGTCAGGCGGGTATTCTGGTTGCAACACCCAATGCAGAAGTGGAGCGCACGGCATCACCTGGACAAAATATTACGAGTTGGATTAGTGGGAAGCTGGTCTTTGATCATGCGACATTAGATCATGTACTGACCGATCTCGCCAGACATTTCTCCGTGCCGATGCAGGTTGCAGATTCATCACTGTTTGCCTGTGAATTGAAAGCAGATTTCGATCATGCGACACTTGAAAACGTGCTTGAGACATTGCGCTTCAGCCTGAACCTGAATATTGACAAGACCGGAGATAGCTATATCGTATCCGGTGAACCTTGTGCAACTGATACCGAAAACTGACGTCTTTAGTAATCTCTTTATTATATACTCGAATTGCCAAATGAAACATCTGTTTATTGCGCTGTTTGTATTCATTGCCTGTTCAGTTCCCTTGACAGGCAATGCCCAGACCATTGATTTCTCCGTTCCCGTGAGCTTTCATTTTGAAGGCCAGACAGTCTCATCGGTACTTGATGAAATCACGAAGAAATACGGTGTTGGATTTTCCTACAGTAGACAAATCATCCCCATTCATCAGCGTTTGTATTGCCAGGTTGAAAAGATGCCTTTTGGCGAAGCCATGGAAACGTTATTTGCCCAGACACAAGTCATCTATGGCGTCATCGGGGATCAGATCGTGCTGAGTATTGATTTGAACAAGTCACCTATTCCTCCTGACCTGGGCTATTTCGATGATGGCATTGATGACTCTCTTGCATCAGCACACAATGTGCATTTTACTCAACGGATGAGATATGAGATTGTGCCATTGACATTGCGCGCAACCTCCGTTCATTACACTGTATCACGCATCGAACCGGAAGTGGTAGCTTATGATCTCAATGTACAAGTACGCAGAGCTGAGCGCAAACAACCGTCAATGCGCGCACAGGTGACTTTTATACCGCCGTTGAAGGCAGATACGGATCCGAATGGCGGCCAACCAATCAATCTCTCATTCAATGTATTGGCAGGTGTGAATTCTTCAGTAGAAGGGCTGGAATTTGGTGGTTTGGCTAATGTGCTTACCGATGATATGAAAGGAGTTCAGACAGCAGGGCTTGTCAATGTGGTAGGTCACAATTTTGAGGGTGTGCAAGCTGCAGGTCTTGTCAATACCGTCCGTGACAGTGCCTCAGGTATTCAGGCGGCTGGCCTTGTGAACGTCGCTGGTCAGGGCTCACTGATGCAAGCTGCAGGTCTTGCAAATTATGCGCGTGGCAATGTAAATGGTCAGGCTGCAGGATTAATTAATGTAGCACGTGATGTCCATGGCGCACAAGTCTCCGGACTGGTCAACGTTGCTCGCAATGTCCAGGGCGCGCAAATTGGTCTGTTTAATGTTGCTGACAGCGTTGGCGGTGTACCAATCGGTTTAATGAGCATTGTACGCAAGCATGGATATCATTCTCTCGAACTTGCAGGGGAGGACGCTATTGATTACAATCTCAACCTTCGTCTTGGTGTTAGGGCATTCTATAATATCCTTCACGTCGGAGTTGATGATAAAGGTGAGAACTGGACATTGGGTTATGGTTTTGGTACTTCTATTTATCTGGCAGCGCGTAATTATCTGCAATTTGAATTGATGTCAAGACAAATCAATGAAGGCGAGCAATGGACGTCAGAATTGAATTTGCTCAATCAACTGAAGATGAACTATGACTTTGCGCTTGGACGAAATCTACGCATGGCAATCGGACCTACATTGAATGTTGCCACATCCCGCAGGTATGATACAGAGACTGGCACTTATGGTACACAAGTGCCGCGCTATGTCATGTTTGAGCATACTTATGATGATGGATTTCATTTACCTCTGAATGTAAAATATTGGGTAGGCCTCCATGTTGGGATCAGATTCGGTACTGCCGACACGATCAGAAACAGAGGAGATCGCTACTTAGAATAAATTTTCAAAATAAAAGCGATTGCATTGGCATGTACAACGACGTTGCACCGGGATCGGTGTGTGAGAGAGTGAGAGAAGAAAAGTCGGCAGTCTTCAGTCCTCAAATTCAATAGCAAACCCTGCTCGCCTTCGCGTAGCCGCTTCGGCAGAGCAAGGAAGGGGCGACCAGACAATAACATTGGGCGCAGCTCAATGAGTAAAACAGAAGCAATGATTGAGCCCTGAAGGGGCGAAAGAACTTAATACTTTAATAATAAGGTGATAAAGCAATAGTACTTATGAAATCTCTAATCTCAATAACCGTATTTCTACTTCTCTTTGCATCGCTGACAGGACAAGCACTTACACAGACCATTCGCGGAACGCTGATAGATAAAGACAGCCAGGTGCCGTTGATCGGTGCGAATGTGTATGTTGAAAAAACGATTCCTCTCATGGGTGCAACTACTGATGAGAATGGTGTTTTTGAAATCATCAACGTCCCGATAGGCAGACAGACAATCGTGGCTACATATCTTGGATATGAACCTGTGGTGATGCCCGATCTCATGATAATCAGTGGCAAAGAGCTCGTCGTGACTATTGAGCTTACTGAATCACTCATAGAAATGAAAGAGATTGTCATCAAGGCAGATGCAGACAAAAGCAGGCCGCTCAATGAAATGGCATTGGTGAGTGCACGGATGTTTTCGGTAGAGGAAACAAGTCGCTATGCCGGAAGCATGTACGATCCTGCGAGAATGGCATTGAATTTTGCAGGTGTATCCGTATCAGGTGGCAGCACAGATTTATTTAATGAAATCATTGTACGGGGAAATTCTCCTCGTGGTGTACTCTGGAGACTGGAGGGTATTGAGATTCCAAACCCCAATCATTTCGGCGCTCTGGGTAATACTGGCGGAGGGATCAGCATGCTCAGCAGTAGTACATTATCAACTTCAGATTTTTATACCGGCGCCTTCCCTGCGGAATTTGGTAATGCGGTATCTGGTGCATTTGACCTGAATCTCCGAAAAGGGAATAGTGAACAAAGTGAATATGCTTTGATGGTCGGTGCGCTAGGTGTGGAAGCGGCATTGGAAGGACCAATTGGAAAAGCGGAAGGCGCGAGTTACTTATTCAATTTCAGATACAGCACGCTTAGTATGCTCGAGGCCATTGGAGTAAATCCTGCCGGTGATGCATTGCCTGCCTATGGAGACATTTCATTTAATGTCGTAGTACCAACAAAATCTCTTGGTCAATTCAGCCTCTTCGGCCTGGGAGGAAAAAACAGATCTTATTTTGACCCGGAACCGGATAGCACTAAATGGGAAGGAGAATTTGAAGACTTTGGTTTTAATGAACGTCAGACTACCGGGACCATAGGTTTTGCACACAAACTTTTGCTCAGTGATCAAAGTTATCTGCGCACTGTTGTCTCTGCGTCAAGAGAAGAATTTACAGGTGATGGATATTCCTTGGATGCCGAAAATCAATACACACATATCAGAGAGTACACTGATCGTTTTGATAATAATACATATCGGATCAACAGCGTCTATACGCACAAAAAGAATGCGCATCAAACTTTCAAAATAGGTGGCACGCTGAGCTATCAGCAATTTCGCTTCTTCGCAGAACATTATGACGAAGACACTGACCAGTACAAGGTCTATTTGCAAAACCACGGCGATGCACAACAACTCCAGTTATTCACACAATGGAAGCACCGGTTATCAGAGACGTTGATCGCAACGAGCGGTGTACACTTCAATTATTTTGCATTAAATGATACATGGTCTGTTGAGCCTCGCTTCGCTCTTAAGAAATCTATTCGTGGAAATCAATCTCTTGACTTTGCCATCGGACTACACTCCAAACCAGAACATCCTTCATTTTATTTTGCAGAGACAAGTAGTAGCAGTGATCAGCGCGAAGAACCGAACAAGAACCTTCGCTATACAAAATCCGCACATGTCGTACTTGGATATGAGTATCAGTTCAACAAACAATTTCGGGCGCGGGCAGAAGCATACTACCAATATTTATACGATGTGCCCGTATCTGCAGATCCTTTGTCTACGGAATCTATCCTGAATGTGATTGACATCTGGGATATCCTGGAAGGTGAGCCAGCGGTAAATAAAGGCAGAGGAAAGAACGTCGGTATCGATCTTACAATTGAAAAGAACTTCAATAGAGACTATTACTTTCTTGCTACAGCGTCAGTGTTTGATTCCAGGTATCGGGCACTCAATAAGCAATGGTACAACACCCGGTTCAACAGTAACTACCAGGTAAATGTGATAGGCGGCAAGGAATGGAAAACTGGAAAGAAAGACAATCGAATCTTTGGAGTCAATGCAAAGGCACTATTGAATGGCGGAAACAGAATCACACCGATAGACCTGGAGCAATCCAGAATAGAAGGACGCGCCAAGTATCTTGAAGATCTGCCATACAGTGAAATTGCAGGTACTTACTATCGGTTTGATTTTATGGCCAGCTATAAAATCAATCGCTCCAGGGTGACGCATACAATCATGATCGATGTTCAGAATGTGACAAACAGATTAAATATCCACAGTACGTATTATGACGAAGATCTGGGCGAGCTGGATCACTACTATCAAACAGGTCTGCTGCCTGTATTTAACTACAGGCTCGAATTTTAGTGAAGGCAGAAAGGCGGAAGGAATCAACGGCAAACGCTCAATCGCATGAGTGTGTGAAATAGTAAATATTAAATAACAAATAATAATTATCAAGTATCATGAAAACTTTTGGATTAATTCTGATCTCGGCGTGTGTAATTGTACTCGCAAACAGCTGCTACTTTGGTGACGATGATTTCTTCGGATGTATAAAAGGCGACGGTGATGTTCGTTCGGAAGAATTTCATCTCCCCACGATTACTGGTGTCAAACTCCGTGGCATTGGTGAAGTGATCGTGCGTCGTGGAGACACACAAGAAGTCATCGTTGAAACCGACGATAATCTCATGGACTATCTCGATACAGACATCAATGGTGGCGTATGGGATATCGACTTTGACCGGTGCGTCCGTAATGTCACACGACTCACGGTATACATCACCGTACCTGAAATTGAAAAACTCATCATTTCCGGTAGCGGTTCTATAGTCGGTGAAGATGCCTTTACCGGAGATGACCTGGAGACTTCAGTCAGCGGCTCTGGAAACATTGAATTTGACTTCACAGGGAACACTGTAGATGCATCTGTCTCTGGCAGCGGCAACATCGATCTCTTCGGAAGCGCCGACTTTATGGATGTCAATATTTCCGGTTCAGGTGATGTCCGCGCTTTTGATCTCTTCACACAGGAATGTGATGTGCATATTTCTGGTTCAGGTGATGTACGCGTAAATGTGGAAGACTTTCTGAAGGTACGTATCAGCGGAAGTGGAGATGTTCTTTATTTGGGTCACCCGACACTTGATGTGGATATCTCAGGATCTGGATCGGTGATTGATAGGAATTAAACAAATGGCGGAATGGCAGAACGGTCAACGGCGGAATGGTTTTACCGTTCTGCATTTCCGCCCTTCTGCCCTTCTGCCTACTCTTCTACAGCCACCGTCCTGAATCTGATAATATTCATTTTCGCGAAAAGCCAGATCACGGGATACACAGGATCGAACTCCCATTTTTTCCATCCGAAATTGGCGCGACCTGCGAATTTGTGGTGATTATTGTGTAGACCCTCACCGAGCATGAGAATATCTACAGGCAGAAGATTCTTTGATGTGTTTGCTACATTAAAATTCCGATAGCCGATTTCATGCGCAAACCAATTGATGATGACTCCGTGAAAAGGTCCCATGACGGCATGGATCGCAATCAACGGATATAGCCACCACGGTGGGGAGAAAGCAAGATAGATCATCACATATGCAGCTATCCACGCAACGCGTGTGATATTACTGGAAGCAAACATGTCGAAAGACCTCCAGTCCGGCAAATCCTTCAGAAAACGGGGTTCAATATTTGCGACCCTATTATAGATGTTGGTATAGATTTTTCTTGTCCGCCACATCATTGTGAAGAAGTTGCTATCGAATTGGGGAGAATGGGGATCCTTGTCCGTATCCGCATAGGCATGATGCATACGATGCATGATCCCATACGCACGCGGACTCAGATAGGAGGAGCCCTGAAAGAACCATGACAGGATATAAAAGACGCGTTCCCAGGATTTTGGCATCGTAAACATCTTATGTGATGCATACCGATGATGAAAGAAGGTCTGGAAAAACAAGGACAGATACCAATGCGCTCCGAAGACGACAAGTACGAGCATGGCGGTAAGATTTTGGTGAAAAGTGACGCAAGATAGGGGAAGCAAAAGACTTCGGGAAAACCGGGTAGTGCATCAGTTCACGCAGGGACATCTCACGCAAAGGCGCAAAGGACGCGAAGAAGTTGATACAATGTCTACTAAAAGTGATGCACAACTAAATCCGGAGAAGCTGGTGAAGCCGTGGAAATCGGTCAACTCGGAAATGGAAGTAGTAATTAGATCAAATATTCTTCCTGTTTAACCGGTTTCACCTGCTTTACCAATTTTTATCAAAATCACTCCGTGAAATCTGTATAAACCGAACCCTATCTCCCGCTTTGAGCAGCGCCGCTTCGTCACGGGTGGGATCAAACATTTTAAGTGGGGTCCTTCCGATGATCTGCCATCCTCCCGGACTTTCGAAAGGATATATTGCTGTCTGACGACTGGCAAGACCGACAGAACCAGCCGGCACGTGTGTACGCGGAGAAGGTTTTCTCTGGCAGCTAAACGCTTCCGGCATATCTCCCATGTACGCGAAGCCAGGCATGAAGCCGAGCATGTATACGTAGAATTCTGTGTTGAGGTGCGTATTGATGATTTCTTCTTCCGTCTTTCCGATTTGTAAACCCACTGCCTTCAAATCAAGAGCGAAATCATCATCGTAGCAAATAGGGATATCAAAGACGTGGTACGAGTTGCGAGAGCAGCTTGCCCTGAGCACAGTCGAAGGGAGTTGCGGGGTACCCGTTTGCATGTGATCGGTGTCAGAAAGTGCACGATTGTAAATAATTTCCTGAAGAACAGTGACAGATATTGCCTGCAAATCAAATGCAATGGTAAGCGAGCAATAAGCAGGAATCATATAACGAATACCAGGTGTACCTGCCAATGAATTTTGCAGAGCAAGTACCTGCTGTTGGATATCGCGATCAATTATTTGCTCAAAGTTGATCAGTAACGCAGTGTCGCCATATGGTTGGATAGTGATCATGAGATTTGACAACTTTTAGAAAGTTGTCAAATCTAAAAAGCGAAATCTAAAAAGTACGTTTTTGAATTCCATTCATCTTCAATAATTCATCTATTGCTCGCAAGACCGCCGGAGTATTCGGATGGTCTCCATGCACGCAGATACTATGTGCTATTATTGGCACAATTGTCCCTTCAAGGCTCGTCACTTGTTGCTTCAGGATAATAGATAATACTTGTTCTGCTGCTATACGAGGATCTTCGATGATGGAGCCTTCCACCTCACGCGCGACGAGTCTACCACTCCTATGATAGCGACGATCTGCGAAGGCTTCTGCAATAAATCGTATTCCGTTTTTCCGAGCGGCTTCTTCCATCTGACTACCGGATAACCCCATCAAAGCAAGGTCTTCATCCATTGACTGTATAGTTGCAATGAGAATTTGTGCTTCTGCATCACTATCTGCGGCAGTATTGTATAGGGCACCATGTGGCTTTACATAGCTCACTTTACCACCCAGTGCCTTCGTGACTCCAATCAACGCCGCAAGTTGATACCGGATCACTGCCGTGAGATCTTCCTCTGACAATTGCATGTTCTTTCTTCCAAAATGCTCGCGATCAGGGTATGAAGGATGCGCTCCAATCTTTACTCCGTATACCAATGCAGCCTTCACAGTAAGCTCCATATGCACCGGATCGCCGCCATGGAATCCACAGGCAATATTGCACGAGGTGATATGAGGAAAAATTTCAGCATCATTTCCAACAATGACATTTCCACGACTTTCGCCAAGGTCGCAATTGATATCGATTGTAATGTTGGATGACATTGTAGAGTCAAATGTAGGAATGTGTTGAAAGAGTGGTACGGGATACGGGGTACGAGGTACGAGATACGGGGTACGAGGTACGGGGTGCGGGATACGGGGTGCGGGATACGGGGTGCGGGATACGAGGTGCGGGATACGAGATGCGGGATACAGGGTGCGGGATACGGGGTGCGGGATACGAGGTACGGGGTGCGGGATACGAGAGCGGGATACGAGAGCGGGATACGAGATGCGGGATACGAGATGCGGATTATGAGGGGCTGGGTATAAGGCTTAGTTGGCGGACGTTTTCGTACATTACATGTATTCAACACGAACTAAAAACTCAAAACAATGAAAAAACCACTCGGCATTATTTTAGTGATCGGTGCGCTTGTACTGGGATATCTGGGTTATACCAAACTCGACAGCGGAAAGGCAGAGATCAAAATCGGTGATCTGGAAATCTCAGCATCGGACAAAGACACAAAACAGGAGGCGTATATCTATTTCGGACTGGCTGCCGTTGCCTTGATTGCGGGATTGATGATAAGCAGGGGGAAAGCATAAACTCACAGAATAGCGCGGACGATTAGTTCGACTAACTGAATTGGCCAGAGTTACCAAACTCGCACGACACACATAAAAGAACCAAAGGCCTTCATCATATCGAAGAAAGCCTTTGGTTTGAAGTAGAGCTTATGTCAGCTCATTGAATGCAAGGCCACCCGATTTCCTTCTGTATCGAAGAAGATTGCCATGAAGCCATTCTCGCCGATCGCAGTCTTTGGCATGACAACTTTCCCTCCTGCTTTTTCCACTTTAGCTAATTGTTTGGCAAGGTCGTCGCCGCCATTCAGATAGACAAGAGTGCCTTCGGCATTTGGTTTGTTTCCATTGCCATGCGTGACGCAACCCCCGACACCATTGTTTTGGGTGGGGAAGAAAGCCATTTTCATCTGCGGATGATCCATAGACTGCAGATTCTCACCTAGAATCTCACTGTAGAATTTCACTGCCCGGTCGAAGTTGGTAGACGGGAGTTCAAACCAGTTAATGGCGTTTGAAATGCTTATTCCTTCTTTCATGATTAAAATGATTTTATGAATCAAATATAGAGGCCACTTCAAGCCCGCAGGACATTAAATTCTGAAAACGTAAAATCCTAATATGAATAAAATCCAAATTTAGACCTATTTTCAGGGGTATTTGTAATATAGAATGTAAAATCCTAAAGAATGAAATCTCCGTTATATGAGCTTATTCACTCACTGTCTAAGAGCGAGAAGCGCTATTTCGTCCTCTTCTGTACCCGAGAGGCTAGCGGCGGCAACTACCTCAAACTGTTTAATGCGATCGACACACAGGCGAAGTATGATGAAGCGGCAATTAAGAAGCGGTTTCGCAATGAAGTATTCGTCCGACAACTCCATGTCACCAAAAACTATCTTTTCAAACTCATCCTGAAAAGCCTGCGGAATTACCACGCAAGTCTGTCAAAAGATGCTGAACTCAAGGATTTACTCAGGAATGTTGAAATCCTTTATAACAAGGAGCTCTATCACCAATGCGGGAAAGAATTGCACAGAGCCAACATCATCGCAGTGAAACATGAACTCTACACAGGCAAAGTAGAGATAGAATCCTGGAAACGTAAACTCACACAAGCCCAGACTCCACATGATTACGAATCCATGACAGCGATCATCTCAACTCAAAAAACGGCAATTGATGCACTGCAAAGCACAAATGATCAGTGGCGTGTTGCAATAAATGTGACAAACGGTATGTACCGGCAGTACAACAATATCTCTGTTCGTAATGTGCGACTGAAAATGCCTGCGCAAGCACCTACATTGGAAGGGCGTGTGTTGCAACACAATACACAGTATCTGCTTGATCTGAGGAATGAGGACAACCCTTCTGCCGAGCGACGACTGACAGAACTGATCACATTGCTTGAAGAACAGCAGGAAAGGATTACCGAAGAACCGGGCCTTTATGTCTCCACAATCAACAATCTCCTGAGCTTCTATGCCTTTCAGCACCGACATGATGACGCCCTCACACTCATCCGGAAAGCGAAGTCAATCTATGAGAGCTGGAAGATCACAGCAGCCAATCGCACGTTGCTGAAACAAATCCTGAGGACATATAATATCGAACTGGAGCTATACAGGGATACGAAATCATTCAATCATCAGCTCGATTTCATTGAAAGCACCGAAAAATTTGTGAATGAAAATCTGCCGAAGATTCCTAAGGATTACCTCGTTTCTTTTTGGTTTCAACTGGCGAGCATTCATTTTATGCGCCGGAATTACGGCCGATCACTGGAGTGGATCAATCATATTCTTAATGCGCGTTTTAAAAGTGTACGCGCGGATCTCTATGTGCAGGCGATGATCCTGAATCTGATGATCCATCTCGACCAACAGAACCTGATGGTGTTGCGATACTATGTAGATAGTACGAAGCGCTATATGAAAAAAGTAAAGTATGCTTATCCATATCTCGATGTCCTGCTGAAATTTTTCGTTCGCATGGGACGATTGCCAGTGTTCGAATACAAACAGGCATTTAAAGAACTCAAGTCAGACTTATATCCGGAAGGTGAAGAGACGCTGATACCGAAAGAGGTAAGAGGGTATATTGATTTTAAGATGTGGATAGCGATCCGCGAAGGACGCGAATGAACGCGAAATGAAGAAACAGAGATGCGCGAAGGACGCTTAGTGTGAATAGAGAAGGTAGTGTGCAGACCCGTGTGTCCGCCATGTATGTATCAAACCCTATCCTTCATCCAGCCAAGATGTGTATGGTGAAAACTATCGGTGTAGGAAGATTAATTAAGGCCTCTGCTATCAATTGTTAGAGAGATGATACACTCAATTCATCTCTTTAATACCCGATACGTGTGAAGCGACTGCCTTCCACACACCCTCCCGTTTGATCAGAATATTACTTGACTGATAAATCGTTTCAGTGGTATCATTCGTGATATGTCCCGTGCCGCAGATCAATGCTGTACCATTCGGGAGAATATCCAGTCGTTTGATTTCGAAGAAAAAAGCATCATACCCTACCGGATTTTTCTTTATCCAGTCAAGCTCAAATTTTTTATCCGACCATTCGCCACTTGCATCGATCATCTGAAAATCCTCGCCAAGAATCCTGTCCAACAACACCGTGTCTTGTTCACGATACGCTTTGGGCCATTCTACTTCCTTCAGATAGCGCAGTTGTTTTTCGTCCTCTGCGGTAATTAATGTTTCAGTTTCTTTATGCTCATGCCCGGACTGACACGCCAACATATGTGCAAGCAATAGTATGACAAGTATCTTCTTCATCTCAGTTCATTTAAAGTTTAAAACGACGAATAAATTCAAGCCGGCTTTTACCGACTAAAACAAAAGAGGAAAGCACGATTTTAACGTCCTTCCCTCTTCTTGAGTTTGCGTTTGCACTTGAGTCCCGATGCTCTCTCTTCCTAGTAGAGACCGATCGGGATGTCGCAATCGCTCTTCTTGAGTTTGAGTTTGCGCTTGAGTTTGTGTTTGTGTTTGTTCAGCTCCTCCCCGTCTTCGCTCTATTCTCCTTCTCCGGAACCTTCGGATGTATCGGACCTCTTGCAGCAATATTCTTTAGCACTTCAGCAATAGCGCGCTCGAGTTGTGTATCAATTCCTTTTGCAAGTGAAGTAGGATCTTCTTTCACCTCGATATCCGGCTCTACACCATGTCCTTCCTTGAACCAGGTGCCATCAGGATTATACATCCGGAATGTCGGAACTGTAACTCCACCACCATCAATCAAGGTCGGAGCACCGGAGATGCCGATCAATCCTCCCCATGTCCTTGTCCCGATCAGTGGGCCGAGTTCTGCTTTACGGAAATAATCCGGGAACGCATCTCCACCTGAACCAGACCAGCCATTGATAAGCATCGCCATGGAACCGAAGTTTGCGACAGGTGGCCACTGCCAGTTTTTACCATCGCGCACATCCCAGTATGCAAGCGGCTTGCGATTCAGAAGTTCGATAAACCTGTCGGGGATTTGTCCTCCATCATTGAAGCGTTCATCGATCACAAGGCCTTCTTTATTCCATTGACCATAGAATTGACGTACGAGTTCATTCTGTCCGTCTACACCTGTACTCGGTACATAGATATATCCAATCTTACCGCCTGATGCTTCATCGACGCGTTTCCGGTTTTCTTCGATCCATGCCAGATTGCGCAGGCGTGTTTCACTGGACATTGTTTTTACAACAACCGTACGCGAGCCTTCCCATGCAGCGGAACTATTTACGGTGAGTTCGACAGTTTTGTCAGCAAGGCCTTCGAAGGCAGCCCATGGATCTTTGTATTCATTGAGAGGAATGCCGTTCACTGCAAGGATGTAATCGCCTTCTTTGACATTCACGCCGGGTTCGTCCAATGGAGAACGGACTTCATTGTCCCATTCTGCACCACGGATGACTTTGCTTATTACAAACTGATCATTCTTTTTCTCCCAATCGACACCGAGATATCCTACACCGCGCTGTTTCGGTTCTTCACCATCGCCACCACCGCGATAGGTATGTGATGCATTCAATTCACCGATCAACTCACCGATCACAAAATTCACATCTGCGCGATTCACACAATGATCGATCAATGCGCCATACTGTATACGCATTGCATTCCAGTCTACACCATGCATGTCTTTATCATAGAAGAAGTCACGTTGAAATCTCCAGGCGTCATTGAAAATCTGTTTCCATTCTGCACGCGGATCGATGGTCATTTCCATTTCTGCTGTGGCAAGTGTCTTTTCTGCTTTTTGATCTGCTGCCACATCCAGGATGCTCTGCTTACCATCTTTTGTGACCAACACTTTCTTGCCATCTGAACTGATCACAAAACCATTGACACCATCGATGATCGTTTTTTCTTCCCGCTCTTTGAGGTCATAATATTTGAGAATACTTGCTTCATCCGCGGAGCCGGCATTGGGATAGCGTACAAACACGACTTTTCCTTCGACACCGGTGACACCTCCAATGTTACCCGCAACAGGAGGCAGGACGATTAGACGGCGTTCGAAATTCGTAAAGTCAATCACCACTTCTTTCACAGTGTCTTTCTTTGTTTCGGCAACATCTTCTTTCACGTCTTTATCCTTAGCACCTTTTTTAGCAGGTTTTGCTTCCTCTGCTTTTTCTTCTTTAGAAGCATCGTCATCTTTTGCGATAGCTACAGTATCATTCTCTGCCGAAAGCGGACTTGCGACATCAGGACGCAGAGCGATTGCAGCGAGTTGTGTTGCATTTGGATAAGACCATGAATTATCAAAATCACTGTACACTGGTTGGAATGAACGGTTCGTGAGGATATACAGGTACTTGCCTTCGGGATCAAAAGAGGGACTGAGGTCGGAATAAAATCCCGCCGTCGCCTGTGTGACTTTGCCTGTCTTTGTATTGTACATGAATATTGCGCCATTGCCATTGTCCAATGATTTACTGTACGCGAGCCATTGACTATCCGATGACCATCCCGGACGCCATCCGCGCAAGCCACCTTCAAAGAGTGTCAGATCCTGATCAACACGCATCACCGTGCTTGTCTCCATGTTATAGATATTGATCGTCATCGACTGATCTACGAAAGCCATTTTCTTGCTATCCGGCGACCAATAAATCCGATAGCGGAATCCGGGGCCAAGTGTTGTCAGTTTACGTTCTTTCATTCCTTGCGACATATCTCTTACTGTAAGCTCATACTCACCGGACTCATCACTCCAGTACGCTACATACTTCCCATCGGGAGACCATGCGGGAAATCGTTCAGCAACACCTTCGGTGCGGGTCATGTTTTGGACAAAGCCTTTTTCTGACGGAAGAGAGAATATTTCGCCACGAGCCTCGACAATCGCACGATTCCCATCGGGTGAGATGGCGGTATTAGTAGCATACTCTTCTACGCCTTCGATACGAGGTTTCACTGCCATGAGATCAGTGACGACATCGATCTTCACTTCACGATGTTGACCGCTTGCGAGATCCAACAGATAAAGACCTCCTCCTGCGAGAAAGACGATTTCATCAGGACCTATTGATGGAAAATGTGCATCAAACTCTGTAAAGTGCGTGATCTGTTTATTTGAGCCATCGCTGGTATTGTACATCCAGATATTGAATCGCAAATCAGTACCCGCATCTGAGAGATAGTAGATTTTATTTCCAGACCACATTGGCAACTCATGATTTGCATCACCGTCGGTGATTTTTTTCGAATCCAATGTATTGAGATCGAAGATCCAGACATCGCCATTCATTCCACCACGATAGCGTTTCCATGTGCGAAAGATTTGAGAACGTTCTGTAAAGGCAATTTTTCCACCATCGGGTGAAATGCTTCCATATTCTCCATAGGCCAATGGAAGTTTATCAGGCAGCCCTCCGGTGAAGGGTACTTTATACATCTGTGAAAAACGCTGTTTGCCACTTTCACTTGATGAAGCGTACAACAGATGTTGCCCATCCGGATACCAATCGAGAAGCCGATCGCCCATGCCGTGATGTGTGACACGCATTGGAATACCGCCTTTGGCTGAAATGGAATAGATATCCATGTTGCCGTCGTAGTTGCCAGTGAAGGCAATTGTCGAACCATCTGGTGAAAAGCGGGGGAACATCTCTTCACCTGCCGGCGAACTCAGACGCGATGCAGTACCTCCTGCTTTATCTACAATCCAGAGGTCACCTCCATAGACGAACGTGATTTGGGTTTTGGAAACATCCGGATACCGAAAGAGGCGGGCGCTCACTTGTGCCACGCTTTCAGGCAGGCAGACGAAGGATGTGCCACCGATGAGTAGCGCGAGAGTAAGGCAATACAGTTTGGTCTTCATATTGATCCTGTTTAGAGTTTGCTGGTGATTTTTTTTGAAAGGCGGCTGAAGATATTAATATCTGTTTTGACGGCTGGAACATTTCGATAGAAGACAGTTCTCAGTCGGCAGTCTTCAGTCTCCAGTCCTCAATCTTCAGAACTGCCGGCTGCGGACTGTGGACTTTCCTCACCCATTTCATCCCTTCCCTCCTCGTCAACGACGACAACTCCGGATGCTTTGCAATAAACTCACGCACTGCTTTCGCATTTGTCTTGGAATATTGACGTAAAGCCCATCCGGCACCTTTCTGAACAAAAAATTCCTGTGAGGTTTTACGATAGAGAATCATTTCAAACATCAGCTTCTGATCCATCTTCTCTTTATAAAGTAATTGATGAATGATCGCGACTCGCTGAAGCCAGATGTTGTCTGATGCGATCCATTTACGTGCATACTTGTGTTGCAGTTCAGGGTAGCGTTTGAAATGAATACCGACAAGTTTACTTATCCAATCCACGGTATCCCACCAAGAACCAGTGATGATGGCCTTTTCAAGAAAATCAATAAAGCCTGCGGGTTGAACTTTGATTTGTTTCTCGATCATCTGCACTCCGGCATAAAACATCTCGTGGTATTCCTCATTGAAACAAAGTCGTGCAAAACTCTGCAGGTCTTTTCCATCATACATGCCGTATTCAGCAAAGATGTCTTTCAGCATCGCTACCCACTCAGGAGCCTTGAGGCCATAGTACGGGTACTTGTTACGCATATAGCGCATCTGTCCTTCTGCACGGACGAGATCACCCGCTTCGGAAAATCGCGCGCGAATGAGAGCGACGTAGTCTTTGGATGAAAGTGTAGGCTTTCTTCTATCTTCTTTCATTCTCAACCACCGATTTCGATTTGTCTTTAATTGAGTTTGCGCTTGCACTTGAGTTTGAATCTTCTGTCGCCTCTTCAGGGCTAAGATTCTAGTAGGTTTCATGGCTAAGAACGCACTGTGTCTTCATTTGAGTTTGAGTTTGCATTTGTGTTTTTTCTCACCTTCTCACTTTCTCACGCTCTCACCTTCTCAAAAGCCATTCATGTATAAAAGGATTTGTCCTCCGTTCTTCGCCAATCGTTGTAGATTCCATATGACCGGGATAGACTTTCACATCATCATCCAGATCCAGAAGTTTTGTGAAAATGCTATTCATGAGTGTTTCATAATCGCCACCAGGAAGATCTGTGCGACCGATACTGCCTTTGAAAAGGACATCGCCGCTGATGAGTTGCTTGCCTTCTCTATTGTAAAAACAAATGCTGGCAGGCGAGTGTCCTGGGGTAAGAAGTACTTCGAGTTTTGTATTTCCAAACGAGATGACATCTCCTTCCTCAATAAAACCACCAGGCTCCGGCATCGGCTCTACGGGTGTACCAAACATCATTCCTGATTGAGGCGCAAATTGCAGGACAATGACTTCCCCCTTATGTATCTCGAGCCTTAGTCCATAGTTTCTTGTCACGAAAGGGATGCCAAAAACATGATCGATATGGCAATGGGTATTGATCAGTCTGACCGGCGTTAATTTCTGTGATGAGATAAAATCCGTCAGTTGTTTTTCCTCAGCACGACCGTAGCAACCGGGGTCGATGATGACACATTCACCAGTGTCGTCGTAAAGCACATAAGTGTTCTCCGCAAAGGGACTGAACGTGAAGAATTGGATTTTCATAACGGATCAAAGGTAGAACGGATCAACGGATCAACGGAAACAAGATCAACAGAAGAAACGAGCCCATTCCGCCTTTCTGCCTTTCTGCCATTCGTTCGTATCATTGCGCCATGCGATTTCTGACAATCCTTGTTAGTGTCTTTTGTTTTTCTTGTGGTCATTCACAGGAGGCGGTAAGGATATTTACGCTCGGGGATACAGTCGTGAATCTTGTCGTCCACCGTTCGGATAAACCGGGTCTTTTGTACTACAACATGCATGATGATGAGAGTACCAGTGCGGATGCTGCTAAAGAAATCATTGAAGAGGAAGGAGGAGTACTATATGAGCTCGTGCATTCAGGCTACAGATATATCGGATTCTCGGTAGACTCTGTGCGTTATGAAATCGATCCAAACAGGATATACACAGAAGCAGGTATCTGGCGGGAACTTCGACGCCTTATGGTACGGGATTCTTTTCTGCTGTTGCAGACGATGCACGTGCAAGACTCCATGCATTTGCTCATGTTGAGGGATTCTCTTTTCAATGTTGGAGATAGTCTTCTGTACTATGCGCTGAGTAATCAGGATGCAGGATCTGAAGCGTATGTCACTGTACAAAATGGTATGCTTAGCCTGCGAACGTTGTTGCCACCATTGCGCTACTGCGACCGTGACACTGCGGTGTTTCATTTAGTACAGGCATTTGCGGATACGCTACTGGCTATCATGCAGATTGATTTGCAGGAGCTGGTGATTGCCCTGCATAATAATACCCACAACGGCTATGGCCTTGGCTCATATCATATCGACAACATCTATCAGGATGAAGCGCTGGCTACGTATCGTGGCTTGCATCCCGACTATGATGACTTTTATTTTGTCACAGAGCGACGGATCTTCGAAGCACTTCAGCCCAACTATTATCATATCGTCCTTCAGGACAATCATCGCATGACAGATGATGGATCACTCTCCGTGTATTGCGGACTACGTGGTATTCATTATGTGAACGTGGAAGCACAGCATAAGCATGAGAAGGAGCAGAAGGAGATGCTTAAGATTTTGCTGGAACGTTTAAGCCGGTGAAACCCGGGGAAGTCGGTGAAACCGGGAAATCGCAACCCACATTACAAGAATCGACGATCTTCGATTTAGCTTAATTGACCAATCTCAATTTCCAGTCTACCCTAGAGAGAGTAACAAGTCTTTTCCATTCAATTTTAACAATACTATATCAAGAATCGATTATTCCTGATTGCGTGCCGTCGCCAATGGCTATGGCTGCCGGAGACCGTCAGGCAAGTCTCGATTTACCATTTGACTAGTTCTTTTCTTCACCGGCTTTCCCTATTTCACCAGCTTTACCGGCTTCACCCCTTCTGGAGCTTACTCCTTTAATTTCTCTTTTATCTCATCCACAATCTCCGGGTTTGGCAATCCTTCTTTATTCAGTAGCGCAAAAGCAAAATTGTCAGCAAGGATTTCTTCAGGATGAATAATATAACCTGTGTTCTTTCCAACCTGCTCATAAAAATCCGACACTTCCTTGAATGTATAGATCACCGGCTTCTCATCAATGAGTGCAATTTCTTTTACGGTATCACCTTTAAGCCTCATAAATCCGACATTCAGATACTTAAAAAATTCACCGCCGTCATAGTCGCGATCGGAATACAGGATCATCATACATTCCACTTCTTCGCCATTGACGTTTAGTTTGATGAAGGCATCAGTTTGAGGTGCGTCGGGATTGGTAATTCTGTAGTCTTTAAGATTCTCAGGATATGGGATTACATTGACTATCTCAAATCCAATAATACCATACATCTGTTTTCGAAACGCAGGGTTGTTTCTTGAAAGGACATGAAACAACTCATGGACGATAATTTGTTTCAAACTCTCATTTGGGCTTGAGAGTATGTCTTCTTTCAGCACAACGTAATTTGCCCTTGTATAGCCTCCTGCTCCTCCTTCTTCATCTGCCGTAGTCTTGATGAAATAGATTTCATCCGGGAAGTCTATGTTGAGATCTTCCTTTATGATAAGTTCATTGATGCTCATCAGAATCGGCACAATTTTGGTCTTTTCATCTACTGTCCATTCTCTCGCCTGTGATGCGATATAATTCAACAACTCATTCTTTGTGCTATGCTTTTTCTGCATTCGTGAATCAATATCAAACTGACTCCAGCTATCTGTAAATTCATCCTCCTGCATTAAGAGCTCTTTTGCTTTATCTGGTGATGCAAATCGAATGATATCAGACAGATGGCTGCCGCAAAATCCATTTACGGCGCATATGGCCAGCAGTAGACCTGGGAGTGTGATATTTTTCATGTAATCAATAAGGAACTTCCATGTTGGTAGCATCATTCCAGGCAAAGCTGGTATTGTTTATCCAATCCTTATATCCGAATATGACTGGAAGCACTGAGATTTGTTCATTGAGTTCAGAACCTACGCCCACCGAATAACTCGTGATTATAACGTTTGTCATTTTTATGGAATAGTATGGATTGTTTTCTCCGGGAGTGTACACTTTGATTTCAATCACCATCGTTGACAAATTTGGAGATGATATCGTTGCTTTTGTAAACGCGATGGAGTTGATATCCTGCAGCTTCGAAAAATTGACATCTTGTATAAAAGACATTCCTCCGCCTGTGTTTGAGGCGCCAGTGCTTAAGCTTTGAAGAGGGAACGTACCATTCGTAAAACCGTTCGAAGCATCGGTAATGGTGTAGGTGATTGAGTCTGTATTGGTGAGCACGGCACTTTGGGTTGCTACTGTATTCCATCTATTACCATTATGAAAGGCAGGTGTCTTTGTCTGCATATTGTATATCATCAGTCCGGCACTTGGGTTGCTTACACTCGTCGTGTCACTAAGTCTTGGTAGCATGATGCCTTTGTTTGTGCTATTGACATCGAGAGCTGCATTGTTACTCGGGGTAGTAGTGCCAATACCGACCTGAGCATTGGAGACATTGGTAAAATTGGCGGCACTTAAAAAAATAAAAAGGATCAGTACTTTCATGTTTAGTTGTTTACGGCGGTAATGTACATATAAGGAAGTAAGTAGTGCATGAGTGTTGGCAGAATGAGAATATTTGTAGAATTAATTAATTTAGTTTTTGAAACACGAATAGTGCCATATGGAACAAAAATCAATGGTGCCGACTATGGCTCCGACGATGCAGCCGGATAATGCGCACAAAGACATTCCTGGCAATCCTTCAACCTCAAAAAGCAGTCTTGTTAAATTCAATGACCGTAGTAATGGCGAGCCACTTCGTGTATTGAGTGAAGACGACTGGAATTTTTGGATTATCAATGGTTATATCGTTGTAAAAAACGCCGTGCCCAAAGAACAGGCATTGGCCACAGCGAATTTTTTATGGGAGTTTGAAGAAAAGGACCCCGATAATACAGATACCTGGTATACGCCACCCCGGGCAGAAATGAAAATGAAGGAATTGACAAACACCGGAATGGTGGAGGTATATCAGAATCAATATTTATGGAACAACCGTATGACGCAAAAAGTGTATGATGCGTTTACAGATATCTGGGGAACAAAAAAATTATGGGTCACAATCGACAGGGCCAACCTTAATTTTCCGATAAAGCGGGGTTTCGAATACAAAGGATTTATTCATTGGGATTACGACCCCGAAACAAAACCTGTGAATGTACAAGGCGTGCTTGCTTTAGCAGATCAAACGGATGAAAACACGGGTGGCTTTCAATGCATACCTGAGTTGTTTCGCAATTATAACACCTGGAATCTGACGCAGCCAGAAGACCGTGACCGCTTTAAACCTGATACAACGGGCTTTGATATCGTAAAAGTCAAAATGGAAGCAGGCGACCTTCTTATTTTTAATAGCCTGCAGCCACATGGGATACGCCCGAATATGAGTGGTAATAATGTGCGTATTGCGCAATACATTTCTATGATGCCATCAGAAGAAGATAATGAACCGTTGCGTCAATGGCGAATACGATCCTGGAAAGACAGGATTGCACCAGAGGGCTATGCGTTTCCCGGCGATCCACGTCAATGGGAACAAACGAAATATGGTACCGCAGAACTCAATGAACTGGGTAAGAAATTATTAGGATTGGACAAATGGTAGTTGTACGAACCCAAGGGTGTCCGATGAAGTCATTCGAAAAGGCCAATAGCCCGAACCCATTATCGGTAGGCTATTTCTTTTAAGCCCTTGTTATAGGCGTCACCCGACTCAAGCCAAAAAGCAGTGAAGCCAGAAGTCAGCTAATAAGTTGGTAAAAGGGATAAAACGCATTTAGTTGTCGGGGTGAGGGTGTTAGTAAACTTTGATTCCGTATTTCAAATAATTTTTTTGGTAGATGGTCGTCAAGATTTTGTAACCTGCAGGATCTTTTTTATCACAAAAAGGAAGAGGCTAGGCGGGATTCTGCAGCTTCTGAGTCATTCTTTGGTTTTAATAATGCCTGTTCGATATAAGTCTAATGCTTTCTGCAGAATATTCTCAATCATCTCTTTGGGTAAATCTTTATTCGGATTCACTCTAAAAATTTTCATCCTGGAGCGTTTTCCCGATTCCAATTCAGCGTGAACAAGGTGTTTCCCTTCAACCATAAGGATATAAGGTTCATCCGTTTTTTTATCAGTCCATAAGTAGCAGAACATCTTTTTCTTATAACAGAAACAGGGCATTCCAAACTTCTGCGTTTCTATAATGTGCGCGTCTTGTTCGAGAATCAGATCCCGTAAGGCGAGTAAGCAACTCTTGTTGGGTTCTTCTTTATTCAGATAATAGTCATCAACTTCTCGAATCATAGTTGGTGTCATGCATTGTTGATTCTTTTCTGAAGGGTAATGTTTGCCGGGATGCTCGACTGATGGTTTCGATACTTGGTTTAGTATTTTTTCTTGGATTGAGTTGTCAAATTTAGTTAGTCCTCTATTGCCTCAATACCTTGTTCCTTAAGTTTTTCTAATCCGTCTTTTATTGCTTTGACTTGTTCTGGTGCGTGCCCTTACCAAATAGTAATTATGCGCATGTGCTGTTCTCGCCACGAAGCACAGCTGTTTCAAGTTCGCGCACACTTTATTCAAGGCGATTTTCTTTCATTGCTGTGCCGTGTATTAAGTTGAAGGAATATAAATATCAAAGGTTGCTCCTCCATTTAATTTGCTTGTTGCAGTAATTATTCCATTATGATTCTCCACAATCTTTTTTACAATGGCAAGTCCTATTCCTGTGCCGTTGATTTTTTGTTTGTCGTGCAGGCGTTGGAAAACTTCAAAGATGCGGTCTTTATATTGCGGCTCAAAGCCAATGCCATTGTCGGTAATGCTGATGTGGCAATATTCTTTTTCGGGAGTAAGGTTTGCATTATTAGGTTTGCTGTGTGTTATATTGCAACTGCTTATTTTTATGTGTGGTGGTATATTGGGAGAAGAAAATTTAAGCGAGTTGCCAATGAGGTTGTGCATGAGTTGACGAAATTGAAAGGGGATAACATTTGCATCGCACATTTCACCCACTTCTATTGTTGCGTGTTTTTCGTCAATGGTTTCTTTAAATTCTGCAGTAACATCTTTTACAATTTGATTTAGGTCTGTAATTTCAAATTTTCGTTCTGCGGTTTTGGTTCGGGAATAAACAAGCAAATCTGCAATGAGGGTTTGCATACGGTTAGCTGCATTGTTCATCTTCTCTAAATAATTTTTGCCTTTGTCGGATAAGTTTTGTTGTTCATCGGTAATGATACGCGATGAAAAGTTTTGTATTTGTCGTAGTGGTTCTTGCAAGTCGTGGCTTGATATGTAGTTGAACGATTCAAGTTCTTTGTTGGCAATGACTAATTCTGCTGTCCGTTTTTCTTTCTCCTCATTTTGAAAAGCAAGTTCTTCGTTGGCTTGTAATAATTCATTTGATCGTTGTTCCACATTTGATTTTAGCGAATCTGAAATTTTTAGTTCCTTCATTATTTTAAAATAAGCTCCAACAAGAATTAAAATAGCACCAATAATTAAACAAACTGTGAAGAGTGGCGTCATAAAAGTTTCTTTATTCAAACTGGCAACACGCTGGTTCATCAATTGCTCTTCTGCGAATTCCGTTTTATCAACCTGTTCACGCACTTCATCCATTAAAGCTTTACCAACTAACCACCTTTGCGAAGAAACTTCAGAACTTGCGGCTACATCCAAAATACTTTTCATATAATCCAATCTTTTATCAATTGCTGCATGCAATGCAATTGCTTGTTGTTTTACAAATGGATTGATGATAAGCGAATCAGCTTTAGATAGATGCACATAAACATTACTTCGTGCTTTAAAATAGTCATTTAGAAAAGAAGAATCTTTAGCATGAATATATCCCCGATGCGATGATTCTGCACGCAGTAACTCCTGCATAGTGCGTTCGAGTTCTAACTTAACCTCCTCGGTATGAAGAACCAATTCCGATGCTTCAATAAGATTTTTAATTCTGACATAAGAGAGGATAGAAAGAACAATCAAAGCAATTGCCCCGAAAAGAAAAATAATTTTGATGCGGGAATATTGTTCCTTTTTAATCATGCCTGTTGTTTAATGCGAAAAATTAAAGCATCAAAAGAAATTTGCCTCTTGGAGTTCTGCTTTGTTCCTGATTCAAGTTAAGCGTTAATACAGTTTCAATTACATTTTTTAAACGCTCGTGCGAATTTGGTTTGCAGATGTAATAGTTTGCACCCAGAGTGTAAGTTTTATCAACTATCTCATTATTTTCGGTAGTTGAAAATATGACAACAGGAATTTCATTGAACCTGGGATTTTGCCTGATTTCATCTAAACATTCAAAGCCGTTTTTACGCGGCATGTTTAAGTCAAGAAAGATAACATAAGGTGGTGGTGGCACTTTTTCATTCAGTGCGGACATTAACGCTACACCATCATTTACAATAGTAAGTTGTGTTTCAATGCTCAACTCTTTGAGAGCATCTTCAAAGAATGAGCAATCATCTGCATCATCATCGGCAAGGTATATGATTGTGAGTTTTGTTTTGTCAGTATTCATTTTGTAAGATTATGCATTTGTTTGGTAAATGAGTTGAATTTGGTCATTTTGATGTTAGCAATAACGGTTATTCGGAGCGGCTAGCATTGCGCATAACGTTTGGCAGATTTGCAATGGGCGGGCTTTTCAGCACAAATGTTGATGCGGAGAACTGAACTTTCTGTAATCACAAAACTGGCTGCGGAGCACGAAACCCCGCCTATTGCAAATGTGTTGTTATACGCTGGCATTTTTTTTAGATTTTGCAATGGTTTGCTTTACTGCTTCTGCATTTGTTGTTGGGGTATAGTTAAAATGCTTATTAAACTTTGAACTATCGAAAAAATAATCCCTGTCATATTGGTAGTTCATCTCTGGTAATTCCTTCATAATCGGAATAAACAGTCCCAAAACTTTTAAGAGCCAATTAGGTAGCATCTGATATTTATTGCTTGCGTTCATTTCTTTAGCAAAAAGATTAACCCAACCTTCACCGGTTATTTTTTCTGAGTCTGTGGGTAGGTTCCATATCTGATTATAAGCATCAGGTGTATTACCAAGCATGGCAGTTCCCTTGGCAAGGTCGGGAGTATAACTTAAGCTATGAATATTCTTTGCACCCCCAAGCCATTGTGCTTTTTTACCTTTAAACAGATTATCGTAAATCAAGTTCATGACCATACTGTTGCCTTTCACTTCACTGAAGAAATCGGCTGAACGTGCAATAATTGCATTCAATTTCTTTTTTTCGATGGCGTCTAAAATGAGTTTATCAACTTCAGCTCTTACTTCCCCTTTTTTACTACACGGACTAATCGGAGATTCTTCGGTGATATGTTTTACATTATCTCCACCTATTGCATAAATATTGTCGAAGAACACCATTTTTGCATTGTGTTGAATACACGCATCGATAACATTCTTGATAAATGGTGGCCACAACTTTTGCCATATCTTAATATTGTAAGCAAAACCCACAGTGACATATACTATTTCGCTACCTTCAATAGCCTTAAAAACATCTTCGCGATTTGTAAGGTCTGCCGGAAACAGTTCATCGTTCGGATTTACTTTCTTCGGATTGCGACTTACAAGTCTTATATCAGTGGTGTATGTTTTTAATGCTTTTGCCAGTTCAATTCCTATTGCTCCTCCTGCTCCCAAGATTGCCTGTTTCATTTTTTACTTTTTTTTGTTTTTGTTTAATGTTTTTTCGTTTTGTGGTGGTGTCTATGCTTGCGTAGAACTCGTTTATACGTGCACCTAAGGTACAAAACAGACATTTTACCTAAAATCTTCTCTTTCTTCACAACAGACTGATTTTCAGCGCCCCTAAACTCATACAAACGCTTACAAACACTTACAAACGTCAGTAAACGTTTTTTATACGACTATCGGACTCTCACCATCTCACCTTTGCGTCGTGCTCCTTCGCTTCAAGGCTTCGGCGCACAAGTCGCCGATTTGAAAAGTCATCTTGGTATTGAGTTAAGGGAGAGTGGAACTAGTTACCCACCCGCATGACGCTCAGAGGTCTGCCCACACACATTAAACGCTTAAACATTTTAATTACTGATTTTATCATTTACTTAATTAATCATTTCTTATGCAAACAATGAAAAACTCCGTCTCGCTCATGGGATTCCTGGGATCAGACGTCCAGTGTCTCACCCTGAGCACAGGTAGCAAAGTCGCCCGTACAAGGTTGGCGACTAACGAATACTTCAAAACCAAAGCCGGCGAACGATCGCAGCACACCGAATGGCATAACATTACCGCCTGGGGCGCTCTCGCAGAACGGATGGAAAAACAACTCACGAAAGGCACACAGGTCGTCATCGAAGGTAAGCTCGTACATCGCTCGTATGAAGACCGGAATGGAAATACGCGATATCAGTCTGAAATCGTCGTCAGTAGTTTTCTCACTCCGAAAAAGGAAAACGGTGACGCGGAAGAGTCAATGCCTCCCGCATGACGCTCGCAGGTCCTATTAAGGCTCATTTTAATTTTCAAGCTTCAACATGTGGACGCTGCGAGGTCAGCCCCTCCCATTAAACAGTTAAACAATAAACACTTAAACATTCACAACAATGGACTCAATGAAAAATTCCATCCAGCTCATCGGCAATCTTGGCCGTGACCCGGAAATCACAAAAACCTCAAACGGTGGGAAAGTCGGCAAAGCCTCGATCGCCACCAATGAATCCTACAAAGACAAAAACGGCGAACGCATTACACAAACCCAATGGCACAACCTTGTCGCCTGGGGCGAACTTGCAGATTACATGGAAAGCAAACTGAAGAAAGGCGCGTATATCGGTATTCGTGGGAAGATCCGGTATAATAAATTCACTTCTAAAGATGGACAGGCGCAGGTGAGGACGGAGATTTTGGTTCAGGAATTCTTAACGGCGGAAGGGCAGAAAGAGAAGGCTGCCTAGAATGGCAGAACGGCGGAAGGGCAGAAAGGAAGAGAAATCCTTCGCCCCTTCCCCGTTTGGTTAAAAATGCATAAGAGCAAACATTAAAGTCACAAATTTTATCATGAGCTCCGGATATGATTCATTTGAAGATTTACGTGTATGGCAGCAAGGAATGAAACTTTGTATTGATGTGTATAATATCTTCAAGGACAATAAGAATTTTGGTTTACGAGATCAAATACAGCGAAGTGCGATCTCTGTTCCATCAAATATTGCTGAAGGATTTGAGAGGCAGACTGATAAAGAGTTTATCAGATATCTCTATATGTCGAAGGGCTCCTGTGGGGAGTTACGAACACAACTACTAATTGCAGTTTCTGTTTCGGTGATTCAACAAAAACAAGCTGGCGATTTGATTGATCGCGCTAAACACATATCCGCAATGCTTCAAAAACTGATCGACGCACGAAAACGAAATGGAAAACGGTGAAGTTTTATTGAGCCGTCTTGCATTCCGCCGTTCTGCCGTTCTGCCTTTCCGCCGTTCTGTTAACAAGAACATAAACCTCAGTTTAACCCCATATCGCCCGTTAAAAACGCCTATTTTTGCCCCATGCTTCGAAAATCTCTCGTAGCGATTTTAATTCTGCTATATAGCGCCACCGCTATTGGCGTGCCGCTGCATTTGCATTACTGTCAGGGTGAATTGATGCATATCACGGTCCTGGTTAAAGTGGAATGCGGTGAGCCGGAAACCGGCATGGAAGATCAGGGTTGCTGTCAAAACAAGAAACCGAATTGTCACAGCGGGAATACATTGAACAATTGTTGTGACGATGCAACTCAATGGCTGCAGGATGATCTTCTTGCAATATGCCAGAAGAGCATAGACGGAGATACACCTACAGTGGTCAAGTCAGCGATAGTACACAACAACGCCACAATCATCATTCAGGATTCCCCAAGTGTATATCCGGCCCTTTTAACAAGTTCAGGCCCTCCACTGTACATCTTCCAATGTGCATTGGTTTACTATGGCTGATGATTTGTAACAACCACTGCGCGGTAACTTTTAAGAATTTCGTTTGTTTTACTTTGTTACAAATCAATTGCAATCATGAAATCGTCAATCAAATCCATAAGTCTCTGCCTGTTTGTGTTCATGTCTTTCGTGCTGTCCGGTCAAAAAACCCAGGATGGAAAATATCAGACTGTCACGCTTCAAGTGGCCGGTGTCTGTGAAATGTGCAAGGCAAGAATCGAGACGGCGAGCTATGATGTCCCAGGTGTCAAGAAGGCAACATGGGATGTTGAAAGCGGAGTGCTCACAGCCACGATCAGTCCTAAAAAAACTTCTCCTCAGAAAATCGCGGACGCGCTTGCTGCTATAGGCTATCGCAGTGAACTTGCAAAGGCTGATCAGAAAGCGTATCAAAATCTTCCAGGCTGCTGTCAGTATGATAGTGGTATTGAGAAGCACTAAAAGGCAAGAATCATGTTGCGCAAAATATCCTGGACTGCCGCGCTGCTATGCACGGCTTTCATTTCCCTTTATGCTCAGAATACTCGTGGTCAAATCCAGGGAGTCGTTCTTGAGGAAACCATTGAAGGTACTTTGCGGCCATTAGCATATGTATATGTGTATTGGCTGGGCTTAACTGTGGGTACGGAGACAGATTCGACTGGCTACTTTTCTCTGGAAAGAAATCCGGGAAATATGTCACTCATCGTGAGTTACGTCGGTTATACTCCAGATACGATTCAAATTGGCAGTCAATCCTATCTCAGTGTAGTACTCAAAGGATCGACGATTCTCGATGAGGTCAATGTCGTACATCGCAGACAATCTACAGAAGTCTCATTCCTCAATCCGCAACTGCTGCAGAATGTCTCGCAGGAAGAACTCTTCAAAGCAGCATGTTGTAATCTCTCCGAGAGTTTTGAAACAAATGCTTCTGTGGATGTCAACTTCAACGATGCCGTCACTGGTGCTAAAGAAATTCAGATGCTCGGACTCGCTGGCAGATATTCAATGCTTTCACAGGAATTTATGCCGGGTATCCGCGGACTTGGCATTCCTTATGGATTACTGTACACTCCTGGTGCATGGGTGCATTCGATGCAAATCACCAAGGGAGCAGGATCAGTGGTGAATGGCTTCGAAAGTATCGCAGGTCAGATCAATATCGAACTCAAGAAGCCGCAGGAAGAAGAGCGCTTCTTTGTCAATGGCTATGCAAATGATGCAAATCGCTACGAACTCAATCTTCTGGGCGCATTAGATCTTTCTCCCAATCTCAGTACATCGATACTCACACATGGCAGTACAGTCACTAAAATGATAGATCGCAATGATGATGGCTTTTCCGATCTGCAGGAAGGCGAACTCTTTGTTCTTGCCAATCGATGGAAGTTTGACAATCACAAAAATCTTGAAGGTGAACTGATCATCAAGTTTACCTCAGATCAAAAGACAGGAGGCCAAATGGGTTTTAATCCTGACACGCCTGGTTCGCTTTATGGTGTCTCTATCGATGCGCAAAGAATTGACATCTCAGGAAAGACAGGATACATCTTTCCTCAAAAGCGATTTCAGAGCATAGGATTTCAATGGGCGCTTTCTGATTATGAATTAGAAACACAGTTCGGTGTGCGTCCGTATTCCGGGAAGCAACAGACTGCGTATGGCAATCTGATTTTTCAATCGATCATTGGAACGACTGATCACAAATTCAAAACCGGTGTGAGCATCCTTGCCGATCACTATGATGAGTTTTTTGGTTTTGGCGCGCTGGAGAAAGAAGAGGTTGTCCCGGGTGGGTTTTTCGAATACACTTACACGCCCGGTGAGAATTTCACGCTTGTTGCAGGATTGCGCGCAGACTATCATAACATTTATGATTTGCTGATCACACCGCGTTTGCATTTACGCTATGCAATTGCAAGGAACACCGTTTTACGTGCTTCAGGAGGAAGAGGCTATCACTCACCGAATGTAATCGCTGAGAATCTCAGCCTGCTCGCGTCATCACGTGTAATTCATCTTGAAGGAGATAATGCAAGTCTGCCATTGGGCTTTGAAATGGAATCCGCATGGAATTATGGCATGAGCATCTCACAATCGTTTACGCTGGATTTCCGGCCTGGCCATATCAGTGCTGATGTCTTTCACACGTCATTTGATGAACAGGTTGTTGTTGATGTTGATCTAAGCCCAGGTCATGCACATTTCTATAATCTCGATGGAAAATCATATTCCACTAGCCTCCAGGTTGAAGGTTCATGGGAAGCCATGAAGCGATTTGATGTGAAAGCAGCATGGAGATTCCTTGATGTCAAATCTGATCATCATGGAGGATTATTAGAAAAGGGACTGACGGCAAAGCATCGTGGCTTTCTCAACGCTGCGTATACCACATCACGGAAAAGTGGTGGCCACTGGATTGTTGATGCCACATTTCAACATATCAGTGCACAACGGATTCCATTTACAGCGTCGAATCCCGAAGGATTACAACTCCCGGATTTTTCTCCGTCATTTAGGATCATTCATGCACAGATCACACGTCGCTTTACAAACAACGTGGACATTTATCTCGGAGTGGAAAACCTATTGGACTTCACGCAGGAAGTGCCGATTCTGGATGCGGGTAATCCATTTGGGCAATACTTCGATAGTGGATTAGCATGGGGACCGGTATTGGGAAGGACTGTGTATCTGGGAGTGAGGTATCTGGTGAATAGGATTCCTGAAACCGTTCGCTAAAGCGAACGGCAATTCAGCGAACGGCAATTCAGCGAACGGTAATTCAGCGAACGGTAATTCATGAATTCGGATACTTGATCAATTTCCGTTCGTTTTAACGAACGGAAAAAGTGCTCCAAAAAATTACCCGGGGCTTTAGCCCCAAAATTATCAGGAAGACAATTCTTCCAAGAGGCCAAGCACTTCTTTATTGAGTTTCAAATGATGTCGCTTGATCTTCTTGAGCGGAGTGATTGCAATTTCGCCTTTCACCATTCCTACCATCACATTCTTCTTGCCATCCCGCAGCGCCCTGATAGCCGCGACGCCAAGTCTGGCGGCCAGTATTCTATCTGCGCTGGTAGGACTACCACCGCGTTGTGTATGCCCAAGAATGCAAATGCCGATGTATCTGCCAGGCATATGTTTTTTTATTAGTTCACTCACTTCCTGCGCTCCTCCTGTTTGATCTCCTTCAGCAACTACAATAATGAGAGAAGACTTCTCTCTGCCCCATCCTTGTTGCAGCGTATTTTCCAGATGACTCAGATCCGCATTGCTTTCAGGAACCAGAATCGCTTCTGCACCACCGGCAAGACCTGCGCCGTAAGCGATATATCCTGAATCGCGCCCCATCACTTCTACTACAAACACTCTATTGTGAGACTCTGCAGTGTCACGGATTTTATCAATGGCCTGCATTGCGGTATTTAATGCCGTGTCAAAACCAATAGCAACATCCGTCCCGGAAATATCATTATCAATTGTTTTGGGAATACCGATGAAGGGAATGTCATACTCTTCAGCGAATTTTCGTGCTCCCTGAAGAGATCCGTCGCCACCAATGACGATAGCCGCTTCAATCTTTTCGCGCTTGAGATTTTTATATGCCTTCTTACGACCTTCTTTTGTTTTGAATTGTTCGCTTCTTGAAGATTTCAGGATCGTTCCTCCGAGATGAATAATATTACTCACGCTGGATCCATTCATCTGGACAAATTCTCCATGTATCAGGCCTTCAAATCCATGTTGCACTCCACATACCTCCATCCCATGATACAGTGCTGACCTGACCACTGCCCTGATGCAGGCATTCAGACCAGGGACATCACCACCGGAAGTCAATACAGCAATTTTCTTCATCGTAATTGGAATCTATAATGATAAGATTGAGAAGGCCCATCGCTAAACCTGCCTGGTATACCCTATCCGCAGTCCCGCGCTAAACCAGGCAGGTTTGCCTACCCAAGTAACAATAAAAGTAGCCTTAATTGCGAAGCATAGTAACATTGTTACTTCTCGCAATGCTAACTGTGTTCTTGGTAAGAAAAATAAAATGGATTACTAGGATGCTCCAAGCTTGCTCTTCAATTCTGTCAACTTATCCACCTTTTGCTCTTTTCCCTGCAACCGGAGAATCGCTTCATCGATGACTGAAACAGCACGTGTCTTATCTCCCTGCAGATAGATTAAAGTCGCATAGGCAATGATATGATTCGGAGCGTCTTTGAGTTGTATCGACATCTTCGCCGCCTTTTCTCCAAGTTGCAGAAGCTCGGTGTGCTCATAGAAATTTTTGATGATTGCATTCGCCACGCCATGTAGTCTCGCCGCGTCATCTCCTGACGTCTTCTTCATATATAGCTTCGCATGCTTCAAATACAACTCAGCGTTTTTGGAAGCCTGTGCATAATCCATTGCAGATGTGATACTGAAAAGTTCTGCCTCGGAAGGAAGATACTTTTGCATCGCCGTATTTGCTTCCACAAGTAATGCCTCACTTTCATATTCTACTGCGCGTACAACAGTCTTATTTGCGGCACTGCGAATTTTTTCATTGACAATCGTCTCGCCAGATGTCTTCACGATGTCTTTATGATACGTTCCGAAATACTCATACATCTTACTGTCCACCTGAACGAAGGCTTCAAGGATCAACTTCAGATTTTCTGGTGTACGGAGATCGGTCTGTGTCTTGAGATAGTCATTAGCAACTTTCAAACTTGACTTGCCTGATTTATTCAGCGCAGCGACGAGATTGTAGACGACATCATAACTATGATCACCGGCATCGTACTTCACCTGGTATTGTGCACTACCATCATATTTTTTCAGCGCTTCCTGTCCGACTGCGATGAACTGATCTGCTGGTTTGGCACCAACGACCTGAAGTACAATACTCTCATCGGGTGCGATAAAGAGAAATGTAGGATAAGACCTGACAGGATACTTCCGTTTGAATTTCAAACCCGCTTCACTTTCCATATCAATCTTCACATTGACAAAATTGGGATTGTAGAAATCTCCAACTTCCTTCACTGGAAATGTTTGCGAAGCCATGCGTTTACAAGGTCCACACCACGTCGTATAGGCGTCAACAAAGATGACAACGCCGCGCTTGCGGGCTTCTGCTAACGTTTCTTCCCATGAGCCATGGAAGAAGTCCATGCCCTGGGCAAAAGCAGTGAGTGCTGATAATGAAATGACGAAGAGCGTAAAAAGACGTTTCATTTTCTGAGAAAGTTTTGCGGCTGCAAGATACAGTTAATGGCAGAATGGCAGAACGGCGGAAGGGCGGAAGGGCGGAACGGCAGAAGGGCGGAACGGCGGAAGGGCGGAACGGCGGAAGGGCGGAACGGCAGAAGGGCGGAACGGCAGAAGGGCTGAATGGCAGAAGGGCTGAATGGCGGAACGCGGGAAGGATGCACTAAGCGTAGTCGAAGTGGGCGGACGGCGGAACCACCTCGCCGCGCTATGTTGGCCGAAGAAGGCGGAAGCATGCACTGAGCGTAGTCGAAGTGGGGCAGGAAGAACTTCGTTCTCGGGCAATCGGCAACGGATTTCTCCGAAATACGGACTCGTATCCATATCCTGCCATCAATCACGGACACCTCCTGACGGCACGGCTCAATCTAAAAATCGGCTACGGATTTCTCCGAAATACAACAAAGCCCACACAGCGCTGGCCGCCGCAATTGGCGTTGACCCAACTTCTTTGTACTGATTACGGTTTTAAAAGAGAATAAATGCTACTCTGCGTTTGTCTGCATTCTGGCTTCCGTCGGGTTTGTAGATGTCCGTCTTTGACGAACTTCGCGGCATGACCTCTCTTCGTCCTCTCTTCCTGCGTCACGTTGCACAAACTGGGCCTGAACCATTCCTGCTGGAAGTAGATCATGCCTCTGGGATCTATATCTATGATGTAAAAGGCATGCCTTATGTCGATCTCAACTCCGGCTATTGTGTAAGTGTTCTTGGTCACTGTCATCCGCGGGTAGTGGCGGCTGTACAAAACCAGGCAGCAACATACATGCATACAACAGTTTACGGAGAACATATTCAATCTCCGCAAGTACTACTTGCCAAAAAACTCACAGAACAACTCGACTCTTCTCTTGACTGTGTATTCTTTGTGAATTCGGGAGCCGAAGCTGTCGAAGGAGCAATGAAGCTTGCAAAGAGAGTCACTGGCCGACACGAGATCATTGCTTGTCATCACGCATATCATGGTAGCACACAAGGGGCCGATAGCCTTCGATCGGATATTGATTATACCAGTGCCTTCATGCCATTGTTACCGGGTATTCGAAATATCCATTTTTCAAGCTTTGATGATCTTGATCTTATTAATGAAGCAACTGCGGCAGTATTGATTGAACCAATACAAGGAGAGGCAGGTGTGCGGATTGCCGATCCGGGATATTTGCAAGCGTTACGCAAACGATGTGATGAGACAGGTGCATTGTTGATGTTCGATGAAATACAAACAGGAATGGGTCGCACTGGTCGCTTCTGTGCTCATCAACATGATAATATTGTGCCTGATGTGTTGTTGCTCGCTAAGTCGCTTGGAGGTGGAATGCCAATTGGTGCGTTTATCAGTAGAAAAACATACTTGAATCAGTTCACACACAACCCGGTACTTGGTCATCTCACGACGTTTGGTGGACATCCTGTTTCATGCGCCGCTGCACTGGCGACACTTGAAGAATTACTCGAAAAAGATTTCATATCTAAAGCTGAGCTCCATGCCCAAAGGTTTATTTCCCGACTTCAACATCCGAAGATCCGTGAGATTCGAAATGTAGGTTTGATGATGGCGGTAGAATTGCAACATGACATTTCGCTTGCTGACTTTATGCATCACGCTTTGGATCATGGGATTCTTACGGATTGGTTCCTTTTTGACAAGCGATCATTTCGCATTGCACCCCCTTTGATCATCACTGAGGAGGAGATTGATTTCGTGTGTGATCGATTGATTGACATTCTGGACAGGTTGGGCTGATTAGAGAATTGGTTGTGATATTTGAGCAAAAGCATTTCGATGGACGCCTGATTACCTGGTCGGGCCGGGAACGACAGATTGCTATGAAAACCAACAGTATTGCCATTTTGATTTTTATTCCTTTGACCAAGAGACCCCCTCCCAGGTTAAGGGTAGGTAGCTCGCACACAATACTTCGACGTGAAAAGGAGTTAGAGTTGGAGACCTCGCCTCCACATTTTGACTTTCTTAAACCCAGGTTACTCATGAGGACAACAAAATGAGGACAACAAAACGCTTTTCCTTGCTGGTGCTGACCTTGTTCACAATGGCATTCAGCCCGCAGGCCCAATCTGCTTTCAATATTAAGATGGGCATACTCAATTTTCGCCTTGCTGATGAGCAAGGAAGACATCATGGACAAAGCATCGGATTTGATGTGCTGGTGCAGGATTCCAGATTATTGTTCATGCCAGGCTTGCACTATCAGCAATACATGATGCAGGCAAAAACCTCAAGGGATGGAATTCTTTCACAGGGAGATAAAACACATCAGATCCAACTTCCCATCAGCATCGGCGCACTCATCGTGAATGATCGTCTCTTTAAACTCAGAACATATGCCGGTGGTCACATAAGTTTTCTCGTTGGTGTCGATGAAAACACGGCTGGTCTTACAGTCAATCACATGAAAGAGGTTCAACCTGGGATACAGGGAGGAATCCAATTGGCGGTTTGGCGTTTTACGGCCGATCTACGATATATCCATGATTTTCGAAACGTGATCTCTCTTCGTGAGGAATCGAAACTCCGGGGATGGGAGATACTCGTAGGTATAGCGCTATAAGATCAACGCGCACAAATTCAAAAAAAACCGCATGGATGCTCATTTACACCCATGCGGCGCAACCCGGAAAAATTTATCTCTGATTTATCTGCCAACGGCTATTCCCATTGATGTCATTTACACCCAAGCGACACAACACCGGAAAAATATCTCTGCTTCGGCTAACAGCGAATGGCGAATAGCGAACGGCTGATTTCTATTCCACCACCACATACGCTTCTTCAATATCTTCATCAATTTCAAACACAAAGGTCAACATTCCACATTCACGTTTAGCAGCACTGTAATCCACTTCGAACCGATAGCCGGCTGCGATATTCAATGCTCTGCGAATAATATCTGAATCTGTAATCGTTGTGCGTTCTTCATTCTTTGCAACGGCAGTGACATATCCACGACGATCGATACATAAATTCACGGCGATGATACCACTATACTGTGCTGCTTTTGTGATGTCTTCACGATGGATCACCCTTCGGGTAATGACACCATTGCCATCAAGACCTGTTTGCCCTTCGTCATCGCCTTCACTGTCTGTCCCCTGACTATTGCCATCGGCAAGCGTCGCATCTGAGCCACCGTCAGAAGCAGTTTCTTCTGCCTCTCCTGTGACATTATCTTCAGAAGCAACAACCTCTTCTATGGTTTCAGTAATGATTTCACTTTCTACCGGCTCAGCTTCTTCTGTGATCTGAGCGACGTCACTGACTATTTCTGCTTCGATGACATCAGGTTCTTCCTGGTGCTCTTCAATGACCGGTTTGACTTCAGGATCCCGTACTTCACTTGCCGCCTTCAAACCTTCGTCATTACTCTGGGCAAACTCAGCGAATTCAATCGGTATCTCGTATATCTGCTCTTCTGTGAATTCCACGTGTAGTTGGGATGCCATTGGTATCATAGCAAGTAGCAGAATGGACGAATGCACGCCAAAGCTGATCAGCATGCTTTTCTTTCTGTTTGAATCTGTCTGTGTTTTCATCTTTCCGGGTTTTAAAGAATCTTCGAATTCAGTACACCGCTTTGACGGCATCGAAGTCTTAAGGTTTCCCCGGGAAATCTTAAGAGGATATTAAAAGTGCGAGTTAGGACCAGGCAGATAACGGGTTCAATCGGACGTTCAATGACTACAGTGGGAGCTGGAACGAAGGAGAGATTTTCCATCTATGCTTTTGCTACTTTTGATAGCAGCACGTAGCTCAAACTCAAAAGTCATGAAACTTACTTCATTCCTCCTCGTCTGTTGCATCGTTCTTTTGCATTCTTCAGGGTTTGCGCAGCGGACGCAGAAACCGGTAATACATGCAAGGCACTGGATAGCCATAACAGGAAAACCTCTGGCTGCTACAGCGGGCTCAATGATTTTTCAACAAAAAGGAAATGCCGTGGACGCGGCTTGCGCAATGCTGGCAGCTACTTGTACGATGTGGGATGTCCTCAGCTGGGGTGGTGAGACACAAGCGTTGATCTACAATCCTCATACTGGTAAAGTGATAGGGATCAACGCACTCGGTGTTGCGCCAACTGGAGCGACTCCTGAATATTTTCTCGGGAAAGAAATGGCCTACCCACCTCAACATGGACCGTTGGCGGCAGTGACTCCGGGTACACCAGGAGGACTTATGACAATGCTTGCAGAATATGGTACGATGTCATTAGCGCAGGTACTTGCTCCGGCAATACAACTTGCTCAAGGATATCCAATAGAGGCACAAACTGCCGACCAGATAGAACTCCACAAGGAGCGTATCAAAGAATGGCCGTATGCGAAAGCGGTGATGCTTCCACATCCCGGTGAAGATCGCGAAGCACCTCACGCCGGTGAAATGTTTGTGCAAACAGACCTGTACCGCACCCTCCAGAAACTTGTCGATGCAGAAGCGCAGGCACTTGCAAAAGGCAAGACACGCAAAGAGGCTATTCAGGCTGCCTATCATCGCTTCTATCATGGTGATATCGCCGAAGAGTTTGTTCGTGGTGTACAAGAGCAGGGAGGACTCATCACGAAAGGTGATCTCGCAAGCTGGAAAGTCTACATCGAAGAGCCCTTGATGACGACATATAAGGACATCGAAGTGTATAAACTCACCACATGGGTACAAAGTCCGGTGATGCTTCAGGCGTTGAATATGCTCGAGCAGATGGATGTACAATCAATGGGATACAACACTCCCAAATATCTGCACGCACTCTACCAGGTGATGAATCTCACTTTTGCTGATCGCGATTTCTATTATGGCGATCCTTACTACGATCCCGTTGAACCCATTGCGGGTTTGATGTCAAAAGACTATGCCAGACAGCGATTGCAAAAAATTCAATGGGAAAAGAATGATCCTAATATTGGTCCTGGTGATCCTTATGCCTTCGAAGGAAAAACAAATCCCTTTGACAGTCTTCTTGAAAATTGGAACAACACTGGTAAGCAGGTATCAAGGATGGGTGTTGGAATGCATGACGGAGAATTTCCTGACGTCGCATCGTATATGGGCACGACCGCAGTACAAGCTGCGGATGCGGAAGGATGGGTTGTTTCTATCACTCCGAGTGGCGGCTGGATACCTGCAGTGATCGCAGGCAATACAGGAATCGGTCTGAGTCAACGGTTGCAGAGTTTTGTATTGAAACAGGAAGAGAATCCTTTTAATGTTATTGAACCAGGAAAACGGCCCCGTGCAACCCTTACTCCATCTCTTGCACTGAAAGATGGAAAACCATTCCTCTCATTTGCAGTGCAGGGAGGCGATAGCCAGGATCAGAATTCATTGCAGTTCTTTCTCAATATGGTGGAATGGGGTATGAGCGTCCAGGAAGCAACTGAAGCAGCGAACATGAATTCATTTCAAATGCGTGATTCTTTTGCAGAACATGGAACCAGGCCTGGAGTCATGTTGATTCGTTCAGATACTCCTGACTATGTACGACGTGTATTGCAAGAGATGGGATACACGCTTGAAGATGCAGAACGCACTTCTGGTCCACTAAATGCCATCTTCTTCGATTGGGAGCACGGCACCATGTGGGGAGGATCGAGCAATCATGGAGAGGATTATGGGATTGGATGGTAAAGAGAATTAAAGGCAAAATGTAAAATTCAAAATGTAAAATGTAAAAGTTGGGACGTCTTCATTTTTGACTTTTACATTTGATATTTTACATTTTGACTTCTCGTTCTTGGTCTCGTGGCAATCATCCTTAGATCGATGTGGGGTGGGTCGAGTAATCATGGAGAGGGCTATGGGATAGGATGGTGATAAGAAAGAAAAACAAAAGGTAAAATGTCGGCCTCTGGCTGATAAAATTCAAAATGTAAAATGTAAAAGTTGGGACGTCTTCATTTTTGACTTTTACATTTGATATTTTACATTTTGACTTCTCTGCCTCTTTACACCATTCTGTAGGGGATGTGCATCTTTTTAAAAAGTTGTTTGGTCTATACTTCTTCCTGCACAATGAAACGCGCGATATCTTGTTCTATACCGGGCTTGTAAATTCTTTCTGGGCGGGAATAACCTCGCCTTTCTAAAAAGCTAAGAGAACACTATGAAGCCAGCTCGTCTCCTCCTGCTGATCGGCGCTATAATTGTTGTCGTCTCCTCCTGTTTGCTGTCATGCAACAAATCTTCTTCTTCAGATAAATCAGCGGACCTGCTGGTGTCAGTCACCGAAGCTCCAATGGCGGTGAATATTCAGGCTCCCGGAGAACTACAGGCGCGACGATCCGAAAAAATCAAAGGTCCGGATGGCCTGCGTACGGTCGGAGTTTATCAGGTCACTATCGCCTCCCTCGTTCCAGAAGGTACTGTCGTGCAACAGGGAGAATTTATCGCCTCCCTCGATCGTACAGAACTCGACGGGAAAATCAAAGAATCTCAAACCGAAATCGAGAAGATCACCACGCAACTTGACCAGGCCAAAATCGATACCGCCATCGAAATGCGCAGTCTACGGGATCAACTCGTAAATGTGCGATTCTCAATGAAAGAGAAGGAACTCTCGATGGAGCTGAGCAAGTACGAACCTCAGGCAATCCGACAACAGGCACAGCTCGACCTTGAAAGAGCACAACGGGAAATGAATCAGCTCGACAACAAACTTTTGCTAACACAGGAAAAGTCTGTTGCCAAAATCGGCGAGATCAGTGCCTCTTATCGTCAACAGGAATTTAAACTGAATCAACTTCTTGGATTTCAACAGCAAATGACTGTGACTGCACCTAAATCCGGAATGGTGATCTATGTCCGGGACTGGAATGGCAAACGTGGCCCAGGATCACAAGTATCCTCATGGGATCCCGTCATCGCCGAACTACCCGATTTGAGTGAAATGATCACAAAGGCGTATATCAATGAAGTCGACATCAGTAAAGTACTTCCGGGACAAAAAGCAAAAATCACCATTGATGCATTTCCAGGCAAAGAGTTTCCGGGCATCGTGATGACTAAAGCTAATATCGGTGAACAGGTGCGCAATTTCGATACAAAAGTCTTTGAAGTGATTGTGTTGTTGCAGGGTCAGGATTCATTGCTCAGACCCGCGATGACCACAGGTATTTACATCCTTGTGGACTCTATTCCCGTTTGTTTACAATTACCACTCGAAGCGATACAGGCAGACAGTGTGACGTTTGTGTACAAGCAGACAAAAGCAGGATTTGTAAAACAGGAAGTAGTTACCGGGCCTTCAAATGACATCAGTATTTCTGTTGTTGCGGGATTGGCTGTTGGTGATCAGGTAAGTCTTAACGCTCCCGTCGCCGCAGAGGATCTTGAGTTTATTTTTCTCAATGCCGATGAAAAGCAAACTGCCATCACAAAGAATGCAGAAGCCATGGCTGCCCGCATGAAAATCCAGCAGGATATTGCAAAGACGGTGAAATCAGACGAATCCTCTACTGATGAAGGTGGTGGTGGTATGTTTTTCGTATTCTGATTCTACTCAAAAAAAGAACACCAGCCCGTTCCCGTGCAAACAAGTACAGTCGGGCAGGCAATATGATACGACGAGAACAAATACTAAAAGAGCAAGTATAAAAAACGATGGAACGGCACCTCTTCTTGTTTAAGATTGCAGCTGAAAGTGTATTGATCAATAAACTGCGCGGCATTCTCACCGCACTCGGTGTCGTATTTGGAGTAGCAGCAGTCATAGCAATGCTCGCAATTGGTTCAGGGGCAAAGAAATTTATCCTCGATCAAATGCGGCTCATCGGCACCAATAATATTGTCTTTGAACATAAGCCGCCGGGTGATGATGGAGGTGTTGATAGTGAAGAGGAGACCACGGCAACGACTGCAGGCAATGAAAGTAAACTCGAAACATTTGCACCAGGGATTTCTGTTGGTGATCTCGATGTGATCAGAAGTCTACCCTCCGTCGACTTGCTCAGTCCGGAAATCATTCGCGAGACAAAGGCAATGTTCGGGGGAAAAATTCTCGATGTCCGCTGTGTCGGTGTGACAAATTCCTTCTTTGCATTGAATACCCTCAATACGTCGAAGGGGATTTTCTTTACCAAGGAGCATCTTGATACACGTAAACCGGTGTGCGTGATCGGGAAGCATGTCGAGACAAAACTCTTCAGTGGTAAAGATCCGATCGGAGAGTCTATAAAATGCGGAAATAATTACTTCACAATCATCGGTGTACTCGACAAACGCATTGCGACGCGAGAGACACTTGCCTCTCTTGGACTTCGCGATCTGAATTCCGATATTTTCATTCCAATGGAAGTCTCATTGATGCGCTTTGGTGACAGATCGCGTATTCGCAAAGAACATCTCGGACGCCAGGGACAGAACAACAGGGGAGAGGAAGTGGAGGTGCATCAGATAGACCGACTTGTTGTCCGCGTCAATGATTCAAAGTTCCTGCAACCTACGGCAGACGTTATCGCGCGAATGCTCAAACGCAGACATTTGGACCGCGTGGATTTCTCCATGGAAATACCAGAGTTGTTATTGCAACAAGAACAAAAGACACAGGATATTTTCAATATGGTACTCGCGGTGATCGCGGGTATTTCATTGCTTGTAGGAGGTATCGGAATTATGAATATCATGCTAGCCTCAGTGTATGAGAGAATCAAAGAAATCGGACTACGCCGCGCATTAGGAGCAACCAACAGGGATATTGTGATTCAGTTTTTATTTGAAGCAGTGCTCGTGAGTACAATTGGCGGTATCCTTGGTGTGTTTCTGGGTATTGCTGCAGCGAAAGCGATCTCCACTGCTGCTGAAATTCCAACAATTATTTCCTGGTGGTCTATCATACTTTCATTCGGTGTTGCAGCATCGATCGGTCTGGTCTTTGGAATTTTTCCGGCGAGAAAAGCGTCGAGACTCGATCCGATTGAGGCGCTGAGGACCGATTGATTCTCAATTCTCAATTATTGATTATTGATTGAAAGGCAAAAGCGGAGAGAAGACTGGAGATTGATTATTTCAGTGATGAACTGATTCAGTGACTATGCGATATACTTTTATTATAAACTCGTTGGTGATTTTTGCGATTGTTTTAACATCGAATATCACAACTTCAGGACAGGGCTCATATCGACTTACGCTGGATGAGGTTGTTGCATTAGCGCAGAGTGATGCGCCGGATGCGCTGCTTGCGACCACGCGATGGGAACGCAGTCACTGGACATACCAGTCCTTCATTGCAGACTTCAAACCGCAAATCCTGCTGAGTGCAAATAGTCTGCCTCACTTCAACAGATCTATTGAACCTATTACGCTGCCGACCGGAGAAGAAGCGTATAAGGTGCGTTCGTTTATGCTCAATGGTCTTGATCTCTCACTTCAACAGGATTTTGCACCTACGGGAGCAACGTTTTTTTTTGGCAGTGAATTGAGTCGCCTTGATGTCTTTGCGACAGACGGCATACCAGCTTCTACTTCATATAGATCCACACCTGTGAATTTTGGTTTTGTGCAACCGCTTTTTCAATACAATGCAATGAAATGGCGTAAGCGAATTGAACCCGTGATCTATCAGGAAAGTCAAAAACAATACTCAGAGCAGATGGAAGTTGTGGCAAATCGAGCGACGAGTTTATTTTTTAACTTATTGATCAGCCAGCTCGATGCGGTCGCTGCCGAACATGATAAAGCGAATGCCGATACTCTTCTTGTGTTGTCTCAGGGAAGATATGATGTCGGAAAAATCGCAGAAACAGATTTACTCCAGATTCAACTAAATGCCATGCAGGCAGAAGCCCGCCTCGCTGAAGCACAACTCAACATGCAGACTAATGCAGAAGAGCTCCGTGATTTTCTCGATATCCAGGGCGAAGTGGATTTTGACCTGGTTCCTCCATATCAACTTCCTGACGTGATCATCAATCCAGAAGATGCATTGAGGTATGCGATGCAGAATCGCAGCGACGTAGTAGCCTATGATCGTCGTTTGTTGGAAGCAGAAATCGAGGTTGATCGCGCCAGGGGAGAAACTGGCATTACGGCGAGACTTGAAGGAAGATTTGGACTTGCTCAGACAGGTGCACAACTGGATCAGGTTTATACTAATGTCCTTGACCAGGAAGTGGTGACGCTGGGTCTTACCGTTCCGATCGCTGACTGGGGAAAATCCAAGGCACGTCGCGCAGTAGCACTATCAAGCCTTGAGTTGGAACAGAGGCAAGTAGCGCAGGAACGGGAAAACTTCCGTCGTATCGTCATGCTTCGCGCACAACAGTTTGATCTTGTGCGTCGCAACACTGAAATCGCAGAGCAATCCCTTGAAGCTGCACGTAAACGCTATGAGATCACTTATCAGCGCTATCTCATTGGAAAGATATCTGTCACTGATCTAAATCTTGCATTGGCAGATCAGGAAAGTGCACGTCGTGGGTATCTTCAATCAGTGCGGGATTTTTGGATGGCGCTGTTCGAAATTCGCGGTATGACGCTTTACGACTTTGTGGAGGGAAGGACGCTGATGCTTGCTACGCCCGAAATCAATTAAAGTCAAAATGCCCGCCTGCCGCGCCCGAATGACCATCGGTCGGGCGGGAATGACGCAGTCGGGCAGGTAAAAGTCTAAAGTCCAAAGACTAAAGTGAAGCCGAATTCTTTAGCCTTTGGACTTTATTATTCAGTCTTTTGACTTTCGTTTTTCCCAATTTGAAAGTAGTCCGAGCCTTAGCGAAGTCTGCGACTTCGCTCCCTACTTCATCCTTCTCAACTTCTCTCATTCGCGAAGTCTGTGACTTCGTCTTCGAAGTACCGCAGAGCTCACTTCGGATTTCGGACTTTGATATTCGTTATTGTGACTTTAATTCTTCATCTCCCCAGCCTGCCCGCAAAGTAGCTTCCATCCATTTTCGCGCTTGATAAGTGTTCCACTTTCGATAATAGAGACGTTTGTTGTTTGATTGGCTGTATCGGTCATTGTTCCTTTTACAATCCCGGTATACGTGGCGAGTGAATTACTCTGTGGAAAAACCTCCAACGTATACCATGACAAATCAGTTGACTTAAACGCTTTTGCATTTGCTTCAAGAATTGTGCGTACAGAATCATAACTCAATGCAGATTGATAGCCGGGTGGTACCCAGAAGAAATCCAAAGAGTCATCGAGATAATTGAATTCGGCGATAAGTCCATCCTTCTTTATTGCTGCGTGATAGTCATTTAGCATTTGTGTTATCTCTAAAATGATTTGCGCTGAATTCACTTCCCGCTATTCTTGCGGTACCGGTTGTGAACAACATAACAACATTATTGTGACAAAAGGAATTGCTATGTATTGCATCAGAATATTGAATTTGCAACGACGGCGAATGTTAAAAACTTAAAGTCAAAATGCCCGCCTGAACGCCCGCCTGCCGCGCCCGAATGACCATCGGTCGGGCGGGAATGACATAGTCGGGCAGGAGTTCAGCTCGGGCAGGTAAAAGTCTAAAGTCCAAAGACTAAAGTGAAAGAGAATCCTTTAGCCTTTGGACTTTATTATTCAGCCTTTGGACTTTCGTTTTTCCCCATTTGAAAGTAGTCCCGTGCGATCTGCATCGGTCGAAACGTATATCTTTTCTTCAGATGATGTTCACTACTTCTCTGCATGATGTCGATCAGCGTTTTTAATACTTCTATGATATAGTCACCTTTATTGATCATCACACATTCTGCTCTTGCTGCATAGGCAGCATCCGTGACTTCTGCGCGTGTAGCAAGGCCGGATTTGTTCAGCGTTTCAAGAACCTGCGTCGCCCAGATCACAGGGACCTGCGCAGCTTCACTAATCCAGAGGATTTCTTCCTGGATTTCACTCATGCGTTCGAATCCGATCTCTACCGCGAGATCGCCGCGCGCAATCATCACTCCGAATACTTCATGTTGCATCCCCTGCACTAGTAGAGATGGAAAATTCAGGACCGCTTGAGGGGTTTCAATTTTCAGGATGATATGCGGTCTTCTTTCATAAGCATCCAGGACTTTCTGCAATTCTGCAATACCGGCTGCATTCCGTACAAATGAATACCCTAATAAATCTGAATGTGCTGCAATAAAAGGGATATGTTTACGATCCTGCTTTGTCAACGCAGGCAAATCCAAATCACTGTCGGGAAAGTTGATACCCTTCTTAGTTTTCAATAACGATTTCTGACTGGATACACGGGTCACTTCCAGTTTGGCAATGCCCTTACGACTCGATAGTACTTGTGTTTCTATCATCCCGTCATCAAACAAAACACGTTCACCGGGTTTGAGCTGTCTGATGATGTGAGGTTCATCACAACCCACAACAAATTCTTTCGATTTATAATTTGCATCCCGTTCAGCAAACGAGATTGTATCACCTACAGATACATACATTTCGCCTTTCCGTTTGCCTTTGCCAAGGATGCGTGTCCGCATTTTCGGGCCACCGATGTCCATATAGATTTTACAGGGAAGGCCTGTTTTCTCACTGGTATGATGGACAAGATCAATCATACCCTTCCACGTTTCCTCATCATCATGTGCGCAGTTGATCCTGGCTACATTCATTCCTGCTTCGAGGAGTTTTTTGATGAGCTTATAATTGTCCGCAAAGTTTGTATCAAAGGTGACCATGATCCAGGGAATCGCATCATCCTGTTGTTTACCGAATAACTGACCAGCACGCTTCTGGATAATCTCACGCCCTATAAAGTAATCGCATGCAGCAATTTCATCGTTGGAATAAGTCTTCCCCAGTCTTTCAAGACATGCCTGAATTTGTCTCAGGATATGTGATTCACTGCTTGCAAGTGATGATAGGCCGGCGATGTGTAGCTGATCCTGCAATGATCTGATGTCTTCACTACGCAATACGAGATACCGTATCAGGTTCAATGCGCTGATTTTCTGAGATGGGTGCAATTGCTCGATCACTGCACTTTGCTGCTGCGTTGCCAGACGCATTTTCGCCTCGAGTTGTTCGAGTGCGCCTTTTAGTGAATGGATATCCGCATTCATATTTTCAGGTACGGGACCGCTGCTCTTCTTTTTCATTTGCCACTAATTTAAGGAGGTTCTGGTGACGAGCCATGTGCTAAACCCCCGTCCGAATGGACTTAGTCCGGGCGGGCTTGTAGCTTATCCACTCGCAAGGCCACGCTAAAGTCGCCAGGTTATCCGCCCAAATTTCAAATTTATATGAAGCTGTTTGGTACGGCAATTTCAATTCACCAGATCCGGATTCCCCATCTTTCCGCTATTATAATCTTTCACACATTGCCGTATCTGTTCTTCGGTGTTCATCACAAACGGACCATACGAGTATACAGGTTCATTGAGCGGCTGACCGCCAAGGACGAGAAGTTCTGCACCTTCCTGTGTGTATAAATTAATATGGCTATTACCACGCTCATAGAGTGCGATCTGATTTGACTTCACCGCACGCTGTCCTTCTACTTCGAGTGCGCCATCGATAGCATAGACAAATGCATTATGGAAAGGATCAGTTGGAATATCCAGTCTGCAACCGGGTTGCATTTTGAAATGATAATAGAAGGCCGGGCTTAGCAGAGCGATTTGTGACTTAGTTCCAAACAGCTCACCGAGTACAACATGAGCGGTGTATGATTTTGCTTCGTGGAATCCAATCTGATTGCTTCGGTATACTGTCGTAGCCGGATCGATGAATTTGTATTTCGCCTGCATATTCAGCCAGATCTGGAATCCATGATATTTTCCACCATCATCGAAGAGCGACTTGCCCGTCTCTTCCATATGGATCGCGCCTTTCCCTGACGTGAACATCATGAATTCTCCTTTGCTAACCTGGAAATCGTAATTCAAGCTATCCTTATGGTGACCACTTCCCGATAAAAAGTAAGTCGTTGGAATGATCCCTGCATGCGGATGTGCATTTACGCGCAACGGATCTGCACCGGGCCGTAGATCCACGGGTCCAAATTCATCAAACAAGACATAAGGCGATACATGATCGAGGTGGTCACCGGCGAAGGCACGCAAAATAGGAAGAGTGCCAACGGTAGTTCTGTCTGCATTGAGGATGCGATAGACTTTGCGATTTGTCTTCGCCGAGAACATGCCTGAATTGGTAACGAGCAATGAACCACCTGCGATAGTGGCGCCGACGATAGCTGAGCCCTGGATGAATTTGCGACGATGCATTTACGATATTAGTGAATTTTGAAGAATAGGACGCGGATGATCACGGATACAGCGGATTTTCGCGGATAAGAATACGCTTCATTTACCCGTGTATATTGTCGCATTCCTTCTCTTCTTCGCGCCCCTTCGTGTCCTTCGCGGAAAGGCATTCTTCTGCACGCTCTTCGCGGGATGGAATCACCCCCAGGGATGATAGTCCATATTAAGCGTACCTCCATTATTGCAGGATGTATAGCCTCAATCGTCCCGCGCCAAAATGGAAATTCCAGTGGCTGCTTTTAGCGCTGTGTATTCTTGCAGGATCACTACATGCGCAAAATGATTGCGATGACGCGGTGGAGATCGCATCCCTGCCTTATACGATCAGCAATCAACCAGTCTTTGGATTTGGAGATGACATCGACTGTGGCTTGTATATCGGTGACGATTACTTCTTTACTTATCTGCCCACTTTTGATCATTGCGCTGATGTGTCCGTCTCGTTTACGGCACCATTTGTAGGGAGTGTCTTGTGTGTGATCGTCTCGCGCAATTGCCCCTACCAGGCTGGTGGTGAGGTCATCGCCTTTGCTCAATATGAGAATCCCGGTGCACCGTTCAGTGGGTCCATCGATTTGCCACATCTCGAGTTAAGCGCCGACAGTATTTATTTTATTGCTGTGCAGCTGGTGGCCTCCAATGTACTTCCGCGTTTTTCAATGACTGTATCTGATGATAGCTGTCCGCCTTCCTGTCCTACCGCGTTGTTTCCGGTTAACCAGTCCACGCCGTTCACTATCGATTCGCTCGGATGGGAAAATGTCAATGCCGACTCCTTCATTGTGTATTTCGGCACAACGCCATCTCCCAACCTTTTAGGGACTACTCAAAACCCGTACTGGTACATTCCAACATGGACAGACACATTAACCCGGTATTGGCGCATCGAACCCGTGCTTGATGGCATACACAACCCCAATTGCATCGAAGCAACATTTCAACTGCTCAATCCGGATCTGGACGCCTTTCCAAGCTATCTGGATTTTTGTCCAGCGATTTTTTCTAATGACAATCTCGATACGGATAATGACATGTTGGGAAATGCATGTGATCCCGATGATGACAATGACAATTTGCCTGATTCACTTGACAATTGTCCATTGCATATCAATCCCAATCAGGAAGATCAGGACATGGATGGTACAGGTGATGTCTGCGAAATGGATTACGATGATGATGGAATTCTCAACCTCGATGACAACTGCATCGCTATTGCCAATCCCGATCAGAATGATACTGATGGTGATGGTTGGGGCGATGTCTGTGATACGTGTCCACTCATTTCCAACCCCGATCAATTAGATCAGGATCTCGACGGCTACGGAAATTTATGTGACAATTGCCCTGAGTATGCCAATGTTGGACAAACAGATTTTGACATTGATGGCACTGGCGATCCCTGTGATAATTGCCCTTCTTTATTTAACCCACTCCAGGAAGACTCAGAAGATCACCCGGACATCCCGGGAATCCCGGCTCCGGATGGTATCGGCGATGCATGCGACAACTGTCCGCTCCAGCGGAATCATGATCAGGCAGATCTGGATCAGGACGGCATTGGGGACTTTTGCGATACAGACAGAGATGGCGATGGACATGTCGACTGGCAAGACAATTGTCACCAAGTATATAATCCGGATCAACTCAATCAGGATAGTGATTTTTTTGGCGACGCATGTGACAATTGCCCTACCATCACGAATGGCAATCAACTAGATTCAGATGAAGATGGCATAGGCAATGCATGCGATCTGGATCCGGAGGATGATGGATATGAGAATGCTGAAGACAATTGTCCCGCGATATACAATCCCAACCAGGCTGATACAGATAATGATGGCCTGGGCAATGTGTGTGACAATTGCCCTTCTCACGCTAATGCGAATCAGTCCGACACGGATGGTGATCAAATTGGAGACCTCTGTGATAACTGTCCGGATATGCCCAACACTTATCAGATAGATACAGACCATGACGGTTTAGGAGATGCCTGCGATCTCGATGATGATAATGACGGCGTGGCGGATGGGAATGACAACTGTATGGTTTTATTCAATTCATCTCAAACCGACACCGATGAGGATACATTCGGCGATCCCTGCGATAATTGTCCTTTACAACCGCAATTGTTTCAGTCCGATGAAGACAATGATGGCGTGGGCGACCTCTGTGATACCATTTTTATTGCACCCAAAGTGGGTATCAATACGGATAATCCCTTAGCAGTCCTTCATGTCGCCGGTGGACATATCTATATTGATGATGAAGAAGGACGAATCATCTTTCGTCATGTCAATGGGTATTGCTACAAGATCAAGATTACTGATAGTGGTTTTCCTGCTTTTTCTGGAAGTATGACTTTGGAGAGGATTAATTGTCTGGGGGGGGATTAGGATATGGCTGGACTTATCGTGAAGCGTGACGGGTTTACGGCAGGAAGATCAATGCTATTCACATACTGTGGTTTTCAGGTGTTAATCTCTTATATCTGGTTTGATACGACTGCAGATAGTTGCGTTTTGTCTTGTCATTCAAAAACGATGCATGAATCAATTTTTCTACCTCGTCTTGCTTTGAAAGTAAAACATTAAGAATGGTATCTCCCTGAGGTCTGCTCAACCCTGCATGTTCTGCAAGCAACTGAAATTGTTCTGTGACCGTTCCTTTAGCGATCTGTTTTGGTAGAAGGCCTTCATTCAAAGCAAAATCAGAATCGTCCACATGTATTCGTGTATTGAGTAGGTCATAGGCCGGACTCAATCGAAAATCACCTAATGGTGTCTCTAATAGTGAGAAATTCTTAAAATGCGCATCTCCATTCGAAAACAGATAATTAAAAACAATGAGTTTGAACAGCTTCGGCGCCTCAAGGACATAGGCAGGCACGTGCTTCTTCATGAGTTCGAACAATTCTAAATAACTGCCAAGATATTTATAGTGCTCTCCATGAGTTTGGGGTGTCCTGCCTGCCAGAGAAGCAAAATCCTCCTTGGCCAGTTTCACTCCAACCGCGTTTACATCAAATCGTTTCGTGATATAGGCGTGTTCACCATTCTTGAAAAAAATCAAAGCATTCTCTGCGGTCTCAATATCGAAAACCTGCCGGGCAATTTGCATCGTGAGATGCTCATTAGCCGGCATCTGGTCAGAGTTTTTACTTGCATGAGGTATAGGCTTTAGAATGTAAGTTCCTTGTTCTCCTTCATGAATCAATCGAAGCTTGTTCTTTTCCAACAATACAGAAAACTTTTCCTGTACACCAGAGATAGAAATGTGCTTCCGGTTTTCCGAATATAGCTCATCAGTTACGTCATTTGTAGCCGGCGCGTCATAAGGCAGTACATGATTCACTTTTCGTCCATTGAACAAGCGGTTAAGACACGCTTTGCTGTAGGTATCATATCCTACGGTCAGAGTACCCGGACAATATTTTATGACTGGCAAGCTCATTCGGTTTATGAGATTCTTTTTACAGTAACCGCCCCTATCGTATCATATTGAGCCGTCGTGAGCAGTATGCCGAAATCATCATTTGCATCAATACGCATGAGCCTGCAAACCACTTCTTTATTAGCGCCCTCTGGTAGCATGTTGTAAAAGAAAGGGAACAGGTGTTTCGAATGATAATCTTGAACGGTTTTAGGCAAAGTCAGACTGATAGACGGCTTGTCCTTATTTGCCATCCACAAGTCGTTGTACCGATATGTGAACGTGCCGTCGTCATGTTGGATGATGATACCAGCTTCTTCACCTTTATAAAGAACTTTGCCCTGTCTCATGACTTATTGTATTCGGTTTTTCACCTGCAGACAGACTTCCATCCCCAGCACATCTAACAACTTCTGCAAGGTTTGGAGAGTTGGATTGCCTTTACCGCTTTCAAATTGTTTTAATGTACGGAGTCCGACACCGGACAATTCTGCCAGGGTTTCCTGAGTGACATTAAGCATTTCCCGTCTTGATTTGATGGTGCTAATTAACTTGTCAAAGTGCATTATACCGCTCTTTATGGTGCAAATATAGGTGATTCAAGATAAAATACAACAGACAAGTGCACTATACCGCACTATTTTAATGATTTTGAAAGACTAACAGGTTTTATTGACGCTAAAGTGCACTATACCGCACTATTCAGTAGCATCGACTTTTGCTTGCGCCATCTGCCTGATCAATCTCTCAATCCTCCCACAACTCTCTCCAGCACCCCCTTCACCACTCCAAAATCATCCTGCCTCGTCACAGCAATTGCAATCGCCGTATCGAACTCCGGTACATACCAGACCTGCACTCCCCAGAATCCCGAATGTGTCCAGGCGTCAAAGCCAGTATACGGTTGCAACCAAATGCCTTTGCGATAGTCGAGTTTGGGCTTTTCAGGAGAAGAGCGAGACACATACGCAAGCATTGTGTCGAGCGTGGAAGTATGTGTATATATACTATGTGCAAAAAGCCCGAGGTAAAAGTCGGTGAGATCTTCCATCGTCGCCACAATGCCTCCGCCGCCATAGAGATCGAGGGAGGCATGGAAATCGTATGTGTCGATTGTGTCGAGATATTGATGCATGCGTGGCGCAACATGTACCGGTGTTTCTTCTGTGATTTCAAACCATGTGTCATCCATCTCTTGCTTTTCAAAATCAATCAACTCTCGTAGTGCAATACCCAAAGATTTTCTGGTCACATCTTCAATCACTTCTCCAAGCAGGATGTAACCAGTATCTGAATAACTATAACGCTCACCCGGCTTGCCGACAGGAAGTCCCCACGTCATCGATCCCTGAATTTGTTCTGTACGTGTCCAATGACGCTGTGGATCATCAAGTATATGATTCATAAACTGTGCACTTGACCCATGATCAAAGAGTCCGCTTGTATGTGTGAGCAGATGGCGGATGGTGATGTCTTCCGGATTGTATCCTCCTTCACGAATTAGTCTACTATGCTCTTCAGAAATATATTTCGCAATGGGATCATTCAATGAAAGTTTGCCTTCTTCCCACAATCTCAGGATTGCTGTTGCGACGAATGTTTTTGTAATACTCGCGATACGTAATGGTTCGTGGCCAGTCAGTCTTTTTTGTGACTCCACTTCAGATACGCCCGATGCACCTGTCCAGGAGATGTTCTGTTCCGGAGATTCAACATGGATGAGGATACCTGTGACGTGTTGATTTGCGTGAAGGCTATCGAGGTAGGATTGCCATTGTGTTGTGAGAGTGGACTGAGTATGTCCAGGTGTAAGACACAGAAAGCGTATGAAGAATAAAACGGATTTCATTGAATTGTTTGTCATGTCGTCATACGTAATTCATTCTTTAAAATCCGCTATAAACTTCAAGACGTAGGCATTTGAATATTGCCTCTGAAGTTCAGGATCATCTTGAATGCAGATGTCAAGGACCATCTGCATATTTTGCTTCACTTCATTCTCATCCCAACCTCCTGCGGTACAACCAGGAATCACAGGTATATAGGCAAAGAATGCGGCTTCGTTGCGTTCGATGATTACGTTGATGGATTTCATTTTTCTTAAAGTTAAAGCGTAGTGTAGAAGTCAAAGTCGAAAAGTCCTCCCTGTTGACGCTCGTGGGTTCCAGTAGCACATTCGTCTGAAATCAGACCTATTCGACAGCCTAGCTTTATTGATTTGCATTTCGGAACGCCACGAGGTCATCCCGTCTCAAAAAGGAAAGTCAAAATTCATTCGAAATCAGGCCGCCCCGCAATTTTACATTTTACATTTTACATTTTGCATTTTGACTTTAATTTGGATTTATTTCCTCCACCAATCGTCGTCGTCGTCCTCTTCCTTTCCGTCACCGAATCCATAATCATACGGATTGCCATTCTCGTCATCGTAATCCGGATCGAGATGATAGGGATAGTATTTCATCCAGTCGTCGTCGTACTTCTTCTGAATGTGCCGTACTTCGATCTCCAGTTCACGGGCGCGCTCTTCTTCGGGAGTGAGATCTTCCTCCACCCAGTCGGCGGACATTTCCTTAAAAAACCTGCAGTGGCATCTATCGCCAAGGAGGCAGGCCTCGATCGGATTCTCATCAGGACATGTTTCAAAGAAGCCCATGTTCCGTTGAAGCATCGGCAACTCCTGATCCCAGTACGCTCTCAGCACTCTGTATTCATCTCGTATGGGCGTGTTGACAAGGTGAAAGACGATATGCATGTTGTATGCCGAGAGCATTTCACTCGCAGCTTTATAGAGTGTTTCAATCTGTGCATCAGTCAATAGATCGTCGGAAGGAAACGCCTCTTTGCTGATGCCCGTCCATTCTTCGAGCGACTTTTTCTTGCACATCTTTCTCTCTTCTTCTGGTGAAATCCAATCCCAGATATTTTAGTCTGTGGTCTCGATAAATGGGTTCGGGACATTCGCCGTGGCGTAAGCGATGTCAGCGTGTAGTTGATTTAGGTAGCGGTTCATGATTCGAAAGATAATAAAAGGGCGGAACGGCAGAATGGCAGAAGGGCGGAACGGACAGAGAAATTCGCAATTTTCGATTTGTTCAAACAAAGAATCATGAATAGAGAATTCTTGCGCCCCTGCAAGCACTCAAAGAGCCCGCCCCTCTGAAGCGGGATCCTTGGGGGACGCTTGGAGATTTTTGACCCTGCGTCGTCGAGCCTGGTCCTGTGTCCCTTTCCGCTGAGATTGGGCTTGCACTTGAGTTTGGATTTGGATTTCCTCAGCCTTCGCCTTCGCCTCAGCCTTCTTCTTATCTTCGCCCGTCCAATCACCAAAAACTCCTCAATCTCTTGCCAAAGGATACATCGATCCGTTCCGTCCTCATCATCGGAAGCGGCCCTATCATCATAGGTCAGGCTTGCGAATTTGACTACGCAGGCAGCCAGGCATCACGGTCATTGCGCGAAGAAGGAATTGAAGTCTCACTGATCAATTCCAATCCCGCTACGATCATGACTGATCCGGTCACCGCAGATCATATCTATCTCAAGCCTCTCACAGTAGAGAGCATTATTGAAATCCTTAAAGAACAAAAAATCGATGCTGTACTGCCTACGATGGGAGGTCAGACAGCTTTGAATCTTGCTATCGAAGCCGGTAAGCGCGGTGTATGGGATCGCTTTGGTGTGCGCATGATCGGCGTAGATCTGGATGCGATCGAACTCACAGAAAATCGCGAATCGTTTCGCAAGCTGATGGGGCGTATCGGGATGGGTGTCGCACCTAGCTTTATTGCCAATTCATTTCTCGAAGGAAAAGAAGCTGCACAGAAGATTGGCTATCCTCTTGTGATCAGACCATCATATACATTGGGTGGAACAGGTGGTGGTTTTGTGCATGACAAAACTGAATTCGATGAAGCCCTGCGCAATGGCCTCAATGCTTCTCCGACACATGAAGTGCTCGTTGAGAAAGCAGTATTGGGCTGGAAAGAATTTGAACTTGAACTTCTGCGCGACAGCAATGACAATGTCGTGATTATATGTACTGTGGAAAATATGGATCCGATGGGCATCCACACAGGAGACAGCATTACTGTTGCACCGGCAATGACGTTGTCAGATACAGCATATCAAAAGATGCGCGACAATGCAATCAAGATGATGCGTTCACTCGGTAATTTTTCCGGTGGATGTAATGTGCAGTTTGCTGTGAATCCGGATACAGAAGAAATCATCGCTGTGGAGATCAATCCACGTGTAAGCAGATCTTCGGCACTTGCAAGTAAAGCGACGGGCTATCCGATCGCAAAGATTGCAGCTAAACTCGCCATTGGTTACAATCTCGACGAGCTGAATAATCAGATCACGAAAACCACAAGCGCATATTTCGAACCTACACTAGACTATGTCATCGTCAAGATGCCACGTTGGAACTTCGACAAATTTCAGGGGTCAGAGAATACACTTGGTTTGCAGATGAAGTCGGTAGGTGAAGTGATGGCAATCGGTCGCAACTTCCTCGAAGCATTGCAGAAAGCATGTCAGTCACAAGAGAATGATCGCACAGGTCTTGGCGCTGACAAGAAAGAATGGATCCGTACACAGGATATTCTGGAACGTCTTGAGAAGGTTGGTGATGATCGCGTCTTTAGACTCAAGGACGCATTGCGCCTTGGTGTTTCAGAGAAGACATTGCACAAATTGACACTCATCGATCCGTGGTTTATCAAACAAATCAAAAAACTTGTCACGATCGAACAGGAGTTGATGAGATATAATGTTGCAGAAGATTTGCCAACAGAATTCTTCATTGAATTAAAGCAACTTGGATATTCCGATGCACAGATCGCATGGCTGTTGCGCATCGACGAGAAAGAAGTCCTGGCTCAACGAAATAAACTTGGTATTCGCAGAACCTATAAAATGGTAGATACGTGTGCTGCAGAATTTGAAGCAAAGACGCCGTACTTCTATTCTACGTTTGACGGAGAGAATGAAAGTATTCCATCCGCAAAAAAGAAAATTGTTGTGCTTGGTTCCGGCCCAAATCGTATCGGTCAGGGCATTGAATTCGACTATTGTTGTGTGCATGGCATTCTTGCAATCAAAGAAGCAGGATATGAAGCCATCATGATCAATTGTAATCCGGAGACAGTCTCGACAGATTTTGATGTCGCAGACAAGCTCTACTTCGAACCTGTGTACTGGGAGCACATTCAGGAAATATTGGAATTGGAAAAACCCGAAGGTGTTATTGTACAACTCGGAGGTCAGACCGCCTTGAAGCTTGCAGAACAGTTTCATAAAGAAGGCATTCCTATCATCGGTACAGACTACAAACACATGGATCTCGCTGAAGACAGAGGTTCGTTTTCAGATCTGTTGAAGGAGCTTGGCATTCCATATCCACGCTATGGTGTTTCTGCAACAGTGGACGAAGCGATAGAGATCGCAAACCGTGTGAGCTTTCCTGTACTCGTACGCCCATCCTATGTGCTCGGTGGACAACGGATGCGTATTGTGATCAATGATGAAGAGCTCGAGCGTCATGTGCTCACGATCTTCAAACATATGCCAGACAATAAAGTGCTCATCGATCAATTTCTCGAACGCTCCAAAGAAGCTGAGATCGATGCGATCTGTGATGGAGAAGATGTACACATCATGGGAATCATGGAGCATATCGAACCCGCCGGTATCCACTCAGGTGATAGCTCGGCCGTGTTGCCTACATATAGTTTGTCTGAAGATGTGCTTGAGAAGATGGTAGAGTACGCCAGAAAAATCGCGTTTGCACTAAAGATCAAAGGACTCATCAATATTCAGTACGCCATCAAGCCATCAAAGAATGGTGAACCTGAAAAAGTGTATGTGATCGAAGCGAATCCACGTGCGTCGCGTACCACGCCATTTATTGCAAAGGCATACAAAGTCCCTTATCTGAACATCGCAACGAAAGTCATGCTGGGTGCAAAACTCAAAGACTTTGATATCAAACAGGATCTGAAAGGCTTTGCAATCAAAGAGCCGGTATTTTCATTTGACAAATTTCCGCATGTTGATAAGCGCCTTGGTCCTGAAATGAAATCGACAGGAGAAGCAATCCGTTTTATCGATGATCTCACCGATCCGTTTTTCCGTGAACTGGAAAGGAACAGGTATATGTACTTGTATGAATAGGCGAAGCCGGGGAAACCGGAGAAGCCGGGGAAATCGGGAAAACCGGAGAAGCCGGAGAAGAAAATTCGTCGCGTCGCCTTTCCGGTTTTAGCGGTTTTACCTGTTTTACCTGGTTTACCCATTTTCCTCTGTTTGACCGGTTTCACCCGCTTCACCTGTTTCGCCGGCTTAGCCCCTTCCTCTGCTTTCTCCACTTCCTCTATTTCTTCTACTTCAGCTTCTCCATATCCCTTACCAGCAATTGCTTTCTGTTGAAGGCGATGATATTTTTATTTCGGAGCTCATTCATCACAGCGGTGACGGTCTGACGCGAAGTTGCTGTGAGATTTGCGATATCCTTGTGCGTGATAAAGTTTCTGATCACATGTTCTTGTCCAATACGTTGACCGCGCTTTACTGCCTGGTCTGCGATCAGCTCAATAATTCTGCTGCGCGAATCTTTGAAAACAAGTGATTCCAGTCTCCGTTCCATTTCAAGCAACCTTGACCCGAGCAAACGCATAATGAATACATTCACACCACTATGCTCACGCATGAGTCGTCGCATTTCTTCAGCAGAAAGAATACATGTTGTGGTGGATTCCATCGCACAAGCAAAGTCACGCCGTTTTTCATCCTTCATCACTGCCAATTCTCCGAACACTTCGCCCTTTGTCAGTATCGCTTTTGTGATCTCTTTCCCTGAATCATTGTAAGAGCCAATTCTCACCCGTCCTTCAGTGAGCATATATATTTTGTCTGCATCATCATTTTGGAGATAGATGTATTCATTCTTTTTGAATTGCCTGTTGTGTAGCGCCTCATGAGCCATATTCATCTTCCTGGGACAAAAGATGTGAGCAACATCGATGTTTTCCAGATACCAAAGCAATTGATCAGCCATAAAGTCTATTCTAAACACGTAATGTGTTTACAGTACCAAAATAACAGAGGCACAGGCATAAGGTTTTAAGAGGGACAATCTGGTAAAGCAGGAAAAACCGGTTAAGCCGGAAAAAACCAAAAGAGAACCTGCCCGGCTTCACCGGCTTAACCCGTTTTACCGGCTTCACCGGTTTCACCGGTTTTATGCTTTTATCCTTTTCTTCGCCATCATGTATCATTTCCTGATCCGGCCGCTGTTGTTTCTGTTTTCATCCGAACGCGCACATACAATGGCCATGGGGATCTTGTTATTCAAATTGCGGTTACCTTTTATAAAACAGATACTGAGGAGGTTGTTCGCGGTCAATTCGCCACATCTGGCACGTACGGTATTTGGGCTTCAATTTCCAAATCCACTGGGTATTGCAGCTGGCTTTGACAAGAACGGCATATATATAGACGCACTCGTCGCTTTAGGATTTGGATGCATTGAAATCGGAAGTGTGACCCCACGACCTCAATCAGGTAATCCGAAACCCCGCCTCTTCAGACTTAAAAAATCTCATGCACTGATCAATCGTATGGGGTTCAACAATGATGGTTGTGATGACGTAGCTCGGCGTCTTAAAAAATATCAACAACGCAATTTTATCCTTGGGGCAAATATTGGGAAGAACAAAGACACGCCGAATGAGAATGCAGTTGATGACTATCTCGCTTGTTTTGACGCGCTTCACATATATGTCGATTATTTTGTCGTCAATGTGAGTTCGCCTAATACTCCCGGACTGCGTGAGTTGCAAGAACGAGAACCTCTGAAGAGAATTTTGCAAGCAATCCTCTCGCGCAACTCGGCGTTGCCAAAACGCAAACCCATCCTGTTGAAGATCGCACCTGATCTGACGAATGAACAACTGGACGATATCGGTTCACTTGTGCAGGAAGTGAAACTCGACGGTCTTGTGATTTCGAATACAACGCTATCACGTGAAGGACTGTCCGAAAATGCCGAGGAGATCACAGCAATTGGTAATGGCGGAATGAGTGGAGCACCTTTGAGAATGCGCGCCACAGAAGTATTGAAATATCTGAGAGCACGATTATCTGCCGATGTAGCACTGATTGGTGTAGGCGGAATTGACAGTGCCGAATCCGCTAAAGAAAGAATAGATGCAGGAGCTGTATTAATACAAATCTATACGGGCTTCATTTACGAAGGGCCAGGACTTGTCAAAAAAATTCTGAAGCGAATTTGAATTTAGACGTTAATCAATTGCATTGTCCAAGGATCAACCAAATGATCACAAACACTGCAATTGTACCTAGACATCCACCACCAAGTTTATACGCACCATATCCTGAAATGATACCTCTGAGCCAATTATTCATACCTGAAAATTTAAAAAGTCAATTGGAGCTTCTGATCCCGAAATGCACAAAAAAGTATCGGGAACATTTGCCTAAGATACTCCAATATCCATCATGAAGGGTCTCGTGATTTACTCGCTTGCTCTGTTTCCTCCACTTTCTCTGCTTTCTCTGCTTTCTCTGCTTTCTCTCAATTACACCTGCACTTTATTCAGCGCACTAAAAAATTCTTCTTTCCGACTTCTTGCGAGTTGGATTTGAGCTCCATCGCGCATCAGCAGATAATTATCTGACTTCACATATTTTCTGACCTCTTTCAGATTTATCAGGTGTGATTGATGTACCCGATAAAATCCAAAATCCTGCAACAGAAATTCAAATTCCTTAATCACCTTGCTTACCAGTAGCGGCTTACTCTCTTTGAAAAACAGCTGCGTATACGCTCCCTGAGCCTCGCACCGAACGATGTCCTGAATGCGTACAAACTCAACTGCATCGATTGTCGATACCAATAATACCGGGACTTCATCAGGGTTTTTGAGATTCGAAATCAGATTTTGAATCTGATATTGACGTACGATACTTTGATTTGAAGTAGTTGCTTTTCTGACTGCGCCTTTGAGTTCTTCAATGTCAATTGGCTTGAGCAGATAGTCAATGGCGCTAAATTTAAATGCCTTTAAAGCATATTGATCATAGGCGGTCGTAAAAATCACTGCGGACTGTATGAGATCCATTTTTTCAATCACATCAAATCCTGTCCCTCCATTGATTTGCACATCAAGGAATACGACATCAGGGGTATGTGTGCGCAGCTCCTTCACACCCATAGAAACGGAGTCGGCCATAGCGACTACTTCGACTTCCGGACAGTACGTCTCCAACAGATTTTGTAATACTATCCGGCTGCGTTCTTCATCTTCAATGATGACGGCTTTCATAAAAAGGCATATTTAAAATGATCATTCAATTGGTAACGTGATTTCAACTCTTGTGCCAGTGGCTTTTCCCTGTGGATCATAGAGATCGATGATTTCAAACGGATACAACCCATTTTCAGAATGCAAATGCGCAAGACGTTCTTTTACAATCGTGAGACCTTTGCTTTCATGGATGACGTTGTCATTACTTTTATTCGCTTGCGCTATTACCCTCCCAATCCCATTGTCTTCTACCAGGACCTTGATAAGCTGATCCGCTTTATCAATCTTTATAAGCAGACGACCCTGAGAAGATTTGTTGATCAAGCCGTGCCGCACTGCGTTTTCGACCTGCGGCTGGATAAAGAATGGTGGAATCTCTACGGTATGAATATTTACCTCGGGAGAAACTTCAATCCGATAGACAAATTTGTTTGGGAAGCGCATATTCTCTAATTCAAGATAGTCTTCAATGAGTTTTATTTCATCAGAGAGTACAATCCTTGACTGCGCAGACATATTGAGGACGCTACGCAATAGTCTTGAAAATCGCGTGAGGTATTTCATTGCACCTTCGAAATCATGCAAGATCATAAACTGTTGAATCGAGTTCATACAGTTGTAGATAAAATGCGGATTCATTTGTGCTTGTAATGCTCGCTTTTCCAATTCAGTGATTTTCCTTGCGACTTCAGCGTCCTGGCGTTCTTTTTGTTGAATTGTACGCTCGCGAAATTTAATATATCCGAATAAAATCGCTGCAGCAGCAATGCAACCGAGAATGCGAAACCACAGCGTCGCATAAAATGGAGGCACAATACGGATGGGAATAACTAATTCTTCCTCGGTTCCCACACCATCTGCACTTGACGCTTTTGCCCTGAATACATAGTCTCCCGGTGCGAGATCAGAGAAGACAACGTTGCGTTGACTGCCGATATCAATCCATTCCTCATGCATGCCATCCAGCTTATAGAAATTCCGAACCTTCTCCTGCTCCGCATAGTGGAGACCAAAAAATTCTATGTCGATGTGATCATCCTTGTATGTGAGATTCAGCGCACCAGAACAAGCAATATCGTCCGATGAAAATGTTGCTTTATTATCCACAGTGATCCCGGCGAGATGCATGCGCGGAGCTGTTGGATTCTTACGCAAATGCGCTGGATTAAAAATATCCACTCCGTTTTCGCCACCAAAGTAGATCATGCCATCAGGTGATTGGTAACTCGACGCCAGATAGTAACTGCGATTCAATAAGCCATCGGCAACACTATAGTTTGTTGCCAACTCTGTCTTGGGATCAAATGCTGAGATACCGGAGTTTGTCGAAACCCAGATCTGTCCATCATGACCACAGAGTACAGCGGAGATGAAGTCATTTGTAAACCCATGTGCTCTATTGTACGAAGTGATCTGCATTGTAGACGGGTCTACGCGCACCAAGGCGACATCCGTTGCCAGCCAGAGGATATCATCTTTGATAGCCATATCGGCAATGGCACCGGAAGGCAACGAATGGATATCACCTGGCACTGGAAAAAACTGCCTGATAGTGCCCGTCTCTGGATTGAGTACCGCAAGCCCATGAAGGCCGCTGCTAAACCAAATCTGCCCCTTCGAATCTTCAACGATAGCTTGAATGAATTGACGAGAGTCGTTTACTTTAAGGTTGAGTTGATAAGAAGCCAGGATTCCCTTTTCTTCATCGAGCAAATGCAGACCCGAGAAACCACCGATCCAGATGCGCCCCTTCGAATCTTCAAAACCTGCACGATTTGTACCCGAAATACGGTGACGATGAATAATCCCACCATCGCTGGACATAATATTGATATGTCCAAATCCAACCAGAATGAAGTGTCCGCTTCTCGCACGAAACATTTCAATAATATGGTTTCCGGAGAGTCGCGGATGAGGACCTGTTTTCGTACTCAACAGTATTGTTTCGCCTGTTTTCGCGAGCACGCGCACCAATCCTTCTTCCCGATAGGCAAACCATAAGGTATCACCCGTGCCATAGATATCTGTGTTTGATTGATGAAAGGCGAAGGGATGCAGATAATTGCGAAACCCTTTTGGATAGCGATAGATCTGGTACCCCTGACCATGGAGCCAGACATTTCCTGAATGATCGACAACTGGATTTCGTAAAAATCGCTCATGTGGAACATTGCTATTCACATTACTTCTCAGAAACACTGTTGAATCGCGAAAGTCATATCCGTATACTTGGTCTGAAAATACGCTCGCCCAAAGTCTATTATCCAGATCAAACGCAAACTGAAGTGACTGTGATGCATCTTCAAACGGCAGCTTATCGAAGGGAAGAAAGTTCAACTTCCCGGGATCAGAATAAAATAATCGGGTGCCCTCATTAGCACATGAAATCCAAATCCGACCTAAGCGATCATATCCTATATCCTGAATCGGTCTTTGCGGAAGTCCACTGATGTCCGAGGGGCAGAGCATTTTCTTTTGCCTATCGTCATAGATGCAAAGACCTGTTTCAGTGCCAATCCATATCCTGCCTTCAGTATCCGTAAAAAGTGCTGTGGGTCTTTGGAGTTCATCACAGATGGTGATCTCTTTTAAAAACTCATGCACAGTTCTGTGGACAAAAGTTCTGTCTTGTTCTTCAAGCTTCAATACCAAAGAATCAGTAGCTACCCAGATGTGTCCCAATGAATCTTCAGTAATAGTTCTGATGAGTGGTCTGGCAATTGATGAAGGATCAGAGAATGGGATGTTGTAAAATCGGGTCTTGCTGAAATCGGAGACATCAAGTCCACTGAACGAACTATACCAAAGCCGGCCTTTTGAGTCTTCATAGAATGCCAGTACGCTATTGCCAGAGATCGTAGTAGAATCTGCATTGTTGTGACGGAATGAAGTCGTGTTACAGCCATCATAGCGGGCGATGCCATCTCCCCCAGCCATCCAAAGGACTCCATTTTTGTCCTGTAGCATGGAGCGGAATAGATTGTTGGGTAATCCTTGTTCGACGCTGAATTTTTCGAAGATCATCGGTGTCGATTGACCAAAACTCACGACAGTATTGCACGTGACAAAGAGACTGAGAAACCAGCAAAGAGGAGAGATCCTGCAATCCATACCGTTCTGTCCGTAAAACAAGTATTAAACTAAGTCATTTTATGCCAGCCTGACAAATGCCGGTTCACCTACCTGCCGTTTGGCTTGGCTTCCGGTATTATTCATTTGATATTCGTTTTACCCTTTTTCTAGTCAGCCCCCACGCCAATGCATCCAAAACCACGCCAATACTGAGTGATCCGGGCATTTTGAGCAAATAAGCCAGGTGACATTATCCAATCTCAAAGGGATCGTACCTGGTATGAAGCCAGACTGCCGGAGTGTCAAACTCCACTTGTGCCAGGAGAATGCCCGCAGTTCTTTTGTATCAAAATCAGATACATGAAACAGATTTTCGTTTTCGGCATCATCATCATCAATGGCTTTACCCTCCTGGCCCAGCAGAAGGTCGGCATCAATACACAAACGCCGCTCAGGACTCTGGATGTAGTAGGCGAAGGAGCACAATACATCCGCGTACATACCAACACTGCTGCGGGTGGATCAGGTTTAGAACTTATCCGTGGTACCAATGTCGCCGCACGTGATTGGAAATTCATGAACGACAATGGCAATCTGAGAATCGTCCAAAGCGAAGACAACTTTGCAACCAGTGATGAAGTCGTGCGCTTTAATGGTGACGGCTACATGGGAATCGGTACAACGGTACCTACATCAACACTGCATATCGCTGGTGGGAATCAACTCAGCTCAGGAGGACATGGCTATCTCACACTTGGAACGCAATCGTTTATGCGTATGTCCTTTGACAATCACACGGTGCAGGCCAGAGATAACAATGCATCAAGTGAGCTACTTATTCAGGCATACGGAGGTGATACGCATTTTGGCTCTACTGGTGGCCGGACGTTCATGGCAATGGGTATTGGGAAAGTGCTCATGGGCAATAACGATCTTAGTGCCAAAGTCAATATCGAAAGTGACAACTTTCAGATGTATTTGCGCAATGACGAGGATGATGTGAATGATTGGTATATCGGCGCAAGTGACAATGAGTGGCTGGCAGGAGACAATCAGCTCTTGTTTAGTCCCACATCCAATTCGAATGATGCTGTCTTGCGGCTCATGAGCGTGACAGAAAATGACGGCAACAATGCACCGGTCATGATTCGCTCAAGTGCAACACAGGCACTGCTTCTTGATGGAAACGAAATAGATACGCGGGATGAACCCCTTTACATCAACCACAACTCTGATCAGAATACCTTACTCAATCCATCTGGCGGCAGGGTTGGAATTGCCACATCTTCTCCTCAAGCAACAGTACATGTGAACGGTATAAGCGGAACCCCTAATCTTTCTCTTCAGACTGATAATGTTGTTTGGCACGTAAATACAAGTAGCGGTAATGGCGATCTCACATTCTCCTGGGGCGATCTCTGGCTTGCCAGTATCAACGATGTCAATGGGCAATGGCTCACCGCGTCTGATGCAAGACTCAAAGAAAACATTTTACCCTTGCAAAATACGCTGGAGAGTGTCAAGAAACTTAAGATCTACAATTATGCTTTTAAACACGATTCACTTCATACCCGTCACATTGGCCTATTGGCGCAGGAGCTGAATGTATACTTCCCTGAAGTTGTCAAACAACAGGAAGATGGACAGTATGGTGTCACCTATGCACACCTCGCAGTGATTGCACTCAAAGCAATCCAGGAACAGCAACAATTGATTGTTACCCTTCGTGGCAAACTGCAACGCCTTAAGGCTGAGCATGCAGTTCCTTCTGCCAATACACAGACCACTGATTTGTCACCGATAAAGTCACGCTAACTATTTATTTCATTGACCTAACACATTGTATTATGAGAATTTTATTTGTTTCACGCAGTATGCTTTTGCTCTCTCTCTGTATCGCGAATATCGCAGATGCACAGAATGTCGGCATCAATACTAATACTCCTGAACGCACACTGGAGGTAGAAGGCTCGGGAGATCAGTTTATCCGTGTTCTGACTACCAACTCAACTACCGGCGCTGCGGGCATTGAATTGGTAAATGGCCTCAATAATGTTTCTGCAAGAGATTGGAAAATCGAAAATGATGGTGGTGCTTTCAGGATCGTCACCAATGACGATAACTTTAGTTCAGGCGGATCTCAAATCCTAGACATTACTGCGCAAGGGGCAATTGGACTTCACGCAACAAATGCAAATTCCCGTCTGCAGATTGGTGCCGGTGAGGACGCAACAGCAACGGGAGACGGGTTTTTACTGATAGGGTCAAAAACAGGCGTCAATCTTGTGGCAGACCAAAATGAAATCAATGCTCGTAATAATGGCTCCCCGTATACGCTCAGCCTGCAACCATCTGGTGGCTCTACTTTTATCGGGAACACAGGAGGAAACATCTACTTCGGAGATGACGGGTTAAGTATTGGCACCACCCTGTCGCTGGCTAAAGTGGCTATCGAAAGCTCCGACTTTCAAATGCAGCTTAGCAATACTGATAATGAATGGTATGTCGGTGCGAGTAATCAGGACTGGACAGTAGGACCAAACCGATTTCTTTTCAGCCCGAGTTCAGCATCCGATGATGCAGTCTTCCGTCTGCATAATGTTTCGGATAATGATGGCGCTGTATCGCCAGTGAGTATCAGGTCCAGTGCAAGTCAAACACTCCTGATCGACGGGAATGAATTTGACGGACTCAGCGATGCCATTTATATTAATCATAATTCGAATGAAGAGACATATATCAATCCCAGCGGTGGATATGTCGGTATCGGAACCACAAGCCCCGATTCAGAGTTTCATATCACTACCCCTGCAGATGAGTATGCCCTCATCCTGCAACGTGACGATGTGAACTGGGCTATTCATCCGTATCCGGTAATAGATCGACTCGCCTTTCTGCACAATGAAGACATGATAGGCCAGATAAACGGTGCAAATGGTCAGTGGATCTCCCTCTCCGACAGGAATGCTAAGGAGGATATCATTCCGCTCGCAGGGATCATGGACAAAGTCAACAGTCTCGGCCTTTACTCGTATTCCTTCAAACATGATTTACAACATACAAGGCAAATAGGCGTCATCGCACAGGAAATCGAGACGCTCTTTCCGGAAGTAGTCCATGTGTCAGAGGATCAATACAAAGTTGCATATGCACAACTCTCCGTGATCGCAGTAAAAGCATTGCAGGAACAGCAGTTGGAGATCGACGCATTGCAGCAAGAAATCTTCGAATTTCTCAATTTGATAGACACGAAATGACAACTTTCACAGGATCTCATTTTTCATAACATTAATAATAACAATACAGATCATGAACAATAACAACCTTATCGTTACACTCGGATGTCTCTTCATCACCACGTGCGGATTCGGACAGCTACAGGTCGGTGTCAATACCACTTCTCCTGATCGTACACTGGAAATAGAAGGGACTGGAACACAATACCTGCGTTTGCAATCCACCAGTTGGCAATTCTCTGAGGTCGGCCTGGAACTGATCAATGGAACCACCAATGTGTCTGCAAATGATTGGAAAATCACAAATGACTTGGGGACATTTAAAGTTGTTGGTAGCTCAGATGCCTTTGAGTCAAGCAAGAATGAAGTGCTTCGCATCAATAGTTCTGGGTTTGTGGGTATAGGGAGCACATCACCCATCAGTCCCCTCCATATCGTCGGCACAGAGTCAGCAACAAATACTGGAGATGGATATCTTCTGGTCGGCCCCAAAAGTGGGTTGAATACGGTGTACAGCACAAGTACAATTCTGGCGCGAAATAATGGCAGCCCGGCCCCACTGTATATCCAGGCACTGAGTGGCGATACGGAATTTGGTCCGGGGCACGTCTTTATGGCTACAGGTGGAGGTAATATTGGTGTGGGCGGTTCTGCAGGACAGGCACGTCTGAATATTGATCACAATGAATTTCAATTGTATTTTCTGAACTACGTTTCCGCACCAAATGATTGGTATGTTGGTGCCAGTAATGATTCATGGTTCTCCGGTGATGACCAATTGATCTTTAGTACTACAAGTAGTTCTGATGATGCGATTCTGCGGTTGATGGATGTCACTGATAACAACGGCGACGTTGCACCGGTAATGATCACCTCTGGCAACGGTACGCTGTTGCTTGATGGAAACGAAATCGACAGCAAGTCCGGAGCCCTTTACTTCAATCACAATTCTCAGGAAGAAACCTACGTCAATCCGAGTGGCGGCAAGGTCGGTGTCGGAACAACAAATCCGACAGGCGTGTTGCATATCAAGACTTCATGGCACGGACTTGGACTGCAGCAATCTAATGTCACCTGGAATATGGCGCCGGTAGGAAATGATCTGAACTTCTGGAAAAATTTCTGGGGCATTTCAATGATTTCATGGAATGGAGGTGGGGCATGGGTGGCACTTTCCGATCAGCGAATGAAAGAAGACATCCGCGAAATCAGCCCTGTCATGGATAAGATTTCTCAACTCCCGGTCTATACGTACCAGTTTAAGAATCACAAATCAGATAAACGCGATATCGGAATCATTGCCCAGGAACTCGAACCCCTGTTTCCGGAAGCGGTCAGTAAGACAGGAGATCTCTATGGCGTGATGTATGATCAACTCGCTGTACTTGCGATCAAGGGTGTGCAGGAACAACAGACGCAATTGGAAACAATGAATGCACAATTAGAAATGATCCTCAATAGATAGTCCTTATTCCTTTTGATATCAATTATTCATTTAACAAAACATTCTTTGTCAATCATGTCAGCGACACAAACTCAATCACTTTTTGATCGCATTGGCGGGATCAGCGCTGTCAATGCAGCGGTAGATATTTTTTATGGCAAGGTGATGCAGGACGATCGGATCAGGCATTTTTTCCAACACATAAGTATGGAGAAGCAGGCAGGTAAGCTCAAATCATTCCTCGCCGTTGCATTCGGTGCACCAATTCAGTATTATGGTAAATCGATGCGGGCCGCACATCAGCATATGCATCTGACTGAAGAACATTTTAATGCCGTAGCGGGCCATTTGGTAGCGACGCTTACAGAATTCCATGTGAGTCAGCACCTCATTGATGAAGTGGTGAGTATTGCGCTCATGACAAAGAATGATATTCTGGGGATGCCAGCGTCTGTTCCTGCTTCGATGTCATAAAGGTTTCAAGGAGATGTATTTAATCAAAGTCAAATGTCGAATATCGAATATCGAAGTCCGAGGTTTTCAGGGCCGTCACTTCGGATTTCGGATTTTGATATTTTTACCCGCCTGCCGGACGGACAGGCATTCGGACTTTTTTACAGTTACCTAACAGCTTTTTTTATAACCACAAAGTGGTTGACTGAAGTGAAGTCACAGACTTTACTAAGGGTTGAGATGCAATGGGCGCGACGTTGAAATTCTGTTTAAGGACTATTTTCACGCTTACAACGCTATTCTAAAAAATGGACGCTATACAAACTGAAACACTTTTTCAACGCATGGGGGGGGTCAATGCTGTCAATGCCGCCGTAGATATTTTTTATGAAAAAGTCATGCAGGACAGTCGGATCAATAATTTCTTCCGTCATATCGATATGAACAGGCAGTCTGGAAAATTCAAGGTCTTTCTGGCATGCGCATTTGGTGCACCTATTCAATACGGCGGAAGATCGATGCGGGAAGCACACGCACATATGAACCTGACAGCGGAGCACTTTGATGCAGTTTCTGGTCATCTGATAGACACGCTGTTAGAATTGCAGGTGGATCAATCTCTCATCGATGAAATTATCTACGTCACCACGAAAACCAAGAATGAAGTATTAGGAATATCAGAGTAGAGACATCACGTGTATCAGAACTCGCGGGACGGAATACTAACCTGTTCTATTTCGAGCGAGTGAGGAGCGCAGCGAATTTGCCATGAGCTGCGACGCACTGAGCCAGTCGAAGTGTCGAAGGGAACGAGTCGAGAAATCCTGTTAGTAATAAAAGGATCTCTCGACTCACCATTCGCACCTCTCGTTACCCTCGGATCACTCATGGTTCGCTCGAGATTAATACTCCCGCAACCACTTGCATCCTTCGACTCCTCACTTCGTTCGTCGCTCAGGATGACAAGCGGATTCGACTCCTCACTTCATTCCTTTCGACATGCTCATGGCAAACTTTCAGAATGACTGAGATTATTGTCATTTGCAACAGGTATATCGCACAGCGGTATCTTGTCCTCACAATCAGCGGAGACAGATGAATCTTGAGATCCTTCAAAAAAATATTGTTTTGTTTGCGGAAGTATTGAAATCCAGAGATGGATCAATGCATCTCTATAAGTACGATATCCTGGAAAACTTTCGGTCTGTCTGGACATTTCATACTGAAGACTTTTCAGGAATGTATGACAGATCATTGCAGAGTGACGTGACACGTCGATGGTGGAAACGGGATAACTATCGACCAAAGGAAATGATGCTCGTGCTGATCAAGTCCGAAGAACAATATGCCCGACAGGCATTTAAAGAATTGTTCAATGAAACAAGCAGCATTGAAAACAGGATTGACACATTCATTTATTACGGCGAAGAATTGCTCCGTATGTATAAGCGTGTAAATCAAAAGAGTATAGAGAACAATCACTATCAGGACAGTGGAATCATTTCGCTCTATCTCGCAGGAATATATCCCGATCGGTATACACTTTATCCGGGACGTGCCGTATTCAACAGCGCATTGCTGACGCTGCGCGCAAAAAATACCGCTGACAAAGATGATCTGGTGCGTTTTTTCAAAGTTTGCAAAACACTTTTCGGTTTTCTCCTGAAGAATGAGTCTATAAAAATGGTCCTGGAAAATAGTATGCGTCCAACGAATGACCTACTGTTGGCACACGAATTTATATGCTTTCTGAGCGGTAAATGGCTGGAAAATACACCATGAGTGACCTATAAAAATTTGAGGCCGTTTGAACGGATTGAACCGTCGCTGCATTCGTAACAACAGGAATAGAGTTGGTTATACATAAATCCCATTATGATATGGTAGATTCTCCGGCAGGCAGAGACCTGTGATGTTACCTTCCTGCATAAAATTCCTGTGTTTTCACTGACTTTTCTTGTACCTTGAGCCTTTGGGACGGTCGTACTCCAACAAGATTTTTCTCACCCCTTTCTCAGATTGCATACGGTCGTCCCTATTTTTTTCCCACGAAAGGATGCGAGGGGGATAATTTTAAAATATTATAGTCCGACTATCGAAGTCCGAGTTTTTTTCAGATTGCACATTGAATTTCGGATTTTAATATTTTACCTGCCCGAGCTAACTCCTGCCCGACTATGTCATTCAGGCGGGCATTCAGGCGGGCATTTTGATTTTTCTGCCATTGGGCTAGCGATCGCTAACTGAAGTCAAAATATAAAGTCCGAATATCGAAATCCAAAGTTTTTCCGGATTTGACTCTATGCCCTTCTTCGTGCCCCGAAGCATTGCGTAGGTGCATGCTTTATGCTCTCCCGATTTCGCCTGGCTCATCGGGATGTCCGCTGCGCTTCCATCTGCTGCCCTACGCCTTACGCCCCCACATCAGGTCCCAGTGATTGCATTGCGCGATCAAGACCAATAGAAGCAAAGTCAGTCACAATCTTTGCCGCTTTTTCAAGAACAGCAGGGATTTGAGCAGCTTCCGTTTTATCCCATTTTCCAAGCACGAAATCGGTATGCCGGCCTTTAGGAGAATTTCCTATTCCGATACGTAAGCGTGCATAGTCACTGCCCATGGTCGCATTGATATCTTTCAAGCCATTGTGTCCACCATCTGTCCCTTTTCCTCTTAGTCTCAACTTCCCAAACGGGAGATTCATATCATCTACTACGACAAGGAGATTCTGCGTTTGTACATTCTTCTTTTGCAACCAATGTCGGACAGCCTTGCCACTGAGATTGACATAGGTCGAAGGCTTCAACAAGACCAACGTCCTGCCCTTGTGTTTTATCTCACAGATGTCTCCCAGATTCTCATGTTTCCAAATACCTCCGGCGTTTTGCGCCAGCAGGTCTACAACGTCGAATCCGATGTTGTGCCTGGTACCATCATAGTCAGCGCCCATATTGCCAATGCCTGTGATCAGAAATTTCATAGGATCTGGTGTCTTCTCTTTTCTACGGAACAATTTGTCGAGAATTGCAAACATGCGGAATCGAGGGTAGTACATCTGTTCACGCAGAGCCATCTCACGCAAAGGCGCAAAGGACGCGAAGAAATTGATACAAGGGCTATTAATGTGATGCACTACTCAATCGGGGTGATTAAAAATGTATTAAAAATCAGTTCTGGTTGAAATTGAGCAAAGAGATGAGTTAAATTGTCGCCGCAAAACTAATTCCTTCTATCGTGACGCAATTTCAAGTACAACCAGGTGATTACGCTCCATTTCATAATGGATATGTACAGTTGACCAGGGATATGGACATTGTCGAGGCACTTGACCGTCAGCGTGACACATTTGCTGACTTCATCTCCTCGATTCCGGAAGAGAAGGCGGATTATGCTTATGAACCGGGAAAATGGACGGTCAAGCAAGTGATTCAGCATATCGTTGATGCCGAGCGCATCTTTGCTTTCCGTCTTCTTGCAATGAGTCGTGGCGAAAAGCAACCAATCCCGGGCTTTGAACAAGATGACTATGCAGCAGCAGTGGATGTTTCTGACCGGAATCTGAAAGATCAGCGGAGAGAGTTTGAGTCGGCACGTGATGCCACACTCACTCTTGTACATTCTATCTCACCGAAAGAATCTGAACGACAGGGAATCGTAAGCGGATATCCGCTCACTGCAAGAGCGCTTCCATTTATTATGGTAGGACACATAGAACATCATGTTCGGGTTCTCAAAGATCTGTATGATTTGAAATGAAATCAACCCCGGCGGGAATCGCTCCCCCAAATAATTGTAAGGACTCAGGGAGATGTTATACTCTCGGAGTAATCGCATCACACCAGAACTTGAATATATTTTTATTGTCAAAAAAACTCTGTTATGATTAAAGTCTCATTCCTTGCTTTCGCTTTTTGTATTGCCTATGCTATCGGAACTGCACAGTTCAATTATGTCCTCACGACATCAATGGAGCCGTATGCCGACCTTACCGGAAGCACTTCAGTGAATAATGGAGAAGTGTGGGACGATCCCGATTACACAATACCATTGCCATTCGCATTTGAACTCAACGGCGAAGAGATTAGCTCCCTCACGTTTGTTGGGTCTGGATCAGACCTGGGGACAGAAATCAGTCCGGATTTCAGTGTAGCAATGAGTCCATTTTCGGTAGATCTGATCGACAGAGGGGTGGGTACCATGAACTCGCAATCACCGATCAGTTATAAAGTTGAAGGTAGCCCTGGGAACCGGATTTTTAAAATCGAATGGAAGAATGCAGGGTCTTTTGATGAATTTGATGACCTTGGAACAACAGAAATGTTTGTCAATTTTCAAGTATGGCTTTTCGAAGGAAGCAATCGGGTCGAGTTTCACTATGGCCCTTCATCAATCACTGACGCGGATCTTTTTTATTTAGGAGAAACAGGGGCTATTGTCGCAATTGCTTCAATTGATTTCAATCTTGGAGGTCTTTTTAATGCAAACTTTCTTACTGGCCCCACTTCAAATCCCATATTGACAGATATGGAAAGTTATATCGATGGGACACCGGAGGATGGTATGGTTTACATTCTCTCAGTCAATCTTCCTTTAGATGTGGAGGTCATTGGAGTAGATGGGACTTGCGGATTGTCAAACGGAAGTGCATCTGCCAATCCAAGCGGTGGTGTTGAGCCCTATACATATGATTGGAGTAATGGAGCTACCACACAAACAATATCGGACCTGCAAGCAGGCTCATATACAGTGACTGTGACTGATGCAAGTGGCGCCACCGCCTCAGGTGTCGTGAATATTCTCAACGTTGATCCTGTCGTAGCGAATGCAGGGGCTACTGATGAAACAGCGAGTAATGCAAATGATGGCACAGCAAATGCAGCTCCATTTGGCGGAACCCCATCATATTCTTTTGACTGGAGTAATGGCAGCACAACTCAAATGATTTCAGGTTTGGCTCCGGGAGTTTATACCGTAACCGTAACAGACAGCGAAGGATGTACAGATGTTCAAAGCGTGACTGTGAATGCATTTGGATGCCCTGACTTACTACTCGAAGCAGCATTGTCAAATATCAACTGTTTTGGTGCTTGTGATGTCAGTATCGAAATCCTGGAAGTCATACAAGGCACTCCTCCCTTTACATATGAATGGAATACAGGAAGCACAGAGTCATTTATCGCTGATATCTGTGCCGGAGAGTATACGGTCACTGTCACAGATGCGAACGGATGTGTCGTAAGCGACATCTTTCAAGTCTTCCAGCCTGATGAACTCTTTGCGAATGCATCATCTACTAACGAAACATCGCAGGGTGCAAGCGATGGCACTGCATCTGCTGCTCCTACAGGAGGCATTGAGCCATATACATTCGAATGGAGTAATGGAGGCGCGACTGCTTTGATCACCGGTCTTTCTCCGGGGTCATATACCGTAATCGTGTCGGATGCAAACTTCTGTACCGATACACAAACAGTGATGGTCAACTCTGCAGGTTGTGTTTTGTCATTATCAAGTGTTGTCGACAATGCGTCGTGTTTTGAAAGTTGTGATGGAAGTATCACAATTACTCCAGTCAACGCTACCCCACCGGTATCTTATAGTTGGAGCAACGGTAGCACGGATGCATTGATTGGAAATCTCTGCGCAGGAAATTATTCCGTCACGATCGAAGACGGAACCGGATGTTCGTTCACGGCAGGATTTGAAGTTGTCGCCCCACCAGAGCTACTTGCGAATGCGGCGAGTTCCGATGAAAGTGCACAAGGTGCCAATGATGGCTCTGCCTGGGTGACACCTTCCGGTGGAACGCCTCCCTACACTTATGCATGGAGTAACGGCAGTACAGATTCTTTGATTACAGGCCTTATTCCCGGGGAGTATGCCGTCCTCGTGACAGATGCAAATGGTTGTGTGGGTGTACAGGCTGTAACAGTAAATGCATTTGCATGTGTGTCGTTGATAGAAAGTGCCATTACGCCTGTTTCCTGTTTTGGATCTTGCGATGGAGCGATCAGTTTTGTTGTGCTTGATGGTATCGGTCCATTTACTTACGAGTGGAGTACAGGAGACACTACCACCTCGATCACTGATCTGTGCTCAGGTACTTACAGTGTCACGATCCATGATGAGGGACAGAATTGTTCTGGTATCGCGGGATTTTTCCTTGGCGAACCAGACCCAGTGATTATGACTATAGATGATGTTACACACATTACTGACAGTACAACATCTTCCATTGCGATCAGTGTCACAGGAGGCACACAACCCTATACTTACCTATGGAGCGGCCCCGACGGGTTTGTCAGTACAGCAGATGATATTTCAGGAATGGATGCCGGACTCTACACCGTGACCGTGACCGATGCAAATGGGTGCACAGCAATCTTGGATTCAATAGAGATCAGGGATGAGACCGTTGGTGTTTCAGATATTTTAAAACTCGATGTGCGTGTATATCCAAATCCGACGAATGGCCAAGTACATATTGAAGTGTTGGATGCTACTGAATTCGAAGTTCAATTAAGAACTTTGGATGGAAGGATTGTAGAGACATGGAATACAACAAAGGCGATAGATGTGAGTAGGTATAGTCCGGGGATATATGTGATGGAGTGTATTTCGGGAGAAAAGCAATACTCCTGTCGATTGATAATCACGAGGTAGTGTTCTGTCCGGGCTGAGTGATCTTTGTTCAGAACCAACTTGAGTACCTCGAGAGCAAGTTTTTCATATTTTGCGAAATGCTTGTCTCGGCTTTGGGACGTATTTATTCAATCACTTTTAACGGGTAAGTTTATGAGAACCATTATTCCACTTATTCTTTCGATGTTGATCGTACTCAATGTTGTTCATGCTCAAAACACAAGTTGCGTGAGTTTTGATGGCATCAACGATATTGTCACAATGGGAGGAAGCAGTGATTTTGACATCACTACAAACCTCACTCTCGAAGCCTGGGTGAAAGTAGACGAAGATCAGTTCAATGACTTTAACAGGATCATTGACAAGTTCAATTTTGTAGAAGAAAAAGGTTATAACCTGATTGTCAATGGGGGACATTTATTTATGGAATTCTTCTCACCTGATGGAGGCAGCCACAGTGCGTATAGCAATGCCTTCATCGCGGACGGACAATGGCATCATGTTGCCGGTACGTTTTCAACAGATGAAATCAGGCTATATATAGATGGTGTGCTTGATATCAGTGAAGATGTTGGCTTGCAAACGATTCAACCGAGCTCAAACACGCTTGGTATTGGAAATAACTGGGATGGCCAGGCTTTTTTACCGTTTCGTGGACAGATTGATGAAGCACGCATCTGGAATATTACACGATCAGAAGAAGCAATCAATACGAACAAGGACTTGTGTTTAACAGGCAATGAACCAGGCTTGGTTGGTTATTGGCGATTTGATGAAAACGCTGGTCTGATTGCAAATGACCTGACTGCCAATGGCAATGATGGCAATTTGGGTAATGGCACAACATGGGAAGACAGTGGCTTGCCGGCACAGGCCTGCTCGCCTCTCGAAGCTGTGATCACCGGCACGGATGGCACCTGTGGACTACCGAATGGCAGTGCTTCTGTCAGTCCAGAGGGTGGCGTGCCTTCTTATACATACCTCTGGAGTAACGGAGAAACAAGTCAGACGATCTCCAACCTGGTGGCCGGTATCTATGCAGTGACTGTGACTGATGCAAATGGAATCACAGTGACTGGCGACGTGAATATCTCAAACACGAGTCCGGTCTCTGCAAATGCTGGTTCCACAGACGAAACTGCCTTCAATGCCAATGATGGTACTGCCTCAGCATCTCCATTTGGAGGCACGCCGACATATTCCTTTACATGGAGCAATGGGAGTACAGACCAAATGATTTCGGATTTAGCTCCGGGAGTATATACTGTGACCGTGACGGACACTGAGGGTTGTTCAGATATCCAAAGTGTGACAGTAGCGGCATTTGAATGTCCGGACTTATTTCTAGAAGCGACACTGTCGAATATCAATTGCTTTGGAGCATGTGATGTGAGTATGGCGATCCTGGAAGTAGTACAAGGTGTAGCGCCTTTTACATACAACTGGAGTACCGGAAGTACAGAGTCCTTTATCGTGGATCTCTGTGCAGGATCATATTCAGTCACGGTCACCGATGCCAACGGCTGTATCGTCAGCGAGATCTATGAAATCTTACAACCTGATGAACTCCTTCCCAATGCAACCTCCACTGCTGAAACAGCACAAGGCGTAAGCGATGGCACTGCTTCTGCTGCTCCGACCGGGGGTGTTGAACCTTATGAATTCGAATGGAGCAATGGAAGTACAAATGCAATGATCACAGGTCTTATTCCCGGGTCTTATACCGTAACCGTGACGGATGCCAATTTTTGTATTAACACCCAGACTGTCATTGTAAATCCCTTCACTTGCATCAACTTGCTTGATGTGACACTCCTGAATGTTTCATGTTTTGGAGGTTGTGATGGGAGAATTGGCCTCCTTGTAAATGGGACTGGAGCCATCACCTATGTTTGGAGTACTGGATCTACAGCACCTGCAATTGAGAATCTTTGTGCAAGTATATACTCAGTTACCATTATTGATGACGGATTGAGTTGCTCATCTACGTATGAGTTTGAAATTCAACAACCTGAATTACTCGTTGTATCAGTTGATCAAGTCGTCAATATCACAGACAGTACGACATCAGCCATTTCAATCACTGTCATAGGAGGCACCCCACCTTATATCTATGTATGGTCTGGCCCTGATGGCTTTGCCAGCACATCAGAAGATGTATCGGGAATGGATGCGGGGCTTTATGCTGTTGTCGTGACTGACGCCAATGGATGTACGACGCAGATTGATTCGATTGAGGTAAGAGACGAGACTGTAGGTACTTCGCAAATTCATAAACTCGATGTACGAGTGTATCCCAATCCAACGCGAGGACTGCTACATCTTGATGTGTTTGATGTCACAGAATTCGAAGTTCAATTAAGAACTTTAGATGGAAGGATTGTAGAGACATGGAATACAACAAAGACGATTGATGTGAGTAAGTATAGTGAGGGGATGTATATGATG
>JANNQA010000079.1:0-8069 GCA_031400515.1 Bacteroidota bacterium
ATGGAACAGATATCCTTGCCCCCGAAAACACACCAGTAGTGGCCATCCTGGATGGAACAGTGATCGCGGCTGATTGGACACTTGAGACAGGAAACACCATCGGCATCCAGCACGCTGGGAATATCGTCAGCTTTTATAAGCACAACTCCCGCAATCTCAAGAGGTTAGGTGCAAGAGTAACGGCTGGTGAGGCCGTTGCAATCATCGGGAATACCGGGGAATCTACAACCGGGGCTCACCTCCATTTCGAACTCTGGGTGGACGGCAGACCGGCGAATCCTGAGCGGTATATTGATTTTTGAGGTGGAATGCTGCTGGCTGTTGGCAATGAGAAGTGGCCAGTTCCTCCCGTGCCGAAACCTTGCGGGTTGCCCATCGCGCTTATCTCGGCTAAACCTGCCAGGTTAGCTAGTGCTTTCCTCAGCCTTCGCCTCAGCCTCAGCCTGTTTTAAAAAGTGCCCGAAGAGGGACTCGAACCCCCAAACCTTGCGGCACCAGATCCTAAGTCTGGCGTGTCTACCAATTTCACCATTCGGGCATTTTACGCGCTACAAGGGCTGCAAATGTAGAAGATTAGGCTTACTCTGGAAATATCCAGGGGAAAGCGGATGAAATAAGCAGATAAACTCTTGGGAATAGTTTTTGTTAGTTTTACCATCTAGCACATCATGATTAGAATAAATCTATCGGACGTTCAGCATGCCAAAGACCTTGACCGCAGTCACCGAAGAGGAGAAGAAACTGATACGCCGCGCGTACCAGAGGATGCTGAAGTCTGTCAAATCTGAGCAGTTCAAAGACGACGACAGGCTGAGTATTCTCAAAGCCTACAAACTTGCCGTAAAGGCTCACAGCCATCAAAGACGCAAATCAGGAGAACCATATGTCCTGCATCCAATTGAAGTGGCACGAATCTGTGTCACCGAGATTGGTCTTGGTCCAACAGCCATCATTTGTGCGTTGCTTCACGATGTCGTAGAAGACACCGATGTAACACTGGAAGAAATCCGCGAGCAATTCGGAAACAAAGTCACAACCATCGTTGACGGGTTGACAAAGCTGGATGGTCTGTACAATGTCGAAAGTCCTCAGGCAGAAAATTTTCGCAAGGTCATCTCGACACTGGTAGACGACGTACGTGTAGTACTGATCAAAATGGCGGACAGACTGCATAATCTTCGCACCATTGGGCCAATGCCAAGGCATAAACAATTGAAGATTGCTGCAGAAACAGAGTATATCTATACACCACTGGCGCACAGGCTAGGCTTATATCATATCAGGACGGAGTTTCAGAACCACTGTCTGGCAATTACTGAACCGGACGCTTATCGGGAAATCGAGACAAAACTTCAGGATACCCGAAGAGAGCGGACCAAGTACATCAACGAATTCATTCGGCCACTACGGGCACACTTGAATGAAATCGGGATCAAATTTCACGTCATCGGTAGACCAAAAGCAATCAGCAGTATCTGGAATAAGGTCAAAAAGAAACAAGTGCCCTTCGAAGAGATCTATGATCTGTTTGCCGTGCGTGTTGTTGCTGATGTTCCACTTGTTCAGGAGAAACAAGTATGCTGGCAGATCTATTCTATTATCACCGAGATCTATAAACCTATCCCGGAAAGACTTAAGGATTGGATATCTACTCCGAAAGCCAATGGGTATGAATCACTTCATACAACTGTCATCGGTCCAAAAGGTCGTTTTGTCGAAGTACAGATTCGTACAGAACGTATGGATCAGATTGCAGAGAAAGGTTTTGCTGCACATTGGAAATACAAAAACATCAAATCACAGAATAATGTCTACGACGCATGGCTCGATAATCTGAGAGATATGCTCGATGACCAGCACAATGATGCTCTGGAATTTATCAGTGACTTCAAGACAAACCTGTTCCAGGAAGAAGTCTTCGTATATACACCAAAGGGTGATTTAAAACATCTGCCTAAAGGTGCCACGGCGCTCGACTTTGCATTCATGATCCATACAGATATCGGTTATCACTGTAAGTCTATCAAAGTGAACAACCGATTGGTGCCAATGGGGTACAAAGTCCAGAACGGTGATCAGATCTCAATCAATACCGCCAAGAATCAAAAACCCACTGAAGACTGGTTAAAACTTGTGATCACGGGTAAAGCACGTGCGAAGATTCGTACAGCACTGAAGGAAGAGAAAAAGCGTGCCGGTGAGATCGGTAAAGAATCCCTGATGCGCAAACTCGATCACCTGAAGGTAGATTTCGAGGAGAATTTGGATACACTCGTTCAGTTTTATGGTATGCATTCGCGTCCAGACCTTTTTGCAGCGATCACATCGGAACAAATCCAACTCTCAGACTTACGCAACTTCGATGTACAGGGACGACGACTCGTTCTCAAAGAACAGAGTAAGTCTTTAGTCGAAGAGCCACCTCTGCAAGAACGTCGGAAAAAAGCACGTAAGACAAACGGAGAACCACGTATCAGAATCGATGGTGCCGTTGGCGATGATTTCAATTATAGTCTTGCAAATTGTTGCAATCCTGTTCATGGTGATGACATCTTTGCTTACGTCACAGCTACTACCGGGACCAAAATCCATCGCACGAATTGCCCAAACGCCACACATCTGATGGCCAACTATGGATATCGGGTTTTGAAGGCAGAGTGGGATTCGAATGTGCAAACGAATTTTGTCGTTGACCTCAAGATCAGCGGCATAGATGATGGCGTAGGAGTGATCGAACGTGTCACTAACAAAATTTCATCCAACCTCGGTATCAATATCCGTTCGCTCAGTATTGAAGGAGATGAAGGATATTTTGAGGGGCGTATCAGCCTGGTAGTCATGAACAAAGACCAATTGAACCTCGTGATCAAGTCGCTGAAATCACTGGATGGCATCTCCGAAGTGATCAGGATACAATAGTATCAATCAGTGTCTACCTGGAGCCTGCACATTATCTAAACCGCAGAGGGCCACGGAGATGGACGCAGAGAGCCACGGAGAATTTTATTACAAGTCCTAAGTCAAAAAAAGGAGCATCGAGATGACGAAGCCACTGAATCGTAGGGGTATGTCGTCAAAGTAGTAGTATGTTGTGAATATACAGACACATTATATATTTTTTTATGTGTCTAAGGATGGATGATAGATTATAAATGATGAGTGATTTAATGATCCTCGTTTAATGTCACCTGATTACTTACCCTACTGACCGATTACCGATTACCTGCTTCCCGGCTTTTCCGGCTTTACCGATTTCCTTCTTTCCTCGATTTCCTCTTCTTCCTCCATTTTCCCCGCTTTCCCCGCTTCCCTAACTATATTTGCCCACATGCAAGTTGACGTTGTTTTAGGGCTCCAGTGGGGTGATGAAGGGAAAGGCAAAATTGTCGATTACCTCGCTCCTGGCTATGATATGGTGTGCAGATTCCAGGGTGGACCAAACGCGGGGCACACGCTTTATATCAATGGTAAAAAGATGGTGTTGCACACAGTGCCATCGGGTATTTTCCATCCCAATATGATCAACCTGATTGGGAATGGTGTAGTCATCGATCCCATCACATTACGCAAGGAAATCACGACGATCATAGACTTCGGCGTTGATGTGAGATCAAGGCTTCTCATCGCAGAGAAAGCACATCTCATTCTTCCAACTCATCGATTGCTGGATATTGCCGCCGAGACCTCCAAGGGTCAGACAAAAATTGGTTCTACGTTGCGTGGTATAGGTCCAACGTATATGGACAAGACAGGACGCAATGGCCTGCGCATTGGAGATATCAAGCGACCGGACTTTCGCGCACGTTATGAAATTCTCAAAGAGAAGCACCTCGGCTTGCTTCGCTTATATCCAGAGATCGACTTTGATCTGGCGAAGAATGAAGCAGAATGGTTTGACGGTATTGAATTCGTGAAGGATTTTCAATTAGTAGCTGGTGAGTACTATCTCAATGATGCGCTTGATCGCAATCACCGTATTCTGGCAGAGGGTGCGCAGGGGACTATGCTTGACATCGATTTTGGCACCTATCCTTATGTGACATCCTCGAATACTCTGACGTCGGGTGTATGTAGCGGACTTGGAGTACCTCCGGGTAGAATTGGGCGCGTCCTCGGCGTATCCAAAGCATACTGTACGCGTGTAGGACATGGACCATTTCCTACAGAATTATTGGACGAAGTTGGAGATAAGTTGCGTGAGGCGGGTCATGAATTCGGATCAACCACAGGACGACCCCGTCGTTGTGGATGGATAGATATCCCACAGTTGCGTTATGCAATGATGATCAATGGCGTCACAGATATTTGCTTTACAAAGATTGACGTCTTAAGCACTTTCGATGAGGTCAATGTTGGAGTAGCTTATGAATTAAATGGCAGGATCACCGGAGAGTTGCCATTTGATTTTGACAATCCTGAACTGAAGCCTGTCTTCGAATCCATGCCGGGATGGAATAGTGAGATCTCGATGGTGCGCGATACTGCCGATCTCCCTGAAGCAGTGCAATCCTATATAGAAAGGCTGCAGACATTGCTCGTGCGTCCGATCGCATTTGTCTCTACAGGTCCTGAACGTGATTCGTTGATTGCAATGAATGACTTTGCCAGCATCCATCAATAGACATCAGGTCAAATACAAATTGAAGTCGCACGATGAGTGTGAAGAAATAAAACTGAGTCTATGGGTTAGCAGTAATGATATACTGATACTCCAGTGACTGATCATCAGTGGCTGCGATGGAGTATCCAGCCTCAGTAAGTTCTGATTGTACCTGGCTAAGAGAAATACGGTCTTCTACTTTTGGTCCTATTGGAGTTTCTATTTCCTTAAAATCAATAATAATCAACCGCGCATCTTTTTTGAGCCCTTGTCTAAGATTGCGGAAGTAAGCAATCCTATCCTCGAGATAGATATACGTATTGACCATCAGCACCACATCAACTTCATCAGGTTTAAGATTTGGATTGTTTGTAGCAGCGAGGCGTGTTTCAAGTAAAGCCTGCACATCTACAGGATAGCGTCTTTGTTCAGCTTCAATCCATTCGATTGCACGCGGATCAATGTCAATGGCAATCACTTTAGCACCATTGCTTGCAAGTCGAAATGCAAAGAATCCGGTACCAGCTCCGATATCAGCAACAGTCTTACCTCTGAGATTGCCAAGAAGGTCAATGACAATATCCGGTTTCTGCCAGATCACCCTGCTTTGTGTATCATAGTAATCCGAAGACAGTTCATCGAATCCTTTTGATACTTCATGTGTCAAGGTATCCTGCGAAGTGGCCGATCCGTTCCCATGACCTGTATCAGGTTTACAAGCCACGAGAACAATGGCAACAAGGATACTCAGAGAGATCGGGTATCGCAACATAATGTGTGAATAACGCAACGCGCCAAAGATAGAAGAGAATATCAGACGGTGAGAAGGTAAGAGAGTGAGAGAAGAAAACTTCACCCAAAGGGTGATCAGCCTCTGGCTGACAAACTCAAATGGAACGCAGTGACATCCCGATAGGTTCGACGCAGGAGGAGCGTCATCGGGACACAAACGCAAACTCAAGAAAACAAAAATGAGCCTTCGCCACCGCTGACGCCGTCGGCCAAAGCCTTTGGCGCCGGAGGAAGCTATGGCGGCACGCGGTCGACACTTCGACCGGCCGGCGCAGTACAACGCAGTTCAGGGTCCGAATATAAGAGACGGTGAGAGAAGAAAAACTCAAACACAAGTGCAAACACAAGTGCAAGCGAGGTCTGACCGGTCTCACCATCTCACCCGCCCTCTGCGAGTTCGGGCAAGCTTTCTCACGTTCTCACCATCTCACTATCCCAAATGTCCTGTGCGCGTGGAAAACTGATATGCAATATTGAAGAGTGCATCGCCTTGGCTTACGACCGGTGCGTTATTGTGAGCAAGGATATAGCCAGTTTTATTTGCCAGAACATCAAGAGTTTTCGTTCCATAGGGATCTGTAATCACTCCAAGAGGCTCACCCTTTGCGACACTCGCGCCTGCTTGTTTTGTCCAGGTAAAAATCCCGGCTCTCGACGCACGTAACCAAATACTTTTTTCGACATGTACTGCTATCTCCGCTGTAGGAAGGTTCGCTTGAATTGTCGACATACTAATTGAAGTAAGAAGACGTCTGAGGCCCTGTAGTCCTTTGTCAATAGCAAATCCATCCAGACGTAATGCTTCGCCACCTTCGTAGACAATCATTGGCAAACTGGATTCACGGGCGACTTTTCTCAACGAGCCCCGGATCACAGGCTTCTCTAAAATAAATCGTGGAGCAAAATATGACGCGAGCATCAGACTCTCAGCACTTGACTTTGTATATCGCACCTGAGGATAGTTGTACTTTGATGCACCGCCAGTATGAAAATCCACGACGAATTGCGAAACAGGAAGTACGGTTCGCGCGATGAGATGTGCCACACGGGAAGCCAATGATCCACCCTGACTACCCGGAAAGTTTCGATTTACATCTTTACCATCTGGCACATCGCGTGAAAAATTAATAAAGCCATACACGTTTACGACGGGAATTGCTATCACAGAGCCGGCAGAAAGATTTTTGAACAACCCTGAATCAATCGCACGCCGGACAATTTCAATACCATTGATCTCATCACCGTGCACACCACCGATGATCAATGCAGTAGGACCAGGATGAGAAGATCGATAGACGAAAAGACTGATCAGGATGCGCGTCCCTGAATGAAGTCGTCCTACATCAAGCTTTATAATTGATTCCTGGCCTGGTTCGATTGTCTGATTATTGATTACCAGGTTTTGCAGTTGATCGGGGAATATGATTTTGTCAGCCGACATTGCGTTCGATAAACTGAATGATCTTTCCAGCGACATCTTTACCGGAAGTGCCTTCTATTCCTTCAAGGCCTGGTGATGCATTTACTTCAAGAATCATTGGCCCTTGCTGAGAACGTAATAGATCGACGCCGGCAACTTTAACATCCATCACCTGGGCTGCTTTCAATGCAACCGCACATTCTTCTTCAGTCAGATAAATCTGTCTTGCGGCAGCGCCACGATGAAGATTTGACCGGAATTCTCCAGGAGGTGCTACACGTTCCATCGTCGCAGCAATCTTCCCGTCGATGACAAAAACGCGGATATCCGAACCATTGACTTCGCGAATAAATTTCTGCAAGAACACTTTTTCACGTGTCTGTAGAAACGCTTCCATGATGGACTCAGCGCTGTTTTCTGTTTCACCCAACACAACTCCGAGACCCTGAGTACTATTCAGGAGTTTAATCACAACAGGTGCGGGACCAACTCTGCGTATTGAGGCTTTCAGCTCTTGTGGATTATTCGTCACTACCGAATCCGGAACAAGGATACCCTGTGCACAGAGGTATTGCATACACGTGCGCTTGTCTCTACACCTTAGCAACGTCTCTGAATTCACTACCGTAAATACACCCTGCATTTCAAATTGCCGGACGATTGCAGCGCCATACGATGTTGCACTTGCACCAATCCTTGGGATAATCGCATCAACGCCATCGATTTTTTCTCCGAAATAATATACTTCCAGACCTCTCTCCCCAATGAACAGATCACAAAGCATATGATCGATGACACGCACCTGATGACCACGACGACGTGCCGACATGTATAAGCTCTGTGTGGAATACAACGCCGGGTTTCGCGACAGAATAGCAATCCTCATAGTTTTGGCTGATGAACCGAGTCAAGATAGAAGAAAGTCCGCAGTCGGCAGTCCGCCAGTCCTTAAATCGGTAATCGGTAATCGGTAGTCGGTGAAGTAGGTAAGTTCTCAGTCTTCAGTCCCTCAGTCCTTATATCGGTAATCGGTAATCGGTAGTCGGTGAAGTAGGTAAGTTCTCAGTCTTCAGTCCCTCAGTCCTCAAATCGGGTAATCGGTAATCGGTAGTCGGTGAAGTAGGTAAGTTCTCAGTCTACAGTCCCTCAGTCCTTAAATCGGTAATCGGTAATCGGTAGTCGGTGAAGTAGGTAAGTTCTCAGTCTACAGTCCCTCAGTCCTTATATCGGTAATCGGTAATCGGTAGTCGGTGAAGT
>JANNQA010000107.1:0-36811 GCA_031400515.1 Bacteroidota bacterium
CAGCACCGACGACTTTTCTGACTCCGATCTCACGTGCACGCGTCGCAGAACGAGCAGTCGACAAATTCATGTAATTAATACAAGCAATGAGAAGTACGAACACAGCGATGATGCTGAAGATCCATACGCGTTTAATATCCCCATTGGCTTCAAATTCAGTATCAAGATGTCCGCGCAGATGAATATCCGTCAGTGGCATCAGATGCAGACTTGTACGTGTACTGGATTTTGTTGCATCTCCATAATACCCATCCATATGCTTGTCGATAAATGCCGGAAACTGGTCTTCCAGTTTGTCTGCCGGATAATTCTTTGGCAGGAGCAAGTATGTAGAAAAAGAGTTGTTTCCAAAATTTGTGCGCAACTGTTCTTCACCATAGAAGTTCGTGTCCCGCATCGTTGCGAAGGAGGCCAGAATATCCGGATGCATATGTGAGTTGTATGGAAAGTCTTTATAGATGCCCGTGATCTTGAAGTCGGCACGGCTGTCAAATTTCATGGTCTGGCCTACGGGGCTTTGATTCATATAGTCTTCGCCGAAATATTTCTTCGCTGTTGATTCACTCAGAATCATCGTCAGTGGATCGTTCAACGCCGTGCCTGGATCACCTGCTATCAGCGGGACATCGAAGATTTTTAAAAAATTCGGCTCCGTGGCATAGAATTGATCCTCGATATAAAGCTGATCACCATGTCTGAAGGTCGCGGTATACGAAAAGAGACGCGTCGCTTCTTCAATATCGGGGAAATCATTCTTGAGCAATGGTGCAAAGGGAGGTGCGAGATGTCCCAGATGCAATTGCATCGACCCGTCTTTGTTTGTAAATTTCCTACTCACACGCCAGATACGGTCAGCGTTAGCATGATACTTATCAAAGCTTAGCTCATTCGCGATGTACAAACCAATCAGCAGGCAACATGTAATGCCAATCGTCAGCCCAAAGAGATTAATAAAGCTGAAGCCTTTGTTTCGGCTAAGATTGCGCAGGGCGATTTTGAAGTAGTTGGAAAGCATGTTTAATGTTCAATGTTCGAATGTGCCAAGTTCAATGTTTAACTGTTCAATGTTTTCTTTGTCATCCTGAGCGATGATCCGCCTAAGGCGGAGAGGAGTCGATCCCTTGTCATGCTGAGCGACGAAGGCAGTGAGGAGTCGATCCCTTGTCATCCTGAGCGAGTGTAGCGAGTCGAAGGATGCAAGCGATCGACCCTCCCTATATCTCGAGTGAGCCATGAGTGATTCGAGTGTAACGAGGAACACGAATGGTGAGTCGACCGCGTGCCGCCTTAGCTTCAGCGGTGGCGCAGAGATCCTACTTCTGATTAAAAGGATTTCTCGACTCGCTTGTCGCTGCGCTCCTCGCTCCCTCGAAATGGAAAGTTTGATCGTTCCATCATCCTTCGACTCTCCGCCTAAGGCGGATCGCTCAGGATGACAAGCATTTCCTCATTTCGGGACCTGAGCTTGTCGAAGGTTACTCATTTCTTAGTCTCTCTACCGGATCCGCACCCACTGCTTTCAGCGCGTGGTAGCCGGTCGTCACAAGCGCAATACATAATACCGCGATAAACGCCACGAGATAAAGCCAGTAATTCATTTCACCATGATACGCAAAGGTCTCGAGCCATCTGTTCATGAAAATCCATGCTGCTACGAAAGCCGGAATAGTCGCGATCGTGACGAGTAATGCATAATTACTGGTGAGCAAAACAACAATATCACCGGTGTTTGCTCCAAGGATGCGGCGTACGCTGATTTCCTTGCCGCGTTGTTCTGACGTGAATGATGCTAGCCCAAGTAATCCAAGACATGCAATCAGCAGCATCAGGATACTGAACAAGGTGAAGATCCGGGCACGCACTGCATCCGCAGCATAAAGTTCATAGAATGCTTCATCGACAAATTGAAATTCGAAGGGCGTATTTGGAAAGGCTTCCTTCCATTGTTGTTCCACATAACCGATTGTCGTTGTCAGATCTGCCGCATTGTCTGGCTGGATACGGACATGCACCTGGCCGTTGACACTGCTTGGCAACAGCATCAATGGTGGAATTGGTTCATACAACGACTCCTGATGAAAATCTTTGATGACCGCAATCACAAGCAGAAAGGGAAGTGTATCAGGCGCACCGCCGTCAGATGGAAACTGAAATTTCTTTCCGATCGGATCAGCCCATCCAAATCTTTTCACCATCGTTTCATTTATGATGACGGCATTGGAGGTATCTGTGGGAAATTCACGACTGAAGTTGCGCCCGGCCACAATCGGTACGCCCAGCGTCTCAATGAAATCATAGTCGACAGCATAGTTGTCGATCCCATACTGTTCCATACGACCGTCTTCAGTCTCGACATTCATCAATGCCTTTCCAAATCCATCGCCTGGTGTCGTCGAAGCTGTTCCGACTGACACCACCTTTGGATTTTGTAAAAGTTTCTGTCTCATGACTTCATACTTTCCAGCAGCATCAGCTCCCTGAATCGTGAACGTCATCATATGACTCTTATCAAAGCCCAGATCTTTTGTGCGCAGATAGTGCATTTGGTTGTAGATCACGCCCATACTCACGATGGTGAAAATGGTTATGATAAATTGTACAACGACAAGACTCCTTCGTAGCAATGGATTTCCTGATCCTTTCGCTAACGTTCCTTTAAGTACCTGAATCGGATTGAACGCTGAGAGATAAAAGGCTGGATAACTTCCACCCAGAATGCCTACGCCAAGGACAATACCAAGTGCGCCAAACATAATCTGTGGTGACCAGAGCAAACTCCGATCCAGTGCCACATCGAATGTACTGTTGAAGACATTAAGTAACAGATGCGCCAGGCCAAAGCTAAGGACAAGGGAGATTAATGTAAACAACACGGATTCGGATAGAAACTGCCAGATGAGTTCACGGCGACCGGAGCCTAAGACTTTTTTTACACCGACTTCCATCGAACGCATTGTCGCGCGGGCAGTTGAGAGATTCATATAGTTGATGCAGGCGATGAGAAGAATAAATAGAGCGACCGCACCGAAGATGTATAGAAAGGATTTTTCACCCGAAGGTTCGGGTTCATTTTCAAAGGTGCCGTTCAGGTGGATGGTCTTCAGCGGGATCAACTCATAGTTTACTTTGACGTCAAACTCATCGAAGATCGTGGCGACATACTTTGAGATGACTTCGGGAAACTTCTCAGCGAATTGTTCAGGTTTAATTCCTTCCTTCAGCAAGACATAGTTGTAGATTCCGAAAGTGCCCCATTGCTGCGGAACGGGATTCATCAGTTGAGGAATCGTATTCGCAGAGATCATCGCATGTGCGATCAGGTGAGAGTTTTGCGGCATGTCTTTATAGACACCGGTGACTTTGTAGTCACGGCCACTGAGTGTTCTGAATACTTTATCAAGCGGATCTTCCTTGCCGAAAATGCGAGTGGCAGTTGATTCATTAAGGACAATCGAGTTTGGTGCTTTAAGTGCAGTATTCTTATCGCCGAGGATAAAATCAAAGGTGAAGACATCATTCACGGTCGAGTCGACGACAAATACTTTTTCTACGAAATGTGCTTCTTCACCAAGTGTGAGCCGTGTTCTGCCATTTGGAATAAAGCGCACAAACTGCTCGACATCCGGGTAATCACGTTTGAGTTGCAGCGCGAGAGGCGTTTGTGTTTGTGCCCAGCGGAACGCATCATCGGGTTCCTGGATTGCAGCAGAGACACGATAGATCCGGTCTGCCTTTTCATGATACGTATCGAAGCTGCTCTCCTTGATGATAAACAGCAGAATAAAAAGCGTCGCAAGGATGCCAAGTGTCAGTCCAAGAATATTCAGCGTAGAATAACCCGGATGCCGGCGCATATTCCGTAGTGCGATCGTGAGATAGTTTTTAAGCATAAATGTTTAAGTTCAATGTTGCTGCCAACTTTTAAAAATAGAGCGTTTACGATGGTATACGTAAGTGCAGGGCCTGATTTCGGACAGAGCATCGGAAAGCGTCGACAAAGGGCTGGGTATCTGAAAATCTGACAACGATACCCGAACGCACATATCCTCTGGGACGCATTTTTTATCCGGAACTGGGTTGGTGGGGCAACGAACTTGTGCATTTGTCGTTTCCGTGCATTTTGCTTATCCAGCTAAGCAGAATTGCTTGAGAATGCTTAATGGTTTAAGCAAAATGTGACTTTATCCGTGATCACCATTAGCTAAGGGCCTAAATATTGGCTGGCAATAGCAACGAACCATGGGTGGTAAATCTCGGAGTCCACAAACGGCTTAAACCCTGCCCGTCCGGCTTCGCTCCGCTGAAGCTTCGCGAAAGCGCAGTCAGGCGGGCGTTCGAACGTTTAATCCCACGTCAACACTGGTTGTTTTGAGGGCACTGCGAACGGCTAATTTGATTCCACCACGAGAGAAAGACCAAGTGATACTACCATAGCAGATCAATTTTTGTTGGCAGGGGCGGTCTTCCGCGAACGGTTTAAACCCTGCCCGTCCGGCTTCGCTCCGCTGAAGCTTCGCGAAAGCGCAGTCAGGCGGGCGTTCGAACGTTTAATCCCGCGTCAACACTAGTTGTTTTGAGGGTATTACGAACGGCTAATGGATTTCACCAGTGGATAGAGACTCTTATAATAGATGACGGTTCAGCCCAGCCATGGACATGTTACCAACCTGTTAATCGCCTAAAGAATGGTAGGTCTTGGTCCCATTTGGTATAGTTTTACATGAGATTCATTCGTTAGACAAAACTAGTGATGGCGCTATAAAACATAATTTATAATCATGACAATCATTAAGAATAGACTCATTGCCGTGCTTTTCGTTGCCCTTGTATTTCCACTTCATGCCTCCGCTAATGACCTTTTCATAGATGACCTGCGATTTGAAGTGCACAGAGTCTATCCTTATATTTCAATTAGCCGGGAAGAATTAATAATGGCCAATACCCTGAGCGATCTAAACAGGCACTATAAGACAGCGTGGGTCAAAGAATATATTTCCGTTGAAGTGATCACAAGTCATCATGGAGATTTAAGAAAGGCCAGAGGTAAGAATGATATCCTGACCGGCGAACAGAAGGATATGATAAACAGAGCCGACACAGATACAGAAATTTCTGTGGAAGTACGGTACATCCCTGACAATACCTTGAAGCATAACGATATCAAGGAGTTCAAATTTTCTTTCACTGTAGATCCGGATCAGGAAGCGAAGTATATCGGTGGACAGCAACAATTGAAGCAGTATATAAAAGCGACAGCTATTGATAAAATTTCTGATGCGCGGTTTGAGAAATCAGCTTTAGCTGCTGTAAAATTTACGATTGATGAAGACGGTAGAATCATTGATGCGCATGTTTTCGAAACATCCAGGGATAAAGACATCGACGCATTGTTGCTGGAGACTGTTCGCAATATGCCGAATTGGGAACCTGCACAATACTCCAATGGCAAAAGGGTAAAACAGGAATTTGTGCTCACCGTCGGGAACATGGAAAGCTGCGTGATCAATCTGTTGAGCATCCGACAGGATTAAGAGAGGCTCGAATTCGTCCACGATACAAACCTGTTCAATGTGTGAATGTTGCAAGTTCGATTTTGCTTATTCATAAACATCGAACAAGGCACATCGAACTTTATTTCCATTCCGACCGTAGCGGAGAAATTACTCACTCCTCAAACTCTCCACCGGATTCGCCAACGCCGCTTTCAAACTCTGGAAACTCACGGTCAGAAACGCCACCAGAATCGCAAGTACTCCTGTTCCAACAAACACGGTCCATGGAATATCAACGCGATACGCAAAATTTGTGAGCCATTTATTCATGAGATACCAGGCAAGAGGAGAAGCAAGGATTAATGCGATCAAAACTAGCTTCAGAAAGTCTTTGGAGAGCAAACCAAGAATGCCGGTCACACTAGCGCCAAGGACTTTGCGAATACCGATTTCTTTCACGCGCTGGGCGGCAGCATGTGTGGCAAGACCGAACAGTCCAAGACATGATATCAGTACCGCCAGTAATCCGAAAGCCTTACATGTAGCAGAGAGCCTCTTGTCATCTTCATAGAATTGGGCAATGCGTTCATCCAGGAACGTGCCAGAGAATACTTGTTCGGGCAGGACTTCATCATAAGCACTCTTGATTGACGCCAATGTACTATTGATATTATCCGGACGAATCTTCAATCCTGCTTCCCAGTAAAATTCTTTGCGTGTTGTGAGCATGAGGGGCTCATGTTCATTTCGCAATGAGTGTGTGTGAAAATCATCAGTCACGCCAGTGATAGAGATTTTGAGATTTTCAAACACCTTAATTTGTTGTCCTACAATTTCCTGTGGATCTGTGATGCCAAGTTTTCGCAGTAGAGTCATATTCACAACGCATTCACGCATTGTATCTGAAGGTGAATACCATTTGCCGGCGAGAAGTTTAATACCATACGTATTTGCATAGTCGGCATCGCAGAATTTTAGATTGAGACCATATGGTTCATCTTCCGGTCTGTCGGCAAATTTGAAGTTTGAGGACCACGTATTGCCCGACAATGGCTGATCACTTCCAAAACTCACGGATTCAACTCCAGGAATTTGCTGCATACGGAGTTTTAGCGCCTGCTGCCTCGCGATCGTGATGCTATCTGAGTTGAAGTTGAATGTATAGACAAGGTCTTTACTGAATCCGAGATCCTGTGATCGGATATAGTCCAATTGCAAAATCGTGATGATAGCGCCAATGATCAATCCCTGTGCAATGACGAATTGTAACACGACCAATGATTTCCTTAATGATGCACCACCGATCATCGTATTATTGAAATTGCTTTTCAACGCTTTTACAGGTTCAAAGCCTGCCAATGCCAATGATGGATATAATCCTGCGAGCAAGGTGACGACCACAACAGTCCCCGCAAGGAATATCCAGACAAGTGAACTGTTGAACAGTGGCAGTGAATCCGGGACGTGCGATACATGTTTCAACAATGGAGTACATATCGTAGCCAATGCACATCCTAGCATGGTAGAGAATACAACGAGGATTGCTGTCTCGCTCATAAACTGACCTATCAATTGTCCGCGTCTGCTGCCAAGTGTCTTGCGCACACCGACTTCTCTAGCACGCAATGAAGCCTGAGCTGTTGCCAGATTGATAAAATTGAAACATGCCATGATGAGAATCAGGATACCAATGACGGATAGTATTTTAAGTCTGCTCTTCTCGGTGATATGTGTACCGGAGTGATGGAATCGCGTATCATAGTGAAGGTCAGCAAGCGGTTGCAGGATGTGAGTACGTCCCTGCACATTGGAGCCTTCAGAATATTCCTTTTCACCGACTTTCGCAAGAAGAGTATTCGCGGCTACTATCTGGTCCTTGTCTTTGAGTAATGCATAGACCTGGTTGTTTGAACTGCAACTGCCCCAGTTTTCATCATCAAAGAAAAAATAATCGGCATGAGCTCTTACTGTCGGATACGAGATAAAAAAGGTCAATGGAAAATCACTATTCACAGGCAGATCGTCTACCACACCTTTCACAACGAGAGGAATGATATTGTCAATGAGTACAGTCTGTCCAGTCGCTGCCGACCAATTGTCAAAACACTTTTCAGCCCAACTCTTTGTGAGGACGATCGACCCTGGTTCATTGACTGCTGTTGCTGGATCTCCGGCGAGCCATTCAAGAGAAAAGATCTGAAAGAATTCAGGCTCCACGAAATACGCGAGTTGACCTGAGGCAAAGTTGAATTTTCGCAAAGGCACGTCTCCGGTGGGGTTGGGTATGGTCAAAGTACACCAGACTTCTTTGATCCGCGACATGGCTTCAAACTGACTTACTGTGCTTTCCATGACATCCATCGCAGGCACAGGAGTACACATGCTGGGTACTTCGCCTTCTTCCGTGGTTTTGACCATAGAGACCACGCGCATGATACGATCTGCATTGGCAAAACTTTTATTGAAACTCAGTTCGTATTTCACAATCCGGAAAATGAGTAGTGCTGCGGCGATACCCACTGTGAGCCCGAGCACATTGATGGTGGTATAGGTTTTGTTTTTGCGTAGTGTGCGCAGGGCGATGCGGAGGTTGTTTAGAAGCATTGTTTAGTGTTTAGTGTTTAATGTTTAGTGTTTAGTGTTTAATGTTTAGTGTTTAATGTTTAATGTTTAGTGTTTAAGGTTTCGGTTTGCGCTTGCACTTGCACTTGCACTTGAGTTTGTTTTCCTCTCACATTCTATTCCGAACGCAGTGAGGTGATCGGATTCGCCAAGGCCGCTTTAATACTCTGAAAGCTGATCGTTAGAAATGCAATACCCATTGCGATCATTGCCGCAATCAGAAACAGCCACCAGTTCAAATCAATACGGTAGGCAAAATTTCCGAGCCACTTACCCAAATAATACCATGCTAGCGGAAAAGCAACAACTAATGAAATCAATACGGGCAATAAAAAATCTTTCGACAGCAAGCCTATTACACTAGATACGCTTGCACCAAGTACTTTGCGGATACCAATCTCCTTCACCCTTCGCTCTGCAGTAAACATTGATAATCCAAACAATCCAAGGCATGAAATCAGAATAGCGAGAAAAGCAAAGGCGGAAGAAAGTCTGCCTACCACTTGTTCACTTGCATATAGCTCATGATAGGCCGCGTCTGCGAATGTGTATTCGAATGGAAATACCGGACTGTATTTCTTGCACACAGTTTCAATGTTACTCAGTGCTTCCTGAACGATGGCTCCATCGATACGCACATACATGGTCCACACGTAAGGATTATTCATAACCAAAATGAGAGGTGACAGAGGGTCTTTCAATGTTGTGAAATTGAAATCCTTTACGACTCCGATGATTTCGCCATCCTTCCCCCATGCGTTAATCCGTTGGTGTGTGTAGGGAGGAGTGAGTCCCATCTCTTTCGCTGCGCTTTCATTGATCACAACATTTGCGGAGTCGGCACGGTGTTCTTTCGAGAAGTCGCGGCCTTCCAGCAATTCAGCACCGATTGTCTTGAGATAATCATGTGCCACAGTTTCATACACAAACATTCGGTTATCTCCGGGTCCCTTGCCTTCCCAGATAAAATTATCAGTCGCATTTTGAAAACCTGTGAGTCTCGAATGAGATGCGGATATGGATGATATTCCTGGAGTCTGCTTCAGATCCTGCTTGAGAAGATCGAATTTCCCCTGCAATTCATAATTCATGTTCACGAAGACAAGATGGTCCTTTTGATAACCCAGATTTTTATTCTGCAAATAATCCAATTGCCGGTGCATAATGATCACGGTCATAATCAGAAATGCGGCGATCGCAAATTGCATAATGACAAGCCCTTTGCGCAAGCGACTGCCCTGGGGTGTTTTATCAAGCTGACCTTTCAAAACACCAGCAGGCCGAAAAGCGGAGATCATGATTGCTGGATAGCTTCCCGCGAGTGCCCCAGTCAGGCATACGATACCACCAAGTATAGCCCATGTCGATGTTTCACTGAAGGGAAACGTCAGGGATTTGCCAGTGTATAGATTAAACGCCGGTAATATTGAATTTGCGATTCCGATAGCCACAACGGCAGAAATGAAACTCATCATCGTAGCCTCGCCGAAGAATTGCATTGTGAGTAATCCACGCGTTGCACCTATCACTTTACGTACACCAACTTCCTTAGCTCTGATTGCTGCGCGTGCCGTCGAGAGATTCATAAAATTCACACATGCCATAATGAGTACAAGCAGTGCAATGAATCCAAACAATCGCACATACTGAATGCGACCACTGCCCTGATAAGTGCCATTTTCATAATCTGTCTTGAGGTAAACGTCAGTCAATGGTTGCAGAATGAGATCTACGTTTTTCTGTTCGCCATGGTTGCGTATGACATCTTTGATTTTCGCATTCACATCGTCAGCACTCACGTGGTCATCAATCATTACCCAGGTTTCAAGGCCATTGTTGTTCCAATCCTGCGCCCAGGCATTGCGTTTCAGAAACTCATTGAACGGAAGCAGAAACTCGAAGTTGAAAACGGTATTTGATGGCAGATCCTTAATGACTCCGGTGACTTTATGCTCTGACCAATTTGCAAGTTTGATCGTTTTATTCAATGGATCGACACCAGGAAAGAGTTTTTCTGCAAGTCGTTTGGAAATCATAATTGAGTTAGGTTCGGACAAGGCTGTCTCATGATTCCCTGCCACCAATGGAAAAGAAAACATCTTGAGAAAGTCTTCTCCGACGTATCGACCCTCTTCTTTTACAGATCGGTTGTCATAACTGAGCAACGTGTTTGTCCAGCTATCCATCGTACTGGCATAGATGATTTCAGGAACTTCTTCCTTCAGTGTTTGTCCGAGGAGTCCGGGAGCAGCACTCTGTGTAGAGATCGTTCCATCCGAATAGGTATGGTTCTCAAGTACTCTGTGCAATCTGCTTTTGTAAGTATGAAACTGATCATAGCTCACCTCATCATTCATCCAAAGCATGATAGTCATCACACAAGCAAGACCGACGGAGAGGCCAATGACGTTGATCGTCGTCAGAGTCCTGTGTCGCGCAAAGCTGCGTAGCGTGATCGTGAGGAAATGTTTGAACATTCTGTTTTTATTTTGAGCTGCTGGCTACTGGCTGCTGGCTGATTGCCGTTCGCTGTTGGCCGTTCGCCGTTCGCCGTTATCTTTTTGGCTGTTGCTTGTCATTTTCATTTTGATTTTCATTTTTATTCCGAACGCAGTGAGGTAACCGGACTGGTCATCGCCGCTTTTACACTCTGAAAACAGACGGTCACAAATGCAATCAGGGTCGCGCCAAATCCTGCCAGAGCAAAGATCCACACGGGAATCTCAATCCGATAGGCGAAATCTGCAAGCCAGCCTTTCATCAGAATCCAGGCCAATGGAGTTGCAATAATCAAAGCGATGAGAACAAGCTTTAGAAAACCTGTCGACAACAAACGCGTAATGCTCATGAGCGATGCGCCGCAGACTTTACGAATACCAATCTCTTTGGTACGATTCGCTGCCGCTAGTGCTGCAAGACCAAATAAACCAAGACATGCGAGAAAGATTGAAATCCCTCCAGCCCATCCGATGATTTTGCTCAAACGTTTCTCTGCATGATAAAAACGATCGAGATTCTCATCCAGAAAACTATACCTCAATGGATATCCCGGAGCGATAGATTTCCAGGTCTTTTCCATGGCAGCTAATGCTTCTGTAGGCTCGCCCGCTTTTGTCCGTACAAAATATTTGTATGGAACATAATCCGCAAATTGATGGAACATCTGAGGACTGACTTCTTCCGACAACGGACGGAAATGGAAGTCTTTCACCACGCCGATGACCACCGGCATTTGTGCAGTTGAGTCATCGTAGTATCCGTCAAGCTTTTGTCCTATTGCACTTTCAATGGTCCATCCGAAGTCACGTACCATAGCTTCATTTGCAATGACTGAATACTGTGTGTCTGCAGCAATACGCGGATCAAAGTTGCGACCAGAAATAAGTTGCATTCCCATCACCTCCATGTAATCGTGATCAATAAAATATTCGTACACATCTTTATGTACGCCCTTGTATTCAAAGCCCGACTGGCTCCAACCAGTACCCTCGCCAAGTCCAAGCTCAGCTCCTGCAATACCAATGATTTGTGGTGTTGACTGCAATAGTTGTTTGAATAAAGGATAGATAGATTCGGATTCCATACCACTTGCATCGACAACAATCACTTGTTCTTTATTAAAACCCGGATTGCTTGTACGCATGAAGTCGAGTTGCTTTATAATGATCAGCGTAGAGGCGATCAATCCAATGGAAAGCACAAATTGAAACGTCACCAATGCTTTCGTAAACAGATTAGATCCTCCAAGCCGGATTTTACTTTTCAAAACTTCAACAGGATTAAAGCCTGATAACACAAAAGCCGGATAGCTCCCTGCCAGCAATCCAACGAGAATGGTCATTCCAACCATGAGATACCCGACTTCAGGATAGGTGTCTAGTGAAAAAGCAAGTTCCCTTCCGGACAATGCATTGAAATGCGGTAATAGCATCTGTGCAAGTGCAAATCCAATCCCTGATGAAATGCATGCGAGGACAAGTGCTTCTAACAAAAATTGAGACGCAAGTTGCTTTCTGTTTCCACCAATGACTTTGCGTACACCAACTTCACGTGCACGACCTGCTGATCTGCCGATAGCAAGTGTGGTAAAATTGATACAAGCGATCAGCAGTACCCCGGTAGCAATAGCAAGAAGAGTCCAGATATTCTTGGGATCGACGGCATTCCAACCTAATCGCGTATCCGTATGCAATGACTTCAATGGTTGCAGACCGTATGAAAGTGGTGTGCCTTCTCCGCTCCATGCACCCGTGCTTCGCATCTCCGCTTCAGAGTCCGGGAAATATTTTTTCCAGAAGGCAATCAGTCGTTCATGCGTATGATTATTTGCATAAGCAAGGCCACTCCCATCTCTCAATTCCACAAATACCTTGAAAGAAGACCGGAACCAATTGTCTAAGCATCGCTTTCCGAATACAGTATGATTCGCCATGAATTCGAAATTGCCGAGTATGTCGAATGTGATCGAAGAATTTGCCGGAAGATCTTCTGCAATCGCCGTGACTGTGAACGAGACGAATGCATCATCAATCTTGATCTCCATCGTGCGCCCGACAGGATTTGCTTCTCCAAATAATTCCAATGCTGTCTCCTCTGTGAGCACAACACTCGATATTTCATTAAGTGGGGTCTGATGATTTCCATACTTGATCGGAAAATCAAACATGTCAAAGAACTGAGGATCGGCAAAGGCAATGCCTTTGAGACTTACTATGCCATCTATACGGATGAATTCATCACCCCAGTCTTCGCGCATGCGCACGGAGCGTACCACCTCGGGAAACTCTTCCTTGAAAGCAGGCCCCATAGGCATTGGCAAGTAGGTATCACCTGAAGGCTCCTGACCATTGATACCATTGTTCCAGCGATAGACACGATAGAGATTGTCTGCTTTCTTATGAAACTGGTCATAGCTGAATTCATGGATCACATAGAGCTGAAACAAGCTAAAGCAAGCCAGGCCGATACTCAGTCCCAGGATATTGATGGTCGAGAGGACTTTCTGACTGCGGATACTGCGGACAGCGGTTTTTAAGTAGCTAAAGAACATTCTCTGGTTTTATCCGAGAAGAGCAACGCATATGCCAGTACTACAACTTATTGACAGACAAGAGGGTAGAAACTGTTGAGCGGCGATGAAGGAGAAAAGAGTGTCCGTATTCGGACGTAGTATGTTCTGGAAATGCAGGGGATTTCGGATTGCGGATCTCGGATTTCGAACTTACTTGTGAAACGCCGTTTCATGAGGAACTCCACAATCCGAAACCCGAAGTCCGAGGTTTGCTCATCTCCACAATCCGAAATCCACAATCCCAAATCCGAAGTCCGAGGTTTTTGCTCATCTCCGAATCCACGAAATCCGATATCCCAAATCCGAATTCCTCCGCTTTTCTCCCTCTCACTATAATTAGGTATAGCCATCCGGCCATTTGGTTATATGATGCCTATCCATACACAGTTAGATTTGTCGCCTTAAGATGACTCATCAATATTCTCTATGAAACGCAATGTCGCTCTGACGACTCTTTACTTATCTCAATATTATGGTAGCTGCACAAACGGAAGAAGCACGGAATGCAATCAAACAGTTCTGCGGGTGCTTTGAAGTCACATTTGAATATGCAGAGACATTCCCGCGCAAAGAAGGGTATCAACTTGCAAAGCCATATAAGACAGGTGCCATAGAGCATGTCATTCTGGAAGAAGAATCCCCTGACAAACTTGTACTGCAGCATATGCTGGTGATCAGTGATTCTATGATTATCAAGCACTGGAGACAGGATTGGGAATACGAACCAGCCTATAGTTTTGATTTCGCCGGGAATCAATCATGGGAAGTATTGCGTACACAAGTCAATCATGTCCATGGCAAATGGATCCAGAAAGTCTATGAGGTAAACGACTCTCCACGGTATGCTGGCGGAGCATCATGGAATTTCGCGGACGGTAAACATGCCTGGGAGAATAGTACAGATGCACCACTACCACGGCGTGAATACACCACACGCGACGACTATCAGATCCTCAGACGTACAAACAGACTTTATATCGAAGACTGGGGATGGATCCATGAGCAGGACTATGAAATGATCGTTTTGAATGACAGTGGGAGAGAGGTGCTCGTAGAAGAGAAAGGTCGTAATGTCTATCGGCGAATCGATGATGCACAATGCAGTGCGGCAAAAACACAATGGGAATCCCAACGCAAATTCTGGAACCAGGTGAGATATACATGGGATGAACTGCTAAGACAACCTGGTGCCTTTACAATGCAGGATCAGTATGGTAACAAATCATACGATGATGCTTTGAAAGAACTCCGTAAGCAGGATCAATCCGGTAGTATGATTGATAAGAATAAGATCAAGGGACTATTGCAAAACTATTGTTTGCATATTGCGTCGGAGAGGTGAGTTGTTTTTTGCAGAGACCTACCTTCTGTAGTCGAAGAGGGCGGAATGGCGGAAAGGCAGAATGCTTGCCCGAACATGCAATGGGCGGGGCAGAAAGACTTCCCTTTCCTACGTCTTCAAAATTTTCCCTGTAAACTTTCTTTCTTCTCCAGCCTCAATCCTATAGAAATACAATCCCTCAGGCAGCCCTGAAAAGTCAATGAAATGATCAAGGTTTCCTTCGATCAATATATCAGATCTCACTCGTCTGCCCTTGATTATAAAATGGAATCAATCAATCAATCAATGAATCAATGAATCAATCATTCCCAGCCAAGGCTGGTCAGCTTTTGGCTGAAATCATCTTTCCTCCATCAATCCTCCTCCCACCCATGAATCCCCTATTTTCGCCCCATGCTCACGCAAAAGGCAAAGTACGCGATCAAAGCCCTCGTCTATCTGGCTCAGAAAAAAAGTCTTGTACGCACGCAAGACATTGCTGACAAGGCACGGATTCCAAAGAAGTTTCTGGAGTCCATCCTGCTCGAGCTAAAAAGTCATAAGCTGGTCGCGAGTGTTCAGGGGGCGTCTGGTGGCTATACATTGCTCAAAGATCCTGCAAGTATTACACTGGCTGACATCTACCGCATCTTCGAGGGCCCTATTGCTCTTGTCCCTTGCGCTTCATTGAATTTTTATAGTCCATGTGCCGATTGCGAGAATGAAAGGACCTGCGTAATCCGTAAGGCGATGATTGAAGTACGTGATCAGACTCTTGATGCACTGGAATCTCACTCCATTGCCGGAATGCTGGAGGGGAGTAGGAAAGCAAAAGGAAATCCGAAGTCGAAATAACCAAAACCCAGGAAAGCCTTGCCATGCCTGCTTGAAAATAAATTCTACTTATTTGGTAGAATAAAAGTAAATAGCTCCTATATTTGTCCCTGTTTCGTGACGAAATAGCATTTAAACTATGAACAATCTCAACGCTACTGTCGGAACCTTTATCCTTATCCACATCGTCGGATTGAAGTCTCTTTGTGCTCAAGATCTCTCAACGCAAATCGAAACATACTCTTTGAAAGTTAGTCAGGCAATCGAACTGCGTGCCCTGACTCATATCAGATTTCAGGAATTTCAGGATGAAGCAAAAATTGATGGATTTGATATACGCAGAGCAAGGTTGGATTTTCGCGGTGAGGTGTCACCGAAAATCGGATATCGTTTACAACTTGAATTGGCAGGTGGACCAAAAATTCTTGATGCAACCATTGTGTGCAAACCGTATGAGTATCTCAATGTAAACATCGGACAGAGCAAAACACCATACTGCTATGATAACCTGTATTCGCCGTGGACGCTACTTTCTATTAGTCGTACACAAATAGATAATGCATTGTCAGGACGGGAAGATGATCTCTATGGCAATCAGAATGGCAGGGACATTGGATTATCGTTGAGCGGAAAATTCAGTACAGGACCTGAGGATAACAAGCGACCTGTCGTTGAATATACACTCGGTGTGTATAACGGTGCAGGGATTAATGTCGCTGATAACAATAAAGAGAAGGACTTTGGTGCAGCACTGAGAGTATCTCCGGTAAAGAATCTGTGGCTCAGTGGAAGATTTTATTCAGGCCATGGTATAACGATTGCGGATCCGGGTATAACGACTGATCGCTTACGATATGGCGCAGATCTGTCATATCATTACGATGATTTCATCCTGGAAGCAGAATACCTCGCTGGAATCGATGAAAGTGAGAGCCTGGCCCAATTGAAAAGACATGGATTTTACGTCACTCTAGGATATACACCGATTGATGAGAAACTCCAGGTATTAGTGCGTTTGGATAACTACGATCCAAATTCAGAGCTCGTGAAAAATAGTATCAACAAATATATCCTGGTGGCAAGCTGGTTCTTTAATAAAACCTCCAGTATTAAATTAGAATATGCTGTGGTACACGAGGAAGGCAAGGAAAATATGCCAAACAACATACTGGCGCTGCAATTCCAGGCCGCACTTTAAAGTCCAGACAGTATTAAGTAGTATCACATTTCACAAGTATTTTAATTACGATTGATTCAAATGGAAAACGTCAAGTCGAAATACATTTTTTTGGTCATCCTTGTCATGAAGGCGGCTATAGTCGGATGGCTGCTCTGGACGTTTTTTCATTCTCCCGATTGGCGTGCATTTGCATTCGATGAGGCTTTCTGGCTCTTTGTCCTTGCCGGATTTATTGCACAAATGATCGATGGTACATTAGGAATGGCGTATGGCGTGAGCTGTACTTCCATTCTCCTTCAACTTGGTGTTCCCCCTGCGTTGGCTTCAGCGAGTGTGCATACCGCTGAGGTGTTTACTACCGGCGTTTCAGGTATGTCGCATTTGTATTTGAAGAATGTAGACAAGAGACTCTTCATTCGACTCGTGATACCAGGTATGATTGGAGCGATGCTTGGCGCATTTCTGTTATCAAAAATATTGGACGGAGATGTTGTGAAACCATTTATTGCCTGTTACCTTCTTTTGCTTGGCATCCTCATCCTGATTAAAGCATTTCGTGAGCCACTTTTCAAAGACGAGATCAAGAATGTCTCGCCCCTTGCGTTTAGCGGAGGTCTTCTCGATGCGATAGGTGGTGGCGGATGGGGCCCTATAGTAACATCGAATATCATCCGTCGCGGGAAAACCCCATTGATGACAATCGGTACGGTAAATACAGCTGAATTTTTTATTGCATTTGCCAGTACAGGCGTATTTCTCTTTTTTCTAGGTATGGAAGCATGGAAGACGTTACTTGGATTGATTATTGGCGGTATCATCGCCGCGCCACTTGGTGCATACTTCGTGCGCTTTATCAAGCCCAGGCCATTGATGTTTGTTGTGGGCGTGGTAGTTATTGTTACTTCGTCGTATACGATTTGGAAGAGCTTCTAGCTTTTAGCTTCTAGTTGTTCGTGGTGTTTTATGGATGATGATTTTATCAATCAAAATCAAAATGGCAATCAAAATTGCAATGAAGATGACTTCGATGTTCAATCAAAATCAAAATGACAATCAAAATTGCAATGCAGATGACTTCGATGTTCAATCAAAATTAAAATGACAATCAAAATTGCAATGCAGATGACTTCGATGTTCAATCAAAATCAAAATGACAATCAAAATTGCAATGCAGATGACTTCGATTTTCTCAGCCTACGCCTTCTTCGCCACCCCTAAGCCTACTTTGTCATTCCGACCACAGTGGAGGAATCATTCCGAGCGCAGCGAGGTTACCGGATTAGCCAATGCTGCACGTATACTTTGAAAACTCACTGAAATAAATGCAATCACAATTGAAATAATGCCAACCGCGACAAACATCCACCATTCAATGTCAATCCGGTATTCAAACTCCATGAGCCATTTGTTGACGAAATAATATGCGATAGGTGAAGCAATGACGATAGAGATGAGTACGAGTTTGAGAAAGTTCTTCGTCAATAATGCTGTGACACCGGCAACACTTGCACCCAACACTTTTCGGATACCGATCTCCTTTGTACGCTGCTCAGCTGTAAAGACTGCTAGTGCAAACAAACCAAGACAACCAATGAAGAGCGCGAGCACTGTGAAGATTCCCAACACTGAACCTGTCTTTGCTTCCGCCTGATACAGTCTTGCAAAAGAATCGTCCAGGAAATCGTACTCGAATGGTACACCAGGCACCGCTGTTTTCCATAGTGCAGACGCTTTGGCAACCGCGGCTTTTTCAGTGCCTTCATGCAATCTCACGGTGACATACGAGCCCCATGTCTGATATGTCTTTGAAGATTCATGAAATAGGGCCACCGGTTCTATCGGCATACGCACAGAAGCAATGTGAAAATCGCGCATCACCCCGACGACCTGAAAACGCTGGTTTTCATTTCCCGGGTAACGCATCCATTTCCCAACCGCATCATCCCAGCCAATCGCCTTCACCGCAGCCTCATTCAGAATCACTGAAGTAGAGTCACTCTTCGAATCACCATAAAAGTCGCGACCGTCAATAATCTCAAGACCTAATACAGATGCGAAGTGGGCATCCGTCATAAATGAACTGAGCGGCAGATTCTTTACCACAGCACGATCCTGCATCCCTTGTTCAGGTTCATAAAAATCACCAAAACTTCCCATGGAGGGGAGAAAAGTAGACCATGATACATCCTTTGCTTCGGGCATTTGCATCACTTGTTGACAAAACGTCTTGCGTGCTTCCGGACCTCCGACATGAGTGGTATACGGAATCACCAATACATGCTCACGTTGCAGACCTGGGGATTCTTGTTGTGCAAACTCAAGTTGACGATAGACGATGTATGAGCTGAGCATGAGCACGACGGATACCGTGAATTGGAAAATCACTAAGCCGCTACGCACATGCGCATGGCCTCGCTTACCAGTACTCACTGCATTCTTGAATATCTCTGATGTGTTAAACTTCGATAGATACAAAGCTGGATATAAACCTCCAAGCAATCCTGTCACAAGAGGAGATAACAGTACGATCCCAATGATTTGTGGTGAAAACACATCTACAATTGATAGCTCAAGACCCGTAAGTCTGTTGAACGAAGGCAGAAATATGTTTACAAGTGCAGCAGCAAGAAGCATCGACACGCCACTATACATGATTGCTTCTATTAAAAACTGACTAATCAGTGCTATCCGTTGTGAGCCTAACACTTTACGCACGCCAACTTCACGCGCACGTTTCATCGAACGCGCAGTGGAAAGATTCATAAAGTTGACACAAGCAAGAATGAGAATTAAAATCCCGACCAGACTGAAGATGCGGACTTGTTGTCCATCTCCAATTGTCGTATGTCGCGTTGCAAGATTTACCGATTCCAGGTGCAGGCTTTTCAACGGCAGCAATACAATATTATAACGATCACCTTTTCGAAGCTGCTCTTCAAAGTCCTGACCGATACGCTCATATGCAGCAGGAGCATGTGCGCGAACCATTTGAGGAAACTTTGACTCAAGTGTTTGAAAACTTTCGGTTGTTGGTATCTCCTTTAGCCTCACCCAGGTATCTACCTGCAACCAGACCCAACTCCATGAAAATCGTTCTACTACTCTGAAATCAGCGATTGCCATCAACAGATTAAACTGTACTGTCGATGTAGATGGAAGATCCTTTGCGATAGCGCTAACTGCAAAATCCCTACCGTCGATCATGAGCGTTTGTCCCATCGGTGACTTATCTCCGAAATATTTTTTCGCAGTCGATTCTGTCAAAACAAGACTACCGGGTTTGTCAAGCGCTGAAGAAATATTTCCTTCAATCATTGGAAACTGAAACAGTTCCAGGAAATTCGTATCGACAGCAAAGGCAAGACTTTCATTGAATAACAGAGGCTCACTGTTTGGTATATCCCGTCGTACTACCATACTGCGCAACGGGAACGAGCGTGCCGACATTTCGATTTCAGGAAAGTCGGCGACAAGACGAGGGCCAAGAGGAGGAGGTGTATTCGTTGTGATTCCTTCCTGGTCTCCCATCTTCAGATCAAGCGCTACTGCACAAATGTGATCACCATCAGTTACAAACTGATCATAGCTTTTCTCATGCGCGACAAACAACGCGATTAGCCAACAGGTCGCTAGTCCTACAGCAAGCCCACTGATGTTGATGACTGACAAGACAGTGTTGCGCTTGAGGTTGCGGAGTGCGATTTTGAAGTAGTTTGTATACATGTTTAGTGTTTAAGTGTTTATTGTGTAATGTTCAAATCCGCTCCCTTCCGTGGCATCCGCGCAAATCTGCGTTCTATTCTTCTCTCACCTTCTGAATTAAAATTAAATGACAATTAAAATGAAAATAGAAATTTATTAAAAGTTTGAAACTCTCGGTGGGTTGATTTTCATTTTCATTTTGATTTTCATTTTTATTCCGAACGCGGAGAGGTAACTGGATTACTCAGAGCCGCCTTCACACTTTGAAAACTCACCGTCAAAAACGCAATCGCCACTGCAACAAGTCAATATCAATTACCGGCGCGCTTTAGCCGTCGGATAGAGGAACGGATTCCTCTTGGGCTTTAGCCCTGGTCCCGACATCGTTCCGCCCTTCAGCCCTTCTGCCATTCCGCCATTCCGCCTTCCCATTAACTACTCACTCCTTAGACTTTTAACTGGATTACTTAAGGCCGCCTTCACACTTTGAAAGCTCACCGTCAAAAACGCAATCGCCACTGCTACAAGTCAATATCAATTACCGGCGCGCTTTAGCCGCCGGATAGAGGAACGGATTCCTCTTGGGCTTTAGCCCTGGTCCCGACATCGTTCCGCCCTTCCGCCCTTCCGCCTTCCCGTTAACTACTCACTCCTTAGACTTTTAACTGGATTACTTAAGGCCGCCTTCACACTTTGAAAGCTCACCGTCAAAAACGCAATCGCCACTGCAACAAGTCCAGCCAATCCAAAGATCCACCATTCGATATCAATGCGATAAGCAAATTCCGCAAGCCACTTCTGCATGACGAAATAGGCAATCGGAGATGCAATGAAAATGGCGATGATCACCAGTTTTAAAAAGTCACGGGAGAGCAGGCCTACAATACCGGATGTCGTAGCACCTAGCACTTTACGAATTCCAATTTCTTTAGTTCTCTGTTCTGCAGTGAATGCGGATAATCCAAATAACCCAAGACAAGAGATCAGAATTGCAATCAACGTAAAGGCGGAAATGATCTTTGAAAGCACTTGTTCCGCTGCATACATCTTTGCGATATCATCATCCAGAAATGAATACTCAAATGGCACATCGGGAACGATACCAGACCAGAGATCCTCTGCCTTCCGGAAGAACTCTGTGTAATTTGTTGTCTGTACATCTGCGATGACATGTGAGAGGTCTCCAATCTGATCGAAGAGCACCATAAAGGGATCCATCTCTGTACTTAGATCCTGATATAAGAAATCCTGCATCACACCAACGAGATGAATTTTGATTCGTTGATCTTCGAATTCTGAGTATAGTATCTGCCCAGGCGCATCTTCCGGAGCAATTCCAAGACGCTTCAAGGCCATTTCATTAATGATTGCTTTGCCTTCACCACGCACAGTCGATGTGTCTCCAGGAACAAACTCACGTCCTGCGATCAGCCCGATCTTCAAAGTCTTGAGATAATTCTCGTCGACATAGGTAAAGCGTAGATCAGTGGCAGTATTCATGTCCTGACCTTCCTTATAAGCGGGGAGATCATTGTATACTGATTGTCCGGGATACACCGCCATTGCAGATGCTGACGAGACTTCAGGAAGTTGCATGAGTTGATTACGAAATCGCTCAACTCCTTCCTGACTTTCTGCTGTTCTGAATGGAAAGACGATCTTCTGATGTTTTTCAAAGCCGAGATCTTTGTTGCGGATATAGTCGAGCTGAAACCGGATGATCAGCGCACTCAGCACAAGAGCTATCGAAATGGCAAACTGACTCACCACCATTCCCTTGCGTAGCCATGCTGCACTTTGTGAACCTTTCGATGTACTGAACCCGCGCAACACGGCGAGAGGCTTGAATGACGATAGGTAAAACGCAGGATAGCTTCCGGCAACGACACCAGTAAACACAATCAGTCCCGCCATCATAGTCATCAACCGACCGTTCACTTGCAATTCCACATCGGCACCTGTGAGTGTATTGATGAAAGGCATCATCAGTTGAAGCAATGGTATTGCAAATGCCATGGCAAACAATGTCAATAACAGACTTTCTCCGAGGAACTGTGTTGCCATCGCCCATCGCGGAGCACCGACGACTTTACGGACACCGACTTCCTGAGCACGATGTGCAGATCTCGCCGTCGTGAGATTCATAAAATTGATGCACGCAACAAGCTGTATAAATCCGGCAATCAACAACAGAATATGCAGAAAGCGTTCGCTTGTATTTGTAGGAAAATCAGCAGTCAGTCCCAGCGTAGTATGGATATCCTTTACCGGTTGAAGCTTCAGGATTTTGCGCATGCCAAGTTGTTCAAACTGCTCTGCGCCATGCGCTGTGAGGAATGCCGGGAGTTTCTCTTCGAGTGTTCGAGGATCGGTGCCCGGTTTCAATCTCACATAACCATAGATAAAATTATTTCCCGCCCATGATGTATTGCCCCGGATGTACTCACCGATACCACCGGAATTCATCGTCATGAAGAACTCCGGCATAAGATGACTTTTCCCAAATGCATCATCGAATACGCCTGTGATCTTGAATTCCTCTTCTTCCCCGCCACCGCCGATACCGATGCTATTTCCGATGGCATTATCATTGGGAAACAATTTGTGCGCAAGTGATTGTGAAACGACCACTGAATATGGTTCATCCAACGCATGTTGCGGATCGCCTGCCACAAAATGATAGTCGAGCACGCGAAAGAATGTGCTGTCTACGTAGTACCCTTTCTTCTCATAGAGCACGCGATCGCCAACGCGAATGAGATTTTGTTCAACTCCCGGAGGACTGCAAAGCCGTGCTGCCTCAACAACTTCCGGAAAATCTTGTTTCATCCCAATCGGAATCGGAGGAGAGCAAGTCGACATATGCATGTCTTCCTGTTCATTCGGCAGATAGAGATCGCTGATGATCCGATAGAGATTATCCACATGAGTATGATGTGTGTCATAGCTCTTGTGATCCTGCACATAGAGAAAGATGTACAGGCAGCTCGCAGTGCCGATCGTCAGTCCCAGGATATTGATGAGGCTGAAGGTCTTGTTGTTGCGCAGATTGCGGAGAGCGATTTTGAGGAAATTGGAGATCATGGAGTTCAATGTTCGATGTTCAATGCTGGCCAATGGTTCGAACGGTTGTCTTTATCGCAGATTGCCTTTAGCCGTTCACCGTTAGCCATTGACCGTCTAGTTCAACAGCTGTGCCATGAGAGTAGGAGGCTGAATATCAACGCATTGCTGACTAAATACGCGGGGAAGATGTACGATAATGGACAGTGGGTAGGGTTGGGCGGACAGTGCGGGCTTTTTAGTCTTTCTGTAATAAGCGAATCATGTATGTGAAAAGTCAAATTCAATTCACTTTTATCCCGTGCTGCAATAAATATTTCTGAAGTGAATCTTCAATGTTTTTTATGTCAGCGTCATTTAATTGAATCAAACTTAAACCTAGCATATTGTAGATTTCAATTTTCTTATTCTTACGCTGATTATACTTTTCATCATTTTCCATTCCCCAGTATTCTATGTAAACCGCTTTAGGTCTTCCACTGCCTGATGGGATATGAAAGTCAGAATAGACATCCTCTTCTGTGTTCGGAAGTTTCTTTTCGTAGGCATGAGCAATGCCCCACAGGTATAGTGAGTCATCAATTGTCAGTTCCGCTTTTGAACGAACATAATGACCATCTTTAGTTCTGTATTCTGCTGGATATTTTTTTCTAAAGTCGTCGACGGTCTCTGAGGCTGCTTTGCTAACAATTTGATTTGTTCCTTTATTTGAAGATTTCTCCATCGGTGTTTCCTGAAACATTTCTAACAAGTCCCTGTTAGTCAGCACTTGGTCCGACCACAAAACATAAGTTCCACCTGATGTGTCGTGTTCAAATTGTCGACCACCAATTGTTTTACCAAGCTGAGTGATTCCCCAACCCGCGACAGTTTTTTCGATCCATCCTAGTTCGTTCAGTAAGAGATTTAGCCGTTGTGATGAAATATTGAAATGTTTACCAAGATTGGTAGCACTCCAGAGTTTTGGTTTTTCTTTTTGTTGCCCACTGTCAAAAGAAATATTTTCAGGCCATACTATAAATTCCCCATGATTTGGGGTTATCCTGGTCTGCCCACCTTTTTGTTTGCCAATTTCAGTTAAGGTCCACCTATTGTCTTTTCGTTCTATCCAGCAAAGTGTTTTCAGTTTGTCAAACAGATCAGCGGGCTTCATTCCCATTTCGTTTGCAAGCGATGTTGTTGAGAGGTCCTCCATATAGGATAATTAATTTAGAATCATTCTGTTGCTAAAAGTACAGAATTACACTTTATCGGTCTGCTTCTAACGGGTGTAGTTAGCGAGGTAACGATTTGGTTCAGTTGCGGCAACTTCTGCTTGCCTTTCAAATGAAAAGAGCAATCTCAACTCTTCACCATCGTCAACATCATCTTAAACTTTTCATTCGCCTTGAGCGCGTGAGGTATATCAGCGGGTAGAATAATACATTGCCCTGAGTGAAGATTGTACGGAGTTCCTCCAATGGTGATTTCAACTGTACCATCTAATACTTGAACTAGTGCTTCGTGTGGTGAGCTATGTTCTGACAAACCTTCGCCTTTGTCAAATGCAAAGAGGGTAATATTTCCTGCAGGCTTCTTAAGGATGGTTTTACTGACCACTGAATTGTCGGCATAGTCGATGCTGTCAACAGGGATGAATGCTTTTGAAGGTTCTATATGCATGATAGTTCAATTTATTCCGAAATTCATCTCACAATTGGATACGCCCTGGAGGTGCTAACCGTTGGCAACGCGAGGGAGAGAGAGATACACCAGATGTTTGAAATATAGTTAGATGTCTTCAAAGATGTTCATTGTCATATTAATTTTATTGACTGAGGACTGAAGGACTGGGGACTATTTCTCCCCATCTGGTATTTCTATTTCAAATTCTAACTCCGGCAACGATTCCCATTTATTTGTATATCTGAAGAACCTCAACATTTTACCCGTGTTTGGTTGAAATCTGTTTAATGTTTAGCGTTTAATGTTTAAGGGAACCTCTAAAAACCGGCTTTTACAATTTACCCCCCGCCCTAAAGCCCGCCCGGATGACTCGGTCGGACGGGGGAGCCTAGATGCTCATTTATTCCCCTTCAGGGGTAGGGGTGAAGTGCCAAATAAAACAGTTTTTAGAGGTACCCTTAATGTTTAACGTGTAACGTTTAATGTTATCGACCGGCTGAAACGGTGTACCATTCAGTGGACGCGATTTATTTGGTGTGGAAGATAGGAAAGGGAAAGTTTCTCTTCGTCTCCGGCTGCCCGCCGTCCGCCAGTCCGCAGTCTTCAGTCCTCAATCTTCAGTAACCCAACCTGCTATTCCAATCTCAGACTCTTCACTGGATTTGAAGTGGCAGCTTTTATACTCTGCAAACTTACAGTTGCCAAAGCAATCACAATGGCGATCATGCCTGCCAATAAAAACATCCACCATGAGATATCTATCCGATATGCGAATCCATTCAGCCATTGATGCATCAGGTACCAGGCGATCGGAGAGGCAATGAGCATGGAGATCAGAACCAAAACAATAAAGTCCTTCGATAACATTGCAACGATTTGTGATACGGACGCACCTAATACTTTGCGAATGCCTACCTCCTTCGTCTTCCGTTCTACTACGAACATCGACAAGCCAAACAATCCGAGACATGCTACAAATAAGGAAACAAATGAGAATGCATAAAACACACCTTCCATTTTTTGTTCATTACCATATTGTTCTGCTACCTGCTCATCGACAAAGGAATATTCCAATGGTACATCGGTGATCATCTTTGACCAGATGCCCTGGAGATGTTTGACTGCTGCATCGAGATGCGTGGCGTTGAGTTTGAGCGAGAGATTGCTTCCGTTTATCGCATAGTCGATAAGTACCGCTTCCACAGGTTTGTGAAGGCTCTCGAAATGAAAGTCACGTACAACCCCGATGACTTGTTTGATGTCATTGTTTTCGCCAAATTTTTTGCCTATCGCATTCTCAGGTGTCTCCCAGCCGAAGGTGCGTACTGCTGCTTCATTGACAAGAACAGATTTCGTAGTATCGGTAGGCATGGCAGAGGAAAAGAACCGCCCCGTAACCAACTGCAGGTCATAGGTATCAAAGTAGGTCGTATCCACATTGAGATTGTACAAACTTGTTGAGATTGCTTCACCCTTTAGATTCTCTGTCTTTGTCCAACCATTGCCGAGACCACCGACGACATTGCCCCCGTGTTTGGTGACATTGAGGATGTACGGACTTTTCATGAGTTCATTGCGGAGCGTCTCGTACTGATTGCGGACGACAGCTTCACCGTAGAATGGGATGGTGATGACAGCACGACCTTCATAGCCTAGCGATTTATTTCTGATGAAACCCATTTGTTCGTTCATGATGATGATCGCGGCGATGATGGCGATCGTTGAAGTGAATTGAAATACAACCAGACCTTTACGTAACCAATTCCCACTTGTGCTGTGAGAAAAATTGCCTTTGAGGACTGTGGAAAGACGAAAGGAGGATAACACTGCTGCCGGATAAAAGCCCGAGAGAAGCGTCAATGCGCCAATGGAACCAGCAAGGATGCCAAGATTCGTAAGGTTATAATGGAAGGCAAATTCTTCTCCGATCCATGTAGAGAAATAGGGTAAGGCTATCTCAAAGAGCAGGCATCCTAATCCTACAGAAGTGATGCACACAAGACATGTCTCCAGAAGAAATTGTTGCACGAGTTGATGTTTTGCAGCACCAACGACTTTCTTGACACCGGTTTCTTTTGCGCGTTTCATTGCTCCTGCCGTTGTGAGATTGATATAATTGACACACGCCAGCAGCAGGACGATCAGACCAGCGATGCCAAATACACGCACGCGAGCGAGGCTGCCATTGTTGAGTGCATCATAACGCAACGCTGATTTCAGATGAATATCACGTATTGGCTGAAGAAAGTAAGCATATGACATTTGATTTTCTTCCCATTCTTTTTTGGATTTCTCCGCCACGAGATCATTGATTTTCTGTTCTGCTTCCTTCCAATGTTCAGGATTTTTGAGTGCGACATAGGTGTTTGGCCATCCACCAAGCCACTCATTGTCTATATCAAACTGATATAATCGTGTCATGAGTGCTTTCAGAAAGGAAGAAGAGACCAACATGTCAAACTGGATATGTGAATTGACCGGAGGATCAGCGGCTACACCAGAGACGACCATTTGATATTGTCCATCCATCGTGATCGTTTTATTCATTGGATCGGCATCTCCGAAATATTTCTTTGCAAGACTTTGCGTCAACACGATCTGATTTGCCTGAATCAATGCCGTCGCAGGATTGCCTTTCTTGAGTTGAAAGCCAAAGAATTCAAAGAAATTGGAATCCACCTCTGCAGCATTTTCTTCAATAAAGAGTTTGTCTTCATATTGAAGTTTATACGTTGCACCAAATACCCTGCATGCGCTCTCCACATCTGGAAGAAGCTTAGGAAGCTGAGCGCCAATACCTGACCCGGAAGGTGCTTGTGAAAATGATTCGCTCTCACTCTGAAAAGTATTTGACAACCGGAAGATCTTTTCACCATCCACATGAAAATTGTCATAGTTGAGTTCTCGCTGAAGCCATACGCCGATAATCATGCAGACAGCCACACCAATGGCGAGGCCGAAGATGTTTAAGGCTGTGATGGTTTTGTTGGCGAGAAGGTTTCGGTAGGAGGATTTGAGGTAATTTGAAAACATGTTGAGTGTTTAATGTTTAATGTTTAACGTTTAGTGTTTAATGTTTAGGCATTTTGTGTAGTTCAATGCTTTCTTGTCATTCCGACCGAAGTGGAGGAATCATTCCGAGCGCAGCGAGGTCACTGGATTGTTCAACGCTGCCTTCACGCTCTGTATACTGACAGATAAAACCACGACGATAATAGCGATTATGCCGCTCACAATAAAAACCCAAATGGGAATCTCAATACGAAATGCATACGTCTTCAGCCAGGTGTTCATTGCATACCATGCGAGCGGAAATGCGATGATCATTGCAAACACTACGAGTTTGACAAATTCACCGGTCAGCATCCTTGTAAGACCTGATGTCGTCGCCCCGATCACTTTACGGATAGCGATTTCTTTTACACGCCGCCTGATCATCAGAGCAGATAAACTGATCAACCCGATTGCAGCCAGCAGAATCGCAATCGTGACGAAGTATGTGAAGGCATGAGCTAGTCTTTGATCTGTGATGTATTGCTTTCCAAAATGTGCATCAGCAAAAAAGTATTCGAATGGGAGGTCAGGAAAAAACTGTCGCCATGTCTCTTCTATCTGATCCAATGATGCCTGCATATTGTCTGTATTCACACGGATAGAAATCCGATGATAGAACATTGGACTGATGAAGAACAACATTGGGCGAATGTTCTGTCGCAGTGAATTGAAATGTGCATCTTTCACAACCCCAATCACTTCTCCGGTCGTGACACCATCGTTCCCAAAATCAAAGCGCTTATGAATCGCCTCGTTTGGATCATCCCACCCAAGCTCACGCGCGAGCGCTTCATTGATAATCGCTTTCTCGATGGTATCTGTCTGGAGATCACGCAAAAATGTACGACCTGCCAGCAATGTCATCTGATACGTTTCGAAGTAATCATAACCTACCGGATTGGAAGCATAGTTGGCTGCAAACTCCTGGTCTTCAAACTTGCAGGCAAACCCATACACTTGTTCTCCCGGCACCAGTTCTGATATTGTAGTAGACTGTATGTCAGGTGAATTCTTTAGCGCCTGCTCAAATGCAGCAAACCTATGTGTGATTTCGGGATTGCCACGCGTCGGAAGGACAATGACCTGATCGATATTCATCCCAAGTGGCTGACGTTGCATGTACTTCAATTGGCTATGTACCACAAATGTCGAGACGATCAGTCCGAGAGATAATACAAACTGAAAAATGATCAGGCCTTTATTGATGGCAATACCTTTTATTTTTTGTGCGTCCTTTCTGAAGATGTGTATCGGACTGAAAGAACGGCTGACATATGCCGGATAGAGCCCGCCCAGAAAAGTTGTGAGCATGCATATCGCCAGGATCACAGGCCACATTCTGTTGTTGAATTCGAACTGTTGACCGGTGATATGAGCGAATACCGGAGATGCCAGCCCGGTAAGTGCAACGGCGAGAATGATACTGATACTTGTGACAAGAAATGCTTCTCCAAAAAACGTCGAAGTCAGCATCTGTTGATTTTCTCCAAGTGCTTTGCGTACACCGATTTCGCGATTCCGATGCAGCGCCAATGCCGTTGTGAGATTGGCGTAGTTGGAACAAGCTATGAGCAGGATGATCAATGCGACGATTCCGAAGATGTAAAGGTTTTGTCGCCTGCCTTGTGGTTGAAGTTCTCCAAAGACCGGATTGAGATGAATGTCGGTAAGTGGTTGCAAATAGAGCCCCATATCGCGACCGTACAATTCAAAATGTTCAGGATTGGAATACTTTACGGTAATCTTTTCGATTTTCGGGCCAAGCGTTTTTACATCGGCTTCAGAATTCAGCAACAGGTATGTATGGTAGTAATGAGAGAACCACGAATTCAACTGCCAATAGCTCACAGAACTATCAGGATGATTTTCCAGTGATGAAATAGGCGCCAGGAAATCTGCAGTGAAATGAGAGTTGCGTGGCATGTCATGCATGATGCCAGTCACCTCAAACTCGTTGTTATTGTCAATTTTGAGAGAGCGACCTAATGGAGATGCATCTCCGAAATACTTTTTTGCAGCCGTCTCTGTGAGTACAATACTGAATGGTTCGTCCAAAGCAGTCTGCTGATCACCTTGAGATAATGTGAAGTCAAAGACATCGAAGACGGTAGAGTCTGCATAGAAAAGCCTGTCTTCATAAAACTGACTTTCTCCTTGTTCGATAAGAGAAGGAAACTGCTTAAAACGAACGTATGATACGATTTCCGGAAAGTCCTGTGCAAAGTCGCGTGCCATCGCTCCGGAAGTGATGGCGCTACGACCGCCATGCGTCAGATTACCGAGGTTTAATCTAAAGATGCGTTCGGCACGTGTATGATATCGGTCATAGCTAAGTTCGTCCATCACATGACCAGACAACAGAATGCAACTCGCAATAGCGACTGATAAGCCGATAAGATTGACGAAAGTGAATGCGCGCATTCGCCAAAGGCGGCGACAAGTGAGTATGAGGAAGTTGTGGAGCATGTTTAGTGTTTAGTGTTTAGCGTTTATTGTTTAATAGTCGGTCGTTGAGCCTGCCGAAAGGCGGCCCTTCGACACTTCGACAAGCTCAGTGCAAGCCCTCAGGGACCGCTTCACACAGTCCATGTTCTACCACTCCGTTTGCCGTTTGCCGTTCACCATTTGCCTTTTCTATTCTGATCTAAGACTTTGTACTGGATTTTGTAACGCCGCCTTCACACTTTGCAGACATACCGTACTAAATGCCACAATCACAGCCCAAACACCTGCAATAGCAAATACTGACCAATGCATGTTGATGCGATATGCAAAATCTGCGAGCCAGGTCTGCATGAGATACCATGCTAAAGGAATCGCAAAGACTACTGCCAAAATCACAAGCTTTACGAAGTCTCTGGATAATATTCCTACTACTTGTGATGAGGTAGCTCCCAGTACTTTACGAATACCGATTTCTTTCGTCCTGCGAGCAACAGTCAATGTGACAATCGCGAAAAGCCCAAGGCATGCAATAAGTACTGCAAGGAAGGAAGCAATGCTAATGACTGTACTCAGCCTGGCTTCCGAACGGTATTGTTTATCGATGTTTTCGTCCAGAAAGGTATAGTTGAATGGCTGTTCCGGTGCAGCTTCGAGCCAGGCTTGTCGTAATATTGAAATTGTTGCAGGCAGATTTTCTCCACTGATCTGGATCCAGAATTTTGGATTAGGATAATCATTGTACACCATGTCAGAAGCGATTCGCACAAGTTGGATAGGCTCAACAGCCATTACGAGTGGTTGAATTTCAGTGTGCAGACTTTCGTAGTTAAAATCTTTTGCGATCCCAATCACCGTGTATTCCTCGAAGGGCTTTTGCAGCGGTGCACCCGTTTGCACTTCAAACTCACGGGCATACGCTTCATTCACAATCACTGTACGATTTTCGGCAAAGGCATCTGAGGAGAAATTACGTCCAGCAACTAATGTGATGTTTACCATCGGGAACATATGATCATCTATAGCCCAGGCAAAAAACTTTCTGAATTTGTCGGTTTCGGGCTCAGGATATCCAAGCTGCATCCAACCTGGTGTGCCGATCGCGTGCGTCGAGAATGCCATGTCTTTGATCCCCTCCTTTCCATTCAATGTATGACGCAACCGTCCCAGCACTGTGTTTCCTTCAGCGAATAATTCTGTGAGTCTTGCACCTGAACGCATGTAAGGCAGTATCACCAGGTGTTCTTTTTTGAAGCCGAGATTTTTGTTCTGCAAGAACTGCAACTGCTGTGTCATCACCAGTGTGCAAATGATGAGCAGAATGGATAATAAAAATTGAAACCCAACGAGGCCACTCAGCAATACATGTTTGTCTTTGCCCAGATTCGTGAGAGATCCACGCAACGTTTTTACGGGTGAAAGGCCCGACAGGACAAGAGATGGATATCCTCCCGCAATCAAGCCAGTCACGACTGCCAGGCAGCCCAAAGCCGCCACATTGATCGCAGAAAAATTGAGGTGCAAGGATTTATCAGCAAGCGTATTGAACTCTGGAAGCATGATCTTCGCCAGTAGGATCCCGAACGCAACTCCGATCGTAGAAGTAAGTACTGCTTCACTCCAGAATTGCGTCATGATCTGAGCTGTACCCGCCCCCGTTGCTTTACGCACACCGACTTCTTTTGCGCGAGATACAGACCTGCCGACGGCGAGTGTAGTAAAGTTGATACAAGCGAGCAACAGGATCAGGAGTGCAACGCCTCCCAGAATGTATGGATATCTAGCATCACTGACCGCGATGAATCCTTCCGGAAAATCTTTGTTCAAATGAATATCTGTCAAAGGTTGTAGACCCATGAGATATTCACCGGGTTTGTAGATATCTGCGACTTTAGAGTCAAGGAAAGGAGCAATCTTCTTCTCTACCTCGGGCGCATTGTTTTGTTCATCGAGCAGTACATACGTTTCAACAGTCACATTTGTCCAGCTTGTGCGACCGCCCTCGGAAAAGAAGGTGGTTGTGGTTTCGAATGGGATAAGGATATCATATTGCAGGCTTGAATTGCCTGGTGCTTTTTCCATAATGCCGGTCACGACAAAATCCGCCCATTGTCCGCTTACCTGCATTGTCAGCGTCTGACCTATGGCATGTGGATCACCAAAATATTTTTTGCCGATCTCTTCTGTGATCACCACGCTATGAATGTCATTCAGTGCGCTCTCAGCTTTACCAAGTATCAAAGGGAAATCAAAAACCTTTAGAAGCTGTGGTTCTACGACATGGATATTTTCCAGTTCAGTGAAATTCCCCTTTCGAACCTGTGAGCTGAACGAGGTATAGCGGACGACTTGTTCTATTTCCGGAAAATTATCACGCAATTCCTGGCCAAGGATATATGGCGTGATCGTATTGAAGAAGACTTCATCCTGTACATGTTCTTTCACCCATGCACGATAGATGCGATCATGTTTTTCATGGAAGGTATCAAACGTCCATTCATCGTACACATATAATGTGAGCAAGATCACGACGGCTGTGCCAATAGACAATCCGATGAGGTTGATGATGGAATACATCTTGCCTTTTAGAAGATTGCGCCAGGCGGATTTGAAGTAGTTTGAAAGCATGTTTAATGTTTAGCGTTTAGTGTTTAATGTTGCCCTGTACTAAACCTAGCAGCATACCCCCACACAATCCACAACTAAAGCTGCCAGGTTAGCTCGGCTTCATAAGTTTAATCCGCGACAATCCGTCGCATCTGTGTTATCCGTGTTCTATTTTTCCCAATTCCAGCGTTGATCCGTCTTCGACCGACGAAGCCTTGGCGTAGTCGGTTGATCCCTATTGCATATTCATTCACTTCTTAAACTATTAACAGGGCTACTTAAAGCCGCCTTCATGCTCTGCGCGCCCACAGTAAGTAATGCCACAATAATAGAAGCAGCTCCTGCCAATGCAAATACCCACCATTGTATTTGAATTCGGTACGAAAAATTCTCGAGCCAATTCTGCATCAGGTACCATGAAAGAGGCGAGGCAATGCACAATGCAATGACTACAGGTTTTAGAAACTCTTTAGATAAAAGACCTGTGACACTTGCTGTTGATGCTCCGACAATTTTTCGGATGGCAATTTCTTTTCGACGACGCTCCACCGCGTAAGATGCGAGACCAAATAGCCCAAGGCATGAAATGCAAATCGCGAGACTGGCGAAGAGACTGATCAGTTGAAATGCACGCTGTTCGGAAGCATAGTTTTGCTGTATCGCTTCATCCAGAAATCTGCCTTCGAATGGGATATCGGGCAATACTGACTTCCATGTATGTTGAAAAGCAGAAAATGTTTCGTGCCAGTTACCTGACTGCACATCCGCAATCAGGTAGCCATATCCTGTTTGTGAGACGGTCGTGATGCGAAAACCTTGTGGTGCAATTTGATGATGCAGGCTTTCGAAATGATAATCCTTCAATACACCGACCACTTCGAATTCGAGGACTTGTTTGTTGCGTTCCGTTTTGAACTTGTGTCCTACTGCTGTCTGGGGCGTCAATCCCAAGACTTTCACTGCTGCCTCATTGATCATCCATCCGCCAAGACCTGCTGTATCTGATGCAAACTGATTCGTGGCATAACGACCGTGACGCAATTCAAAACCCATCATTTGGACAAAACCTTCATCGACAAAGTTGAGATTGATCTTTTTACTTCCATTCATAGATTCTCCAGATTTGAACACCTGCATCTCTGCGAAGGAAGGAACACCGGGATACGCGGTACATGCACTCACGGCCTTCACCTGTGCAAGTCTTGAAACAGCGGCTTTTAATTCTGGATATTTTTCTTCTGCTCCTATTGTTTTCAACGGAAGTACGACTTTCTGATTTTTATTAAATCCAAGAGGAGACTTATTGAGAAAACGCATTTGTTGTGATACAACCAATGAACAGACAATTAATGCAACGGCAATGGAAAACTGGAACACAACGAGTCCTTTGCGCAAATTGACTGTATTACTGAAGAATGTATGTGAGACGCGATTTTTCAATGCTTCGACAGGGCGCAGAGATGAGAGATAAAAGGCAGGATAACTACCTCCCAGGATTCCTGCGAACATTGAAACGAGCAGCGATCCAAAGATCCCCATCTGTATTGAGGAGGTTTCGACAACTTTTCCGGTAAACTTTTCAAAGACAGAGAGCAAAGGCATTATTGAAGCAAGACCAATGATCCAGGCGAGGAGTGAAAGCAACATTGACTCTGTCAAAAATTGACGGATCAATAAACTTCTGTTTGCACCGAGGACTTTGCGGACACCGACTTCACGATTCCGTCGTGTGTAGCGCGCTGTGGCGAGATTCATGTAATTAATACAAGCAATGAGCAGTATAAAGATGCCTATCGCGCTGAGCGCAAAAAGTTGAAGCTTATCACCACGAGGACTGAGATCCGCAGATTCAAGTGTATTAAGATGAATACTGGTCAATCTTTCTAAGCCCAATGTCTTGGAAATGCCAGCTGTGGCTAGAGAGGCAGCCGCATGACTATTAAAAAATGCAGAAAGCCGATCCTGAATACTCTGAGGGTTTGTTCCGGGACGTAGCTTCAGATATGTGCAAAAAATGTCATTCCCAACCCAATCCTGGTTTTGAAGTACAAATTGTCCTGCTTCTCCCGAATGCATGGACATGAAGAACCTTGCCGGAATATGTGAACGTGTATGATGCTTAAATACTCCTGTCACCGAGCAGTCGTATACGCCCCATGCGTTTTCAATGAGCAATCTTTTGCCGACGGGATTTTCTTTGCCAAAGTACTTCGCAGACAATTCTTCTGATAGGACAATAGAGAAGGGTTGTCTGAGCGCTTGTGCAGGATTTCCATAGATCAGAGGATATGCGAATACACTAAAGAATGTCGAATCCACCAGAAATCCATCACTCTCGAAAAATGCGGATTGCAATTTGTCATTCTCAAAGACTTTTACGAGATGTTGAACTACACCGGGAAGTCGCCAGAGACGGGCAGCTGTTTCTATTTCACCAAACTCATTCCGCATCGCCTCCGCAATCGGCGGGGAACTCATCGAGGTGACTGCGTTCTGTGATCCCTTGATTTGTGTCGTGACTCGATAGATATCCTCAGAATGATCAAAGTGTTTGTCATACTTTAATTCACTTTCGACAAATAGAAAAATGAAGATGCAGCAAATGATACCTATCGCAAGCCCAACGATGTTGATGAAAGAAAAACCCTTATGGATGAGCGCGTTTCGCCAGGCTATTTTGAAGTAATTGAAAATCATTGTGAACAATTCAAATTAAAATGACAATTAAAGTGAAAATGAAGGATATGCACTTTCATGACGTCCGGAATCACTCTTGTAGCAATGCCGGCATAGTTGCCCGAGACCTTGACTATCCCGTTTTCATTTGATGCTCCCTCCATTTGGACGGTGAGTCTATATATATTATTACATAGGCTGTGATACTTATCAAAGTTCAACTCATAGATGACACCCTGACCAATCGGTAATCCTTTGATATTGAGGATGGAGAGCGTAGGATTTCGCCTGAGGTAGTTAGAATGCATAATATTCCATTTACGATTCGATGATGTCAACCGCGTGCCGTTCAATCAGTCTTTAGCGGTGGCGCATGGTAGCTTACCATCTTTAAATTTCTCACACGGTGTGCCATTACTGTATTTGATTGAAAATCAATGATTTAAAAGTAAAACTTGACACGTCACATAGAATTGTTGTTCGATATCGTACATAAGAAATATGTATCTGGACAATATCGGGGTGAATCTTTTGTGGATTTGATTGGGATATTAAAGGTGTGAGCCATCCTCGGTTGAATTTCGACGAAATTCGAACAAGCCTAATGCGTATGTCGCTGAGCGATAGCAAATTCGCAAGAAGCAGCTTCCACCAGGGTTGGACGGAGTTGATAGGAAGTTGTGGAAGCAGAAGGCGAGAGAGTGAGAACGTTGGGCCAAGCTTTAGCCATAGCCTCCGTCTTCCTTGTCATTCAACCCCAGTTGAGGAATCATTCCGAGCGCAGCGAAGCCACCGGATAATTAATCAAAATCAAAATTGCAATCAAAATCAAAAACGGCAGTAGCTGCGCTGTTTTAATATTTCAGCCAAAGGTTGAACAGCTTGGAGTTGACATTTACATTTTGATTTCCTCATCCTTCGCCTCAGCCTTCTTCGGTCGACGAAGCTTCAGCGAAGTTGACAGCCTCAGCCTCCGCCCTTCGACTTCCTTGTCATTCCGACCGCAGTGGAGGAATCATTCCGAGCGCAGCGAGGCCACCGGATTCACAAGCGCCGCTTTCACACTCTGAAAACTTACCGTG
>JANNQA010000167.1:0-4293 GCA_031400515.1 Bacteroidota bacterium
CAGCGGCCAATACATACCCAAACCTTCAGTGGTGACTGTGGCGAATGCCATGGATGTCGGTGATCCGAGCAATTTTGAAAGATTACTTGCATTGTATGAAGGAAAGCATGCGCGTATTCTTGAAGATGTGAGTGCTGTATCATTTTCTGATGAGCAGATCCTGAACACAATCCGGACATGCTATGATGACAATGGTTATATCCTTGATCCACATGGTGCAACGGCATACCGTGCATTGGTTGCTAGGGGAGGAGAAGGAGTCTTTCTTGCCACCGCCCATCCCGCGAAGTTCGGCGCTATCTATGAACGACTTTCAATCAAAGTAGATTTGCCAGAGGCACTTCGTCAGTTGTCAGGCAGGACCTTATTAAGCACCCAGATGCCTGCAGATGGTGAAGTGCTTAAGGAGTATCTTTTGAATGGTAGTCGGTAATCGGTATTCGGTGTTGTTGGTAATTATGTAGTATACAGTGTGCAGTTCCTTTCGAGTCGAAATCCCGCCAGACTGAACGTTCGGTACGTCAGCCCGGACAGTACGGAAATGGGCCGGTGCCAGAGCAACCGAATTGACGAAGTCAAAAGTGTGAAGTGTAAACTGCGTACTTACCTAACTGACCGAATACCGATTACCGATTACCTTGCATTCGCAAGGACGAAGTCAAAGTGTGAACTGCCTACTTACCTAGTTCACCGAATACCGATTACCGATTATCTCTCCCTTCCCATTTTGATTTTAATTTTAATTTTTATTTTGATTGCCTCATGGACTACATCATCCTCAGCATCCCAATCTTCTTCATCCTCATCGGTGTGGAGCTACTCGTCGCCAGGATGCGAAAGACACACCTGTATCGCTTCAATGACGCCGTCGCCAATATCAGTTGTGGTATCGCGCAGCAGGTGATCATCGCACTGGTCAAGACCGTGTTGATTGTTGGGTATGTTTATCTGTACAGGCACTTCCGGTTGTTTGATATACCGGATCGCTGGTGGACATGGGTATTGTTGTTCCTTGGTGTGGACTTCTTCTACTATTGGTTTCACCGGTTGTCGCATGAAATCAACATCCTGTGGGGTGCGCATATCGTGCATCATCAAAGTGAGGAATACAATCTCAGTGTGGCTCTTCGTCAATCTTCCTTCCAGGGCTTTATCAGTATGATTTTTTATCTGCCGCTCGCAATCATTGGGTTCAATCCAGTGGCCTTTGTGTCTGTAAACGCATTTCAGACGCTGTATCAGTTTTGGATTCATACCAAGCTGATCGGAAAGCTGCATCCGGCCATCGAATTCATCTTTAATACACCATCGCATCATCGCGTACATCACGGCAGGAATCCCAAGTATATCGATCGTAATCATGGTGGAACGCTGATCATCTTCGACCGGATGTTCGGTACATTTCAAAAGGAGGAAGAAGAAGTTGTGTATGGTGTGACGAAACCATTGGCCAGTTGGAATCCGGTTTGGGCGAACTTCGATTATTACGCCGATCTCTGGACTGCCTTGAAGCAACCGATGACATGGAGAGAACGCATGAAGCTCATCTGGGCAAGCCCTGGCTGGATGCCAGAAAGATTTGGTGCTGTTCAGAAGCCGAAGGAAGTCTCGCCTGGTGTAGAGATCTACGACACCACGATACCTACGCAACTCAACTATTATATTTTATTCCAGTTTGTGGTTGTTCTTGGTGTAACGACGTTGTTCTTATTTACCATTGATGCATATCCCGTGTGGAGCCGTATTGTGATTTCCGCATGGATCTTTTTGTCGGTGATGACGATTGGTGGATTGTTTGAATTGAAGCGCTGGGCATTTTGGGGTGAGGTGCTGAGGTTGATTACGTTGGGGTTGCTTGGGTTTTTGGTGATTGAGACAGGGGTGGAGGGAGTAGAGTATGGCGTTTTGGTGGTGGTGATTGTTGGGTTGATGTGGTTGATGAGGTTTAGGGGAGTGGTGAAGGGGTAGAGAAGAGGTAGGGGTGAGTCCCTAACCTATCATGATCAGCTGCGCTTTTCATGCTATTTTGGAGGTGTATGCGAATATTTCTTTCGGTAGAAATAAGTTGGGCGTCAGGCTCGGTGACAATAAAGAATGACAAGACTCTATTCATACATATTGAGAATTGACGATGGAGCAGCACCGAATCCATTTTGGGGATATTGTACGCTGACAATCTGTAAACCAGCAATTAGGCGGACAGCGAGAATTGGCGACTGGGTAATTGGGACAGGTTCGAAAAATTCAAAGCTCAATGACGGAAATACCTATGACCTTTCTGACAGCATAGTTTATGCAATGAGAATTTCAGACATAAAGACTCTTTCTGACTATGATACGTTTTGCAATAAAAAACTGAAAGATAAATTGCCCAAATGGTTTGCTAAGGACTGGAGAAAAAGAATGGGTGATTGTATTTACGACTACTCAAAAGGGACAGACCCGACAATGAGAAAAGGAGTACATAATGAAAAGAACAAAAAGAAGGACATAAGTGGACAACATGCATTGATTTCAAATCACTTTTACTATTTCGGTGAGGAAGCACGAATTATACCGAAAGAATTAAAAGGAATAATAAAAAAGAATCAGGGACACTTGAAAATTGAGAACCAGGAACTCGTAGGAAGTTTTTTAAAATGGATAAAGAAATTTAAGAAAAACAAAATTTACGCCGACCCACAGCTGAGACATGTATTCGACTTGGTTCCAACTGAGGACCAAATTATTAAATGTTCCTCAGACCATTTACAGGACGACAGAAATGAAAGGGAAGAAATTGTCGGCTGACGAAATCCCACGAACACACCCAACAAAATGTTTATGCAATGTTAGTGGCAACCAAAATAAAACAGTAGAATAGTTATGAAATTCGAGTTAAAACCAAACAACAGAGATGTTTCCGACCAAGAGTTAATAGACGACTTAAGAAAAGTTGTTAAAGCATCTGGAAAGCTTACAATAACTAGAGATGAATACAATGAATTGGGAAGGTTTTCAGAAGGTACACTTCGTAAAAGATTTGGCGGTTGGTTAAAAGTTTTAGAAGCAGCTGGTTTTGAAAAAACAAGAAATATTAACATTAGCATTATAGATCTGTTTAGGAATATCGAAGATGTTTGGATTCAACTTGGGCGCCAACCGAATATAAAGGAAATGAGGCCTCCAATCTCAAAATATAGTGCTGATCCATATGCTAGAAATTTTGGTAATTGGAGAAAGGCACTTGAAGCATTTGTTGAGTTTATTAACTCAGATGAAGCAAAGGAAGAAGAGGAGACTCCAAATGAAGAAAATACTTCCGGAGTGAATTTGGAAAGGAAAATCATATTTAAGCACAAAACAAAGCGATTTCCAAGTGAAAGATTGAAAGTTCAAGTTTTAATGAGAGATGGAAACAGATGCAGACTTTGTGGCATTACAGTATCAGGTGACAATATTCACTTTGATCACATTAAACCTTGGACAAAAGGTGGTGAGACAATTTTAGAAAATATTCAAGTGCTTTGCGAGAGACATAATCTTGCAAAAGGGAATTTAGAGTAGGACACTAAATGTATTTGACTTGCGATAAGGCCATAAGGGGCGGCCACTTCACATTAGCAATTAGCGATAATGCAATGACATCAGAACAACCATCTGTTTTCTTGCCGCATAATGAACCGTATTTAGGTAATCTTATGCTACTAGAATTTGACCACGCGATTCCTCAAGCTATGCGCACTCACATCCGATTGTCGCAAGGTACATTCGGCCGTGATCTTTCTCCGATTGAAAGGGCAGCAACACAACTTATACCGCAAGCAGTAAGCATTGCACTCAGTATTCGGGAATTAATACGTCAAGGCTACCTTTTCTCCGCAGCGCTTTTATTACGACCACTGATAGAACGGGTTGGCTTGATGGAGTTTCTGCGTGTCAATCCTGAAGCAGTTCGTTCGTGGCACGCCGGATGGCCTCGTCGTGACCAACCTAATCTTGAAACATTGTTGGAGACAATCAGTATAGTAGAATCAGGTTCATCAGATGATCTTCGCTTTTTTGCAAATCTTCTTCATAAACTAATTCACCCTGATCCCACAGGTGCGCTATGGAATATGATCACACTCGAAGGAAATAAACTGGCATTCTCATCCGGCAAGATTATTGATGATCCAGAGTACTGCAACTTTGTCAGCGATACCGGATGTCGATTTCTATTACTCATTACACGTATTGCGGAAGACATCTTTAGCTAATGGTAAAGGGACATAATTGTGCGGGAAAAGAAAACTCGGATGACCAAGGTTATTA
>JANNQA010000171.1:0-23882 GCA_031400515.1 Bacteroidota bacterium
AAATAGATCAGTATGTCATCAGTTGCGCTTAATAAAAATTCAGATCACAGAGATCTTGTTGTTGGGCATATTGCGGTACATCATGGCAGACTCAATGTTCTTGCCAATATCATGGGAAAAACCTATGAGCAGATCTTCGCAGAATTTGAGGGCACATCGATTCCTGATTTGAGTTTTGGTGATGGCGATGTAAAGTATCATCTTGGTTTTTCTTCACAGGTCAAAACGCTTCATGACAAGTTGGTGCATTTGAAACTTGCTCCAAATCCCTCACATCTTGAATCTGTCGATCCGGTGGTAGAAGGATTTTCGCGCGCCAAAGCCGATGTGTTATATGGCAGTAACTATGACAGAATCATGCCGATCCTGATCCATGGTGATGCAGCATTGGCCGGTCAAGGCGTCGTATATGAAGTCCTGCAGATGAGCCTGCTCAATGGATATTATACTGGTGGAACAATCCATTTTGTCATCAACAACCAGATTGGATTTACAACTGACTTCGACGATGCGCGCTCGTCTACATATTGTACCGGTTTGGCGAGTGTCGTGCAGGCTCCTGTGTTTCATGTAAATGGTGACGATCCCGAAGCTGTGATCTATGCAATCCGGCTTGCTGTAGAATACCGTCAGAAATTCAATAATGATGTCTTCATCGATATGGTGTGCTATCGCAGACATGGTCATAATGAAGGAGATGATCCGAAGTTTACACAACCTGAGATGTACGAACTGATTCAGGATCATCCGAATGCACGTGAGATCTATCAGAAGAAACTCATCGAACGCGGTGATGTCGAGAAAGAGCTTGCCGAAAAGATGGAGAAAGATTTTTGGGATGAAATGCAAAAACGCCTGGATATGGTAAAAGAAAAACCTTTGCCATATGTGTATCAGGAATCAGAACTGGCATGGAAGCAACTCAAGAAAACCGTTGATGAATCTGATTTTCAGATATCGCCAGACACTGGCATTCCTGCCGACCAACGTGACTACCTGCTCAAGCATCTGCACACAATACCAGAGGGAGTGACGCCGCTACAGAAATTCAGCCGATTGATCAAAGGACAGGAAAAACTGTTGGAACAAGGCGTCGCCGATTGGGCACTCGGTGAGCTCATGGCTTATGGTTCGATCCTTATGGATGGCAAAGATGTTCGCATGAGTGGACAGGATGTCAAGCGCGGCACCTTCTCTCATCGTCATGCCATACTTAATGACGCGAAGACATTCAAAGAGTATAGCCGCCTCGATGGACTAAGTAAAGAGCAGGGGCGATTTATGATTTACAATTCTCTGCTCTCAGAGTTTGGCGTGCTGGGTTTTGAATACGGATATTCTTTAGCTACACCGAATACACTTGTCCTTTGGGAAGCACAGTTTGGTGATTTTTATAATGGGGCTCAGACTATCGTCGATCAATATATCATGGCGGCTGAATCCAAATGGCGCAGGATGAGCGGACTTGTCATGCTTCTTCCACATGGCTATGAAGGGCAGGGACCAGAGCATAGCAGCGGACGTATCGGGAGATTTCTTTCAAACTGCGCGGACTACAATGTCACGATTGCTAATCTCACTACACCCGCGAACTTATTTCATATTCTGAGAAGGCAACTTGCACGACCATTCCGTAAACCGCTGATCATCTTTTCTCCAAAATCTCTCTTGCGTCATCCTCAATGTGTATCACCACTGGATGCATTCACTTCGGGAAATTCATTCTATGAATATTATGATGACCCGGTCACAGGAATTCAGAATGCGAAGAAGTTGCGCAAGGTGCTCTTTTGTAGTGGAAAGATCTATTATGATCTGCATGAGTATCGCACTCAAAAAAATATCCGCGATGTTGTCATCGTGAGACTCGAACAACTCTATCCATTTCCAGCCACGCAGCTCAAGACAATTGTGGATAAGTATCAGAATATCCCAGCAACATGGGTACAGGAAGAGCCATCGAACATGGGCAGTTGGAATCATGTGCGGGCATTGATGCAAATCGATGGATTACAACTTATCTCAAGGAAGGCGAGTTCATCGCCTGCCACTGGATACAAAGCATTGCATGATAAGCAGCAGGAAGAGATCATCAGGAAAGCATTTGAATGAGCGACGACCCCTTTGCCGATTTTCCTTACACCACTTCGAAAGAGTGGCTCGCACAGATTGCAAAAGATTTGAAGGGTCGGAGTCTCACTGAGATGAACTGGTCTCCCGATGGAGATCTGATTACAAATCCATTTGTTCATACGGATGATGTCCTGGTCGAGATGCCATCGATTTTATCGTTTGGGCAGTGGCAGATTGGAGAATCCTTTGTAGTCAATGACGCCATAGAAGCGAATCAGCATTTTCTTGAAGCTTTAAGCGGGGGCGTAGAATCACTTCATATTTCCTGTGAAGACAGCGTGCATTGGAAACAACTCTTTGCCAATGTCGAGTTGTCCTTCATTCATCTGGGCCTTGATATCCATGGTGATGTAGATCGGGCATTCAGTGATTTTCTGGCCTATGCGAGCACACGTTGTAAACCGGATGAACTACGGGTCACGCTACTTTCAAAGAATCTTGATACTCATACGCAAGTGCGCTTCTGTACAGCACGTTCCTCGTCAGAGAACATTGCTGATGGGCTTGCTTCAGTGATGCTTGGTACACTTGAGTCCTTATCCTTTGATCCTGTTCAATTGACGAAGGGTGATTTAAGTGTGACCATTGGGATGCATTATCTGATTGAAATTGCAAGGCTTCGGGCTTTGCGCATTCTTTGGACAAATCTTGCATCTGCGTTAAAGTTTTCTGTATCTCCTGCCTTCGCTATTGAGGCATATACAAAGGAATGCTCAACAAATGATGATCCATATACACATATGATACGTAGTACTGTGATGGGTCTTGCTGCTGTATTGGGCGGCGCAGATCGAATCTATATTCAACCTTCTGTAGGCGCGAATCATTCTGAGTCATTCTATCGCCATGTCGCGAGAAACATTCATCACCTTCTGCGGATGGAAAGTAAATTCACGGAGATCAATGATCCGGTTACGGGAGCATATTATCTTGATAACATCACCAAAGAAATTGTTGAAAAGGCATGGGAAGAATTGTTGAAAAGGATAAAAGACAGGTGAATTGACTCAGTCTGCAATGTCGATTTCTCTTAAGCAACTCACAATGAGAAAAATCCTTAGAAAAATTTTAGGCGAAACCGGTATTGCATTTCTCCGATCAATAAGGTCAAGGTATTTTTCGAAGAAGAAGCGACAAAAAACTCCATTTGAGAAGCGTAAGGTTTTTTATGCAACATTTATCAAGAGGGGAGAATTGGTTTTTGATGTCGGTGCCAATATCGGTAACAGAGTCGCACCTCTGCTTCATCTTGGCGCTAAAATTGTTGCTGTTGAGCCACAAAAATCCTGCTACGATGAACTGAAGGATAAGTTTGGCAAGAGGATTATCCTGATTACAAACGGATTGAGCGATATCGAAGGAGTGAAGAAATTTTATGTTTCAGATGCGTCGATCCTTTCTTCATTTTCCGAAGAGTGGATCAATGCCGTAAAAGGATCGCGTTTCAAACAGCACACATGGGATCGTGTAGAAGAAGTCGAGATGACAACACTGGATAAGTTGATAGCAGAATATGGCATTCCTGTGTTTATCAAAATCGACGTTGAAGGGCATGAACTGGAAGTACTGAAAGGTCTGAGCACTCCAATCAAATGCATTAGTTATGAGTATACCACGCCGGAACAAACAATGAGAGCAGTCGAGTGTATCACACAGATCGAAAAGCATAACAAGAACATTGAATGCAACTACTCGAAAGGAGAAAGCATGAGGTGGGCTTTGGAGGATTGGCTGCCACCAGAGGAGATGAAAGCACACATTCTGTCAATGAACATTGCTATTGGATTTGGGGATATCTATGTGAGGACGAAGTAGAGAATCCTGAGTAAGAACAATTTGCTATTCATGTAACCACTAAGGGAAAGAATAAAAAGCGGCCGGTGAAGCACTGAAATGTCCGATCTCAATACTCATGTGATCATTCTTACAATCTTTTCATTGTCACTTCATTCTGTTTTCATCTTGATTTTGATTCTTCTTTCTGAACCCCCACAACTGAAATCCCAAACCGATCGTAGTAAACAACCCTGTTCCATCCGAATGCCATTCTGCCGTAGGTTGCTGCACACCGTCATAGGTATACTCGAAATAGTATTTCTGGAATGGTTTGTGTCCCCATGCGTAGTAAGCATTGGCATGTAAGTGAAGGCGCCAGAAGAAATTCCAATCGATGTCGAGGCCGAGGGCTGGGATGATTTGGGTGTTATTGAATGCTTCGAGGATAATGGGACCTTCGAAATTTGGGCCTAGACTGTTGTCAATATAAGCCCGGACGCCAGCGGAGCCGGTCACAATAGATCTTTCAAGAAATAAACTAATCTGCGGACTTACTGATACTTTGCCACTCTTATTTCCAATTTTACGTCCACAGAACACACCAAATCGTGTAATATCCGTCGCAGAGGAGCCATTTCCTAACCAATAGTCAGTATCAAGAGTAAAATATGACCATCCTCGATAATACCCAAATAAACCACCAACTTCAAATTTGCTTTTGGGCAAGGGGTAACTAAACATCAATGAATAATACTCTTGATTGTCTCGATCATTTGTTTGAAAAAGTACCGGAGTGATAGTTTTGGACTTATAAAACATCTGACCAATATCAATGCTTAGAACTTGGCAATCAGCACGATTTGTCAGGAGTATCGCAATTAAAATCGATAACTTTTGAATAACATTTATCTCCAAATAAACAATGTGTTTTCAATAAAAATAGAAATGCGGAGTCACACGATCGTTTCCGCATTTCTATTTCATTCTTTCTTAGTCCTAATCTAAATATAATCTGCCACCATTGTGAGTGTAAGTCAAGATTTGATTATTGACCTTCATACGATGAGTTGACTAAAGCATATCCGGATCAAGATAAGGGTTATAAGGATCGCCAATATTTCTTTGCACGTTACCGCTATTAGTCTCTGTTTCCTCAAGAAATGGCACGATACTTATCAAACAGGTTGATCCAATTTTTCGAAGATAATGTCCTTCCAGGCTAATCCAAATTTGTTGAGCATCTTTCCCGCTCCATATTCCCGCAAATCCTTTCTTAAGAGACTTGCTTCTGGATCCTACATTCCCTTGTGTAAACCAACCGCCTATTCCGCCATCTACCCAAATAGAACAATCAAGCCTCCATCGCTCAGAGCCAACCGGAAACTCCTGTCTGTCCTCATCTTTATTTCTTTTATTACACGTAGGCTGCTCACCCAATGGTTTTGACACCTCGCACGCCACCCTGTCCCTTGACCTTGTCCACCAGAATTCCTGATCGCTTGCAAGGTAACGATCGTACTTGGAGGCGTCCCTGGTGCATAGGTATGTTCGACCACATTACCCATAGCTGAAGTACCATCACCAAACAACCAACGTAGAAGATAGTGAGGGTTAGGTCCGGGGGGAGAAATGGCTGCAGAAAACCGATAAGTTGTTCCACCAATATGCGTAATATCGAAACCTGATACCAAACAAACTCTGGGATAAACATGAATGGTATCATTCCCGTTCGTTGGGTTGCCATATTCTAAGATCACCATATCACCATCTTCGAAGGTCCTGTCTGGATTCTTTCCAACAAAATAGGTTTGGTCAGAATATATCCACTTAAACGAAGCTTGAGTATGATCAGCATACTCAATGAATGAGGCATTCACAAGAGTTATCTCCTTATCGGCATTGGTATATTGATCCACGCGCACATCGACATATTCTTCGCTCTGAATGATATTGCCCGAGGCATCCACCTGATAAAATTCGGAGATCTTATCTCCATGCACTCCTCCTAATCGTAGATTGAAACCTTCAACGATTTCAGATTCATCTTGGACATTCAGGCCATCGTATACATCGATATCCTCATTACCCACAACCGCAACAAGACCAGATTTTAAAAATTTAAAGACTCGCGTCTCAACCTGAATTGCGCCGTCCTGATTGAGCAATGTCTTCCCATAGGGATCACCAATGATCGAAATGGCCTCTTGATCTCCAGAATTCAAGAGCGCAAACAACTCATCTTCTTCTACTCTACGCATTGATGTAAATCCTAAGTCTAGCTCAAATTTCATGCAAGCCGGATGGTCTGTATAATTTGTGTCAAGATCTCGCATCGCTGCTGTAATACCTAGCTTTTCATACAATGAATCCCGCTCTGCTTGTGTATCCTCTGACTCCCTTAGTTCATCGAGCAATTCCTGAAAGCGTGCATGATCTTTTAACACTAACATACCGTTTTGTACATACTCATCGCCACTACGGAATTGTATGTTGCTTCCCATCAGTGGCTTGATGGTAAGCGCTTCCTTAGCACACTGTAGCAGTGTGAACGCAACAACGCAGACAACAGCTAAGATCAAGAATCTTGGGCCGATCTGCAATGTAGATGAACGGGTGACGGTCGGGGGAGACCCAGGTTGAAAAATCTTTTTCATAGCTAAAAAGTTAAATTGATGAAATAAACGCGTCATGTCGGGGCGGACGCAAGGGGTGCTATGAATATTTACCTGGATGAGTTGTAGTTAGAACATTCTTGTCAGAGGTTTACTATGTCTTCTTCAAATTTTAACAATCAGATTTTATAAAAAGCGGCCGGTGAAGCACTGAAATGTCCGATCTCAATACTCATGTGATCAATCACTGAGCCCGGCCGCCTTATCTCTTCAGACGTCGTAATCTATACCCCTGGATGACGTGTTTCTATTAAAGAACTATTAAATCCAGACCTACGGGGCATTAACAGTCATCCAGTCCGGACACAAGCATGATCGCTTTATAAAGAGTTGAGTCCATGCGTTCTATAAATTTGTTAGGATGTGAATATCTTGCGTTGCGACAAGTTTAACATAATACACACTGGGGGAATGCACAAAAACATGAGTCAACAGGCTTCAGAGTTGTATCAAAAGATGCGAAGTGGTGACAGAATCGCCCTCAGTCGTGCCATTACCCTGATCGAAAGCCGGCAATCAGCTCACATTGAAGAAGCAAATGCACTGCTTGATTTATGTATGACGAGTGAAGCATCAGCAATGCGCATTGCGATCAGCGGAGCACCTGGTGTTGGAAAGAGCAGTTTGATTGAATCAATCAGCATAGATATTCTTAAAGAAGGATACAAACTTGCTGTGCTTGCCATAGATCCTTCAAGTCAGGTAAGCGGCGGATCAATCCTCGGAGACAAGACTCGCATGCAATCCCTGGCCAGTCATCCGAATGCCTATGTGCGTCCTTCTCCTGCAGGTGTAAATCCGGGTGGTGTAGCTGAGCGTACGCGTGAAGCTGTGTTACTCTGTGAGGCTGCCGGATATGATGTGGTGATTGTGGAGACTGTGGGTGTTGGTCAGTCAGAGACACAGGTAAGCACTATGGTTGATCTGCTTATGCTGTTGATTGCTCCCGGAGCCGGAGATGAAGTGCAGGGCATTAAACGCGGTATCCTTGAAGTCGCCGACCTGGTGGTTGTAACTAAAGCGGATGGCGATCAGCGGAAAGGCGCACTTGAAACAAAGTCACAGTATGCTCATGCATTGCGTATTCTGCATGCACCAGAATCCATGCCTGGAGTTTTTACTTGCTCTGCATATGATCGAACCGTCGTCGAAGAAGTGTGGATGCATCTGAAACAAAAATTTGAGGTACTACAATCCAGTGGTCAACTGAATGAACGAAGGAATAGACAGCAGATCACCTGGTTTGAGTACCGGCTGCAACAGGAGTTCTTGCAAACTCTGATGGACCATCCCGATATTTCAGCCCATTTTGAGCAATTCAGGCAGATGATTGTGTCGAGGGAAATCAGTGTGCGATCAGCACTCAGTGGTATGCACGCGCAACTGAAACAAATTCTGGGGCAGTCTTCGCCTGAGCAGATATATTAAGTGCATAATTGCCAATGATTCATCGTTAATGAACTTGAACAGTGCTTTTGCCCAGATGATCAATTCTACAGATTCAAAGAAAAACAGACGAACCACATTCATGGCGATTCTATGCGTGTTTGTGAGCGCTGGTTTTTCTTTGCATGAAGACAACTATCCACAGGGATATTTCTCCATGCCTGTAAATCGTACTGTTCAGTTGTCCGGCACCTTTGGTGAATTGCGGTCGAATCACTTTCATGCAGGACTTGATATCAAATCAAAAGACGGAAGTGTCGGCGAGCCATTGGTTGCAGCCGGACCGGGGTTTATTTCGCGCATTAGTGTGCAAGGTAGCGGGTATGGGAACGTCTTATATATCGATCATCCAAATGGCTACACAACAGTCTATGCGCATCTCGACCGGTTCCCAACTGATGTAAATGCGTATGTGAAGACCATGCAGTATGCACAGGAGCGGTTTGCTGTTGATCTGCATCCGAGCCCAAATCAATTTGCCTATGAAAAAGGCGAGATCATCGGCTATCTCGGAAATAGCGGCAGTTCTACTGGTCCACATGTACACTTTGAAATTCGTAAGACCGCAGATCAGCTTCCTATCAATCCATTGTTATTTGGATTGACTGTTGAAGACAAGACATTTCCCGGGATGCGGTCTCTGAAAGTCTACCATCTTGATGAAGAAATGCATGAGATCAGCGATAAAGAATATTCTCTTGTCAGCATCGGTCCGGGGCAATACAAAATTCAGGATACGTTGACCGAAAACGCGTTGCAAGTGGGATTTGCTTTGAAAGTCTATGATCAGATGGCCGGCGCTTCAAATCAGAACGGGATCTATGGACTCGGTATTTCTTTCGATGGTGTACCGCAATATCGTTTTACATTGACAAGTATTCCCTTCTCGCTGACACGATATCTCAATGCACACATTGACTATGCAGCCCGAAGGATTAATGGAGGTTTTTATCATCGTTGTTACAAACTGCCGGGAAATGCATTGGACATTTATGAAGAAGAAAATGAGGGAGGAATTATACACCTCCTGGAGGACATTGTGAATAAGGTCGAGATCACTGCTTTCGATGCTGGAGGCAATGCATCGTCATTGGTGTTTTATATCAAAGGGAAATCTGTGATTGATCCACAACCAGCCACAACATATCAACATACGATTGACTATCTGCAAAGTGCACAGATCAACACTCCCGATCTCATGATTTCATTTGAGCCACACACATTCTATCAGAATACAAAACTGAATATCTCCAAATCAGAGATCACGATGCCGGGATTTTATGCACCCGCATATGAGATGATTCCAGAAGATATTCCGGTGCACCGCTATTACGATATGACAATGCTCAGCAATGGTCTTTCCGAAAGATTGCAACCAAAAGCGTTCATTGCGCGAATCACCGAAGGAGGAGAAGTTGTCAATTGTGGTGGCGTAGTGCATGGCGATTTTGTCGTGTCACGGATCAGATCACTAGGGACATTTTCCATCGCAGTAGATACTATAGCCCCTGAGATTATACCAATTACTTTCCGTGAGACTATGACCGGAATGTCGAAGATGCAGTTTCGTATCGGTGACAATCAGGCTACCGAAGGACAAGCCAACAGCATCACCTATAATGCCACAGTTGATGAAAAATGGATCCTGATGGAGTATGATGGAAAACGGGCGCTACTCACGCATTGGTTCGATGACCGTATCCAACCAGGGGCACATGAACTAGTCTTAACTGTGCGTGATGATCGTGGCAATGTAAATACACTTAAAAGAAAATTCAGCAGGTAAGCTATTATAGATCTCGGTTCGCTTTTCAATATTCTTTATTCAACATTCAATATTGAGTCCATTCCGAAAAAGTAACTTTTTGTCCACCCGCACCCCTCGATCCCCTAAAGGGGAAGTCCACGCGCATTGAATTTCAACGTGCTACGTGGGCGGCGGTTCCACCTTTAGGGGGCAGGGGGTAGTGAAGCACTTTCGGAGTGAATTCAATATTCAATATTTCGGCCAGAGGCCGACCAGCCTTAGGCTGGCAAAATTCCCTAGGCTCTCTTCCAGAAGTAAGGCGTAAACAATACAAGAATTGTGAACAGTTCCAATCTCCCCAGTACCATCAGAAATGACAAGACAAATTTTGCAGCCATAGGGACATCAGCAAAGGTGAAGGCGGGTCCTACAGTACCAAGACCAGGTCCCACATTTCCAAGACATGTAGCTACAGCTCCACAGGCTGAAGTGAAGTCCATCCCACAGAAGCAAACCACAATTGCTCCCATGACAAAGATGGCCAGATAGAGTAGTAGAAACACAAGGATATGTGTCAATACCCGGGGTGCAACAAGTTCTTTATTGATTTTGATCCGGATCACCGCACGTGGATGCAAAATGCGTTTGAATTCAAAGATTGAATTTTTGATAAATACAAGGTGCCTGACAATCTTGATTGCGCCACTCGTGGACCCTGCGCACCCACCACAAAACAGGAGCACAAAAAAGAACATAGACATTCCCTGACCCCATGTCGTATAATCTGCAGACACAAAGCCCGTCGTCGTCATGATAGACACGACCTGAAATGTCGCATCCCGCACCGCTTTCGAAAACACGATGTTATGATCAAAATGAATATAAACGGCAACGCCTAATGCAAAAATTGTTGTAAGAACAACATACAGTCTGAACTCCTCGCTATTCCAGACCTTTCGAAGTTTGCCGGTGAGACCAAAATAGATTACAGTAAAGTTGGCACCAGCCAGAAACATGAATAGAGTCACGACCCATTGAATGGCGGGAGAATAGAGAATCATGGACGAATTCTTTGTGGAAAATCCACCTGTGGCCATTGTCGCAAATGCATGATTGAAGGCGTCAAAGATTGGCATCCCCAGTAACATCAGACATACGATCAACGCTCCAGTAAGTCCTACATACAGCAGCCATAGTCTGCGTGCGGTCACTTTAATCCGTGGGTGGAGCTTATCAGATGTCGGGCCTGGTGATTCTGCAACAAAGAGTTCGACACCTCCCACCCCCAGGAGAGGAAAGATTGCCACAGTAAGAACAATAATCCCCATACCTCCTATCCAATGTGTGAGGCTTCGCCAAAACAAGATACCATTGGAGAGTACCTCGATGTCTTTGAATACTGTGGCACCGGTCGTCGTAAAGCCGGAAGCCGACTCAAACAGGGCATCATGAAACGTGTGCAACGTTCCTGTCATCAGGTATGGCAACATTCCAAACAAGACCATGGTGATCCAACTCAGCGTGACAATCAGATAGCCTTCACGCTTTGAAATCTGCGTGTCTCCACGACGATACAGACTTAATAGAACTCCGGCTCCGATTGTGGTCATTCCTGCGAATAAGATCCCTTTCGCATCTGCATTGTGGTCATACATGGAGATACCACAACACAAGAGCATCAGCAATCCCTGAGTAAGCAACAGAATGCTCAACACATTGGTGATTGGTCGGATTTTAAACATTTGCCATTGACGCTATCTGAAGATCTTCTCTACACGCGCGATGGCACTATGTTGGGCAAAGACGATCACTTTGTCATCCTTATGCATGATAAAATCGGATTCGGGAAAGATATGTTGATTGCCCCGAATGACTCCAGCGATAACAGCATTCTCCGGCAGGTGAAGTTCTCCAATCGAAGCCTTTGTGAGTCGATTGTCCTTTTGAATGACAAATTCAATGATCTCTGCATCCACTCCATCAAGGCTGGCGATGGCTTCGATTTTTCCTTTACGCACAAACCGGAAGACATTGTTTGCTGCAATGAGCTTTACATTGATAAAAGTATCTACACCGATACTTTGCGAAATCCTGATGTAGTCTGTATTGTCAACAAAGGCAATCGCTTTGCGTACACCATGTTCTTTTGCAAGGAGACTGGTGATAATATTTGACTCAGAGTTTGGGGTTAATGCGATCAAGGCATCCATTCTGTCCAAACCTTCATCCTGCAATAGTTCAATATTCGATGGATCACCTTTTACGATGAGGGCTTTATTTAATACACCTGTGAGGTGCTTACAGAGCTCTTTATCTTTCTCGACGATCACGACATTGTATTTGTCTTCAAGCAGTGAGGCTGTTTTCATTCCCAATTCACCACCACCTGTGATCATGATATTCCGTACGCGTACGATATTCTTACCAAAAATCTCCAATACACCTTCAATTTCTTTTTTTGGTGCGACGAAGTACAAATGATCCCTCCGGTGAATACTCGTAGTTGGTTTAGGTATAATTGTTTGCTGGCCGCGTAAGATTGCAACAGGGCGATAGAAACTTCCGTGCTTCTTTGCTACTTCTTCAATAGTTTGATTAGCAACAGGAGATGAATCATCTACTTCTATACCTGCCAGACTGAGTCTTCCCTCATCAAAATCAAACAAATCTGTGACCATAGCCTGACCTACAAGCCGGGCACATTCTTTTGCTGCGAGCAATGCCGGGCAAATCAGCGAATCCACACCAAGTTCCTGAAATGATGCCTTCTGATCTTCTGCAAGATATTCCTGATTGTTGATCCGCGCAATCGTATAGTGGGCACCAAGTTTTTTCGCCAGGATCGAACTCATGAGATTGTTTTTCTCTGAAGTAGTCATGGCAAGGAAAAGACTTGCACTACCCACTTCAGCTTCTTCAAGAATCCTGATCGATGCTGAATCGCCGTAGATCGTCACCACGTCGAGATGGGTGGCAGCATATTCGAGAACCTCAGGATTTGTGTCGATGAGTACGATATCTTGTTGCTCTACAGAAAGCAGTCGTGCAAGATGAAATCCCATGTCGCCGGCACCGGCGATGACTATTTTCATATGAGGGTACTAATGTACGGGGCGCAAACGTAGCATTTTGCGCTTTGTGAACTGGGTTATTTTAAAGGTGGCCAATTCCATTGATTCAACAATTGGGAGTATGAGGATCATATGTATTTTGAGCTTGAATCATGAAAATAGTCAAACGTCATGCACGCATTGATACTGGGACCAACAGGAACAGCAGGATCTGCGCTCTTAAAGCTGGCTCTTGCAGATCATCGGATCAGAAAGGTCACCACATTACATCGCCGTAGTACAGGCGCCCGTCATCCTAAAATGCAAGAGATCGTGCATTCTGACTTCACACATTATGAAGGTCTTGAGTCGGTGTTTGAAACAGTGGATGTCTGTTTCTTTTGCCTTGGCATTTCACAATTGAAAGAAAAAAATCGCGAGCGATTCTTTCAGATCACTCATGACTATCCTGTGGCATTAGCGAAGGCTTTATTAGCCAGCAATCCATCTGTCACGTTTTGTTTTCTGAGCGGGCAAGGCGCCGATCCTTCAGGCAAGAGCAATATTCCATTTGCAAAGGCAAAAGGTGCTGCGGAAAATTCGTTAAGCAATCTTGGATTAAAGCATCTCTATATTTTCCGACCGGGATACATACATCCGGAGAAACCGATTCCTGGAAGAATGCTTGGAGAGCGGATATCAGGATTCCTTTATCCGTTATTAAAACAGATCTTACCACGGTTCGTGATAAAAACAGAAGAGCTTGCGAGAGGGATGATCAATGTCGGACTAAAAGGCTATCCGGAGCAGTTGTTGCACAATCAGATGATTAAGGCAATGATTGATGATTGATTGATTGATTGATGAATCAATAGTAAGTAATCCATTTACTCATTTCATCATTTTCTCATTTACTTCCCGGTCCTTTCACAAATCTCCCCGGAGTCGCTCCTGTATGCTCACCGTCTTTCAACACCTGTACACCATTGACAAATACATGTGTCACTCCTGTGCTGTACTGATGTGGCTTATCAAAAGTCGCGTGATCTTGTATAGTTGCAGGATCGAAGATCACGACATCTGCATAGTAGCCCTCCTTCAGCAAGCCACGTCTTTGAATTTTCAGATTCGAAGCAGGCAAGGATGTCAACTTGCGAATTGCTTCGGCAAGTGGAATGATCTGTTCGTCGCGCACATACTTGCCGAGCAGCCTTGCGACATTTCCATAAGCGCGAGGATGAGGATTTGATTTAAGGAACACGCCTTCTGTCGCGGGGGCTTCTTCGTCAGAACCAAAACTCATATATGGAAGTGCAATTTGTTTTTTCACATTTGCTTCATCCATCAGAAAATACACAGCACCCACTCGTGAGCCATCCTCGATGACAAGATCCATGGCAGTCTCTTCGGGAGATCTTCCTCGTTCTTGTGCAACCTGTGCGAGCGTCTTGCCGGTATATTTTTTCAACGAATCATTCTTGAATCCGACAAGAATGACTTTCTCTGCAGAGCCTGCGGAAAAGTAGAGGTTCTCCCAATCCATGGCATCCATTTTCATTTCAGCTATGACTTTAGGGCGGACAAGCGGATCTCGCAACCTTTCTGCCCAGGCTTCATAACCACCTTCCTGTACCCAGGGAGGCATCGCAGCATTGAGTCCTGTTGCGCCGGCGATATACGTATACATATCTGTTGTGATCTTCAGGCCTGCATTGCGCGCAGAATCAATTTTCGCAATCACCTTATCCATCTTCGGCCAGTTTGATTTGCCCGATGCTTTGAGATGATAGATCTCTGCAGGGATTTTTGCTTCATGCGCGATCTCGAGAACCTCATCTACTCCTTCAAGCAATTTGTTTCCTTCGCTACGCATATGCGTGATATACATACCGCCATACCCAGAAGCGACTTTGCAGACTTCAATCAGCTCTTGTGTTGTAGAATAAAACGCGGGAGCATAAATCAATGAAGATGCAATGCCTAATGCGCCTTCTTCCATGCCTTGTCGAACCAACACACGCATACGCTCCAACTCTTCCACATCAGGCAATCTGTCTTCATATCCGATCTCGTGGATCCGTAATGTGGTTGCCCCGATGAAAGATGCGACGTTCGGTGATACACCACGAGTCTGAAGATGCTGAAGGTATTCACCCAAAGTTGTCCATGCAATATCATATTTGATATCACCCTGACTACGCAATGATTCAGCTTTCATAGAGTCATTCAATGGACCCATTGACCAGCCTTCACCCATCACCTCGAGCGTCACACCCTGGCGGATGTCACTTTGTGCACGGGGATCGTGGATGAGACTCTCCGTAGCCCAACTCAACATGTTTATAAAACCGGGAGCTACAGCCTGACCTTTGGCGTCGATTTGGGTGAGTCCGCGGATATCACATTGATCTCCGACATACACGATGCTATCACCTCTGATTGCCAGACAACCGGAGTATGGATTTCCGCCACCTCCATCATAAATCATCGCATTTGTGATCAAAATATCGACCGGGTCGTCCGCCTCACTCTTGCATTGGATAAAGCTTGCTATCGCAAGGACAGCAATGACGAAAAATAAATTGAAATGTGTGCGTTTCATTGTTGGAGATATTGCAAAATAATTCGGGACAAATATTACCTTTGCGGCCTCAAAAAAGCCAGGTGTTCCGGGCTTACTTTTTTATCAATTAAACACGAATACAAATGTCACTGAAAAAACAGTATCTGAAATCGAAACCCGTATGTAAAGTAACCTTTACACTGGACACAAAACATACGAATGACGCCAAAAAAGTAGCACTTGTTGGCGACTTCAACGACTGGAAGGACAAGAAATCGAATCTCATGCGGAAACTGAAAGACGGTTCTTTTGCACGCACACTTGACCTTGAAGTCGGAAAAGTCTACCAGTTCCGCTATCTCCTGGACGGCGAAACATGGGTCAATGACTCCAAAGCTGATGGCTACGCTCTCAGTGAGTATGGGTCGGAGAATTGCCTGGTAGAAGTCTGAGAATTCTCAATTTTCGATTCTCAATTCTCGATTCTTAATTAAAGAGGCGCACCAGCTTTTACTAATCGAGAATTGAGAATCCGGAATTGAGAATCAATCGATGACAACTCTCATATTCCAATTTATATCATCGCCTCCGCGATCGAGGAATGTCCTCCAGAGTCCGTCACTGCTCTCATAAAGCCAGTCACCATTGTCTTTTGATGGACCGGCGTCGCAACCGATGACCTGAAGAGCGACAGATTGAGTGGTGCGCAAGGCTATCCAGAGATCACCGCCTGCCGGAATGGGAATTGGAGAAGGGAGTGTGATTGTATTCCATTTGTCGGCTTCGAGGATTGAGCGGATATCCTCTTCGTAAATCACTGTACCCGGCGTATTGTTCGTCCCATCACCATAAATGATAAGCGTGCATGCGTCCGGGATATTGTAGATAGAGAGTTCGATCCCGTCTATCTGCCTGTTTTCATACAAATCCAAAATTTTCTGAGGGAACATTGCGGAAGCCTCGGTTGTCCCTATTGGCAAGAAAGGCGCTGTCAGATTTGCGCCATCATAATGCATTCTTCCTGGATCATAATCGAAGTCGATGATATCGTCTTTGCAGGATGACACTGTTGCAATACAAATTGCGAGAATGATCAAATTTTTCATGGTGTGCAAAATAACGGAATGCGCAATGTGTTGCAAGATCTTTGGCCAGGTTTAAAGAAAGTTTATGATATCGGGCAGATGTGACATAAAAAAATTCAGGGCTGTTAACAAAAACTTGACTTTATCTCATGGGTAAACAGGGTATTCGAACTCGTAACAGACAATCTTTTTCCGAGGCGAACGCATGATGATTCTTTGTCTGGTTAGTAGTGCATCACTTTAATAGACTTTGTTTCTTCGCGTCCTTTTTTCAACCGCCGAAGCCTCGGCGAAGTGCGGTGCGCCTTTGCGTGAGATGGCTCTGCGTGAACTGATGCACTACCGTCTGGTTTTGATAGAATTTACGAATAGCGAAATTGTCTATATTCACCGCTCGTATTACTGCTTATTCCTAACAATACCAGTTTGGCGACATGGCTGCCCAGAAAAATACCAGGGGAAAAAATACAAAACGCCATGATCCGGCTTCAAATAAATCAAAGCCCAAGAGATCTGCGCTTTCGACATTGATACGACAAATGCTTTTGACATTGTTGTCAATAGGTCTTGTTTGGATCATGTATTCACTTCCATCAAACAAAGATTGGATCATAGAACGTGTTGTTCCATACTTCAATAGTGTCGATGATCAAATGAAACAAATGGATACAGAAAAACGACGCCAGGAAAGATTGGGGTATTCTTATCAAATGTCTAAGTGGTTGTGTGAAAAAATCGGAAGTGAAGGAGTACTCCTTGTGCCACCACATGAATACCTCGTCGAGAAAGCCAATGGAACAAATCTGACTAATGTCGTTTATCATGGCTGGGCCCTGAACCCCAGATATTATGGTTATTGTCCGCATGCACGTTTCGTAAATTACAGCGAAACGAATCCTGATTCAGTCATTGCTCTTGCCACTCATACTGTATTCATTGATGAAATGAAACAACCTCAATTGGTTTCTCTGAACACTGAACAGAGTCGTACTACAATAAAGCAACAGTTTACAGGCTTTACAGATCAGATCTTTATTACGGATGCTACTGCGCGTGACTACTTAATTCAGCGAAATAGACATTGATGGCAGGAATTCTTTTAGTACTGTTACAGTGCTTACTCGGCTATTGCATCCTCGTCGCTGTGCGGCCGACAATCCAAAGTCTGTTGCAAGCCATCCTTCTCTCATGTATTATCGGCATGGGCTCGTCTACAATGCTGTTTTTTTTCTTAGAACTTTTAACCATATCCCTGACGACAATTTCCCTATTCATTCTTCACGGAATCGTAATCATAGCCTTTGGAGTTTACTTTTATGTACGCAGGGTACGCATCCGTGATTTAACTTTTCCGCTTGGTAAGTTTCCCCGGATTTATGAATTCGTGTGGATAATCCCAATCCTCATTCTCCTGTTCATCTCCGCATGGCGCACTTATTATTATCCGCCATATTCATTTGATACGACTTTGGGACCGGATCTCGTTGCAACTTATACAGTGCTTGAGGGACATATCAATAATTCTGTCTACAGCGAGCTGAATCCTCACTCAAACTATCATAGCACACAGACATACTATGCACCCTTTGTGATGCTTATGCAATCCATGTTCCGGATCGCAGGGTGGGAGTTCGGTCAGACCTGGTTGGCAATATTGACAGTAGCATTCTTCCTGTATTTATATACTTATTTCAGAAGCCAGATTCATCCGATCCTTGCAGGATTGATGGTGCTCACGGTGCTCATTACTCCAGAATTGTTCGCTTATACATTTATCCTTCAAACAGATTTTAGCAATGCTGTGTTCTTTTGTATTGGTGCTATATTTTTTTCCAGGTTTTTGAGTCAAGAGCGAGGCGCAGATCTGATCTTTGCAATTCTCGCAATGAGCCTGGCATGCTGGACGCGCACAGAGACAATTTTCTTCATCCCTGCCGGCGCATTGCTATTATTCCTCCGCTATTACCGGATGAGTATGCGCAAAGCGTTGTCGACATCCGTGGCATTCCTTGTCGTACCCGCTCTTGCGGTGATATTATGGAATGTAGTTTTTGTTGGATTTTATCTTCCGGAGACATCAAGCGTAATAAAGAATTTTCTGTTTGATTTTAATAATCTATGGTCACGTGCTACGGTATATCTGAAGGATATGATTGACAAAGTGTATGGTCAGGACGAATATTGGTCTTATACCACACATTTCTTCATTGCCGTTTCTTTGCCATGCGTGATTTACAGCATTTACAAGAAGGATTTTAAAGGGTTCTCGTTTATCTATTGGGCAGTTTTCATGTGGATGATGTTTATCCTGCTGCTGCTGTTCATCCCTGCGGTGAATGTTGACAATACATTCAGACGTGGATATTTTAAGATCATCTTTCTGATGTATTGTTTTCTTGCAACTTGTGGTCTAATGAAATATCTCAGCCAGCGACTGCACTACTGGGAAACCGGATTAGTGCTATCGCCTGACGAAAAAACATAATCAATGGTCATTTGTATCACCGGAGGTGCAGGATTTGTGGGTTCTCATCTTGCCATTTACCTCAAATCCAAATACCGTGACTATCATATCGTGGCGCTTGACAATCTCAAGCGGCGCGGATCAGAACATAATCTTGCCAGGTTGGCCAGCGCGGGAGTGACATTTATGCATGGTGACATTCGTCAATCGTCAGATTTGATGCAATTGCCGAAGTATGACGTTCTCGTTGATGCCGCTGCTGAACCTTCTGTAATTGCGGGAATCGAAAACGGATTACAGTATCTCATCGACTCAAATCTCAATGGCAGCATTCATAGTATACGTCAGGCTATGGACTTCAATGCGAAGATCATTTTCCTGTCTACAAGCCGCGTATATCCTATCGGGTCACTCAATGCAATTCAATTTTCTGAATCTGAATCACGATTCCATATTGACAAATCTCAATCGCTTCCAGGTGTCACTGCCGAAGGTATCAACGAGGAGTTTCCACTTCAGGGAGCACGTTCTTTTTATGGTTTCTCAAAACTGGCCTCAGAACAATTTCTTCAGGAGTGTGTAGAATTCTGTCAGGCACAGACAGTGATAAACCGTTGTGGCGTGATCGCCGGACCATATCAAATGGGAAAAGTAGATCAGGGCTTTGTCTGTTTTTGGGTTGCCCGTCATGTTTGGAATAGAGCTCTTCAGTATTTTGGATTCGAGGGAAGTGGTAAGCAGGTACGTGATGTCCTGCACATTGATGACCTCAGCGCCTTAATTGATTTACAAATTCATCAATTTGATCTAGTGCGGGGTGAGACGTTTAATGTGGGAGGTGGCTTGAAGGGGAGCACATCACTTAAAGAACTTACAGAATTGTGTGCGCGCGTTACTGGAAACCATTTGACTCCGGGAAAATTGACCGATACACGCACAGCGGACATCAGAATCTATATCAGTGACAACCACAAAATCGCCAATACGCTCAAGTGGAGTCCTACTGCTTCTATGGAAGACATCGTTCGCGACACTTATCATTGGATCAATTCGGACAAGAGCGCATTAGAAAGTATCTTAAACGCATAGCCCTATGAATCTTGCAATCATTACAGGGTCAGCAGGCCTGATCGGAAGTGAAGCGGTGCGCTTTCTTTCCGGCAAATTTGATCTGATCCTTGGAGTGGACAATAATTTCAGAGCCAGATTCTTCGGCGAAAATGCATCTGTAGAATGGAATCGCCAACTCCTGGAGCAAGAGGTACCTAATTACAGACATCATCATCTGGACATTAGAGATCGTGAGAGTATGGAGACCCTTTTCAGGAAGTATTCAAGTGATATCAAACTTGTCATACATGCTGCAGCACAGCCTAGTCATGATTGGGCAGCGAATGATCCACATTTGGATTTCTCGGTAAATGCGAATGGCACACTGAATATGCTGGAATGTACACGGCAGTTTGCACCTGGAGCTGTTTTTATTTTTACTTCTACAAATAAAGTCTACGGTGACACGCCAAATTTTCTTTCCTTGCAAGAGCAGGAGACACGATGGGAGATTGATCCCAATCATAAATATGCTGAACATGGCATAGATGAGATGATGTCCATCGATCATACCAAGCATTCTTTATTTGGTGCTTCGAAAGTCGCTGCCGATATTCTTTGTCAGGAGTATGGAAGGTACTTTGGAATGCATGTTGGTGTATTTCGCGGTGGATGTCTGACAGGACCAAATCACAGTGGCACACAATTGCATGGGTTTCTGTCATACCTCATGAAGTGTGCTGTTGCTGATATTCCATACACCATATTTGGATACCAGGGTAAGCAAGTGCGCGACAATATCCATAGCTGGGATCTGGTCAATATGTTTTGGCATTACTATATGAATCCCCGGCAAGGCGAAGTATATAATGCAGGCGGAGGTCGTCATTCCAACTGTTCAATGCTGGAGGCAATCCGGGAGTGTGAAACCAGGACTGGCAAAAAAATGCAGTATACGTATGCGGATGATGCACGTTCCGGAGATCACATTTGGTGGATCAGTGATACATCAAAGTTTCAATCTCACTTTCCCGACTGGTCATACAAGTATTCACTTGCGGATATCTTTGACGAACTCTACCTAGGAATGAAACACCGCTTACAACCTAAGGCCGAAGTGCATTGAAGCTCAGCGTCGTCATACCCTCGTATAATGAAGCAGAGTCACTGCCACAGACGGTGCAAGCTGTGTATCGTTGCTTACATGCACATTCTATTCCACATGAAATACTCGTTGTCAATGACAATTCTACAGACGATACGCTGATCGTGTTGAATCAACTTGGAAACGAGATTGACTCCCTGAGATATATTACGAATGTGCCACCGAATGGATTTGGACTGGCGGTTCGTCATGGATTGGCAAACGCCTATGGAGATTGTATTGCAATTATGATGGCTGATTTGTCGGACGATCCGGAAGATCTGGTACGCTTTTATCAGACGATGGTGGAAGGAGATTATGATTGCGTTTTCGGAAGTCGCTTCATTTCGGGAGGAGCCACGTATGACTACCCGAAACTCAAATACATGTTAAACCGCATTGCTAACACACTGGTGAACATCACATTCAGACTTCGTTACAATGATTGCACTAATGCTTTCAAGTTGTACAAAGCGAGCACAATAGAAGGGCTCAAACCTTTTTTGTCAGCACACTTCAATCTGACCCTTGAGATGCCGCTGAAAGCAATTGTACGTGGATACAAATACAAAGTACTTCCGAATAGCTGGCGTAATCGTAAACACGGCATTTCTAAACTGAAAATCCGTGAGATGGGAAGCCGCTATCTGTTCATTTTCCTGTACTGTATTATCGAAAAGTATTTGGCTAAAGGTGACTATCGAAAGAAAGACATCAGATCTTCCCAGGAAACGAGACACTCTGTGTGATAGGATCGATTATCACATGAGTTGGTTGACCGGCATTACTTTTTGGTGATTTTTTCTTTCCCGAATAAAATTCCTACGTTAAATCCAATGCCTATTGCAGAGTTGGCACTTACGGCACTAAGGTTTCCGTCAGACCAATCCTCGTAAAAGACATCGCCGACATTACGCTCTTCGAAGTTGCCGCCGAAGTAATGCCAACCCATGAAAAGATCCAGTGATACAATGTTGTTGATTACCCATTGACCGCCAAAGTCAAGTCCAAAATGCACGTAGGTATACTTTTTATATTCTCCTTCGTCATATGATGCAGAATTAAAACCAAGAACGGGACGGAAATAGCTCCCTGCCAGAATGTGTTTAGGTCTGTACTCATCCCGCTTCTTATACAATGAGCCTATTTTCAATTTGTATCCGGCATCCAGACCGATTCCGGATTTGCCATATTCGTTATCGAATCCGAGGCCGTTAATTTTCAATTGTACCTCAACACCATTTTTGGGGTTCAACGCTCGTTCATATGCAAGTATGGTATGTCCACCGCCAAGTGCGAGAAAATTCAACTTGAGATTATTTCTCCGGTCATCAACATAATATGCAGGATCAATTCCTGGACCATCTTCTTTCTCTCGTCTGCCCATTTCATAGCGGATCTCCTGTATCTTCCCACGAGACATTGTAAAGATGATCCCGTCTGGATCACGGTACTCACGGTATTTTATTTCCACATCATCTACTTCGAGAATTTTCGCTTCCATTTTTTCGCCGGTTCTCAATATGATCACATCCTGTGCTTGTGAAGAAAGAAAGCCAACAGCACTTATAGCAAGAAGCAGGATTGTCTTTTTAGAAAAACGTGTAGATATCTTATGCATCAGATTCAAGCTTATAGATCTTAATGAAGAAAGCAGATCACTGAAGGAATAACGTATACTATCAGTTCTTTGCATGCATCGGTCTAAGTATTTGGGAATTTCTTCACGAGCCCAATATTAAATTCGAATCTGCACAATAACTCGTGATGTGCGAAACAAGCAGGAATGAGGATAAGCAAGATGTGGTAATGGGTAGCGTTTTTTGATTTTGTCAATCGCACATTTTGAAATAGTGCATCACTTTAAAAGAATTTGTATCAAATTACTTCGCGTCCTTTGTGCCAACCAGAGATTGATCAGCCTTTGGCTGGCCTTTGCGTGAGATGGCCCAGCGTGAACTGATGCACTATCCATTTTGACAAAAAAAAAGAGCCTGCAGATTTCTCTACAGGCTCTTATAGGAGCTGGCAACGACCTACTCTCCCACCCTTGCGAGGTAGTACCATCGGCGCTGAGGGGCTTAACTTCTCTGTTCGGAATGGGAAGAGGTGGATCCCCCTCGCTAAAATCACCATTTGCTCTTTCAGGACTACGTACGTCCTGTTATGTTATTAGCTGGATCGCTCACATGTGACCATTTCTGGATACAAAGTGTGTTTATCTTTTAAAAAAGAGACAGACGGGAGGCGCATGCCGGTAAAGGCGTGCGTATATGTAAATTTTACTTGGACGATCGGAAGTGAAGTATGCATCGAGACAAAAAGAAAAAAAAGGAAGCATTTGGGTAATTAGTATTACTCGGCTGAATGCATCACTGCAATTACACCTGTAACCTATCAACCTGGTAGTCTTCCAGGACCCTTTCTTACACCGAAGTGTAAATGGAATACTCATCTTGGAGATAGCTTCGCGCTTAGATGCTTTCAGCGCTTATCCATTCCGCATATAGCTACCCTGCGGTGCAGCTGGCGCCACAACAGGTACACTAGAGATGCGTCCGACTCGGTCCTCTCGTACTAGAGTCAGCCCTCCTCAATATTCTAACGCCCACAACAGATAGAGACCGAACTGTCTTGCGACGTTCTGAACCCAGTTCACGTGCCACTTTAATGGGCGAACAGCCCAACCCTTGGGACCTTCTCCAGCCCCAGGATGTGACGAACCGACATCGAGGTGCCAAACCTCCCCGTC
>JANNQA010000201.1:0-9319 GCA_031400515.1 Bacteroidota bacterium
AAGCGGATTCGACTCCCTGCGGTCGCTCAGGATGACAAGCGGATTCGACTCCCTGCGGTCGCTCAGGATGACAAGCTGCACTCGGTCAAAAATGTTAATTTGTCACGTCAATATACTACCTATGGAAACTGCGATAAAAACATTACAAGGAGGCGGATTTATCATCGCCAATCAACAACCACAAGATGTCTTTATTCCTGAGGATTTTACCGAGGATCAGAAGATGATTCGCCAGCTATGTCATGACTTTCTTGCAGAGGCAGGAAATGATGTGCATGCCCTCGATAAGCAAGTAGCTCTGATGGAGAAAGCCGGCGCACTGGGATTGCTCGGTGCACATATGCCTGAGGAATTTGGCGGAACTGCTCTTGATACAAATACAAACACACTGATCGGTGAAGAACTCGGTCGTGGCGGAGGTTCATTTGATACAACATACGCGGCACATATCGGAATCGGGATGTTGCCAATTCTTTACTTCGGGACAGATGCACAGAGGCAGCAGTACCTCCCGGGCTTATGTAGTGGAGCACTCAAAGCAGCGTATTGTCTCACAGAGCCTGGATCAGGATCAGATGCACTGGCTGCAAAAACGCGTGCAGAGATATCTCCTGATGGCAAGAACTATATTCTCAATGGTCAGAAGATGTGGATCTCGAATGCAGGCTTTGCGGATGTATTTATCGTCTTTGCAAAGATCAATGGAGAGCAATTCACCGGCTTTATTGTAGATGCACACACACCAGGTATCACGCTTGGGGAAGAAGAGCATAAACTTGGTATCAAGGGATCATCGACACGGCAGGTGTTTTTTGAAAATGTTCAGGTACCTGTTGCGAACTTGCTTGGAGAAGCAGGCAAGGGGCATTTGATTGCATTCAATGCATTGAACATTGGCAGGTTCAAGCTTGGCGTAATGACGATGGGTGGATGCAAGCTCGCGATTGATACCAGTGTCAGATATGCAAATGAACGCATTCAGTTCGGAAAACCTATTGCAAGTTTTGGGGCAATACAATATAAACTCGCGCAACAGATTGCACTTACGTATACACTGGAATGTGCGTGCTATCGGGTGTCTGATTTTATGCAGGATAAAAAAGACGCACTGACGGTACAGGGTATTTCATATTCAGACGCGATGTTGCAAAGTGCAAAAGAGTATGCAGTAGAATGTGCGATCATAAAAGTGGCAGGATCAGAATGCCTGCACTATGTCGTTGATGAGTTTCTGCAGATCCATGGCGGCTATGGATATTCTGAAGAGTATCCCGCTGCACGTGCATATCGCGACTCCAGGATCAATCGCATCTATGAAGGCACAAATGAGATCAATCGTCTGCTGATGGTGGATCAGATCATAAAGCGTGCATTCAAAGGCGAACTCGATCTCATCGGCCCGGCATGGAGTGTTCAGAAAGAACTGACACAAATGCCAGACAGGACAGAACCAGAAGGAGAATTTGGTTATGAACAAAAAGCCATTGCAGACTTCAAGAAAATCCTGCTCATGGTAGCTGGTGCTGCAGCGAAATACCAGATGGATGGCAAACATGACTTAACACATGAACAGCAAATCGTCATGCAGATCGCCGACATTGCCATCGATACTTTCCAGGCAGAGTCATTGCTCTTGCGAGTACAAAAAGTTGCTTCAGGCAATTACAATAGCGACCTCGCTGTACCAAAAGCAATACTCAAACTTTATCTGCATGATGCACAGGGGCGTATTTCGAAATGGGGTACGGATGCTCTCGCTTCATTCGCTACAGGTGACGAACTCTCAATCATGCTCAAGGGAGTAGCTCGCTTTTCGAAATATCCGGTACAGAATGTCAAGGAGTTAAGAAATACGATTGCGAAGGCGTGTATTGAGAAGAATGGGTATCCGGTGTAACCTCATAAAGACCTATCTTCGAAGCACTAAATAGATCAGTATGTCATCAGTTGCGCTTAATAAAAATTCAGATCACAGAGATCTTGTTGTTGGGCATATTGCGGTACATCATGTGATTGCCCCGATGAGTGATGAGGAGTTTATTGAGTTCTGCACACATAATTCGGATTTACAAATCGAACAAGATAAACACGGAAACATTATTATCATGAGTCCCGTATCGATGAATACAGGAAATCGCGAGGGTGAAATTCTGGTAGAATTGGGTATTTGGAATAGAAAAACGAAACTGGGATTGATTTTCAGTCCCTCGACACTATTTGTTTTACCTGATGGAGAAAAACGCATGCCTGATGGGGCATGGGTGTCGAATCAGAAGATAGCACTCCTCACTGATGAAGAGCGTCGAAAATTCGCTCGATTAGTCCCTGATTTTATTGTTGAATTGAAAAGCCCTTCTGATCATCCAGCAGATCTCGATCGAAAAATTCGCGATGTATGGATTGCAAATGGTGTACGCATGGCATGGTTTATCGATCCGGATGAGCAAATCAGCAAGATTTATTTGGCGGATGGCAGTATAGAGATCTTCAAGGGATTCGACAAAGTACTCTCCGGAGGTGATGTCTTGCCAGGCTTTGAATTTCATCTATCCGTGTTGCTCACCTAAACTTTTTTAGGTCCATTTTTGAAATATTCACCCGCAAGTTGATTCGCCCATACCTCCGTCCAGTATTCATGATGACTGTGCCCATGTTTTCCATTGCGCATAGCACTGAAGAGACTTGGTAAGCCTATTCTAAAATAAAATGGAATAATTCCTATCTCTTGTGCCTGAAGGAAATGTCCAAACTCATGTCTCAGCAGTGTAATATTCTTTCGTGTTGAGTTTGCACCCGTGTAGACTACAATACCAATCCCGGGAAGAGCCATCCCTGCTCTACGTGGCATCCATCGTGATTCATACACACTGACGCCTTCAAATTTTCCTGTCATGGTGAACATACCGGTACGACCTGACTTCATGCTTTGATCTTGAGAATTCATGAAAATGCATATAACGCAGATGCAAGGTATTTATTCATAAAAGTATCTTCGCAACATGAGTGCAATTGTAAAATGGATTGGTGTGCGTCCTGAACGCAAAGCGCCACTAGAGTCAAAAACATCAGTGTATGCTGACCTCGTCGAAGGATTGACTGGGGATCATGCCACGAGACCACATCGTCAGGTAACATTGATTTCTCAGGAAGCATTGGAAGGGGTAGCATCAATGCTCGGCCAACCGGTTGTGGATCCTGCAAATACACGCCGAAACATTCTGATTTCCGGACTGGACTTCAATCTGAAGGACGGCACTCAATTAAGAATTGGGGATGCAGTGATTGAACTCACCGGGCCGTGTCTTCCTTGTGAAAGAATGGATGAAACGTTGGGTGATGGGGGCAGACATGCTATGGCAAATGCAGGCGGACTTACGGCTCGAATTCTTGCCTCTGGTGCTATTTCTGTGGGCGATCTGGTAGTTCTTGTCTCTGCGCCGGCCTCAACACTGCACGCCGTCATTCTGCCCTAAACCCGGCTACTCTGCCACTTTAGTCCAGTCGAAATAAGACTTGCTGAAGATTTTACACATGGTTAAAGAATTTATTACAGTTTCTTTAATACATTGTCGGCCTAAAAATTTCCAGCTATGAAACATCTCTACCTATTTGCAATTCTTCTCGTAGTGGCCAATGTTACCTATGGACAAGTCACCACCGCTACCCTTGCCGGAACTGTCACCGATCAGGGTGGTGAATCTTTATTTGGGGCAACTGTACTGGCTGTTCATGAGCCATCAGGAACTCAATATGGTACCACAACCCGCGACGATGGTGCGTTCACGATCCCAAATATGCGCGTTGGTGGTCCATACTCAGTCGACGTGAGCTATATCGGATTCAAAGTAGAAAGAGCAGAAGAAGTCTACCTCACTCTAGGCCAGAAGGTCAACCTTGATTTTACGCTCGAAAGTGAGTCACAACTCATCGATGAAATTGTGATCACCGCAAACCAAAGCGATGTGATCAACCGTGATCGCACTGGTGCAGAGACAAATATCAACTCAGATCAATTAAGTCGACTCCCGACCATATCGAGGTCAGCGTCCGATTTTACCAGGCTCACACCGGCTTCGGATGGTAATTCATTCGCAGGTCGCAATGACCAGTTCAATAATTTTTCGCTTGATGGTGCGATTTTCAATAATCCTTTTGGACTGGATGCCGCTACTCCGGGAGGCCAGACGGAAGCTCAGCCGATATCGCTTGATGCGATTGAGCAAATCAATGTAGCTCTCGCACCATTTGATGTGACACAAGGAGGATTTACAGGCGCTGCTGTCAATGCGGTGACGAAATCTGGTACGAATAACTTTACCGGTACTGTCTTCGGGTTTTTCAGAAACGATGATCTCACAGGGTCCAAAGTGGGTGATGAAGAAGTAGTCGAAGAGGGATTGAATCAACTCCAGTACGGGTTGAGTGTAGGAGGACCACTGATTAGGAATAAGCTCTTCTTTTTTATTAATGCGGAAGTAGACAATCGGGAAGGCCTTGGCACGACATGGGTTTCCAGAGGCTCCCCTACTTCGGGTAGTCTGTCTCGAGTGGCTTTTGCCGATATGCAGGCAGTTTCCAATGCGTTGAGAAACCGCTTTGGTTATGAGACTGGTTTGTTTGACAATTATGTACATGAGTCCAATAGCGTTAAAGGGATCCTAAAGCTGGACTGGGCAATAAACTCGAAACACACATTGACGGCCACCGGTAACTTCCTGGATGCAAACAAAGACAAACCTGCACACCCGTCCGCGATTGGTCGGAGAGGCCCTGACTTTACGACACTGCAGATGCAGAATTCCGGATACGAAATCACGAATAAAATCTATTCAGGTATAGTCGAGTTGCGGTCGTTGTTTGGAAACAAGCTTTCGAATAAAATCCGGGTTGGTTACTCTTCTTTCGTAGATAGCAGAAATCCTCTCTCTGATCCTTTTCCTGTGGTAAATATTGATAAGGACGGCATCAGGTATATTGTTGCTGGTCATGAGCCATTTTCTATACACAACAGGTTGGATCAAAGAGTGCTTCAATTCACAGACAACCTGAATATTTATTCCGGAGATCACACCTTCACGGTCGGTACGAGTTTTGAAAAATTTGGATTCGACAACTCATTCAATCTTGATGCTTATGGTGGCACGTTTGGACCATTGCCTGGAGCAAGTAGTGTGCAATCGTTTATTGATTCTGTAAATGCTGGCGCACTGGATGCCGTTGTTGCCGCGGCGCAAGCAACATTCGACAGGAATGGCGGAGACAACGGCCCGGAAGGACCAGAGAATCTCGGTGATCCGGGATGGGCGCTTGCTCAGGTAAATATCGGCCAGTGGGCTGTCTATGTTCAGGATGAATGGCAAGCCACTGATGATCTGGCAATTACACTTGGCGTGCGTATGGATTTACCGCTGTATTTCAATACAGATGAACTGGTGCAAGAGAACCTCAACAGGCAATGTTGTTATGCTCCTGAGATTACATGGTATGACGAAGAAGGTACTCCACAACAATTCAACAGCACTGTGCTGCCGGATGCCACTCCATTGTTTTCACCTCGTCTCGGTTTCAATTGGAATGTGAAAGGTGCAGGCAAGACCCAACTCCGTGGCGGTACAGGTTTGTTTTCAGGAAGGCTGCCATTTGTGTGGATCGGCAATCACGTCGCGAATCCCAACTGGTTCTTCTATAACTATACACGCACGGACTTTGAGTTTCCACAAGTATGGCGGAGCAATCTGGGTATTGATCAAAGCATTGGTGCTTCTGGATGGATTGGGACAGTTGATCTGATCTATACGGATGATATCAATGCAGCGATGGTGCGCAATTATGGATTGAAACCACCTACCGGAACATTACAGGGTGTAGACAGCAGGCCCATTTATACATTTGCCGACAGAGCCGTTTACGAAGGTTTGGGATTTCCGATACCGGTGAATGGATATATTTTTACGAATACGGATGTGGGTTACTCTTTCAACGCAAGTGCACAGCTGCGTAAAGATTTCAAGGATGCCCATGTCATGCTTGGATATAACTATCTGGATGCAAAGGATGCAACATCCATCGAAGCAGAAATCTCAAGTGATGCATACGACCGCAATCCAGCTTTTGGGAATGTCAATGAAGCGGTGGAATCAAGATCATTGTATGGAACAAAGCATCGGATCATTGGTGCCTTCGATAAGACATGGACGTATGGTGCAAACAACAGGACAAGTACAACCTTTGCTACTTTCTTTCAATATGCTGTAGGTGGCACAACACAAAATGATAATGTGGCGGACTTCAGATTTAGTTACACCTATGCAGGAGATATCAATGGTGATGGATCCGGTCTCAATGATCTGATCTATATCCCAACAGAGGAAGAGATCTTCAGTGAAATGCAGTTTGTGAATCCTACTGCTCGTCTGGCCTTTGCACAATATGTAAGTCAGGATGAATATTTGAATAGTCATCGCGGTCAGTATGCAGAGAAGTATGCGTTGCTTGCACCATGGTATTCTCAGTGGGATATCCGCATCATGCAGGACTTTGCCTTTAATGCGGGTGAACGTCCGAATCATGTACAGATCAGTCTCGATATCATCAATTTCGGTAACCTGCTAAGTTCTGACTGGGGCGTAAAGGAACTGCCGAATAATACTCAGCCAATTGGTGTGTCAGTAGATGCAAATGGAGTACCTACTTACTCTTTTGATGCGAATCTACAGGAGACGTTTTCACCAGATCTTGGTTTGCAGTCACGTTGGCAGGCGCAGGTGGGTTTGAGGTATATTTTTTAAAGAAACGGGTTAATGGTTAATTGTTTAAGTGGTTAATGTTTGGATTTAACCATTACACCTTTAACCATTAACCAAATTCAATGTCTCGTCAACTCCTTATTGGAATTGCATTTGCAACAGTTACTGTAGTAGCAGGTATATTGATTTGGCAAAATCAAGACACATCAAGAACGCGACGTGACATTGCTGAATCAATACAGAGGTCAAGAATTCTGAAAGCTGAGCGGGATTCAGTGGTAAGGATAGCAGAAGAGAAAAGATTTAAAAAGAAAGTAGAGGAAGCAGAGGAAGTAGAGGAAGCAGAGGAAGCTGAGGAAAGTGGTAATCAGGGCACTTCATCTAGCTCAGGGGATGTAGTTGCGACCACAGTGAGTACAAATTCCTCTCCCGAAAAAAATACCGTTTCGGCGGATACAGAAAATGCTTCTGTGCCATCGGATCGCTTATTTACTACAGGCGCGATGGATGGACTGACCCCTCTTGGCAAGACGACACAATTCAAGACTGGCGACATTGTCTATATCTATGCTGGTATCCATGCACCACAGGCAGAACAAGTGAGAATTGAATGGATTGATTCTTCGGGGAAACCGCTGTCACCACCAGTACTGGTCAATGTTGAGTTCAATACGAGTGCAAATGGGTATCGGATTTATAAATACCGGAAGTTTCAGAGCGCAGGGGATTATGCCGTACAACTATATAACAGTGCTGGCAAGATGATAGGAGAAGCTCAATTTCGGATTGAAGAGTAGATTGTAATCGAAACGACATACATCATAAAATAAAAACACGAACACCTTGCATGAGATCACACAGGGCATTCGTGTGTTTCAGTCCTTACCCGGCACGAAGATCTGTCTCAGTTGATCCACGATCTGCGATCCACCGGACAATGTGATAGAGTTGATGTTTTCTGCAATCTTCTCTACGTACTCCATTTCTTTCAGGTACGCCGGGTCAACGCACTTCATCATCTTTCGTGCACGAGCACGTTCTCTTTCTGCTTGTTTAGCGATTTCACTTTTCTTTTCATGCGTTTTAACTCTCCTTCGAGATAGACCTGTGCATCAGGATTTGTTGCGATTTGTATGACGTGAATGAGTTGCGTGACTGCGCGTCTGGTCTTACCCTGTGTCTCATACAAAATCGCCCTGTTGTATTTCAATGCTGCTGTTTCCATACCTGGGACCTTCAGTCCACGACGGATGATAGCTTCAGCTTTATCGTATCGGCCGAGCCAGATTTGAAGCATGCTGTAGTACTTGTATGCATCGACATATTGCGGCCCATACAACAGGCTGATTTCAAAGTGATGTGCCGCGAGATGATAATCTTTTACACTTTCCATCATCAATCGCCCCATGAGACAGTGTGCCTGTGGATGATTCTCGTCATAGCTCAATGCATATCCCAGTGCGGCAATGGCATCAGTCAGGCAGTATGGATAGTGATCCAATGCCTGGAGATAGTATTGATCAGCAAGTGAGAGGTACATGAAAGAAATGATTAAATGAGGAAATGATGAAATTGTGAAATGATAAATGATTTATGATTCATTGATTGAAAATGAACAGCATTTTGTTAGCTATTGGGGACAGGTATCGCTTTGCCCTGTCCCCGGCCGCTGTTATTGAATTGGTTGCTTGCGCATCTGTGTATAGAATATTTTCGGTGCGTTTTTTAAATAATAGCCTTTAATGCTATCAGATGACATCATCTGAGATAGCGCTTTGATCCCGGTCTTTGATAGTGTACTGAGTCCTGAGATGCAGTGCTCCGCCAGGCCTCATGTCAAAGGCATACTAGAGTAACACCTGCATTCGCTTGAACGCAATACAAAATTGTATCGTCGGCATACAATGTGTGTTTCGTTATGCAATAGCACTGATTCCTGAAGAATCAATCCATGCAACTCCAATAAAATTTGTTGAGTATTATCGCAGTTGCATCTAACAACCGCGATCAAGAGGTCGTTAGTGGCTACATATCACACAATCATCTGCTTGCTGCAGAAGGCTGAGTGGCGCAGTTCTTATGAAACTGTGCTTTGCAAATCGATATGTATTATTTGTTTTCATATTAACGGCACAAAGATAAACGCAGAAGTTGAATGTGCAACAACTGTCAAAGAAAATTTATTAAAAATGTTTTTTGAACAGCGCTCTACTTAATCAGATGAACGTTGCGACTGGTCATCAATTCATGTTTTGTACCAAATGCCTGCAGCACATACATGCCTTCGGAAATGATCCCGGCAGGAATGAAGAAGATGTGTTCGTTACAAGGATATTGGCTAATCAATTTTCCACTGAGATCAACGATTCGTATATAATCGCATTCATCTTCGGCGATTTCAACGTGCCATCCAGATTGCGCTGGATTCGGATAAACATTAATCCTGACTTCCGGGACCTTTTCGTTATTAATGGAACTCACTCCATTGTTCACAAATAAAAACACCAAATCAGACTCTTCATCAATTCCTGTCATATCCAGATCACCATCATTGTCTCTGTCATGAAAAGTAG
>JANNQA010000006.1:0-14206 GCA_031400515.1 Bacteroidota bacterium
GCTTCATCGAGAATCAGGATCGGCGGATTCTTCAATAAGGCCCGTGCAATCGTTAGTCTCTGTCTTTCCCCTCCACTCAGTTTCATACCGCGATCACCGATGATCGTATCATAGCCTTCAGGTGCATCAGTGATGAACTCATGTGCATGTGCGTTCTTTGCGGCATCGATAATGTCCTGTTCGGCCTTTCCTGTGGATGAGAAAACGATGTTGTTCGTGATCGTATCATTAAATAAAATTGCTTCCTGCGAAACAATACCCATCTGTGCACGCAGACTCTTGAGCTTGTATTCTTTGATATTGATTCCATCCACGAGAATTTCTCCTTCTGTGACATCATGAAAGCGCGGAATCAGATCGACAAGTGTAGACTTTCCTGATCCTGATGAGCCGACGAGCGCAACAACCTGTCCCTTGTTGATCTTCAAATTGATGTTATATAATGCCCAGGTGTCACTGCCCTTATGACGAAAACAGACATTCCGGAATTCAATACTCTCTTTGAATTCAGGTAGCGCAAGGCCATCCGGCTTCTGCGGTATTCTATCGGGGAGTTCAAGGATCTCATTGATCCTGTGCATTGCACCCATGCCTTTCTGAATATGATAATAAGCCGTGGAAAAATTCTTTGCCGGATCAATCACATTGAAGAACGCAAAGAGAAATGCAAAAAAGATCTCAGGACTCAATACGCCTTTAAACACCTGCTGCGAGCCATACCAGAGAAGTACTGCTACCACAGCGATTCCCAGAAACTCTGATAACGGTGAAGACAGATCACGCCTCCAAAGAATTTTAGTAAGCAACCGACGATATGCGTTGTTCTCTCTTGCAAATTTTTGCTCCTGCAATTCCTGTGCATTAAATCCCTTGATGATGCGAATGCCCTGCAGACTTTCTTCTGTGATCGCGACAAGATTGCCAATACTCCTTTGTGCTGCAAGCGACTTGCGTTTCAACGTCCGTGATATTCCACCGACAATTACGATAGTGAACACAAGCAACACCAGAACAAACAATGTCAACTGCGGACTGATATAGATCATGAACGCAATGCTCCCGATGATGACGATCGGTTCACGGAACACTGCCTGCAACATGCCCAGTATGCTGAATTCAATTTCCTGTACATCCGTCGTGATCCTGCTGATGAGATCACCTTTCTTTTCTCCTGAGAAAAACGCAAGAGGCAGATCGATATATTTTTCAAAGAGTTGTTGTCTCATGTCGGCGACGATTCCATTGCGCACCACAGCCATAAAAAACATCGCCATGTAACGAAAGAAGTTTTTCAAAAAGAATAGCATCACCAGCGCTATACACACAAGTGTCAATGCACCTGCCCGTCCACGCGTCTCAATCAGATTTGAAAAGTGGTACCTGGCAAATCCCTCGATATTATTGATAGAGAACCCCGGATTAGACGTTGTCGCTTCCGGAAGCCGATCGAAGAGGATTTGAAAAAACGGGATGATTGTCGGAATGCTCACGACCACAAATACCGCCATCAGGATATTGGAAAGAATACTCAGAAACAGCGGCAGCTTGTAACTGCGCAGGTGGCCTATGATTTGGAGTATTTCTTTCATTGTTGGTGATCAAAGGATAAAGGTATGAAGGCAGATTGGGCTAAAGCCCTGTATAGTCTTTGTTGCTGCATTCCACGCACTAAAGTGCGTGGTAAGTGAAGGGCTAAAGCCCTGTAAAGTCTTTGTTGCTGCATTCCAGGCACTAAAGTGCGTGGTAATTGAATTGCCCCGCGTTGAATTGCCCCGCGTTTTAACGCGGGGATCATTCATCCTTAAAAGAAAACGTCTCAATAAAACTTGTATTGAAATTACCTGCCCGAAACTGTGGGTCCTTCATCAGCTTCACATGAAAAGGTACAGTGGTCTTGATCCCTTCGACGATAAATTCATCCAGCGCGCGTTGCATTTTATCAATACACTCTTCACGTGTCCTGGCTCTGCTAATAAGTTTTGCAATGAGTGAATCATAATATGGAGGTACACGATAGCCGGCATACACATGCGTATCAACACGGATGCCATGTCCTTTTGGACTATGAAATGAAGTGATCACTCCCGGCGAAGGTCTGAAATCATTGTTGGGATCTTCTGCATTGATCCGGCACTCAATCGCATGTCCAACAGGATAATAGCTTTTGCCGCTGATCGGAATTCCGGCTGCAACTTTGATCTGTTCCTTGATGAGGTCATGATCGATCACTTCTTCAGTGACAGGATGCTCCACCTGGATGCGTGTATTCATTTCCATGAAATAGAAATTCTTGTGTTTGTCTACAAGAAATTCTATCGTACCTACGCCTTCGTAGTTGATTGCCTTACCTGCTTTGATCGCAGCCTTACCCATCTTCTTCCGCAGACTTTCATTCACGAAGGGTGAAGGAGATTCTTCTACCAGTTTCTGATGTCTGCGTTGAATGGAACAATCGCGTTCTGAAAGATGTACGACATGACCTTTTTGATCACCGATGATCTGAAACTCAATATGTCTTGGTTCTTCCAGATACTTCTCTACATAAATACCATCATTTCCAAAGGCAGCCTTTGCTTCCATCCTCGCTTTGTCCCACTGACCTTCGAAATCTCCCGCTGACCGGACAATGCGCATGCCTTTTCCACCACCACCCGCAGTCGCTTTCAGTATCACAGGGTAGCCGATTTCAGTGGCAATCTTGATTCCTGTTTTGATATCGCGTACAAGACCTTCTGATCCCGGTATCACAGGAACACCTGCTTTCTTCATCGTCTCTTTTGCGGTGATCTTATCGCCCATCTTGCGAATCATCTCAGGAGTAGGTCCGATAAATTTGATCCCATACTCATGACATACTTCAGCGAAGTCAGCATTTTCTGCAAGAAATCCGTAACCAGGATGTACCGCATCGGCATTTGTGATCTCGACTGCAGCCATGATGCGGGGAATACTCAGATAAGATTCTGAAGATTTCGGTGGACCAATACATACTGCTTCATCAGCAAAGCGTACATGAAGACTCTCTTTATCTGCAGTAGAATAGACAGCCACTGTAGGAATGCCCATTTCCTTACATGTGCGGATGACACGCAAGGCAATCTCTCCTCTATTTGCTATCAGGATTTTTTTGAACATAGGAATGCCGTATTACCGGCGACATTTACTTACCCCTTTGGATCTACAAGGAATAACCCCTGGTCATATTCAACTGGTGTGGCATCTTCGATCAATACCTTCACGATTTTTCCGCCAATCTCTGACTCAATCTCATTGAAGAGTTTCATGGCTTCGACGATACATACGACATCACCGGCACTGATCGTGTCACCGACTTTTACAAATGGGGGTTTGTCCGGTGAAGGTGAGCGATAAAATGTGCCAACAATAGGTGACTTCACTTCGAGTAGACCGACGTTAGCATCTTCTTTGGCTGTTTTTTCATTGGTTGATGCAGATGCTTCAGGTGCATGCCATACAGCAGACTCTGACGCGGCGGATGTTTGAACAGGTGCGTTAGTGTGCATGGTGGTGACTCCTCCTGCCTGACCACTCTTGCCTTTCGAGTACTCTTTGGTACGCACTGAGATCTCGAAATCTCCATCCCGTAGCTTGAGTTCTGCCAACTCCAGGCGCACGACCATTTTCACCAGGTCTTGAATCTCTTTGTATGTCATTGCCTTTAGGATTTTACACGCTCAATATAAGCACCCGTGCTCGTATCTACCCGGATCTTTTCTCCCACGTCGATGAACAATGGTACTCTGACTTCTGCGCCAGTGTCAATTTTCGCCACCTTCAATGTGTTTGTGGCGGTATCGCCTCTGTGACCGGGCTCTGTGTAAATAACTGTAGCGACGATATTCTGCGGCATATCCATATACAATGGCATGTCGTTGACTGCATGAAAAAGGATTTCAACATCCAGACCCTCCTTCAGAAATTTTGGACTCTCAATCATCGCTTCCTGCAACGCGATTTGCTCGAAATTCTCATTGTTCATAAAATGATAGCCCATATCGTCTTTATAGAGAAATTGGAACCTCCGGCGCTCTACCCGTACGATATCTATCTTATGACCGGAGACAAAGGTGTGATCCACGACTTTGCCTGAGGTAACACTCTTGAGCTTTGTACGGACAAATGCGTTCCCCTTGCCGGGTTTAACATGCTGAAACTCAACGACAGAGTAGAGGTCGTCATTGAATTCGATGGTGATCCCATTCTTGATATCTGATGTACTTGCCATAATTTTTTGGTTTCCTTTAGGAAAAAGAGGCGCAAATATAAAGAAAGAGGGTAAAGCCGGTGAAACCGGTGAAACAGGAACAGCCGGAAACAACCGGTGCAGCAGGAGCAGCCAGAACAATACCCTTCCTGTAATAACACTGAAGGGCCGTGGCTGAGGACCCGCCTCCTCCTACGTCGGATTCGGGCAAGCTGCCGGACTGCCGGACTGATGGACTGAAGAACTGGTTACCGCAGGAATGAATACAGAGTCCACTATATTTAGTCCAAAGTCCCCCGGATTGCAGATACCTCAGACGTTGACAATAATCAAACTGCTTTGTGCTCTGTTCTTCGTGGCACCTTTAGCTGCACAGGTGGCACAATTTCCTGAGTTCCAGTTCGAGGCGCTCACGATGGAGGATGGCCTGAACTTTCGTGACGTAGTGGCGATCGATCAGGATGCGGAAGGCATGATGTGGTTTGGCACGACGCAAGGTCTGATCCGGTATGACGGGTATAACTTCAAACTCTACAACAGCGATCCGAATAATCCATTCTACATTCCTGAAGAGGCGATCGGAGTTGCGGGTATTGCTTGTGCAGAGAGCGATCAATTGTGGTTTCTCGCATTTAGCCAATTGTTCTTGCTCAATACAACTACAGATGAGATCCAATCCTTTGGCACGGACCATGGAATCAATGGAGATGTGTCGCGTTTGTTGCTCGATGAAGACCATCATCTTTGGATCATCACGGACAATTATTACTCAAATCGGGGGTCGTCTCAGCAGGCCCAACAATTTTTACTCAGACAAGTCAGACCGGATTCTTTCACAATTGTGCATACAGTGCCCAGATTACAGTCGGGTATGACCAGTATCACCCAGGGGTCGGATCAATCCATCTGGTGGAGCACAATGTCCAGGGGGCAACTCGGATTCTCTAAAGACGCGGTCTTGATCAAATCTATACGTCCTGACTCTGCTGTCGTTTCGGGTGAAAAAACGTTCCCGGGCATTTCCTTTTTTGCGTCCAATGGTGAAATGTATCTTTTATCAAGTCAAAACGTGCGAAAGTTGGCGCAGCAGGATGGCCATTTTCAGACAGTCTATCAACCGGATGAATTTGTGTATTGTGCCCTTGAAGATCGAAATCACAATATATGGCTCGGGTCTGAGAGATCAATTTATCTGAGGACGCCGGAAGGTGAATTTCAAAATATGACGCCGGTCATCAGGGAAAACCTGGCTTTCGGGGAAACGCATCAGTTCTTTTTGGATCAACAAAATATCGTTTGGATTGGAACAGACTTTGGTCTCCTGAAAGTAAGATCACAAGACCAGTTGTTCGATCAATTCCTGAACCGGGATGGAAATACACTCAGCAGTCCGATGCGAGGGTTTGCAGAAGCAGAGGATGGAACCATCATCGTCATGAATGAGAATGAAAGACGATTGTACAAAATATCGCCTAATGACAAGGTGACCCCTATTGATCTGCTTTGCGACACAGGAAGCGGAGTCGCATCCATTTTAAACGCAGCGAGATTCTTTGTAACAGATCAATCCTATAGGTATGCATACACTGCAAATAAATATCTCGTGCAAATTGACCTGGTGAATAACAATTGCTTTGTTGACACTTCGATCTCTCCTTACCCGGATGTACACAACTTGAATCCAATGGAAATCCTGAGCGATGGACGCCTCGTGGCAGGACATACGCTCGGGACCATCCAAATCTATGACCCGAAATCAAGAACTTCAGAAAGACTTCTTGCAGATGGCCATGTGATCCCGGTGATAGAAAATGTGCGGTTTCTGCTCGAAGGCAAGGAACCCGGAATCCTGTGGGTTGGCACGCACGAAAATGGGGTTTTTAAATTGAAGATCGGAGGTGATATTATTGATCATCTTTCAATCAACTCAGATCCCGTATTGACAAAAAATGCAATCCTGGTCATCCATGAAGACACAGATACTTCACTTTGGATCGGAACATTCGGCGGCGGGATAGATCACTATATACCACGCAACCGGGAAATGCAACATTATGACGTGGATGACGGACTCCCGGACAACAACGTGGTTGGCATTTTACCCGATGCGGATTCCATTCTTTGGATCAGCACCTACAACGGGTTGAGCCGTTTTGATAAAAGAACCCGGTCGTTTCAGAATTTCTACATTGAAGATGGTCTCACGCACAATGAATTCAACTATGCATCCTATCATAAAGATCGCAAGGGACGTTTCTATTTCGGCGGAATGAATGGATTCGTCCGTTTCAGCCCCGATGCCCATTTACCAAAAGAACAAACCTACCCTGCTCCGCGGTTTACTTCTTTGACCAGGCACGACCGACGCCTGAATGAGACATTGGAAACTGACCTGATTCAACATTCACTGGAGGAACTGACCATCTCGCCTTACGATACCTATTTCCAGATCCATTGGACGGTAGCCAACTACTTTAATAGTCAGGAGAACCGATATTATGTAAAAATGGAAGGCCTTGATGCTGACTGGACATTTTTGGAGAACAGGCCATTCGTCAGGTTCAACCGTCTTGATCCGGGCAATTATTTCTTGCGGGTGCGGGCAACGGATTTCAGAGGAAATGAAGCCGAATCAGAGTTGACCCTTCCGATCCATGTCGGGCGGATCTTTTATAAAACCTGGTGGTTCATTGCACTTTGCGTGGTGGCAATATCCGCATTGATCTATGCATTCTTTCAATACCGGCTTCAGCGGCTCCTGGAAATTGAAAAATTGCGAACCAGGATCTCAAGTGACCTGCATGATGACCTCGGTTCCATGCTTTCCGGACTGGCCATGCAGTCAGAAATCCTCGAGGTACATGCACGTGAAGAGGACAAACCGCGCCTTCAAAAAATCGCATCAACGAGCAGAACGGCTGTCCACCGGATGCGTGATCTGGTCTGGAGTATCGATGCCCGGAAAGACAAGGTCTCTGACCTCATTGACAAGATGCAGGAGACCGCCGAGGACCTGTTACCAAAAGCCGGATTTACATACGTGTTTCACGCAGAAGAGCTGCAGAATCGCAGAAAAAAGCTCAATGTCCATGTGCGCCAAAACCTCTTTCTCATCTTTAAAGAGGCCATCACCAATATTATAAAGCACAGCAATGGAAACAACGTCGTGATCCGGCTCCACAAAACCGGCCACGGAGTACAGTTGGTCGTTCGGGACAACGGAACAGAGCATCAAACTAAAAGCAATGGGGCGCACGTCACGAAAACGGGTCAGGGACTGATGAATATGAAGATGCGCGTGGAACACCTGAAAGGAAATCTGCAATTAGATCAGGAAAAGGGGTTTGAGATCCGCGTGGACATCCCTGCAAACCACATCTTTATGTGATCCCCGCTTCGAACTATCGGGCTGAATACCGGATTACTTTGTATGTTGATATGCATGTACAGGACAGAAAACCGGTTCAGATCTTGAATAAACAGCAATCCACATGTCGCATTGCCATCATTGAGGATGATCCGCTCATGCAGGACAGCCTTGTGACAATCCTGGCTGTACATCCGGGACTTGAGATCGTCCAGATCTGTGATTCGGTCGAAGTGTTCCTGGATATTCTTAAGACAAAGGACGTTTCTCCCGGAATTATCCTGCTGGACATCAATCTCAATGGGATGTCAGGGCTGGACGGGCTCCCTTTCCTTCGCGACAAGCTGCCTGATACGGATATTATTATTCTGACCACCTTCGAGGACAGGGACAAGATCTTCAAGGCATTATGCGCCGGGGCTTGCTCCTACCTTTCAAAGCAAACATCGATCAAAGACATCCTTCATGCCGTACTCACGGTAAAGAACGGGGGATCCTACATGTCACCGTTGATAGCGCGAAAGATCGTGAACCACTTTGCACCGGTTCCTGAAGAGCAGGCGCTGTCTCCCCGTCAGCAACAGATCGTCCAGGCGATCGTAGATGGCCAGAGCTACAAGCAGATAGCCGCCGAGCTGTTCATCTCGATAGACACTGTCCGCTCACACATCAAGAAAATCTATCGCGCGCTGGAAGTGAACAGCAAAGCAGAATTGATCCGGAAGACAACCCGGAGACGGTTTTAGAAACACATCTTTATGTGGCCTCTGATTTTTGACTTCCTCGCGTCAATTCCAAATCTTTACTGGTAAGGAGCATTTGTGAGCGTATTGTATTTCGCCCAGGCCGGCAAGCTCGGACGGGTACAACCCTCGGATCAAAATGCACGCATCCAAAATGAAGATTCCTATGTCAAATAACACCTCTATGCGAGACGACAATGGTTGCGGCATTTCTATGTAAACGCATTTAAAATAACACTAGCAATGATTGCACATAGGAACATCGTGCGGATGGGAGGAGCAATAACCCTGCATCCCGCTACAAAGCGCACCGGCAAAGCCCCGGACCGCCTTGCGATCACGACAAAGAACCGCATCGAGATCATCCCGATACACGAGATCCTGCATTTGCGAGCAGAAAGCAACTATACCCATATCCATCTTATTGACGGAACTCATTTTATAGTGTGCAGTACACTCAAATCTTTCGATACAGTACTCCACTCACCGGATTTTCTGCGCATCCACCAGAGCTATATCATTCAGACGAAACATCTTAAGGCATTCAACCCGGCGGACAGTGTCGTACACCTTGACGGCAATCACATCCTTCCTGTTTCACGTGCCAGGAAATCCCAACTGATGCAATATCTGCGGACGCTTATGATATCTCATTAAATCATCACCCCAAACGCAATACGATGAATTCTTCAGGCACACTCAAATTCAGGAATATGAAAGACACCGATCTTTTCTCCCGTACACATGGACTTTCTTCGCGGTACATCCTGCTACTGATCCTCATACCATGGTTTACGATGAGCTTCAATCATGTGATGATTGCACAGTTCACACAATGGCAACAGGATGCAGCAAGTGATTATTATTTGAATCTCAATTGGAGCAGCACCTACAACGGACCTGCATGCGATTGCTGGGTAAACCCAGATTTATTTAGTGTATATCTGGACGGATCGCCAGATTTCTTATTGGGCCAGGTGTCTTATGCTCATGCGACAGTTCAGACTCACTCGACGAGTCATCCGTTAGGACCAAATCGGCTGCACAACGTTTTTGGAACGATTAATGTCTCAGGAAATGTAGATATCCCTCCCTTCGGTTGTACTTTCCCGCAATGTGTCGGAGGCCCGACTTCCGCCAGCACTGCGATGCAGACGGCAACACCTTATCCTCCCACTCCAACCACGCCTACATGGAATGCCGACGGCTCTACCACCCTACACTGGACAAACAACAGTGACATCCCTGCCGCCGACAGGTCCACTTTGATATATCGCGGCATCTTCTACATCGGTCAGACGTTTGGCGACGAGACATCGTTTCATGTGCCTTGCGCGCAGCCAAATGATGTGTTTTCGTTTTATACATGGTTTAACGGTAGTGTAGCTGGCCAAACCTATGACATTATAGGACCCAATAGCAGTTACACAATTCCGAATCCACGCCCTCTGCCTACTCCGCCACCAATGGGTAAAATTCAGGGACAGATCACCACGCTTCTCGGCGGATCTCCGGTATCCGGCGTCACTGTGACCGCCGTACTCATGAATCCCGGGGCCATTACGAATGGCTTTTGCTGGCCTTCTACTTATACTGATGTGACAGATGCTGCAGGTGAATATGTGATCCCGTTTATTTATTGGGGCCAGGGCAGTGATATGGCTAATTACCAGATCACACCTTCTCTGCCGATGCACGGATTCGATCCTGCACAAATCACACGTACTCTACAGGCAGGAGATTTTATCAAGACGCAGAATTTTCATGACACGACATCTTTCGTCATCAGTGGCACAGTATTCGACCTCAATACTTGCGGACTCGACAGCGCACTATTGACAGCGACACCCGGAGCAGTTGTACCCGTCTATACACTTGCAGATGGGACATATGATCTAGTGGTACCTCAAACCGGAACGTACCAGGTCACGGCTACATACAATGGCATGTCTATCGGGATGCAAAGCATCATGGTGAATGCGAACACCGGTGGGCACAACTTCAATTACACGGCCAAAGACACGTTGCGTGGATTTGTTGGGGCTGGTTGCAATGAATATATCGGACAAGCCACGCTCACGGTTCAAACCGAAGCAGGTTGTTTGCTCCAGACTGTGATGACTAATGCAAGTGGCTACTACCAGGTGGTGCTGCCTTCACGACAAGTAGAAGTACAGGTCACCGCCTACAATCCCGGCAACTCAGGTCTCGATATGCTCACTGTCCTGAATGCAATCGATGACGTCCATGAGATAAACCTTGACAGTACGACAGTACTCGACATCTTCTACCGCAAGCCAATCTCGATTGAAATTATCGGTTTACCGGGCCCGCCTTGCCCTGCAATAGAAAATCCTGTTCTGAACCAGGCCGTTCCTTATGGTCTTACACTATTGGTGTGGGAAGAACCGGGCCTCTGCTTTGCCGATACAGGTTACATCGCTATTCAAAATAATATTGGCACCAGCGCACTACAAAGTACGATCCTGGATACAATACCGGTAAGCAACGGTGTGGCCATCTATTATCTGATCCCTGGAGAACCTGCGTTAGCTGCGCCATACCTGAAGAATATCACCTTTACTGCACATGTGGATGCTCAAAGCACCTCAGTGACAAAAAACGCGATTGTCTCCGGCTCCAGGCAGCGAACTGCGACCTTCACGACGGGTGCACCCACTTCACTTCCGTATTTAATACTCCGCGATCCTCCGGGAGATCTGAGCAAGAGTTTCTTCTCACAGGATACTACGCGGTCATATGCACAGGCATTTTCTACTCTGGCAAGTGGAGGTGTCAAGATATGGGCCAGGGGAAAATTGGGCGCGGAGGGTCTTGGGCTCAAAGCATGGGGCCAGATAGAAGGTGCAATATCAGTAGGTGGCAGCTCATTGTCAACAGAAGAAACTCTTGTCGAAATGACCAGTTCTTTTCAGGTGGAAACGAGCAGTGATGAAGATGTTGTCGGCCCAGGTGGAGATCTGATCATTGGTGCTGCCGTAAATTTTATTTATGGCCTCGCTGATGAAAGAAAATTTGATTTGAATACATGTACCATCATTCCGGATACAGTCCTGATCTTTAGTCCCGACACATTTGCCACGACATTTCGCCTCACAGTAGACGATATCCGGAACATTACGATCCCTAAACTGCAAATCCTCGCAAATAATCTCGATTCGACTGAAGAAGCAAGGGCACGATTCAGAAATGAGATCCTTCTGTGGGAGCAAACACTGCAATTGAATGAAGACCTGAAGGCAGAAGCACTTGCGGATCCTGTTGGTAATCATACCCTGTCGGCGTCCGCAGGGCCCGAGACGTTTTCGACTACGGGCATCGCAACGACGACGAAGATGCTGGAGTTCCAGCAATACATCCAGGGCGATATTGCTGCCGAAGCGGGGTTGGAAATCTTCGGTTCAGGTGGTGCTTTCGGTGTAGCGGTCACGATCAGGGGTGAGTTTACGCAATCCTCGGTCGAATCAACGACGATTGCTACCACAACCGGATTCACCTTTGATGATAATGACAATGGGATTGATCTGGTGTCGTTTGACTATGCTGTGGATAAAGTCTATGGCACTCCCGTCTTTGGTAACCTCATGGGCCAAACGAGTTGTCCACATGAACCGGGCACTCAATTTGTCGACGTGCCGACGATGACTACGCCGAATCCTGTCAAATTTGTCCCAAGCGGAAATTCAGTTGAGTTTATTTTGACATTGGGCAATAGCAGTGAAAGCGATAACACCAGAACATATGTATTGGATTTTATCGAACAGAGTAATGAATTCGGTGCCTTAGTATATAGTGGTGCAAATCCGTTTAGTGGGACTATTCCTTTCACAATCGCCGGAAGTACGACAAATACAACTGTAAGAATTGAGCGCCACCCGAGTTCATCCTACTACTCTTTTGAAGGCTTACAATTTGATTTCTATCCGGCGTGCGACACATCATCAAAGAAAACGATCTATCTCTCAGCTTACTTTGCGAATACATGCAGCAATATCACTCTGGCAAGTCCGGGAAGTAACTGGCTGGTAAACGATATGATGAATGACGAAATCGATATCACGATGACTGGATACACACTCGGCCCGGATGTCGATACGGTCAAATTGCTTTACTCCCCTGCCGGAAGTCAGGCCTGGAAATCATCCAACATTGTGATCCCCGGTCCAAATCTGCTGGCACCACCTCAAACGTATAGCTGGGACGTATCCAATATTCCTGATGGATTGTACAATATCCGCCTGGCCTTAGTCTGCAATGAGACCATCAATTTTTCTACCAGGGTTCAGGGCAGGATTGACCGGAAACCACCTGCCGTATTTGGAATTGAAGAACCTAAGGATGACTTATATCACCCCGGCGATAGTATATTTATCAGCTTTAAAGAAGATATCAACTGCTCTCTGATCACATCCGCAACTTGCTATCTCATGTCACTTCCGCAAAATGAGATGTATCCCGCCCAGTTTATCTGCAATGGAAAAGACGTGAAAGTAGTACCAGATGCCGATCTCTCGGGTCTGTATAATCATGCCTTTGAAGTCGGTCTGATCCATGTGGAAGATCTCTATAGCAACCATAGGCCGGATACTGTGAAATGGCAATTCGTGATCAGTGAGCCGGATGCAGATCAGGACGGTGTGCCTGATACGAAAGATCGATGCCCTGGTGGAAATGATTATTTAGATACAGATCTTGATGGACTCCCGGATGATTGTGATTGTATGCCCACTGTTGCGGAAAACGGCCGTTTGTTGACAAAAGCCGCTATGGATTTTGATGGTGTCAATGATCAAATTGTGATTCCGCACAATGCGGATTTTGACCCCGGCGCAAATATTTCATTCACGTTTGAGGCCTGGGTGAAAGCCGAAAGCGGCATATTGGCCCAAACGATCTTGTCCAAAGGCGCAGGCTCTGGCGGGACTACATCCTATATTTTTTCACTCTATCAAAACAAGATCGCCCTCTACATTGGTGGTGGCGGAGCCACGGCAACCTGGCTGTACGGGAATACGGATGTCACCTTCAATACGTGGATGCATGCAGCAGTTTCCTATGATCACACGACACAAGTATTCACATTCTACATGAATGGAGAGTATGACGGTCAAGGGATGTTACCACATGGGTTTTATGCAAATAGCAGCCCGCTCTACATTGGCCGGCAAGGTGAAACCTGTAATTGCAATTTTTATAAAGGGCGCATAGATGAAGTGCGTTTCTGGAATGCAGCTCGGACTCCTGCGGAGATCCTTGAGAACATGCATCATGAACTCCAGGGCGATGAGCCCGGTCTGGCAGCGTACTACGATTTCAATGAAGGCACACCATTTGGTAATAATACTGACCTCACGATCATAGAAGATAAATCTGAAAACAATCATTCGGGGTCACTCTCGGGTTTTGCTAAAACAGGTATTGCTTCTAATTGGGTAAACAGCACTACGGAACATCTTGACATTGCGTACGATCTCTGTACATCATGTCCTGATACCATAAATGTGGCTATGGATTTTGATGGAGTAAATGATAAGATATCCATCCCAAACCATCCTGCAATGGTGCCAACCACTTCGAGTAGCATGACGATCGAAACCTGGATATATCCAAGAGATGTCACACCAGGCTCGGCAGATATCCTAGTTGCCGCTGCAAACAATCTCTATTTTGCTCGATTGGTATCCGGTCATGTTCAGGTATTTACCGGGAGTTTTGTTGCAACCCCGGCGATACTCCCATCATTGACATGGAGTCATGTTGCTGCGGTATTTGAACCGACGAGCGTGAAAATTTATATCAATGGGTCACTAGAATTTGAAAGCGCTATCACGCACAATTCGGTGAATGCAG
>JANNQA010000027.1:0-45860 GCA_031400515.1 Bacteroidota bacterium
ACTATGTCGTACGGATGATTCTTACTTCTCTACTCACTCGACTTCCTTAGTTTATCTTGCCCTGAGTATGTCGAAGGGAACGTAGTGAGGAGTCGATTCCCTTGTCATCCTGAGCGACGAACGTAGTGAGGAGTCGAAGGATGCAAGGGGTTGTGTGGGTATTAATCTCGAGCGAACCATGAGTGCTCCGAGGGTAACGAGGAGAACGAACGGTGAGTCGAGAGATCCTTTTACCAACAGGATTTCTCGACTCGTTCCCTTCGACATGCTCAGGGCAAGTTTGCTGCGATCCTCACTCGCTCGAAATACACATAGGTAGCCTTCCGTCATCCTTCGACTCACTACGTTCGCTCAGGATGACAAAAGACTCTACCCACAGAAATCGTCGGGATTGACGAACACGCCATTAGAAATTTGTCATTGGCAGCAGAGCTTACCCCCAGGCTCTTAAGATGAAGGCTTTCTCGTGGTTGAACTATCTTGTCATAAAAATCTGCTCTACATGAAGTCAATCCTGGTATCTATACTGATTTTGCCTGCTCTCGTGAGTTTCTCCCAGAAGAAAAAACAATTGGATCATCCTGACTTTGCGATTTGGAATCAGGTCATGAATTCTCAACTCTCAAATGATGGCTTATGGGTCAGCTATGAACTTGTTCCCGGAGAAGGTGATCGTACATTGGTGTTGTATGACGTAAAAAATGCCAGTGAGCGTCATTTTTTGCGTGCTCAGAAATCAAAGTTCACGGATGATAACAGGTATGCAGTGTTTACAATTACCCCACCTGAAGATTCCCTCAAAGCATTGCGGAGAAGAAAAGTTGACAAAGAAAAGTTGACACCTGATACGCTGGCAATATTAAATCTATCTACAGGTATCGTTGATAAAATTCCTGATCTGGAAGGTGTATCAGTGCCCGAAAGATGGTCCGGCTATCTTGCCTATCAGGTTAAACCTGCTGTAAAGAATGAGGAAATCGAGAAAGAAGAGGAAAAAGAAGAAGGAGAGAAGGAAAAGGAGAAATTAGAGGAAGTCGAGAAAGCCGAGGAAGAGAGAAAGGCTGAGGAGAAAAAGGAAAAGAAGAAAAAGTCTCCCTCAAAGAAAAACGGATATCCGTTGATCGTCCGAAACTTAATGACTCAATCTGAAGATACATTGCATTTTGTCACAGATTATACACTCTCAAAATATGGAACAGTACTCGCTGCGTATTCGACTGGCTCTGATTCGACAATGAAAGCAGGGGTCTTCGTGTACGATTGTGATCAATCTGATTGGAATGTCATCAAAACTCAAAAGGGTACGTATAAGAATTTGGTATGGAATGAAAAAGGAGATCAACTGGCCTTTATTGCTGATCTCGATACAACCAAAGCGCAAGTAAGACCATATGAACTACATCGTTGGAAACCAGGAATGGATTCCGCACTTGTCTTTGTACAAAACAACGCACCTTTTATGTCAGAAGGATGGCAGATCAGTGAGTATTACAAGCTGCGTTTTTCAGAAGACGGCACCAAATTGCATTTTGGAGTTGCACCAGAACCTATTGTAGAAGACACGACGTTGCTTGAGGAAGAAAAGGTCAGTGTTGAGGTGTGGCATTATCAGGATGCGCAGCTCTATACACAACAGAATATTCGTTCTAAAGCCGAGAAAGAACGTACCTATCATTGTGTTGCTGATCTCAGTAATGGAGCATTCAGACAAGTTGCGAATGAACATCTTCGTGATTCACGCATGGACCGGGAAGGCAATAGTCCTTATGTGATTTTAAATGATGAGACGCCTTATTTAAGAGAATCATCATGGACTGGTGAGACAAGACGAGATGTTTGGTTGTTCGATATTCCAGGCAACCGACATTCGTTAATCGCAAGGGATGTCGAAGGGGTGCCGCAACTGTCTCCGGAATTCAATTTTATGTATTGGTACAATGCGCCCGACTCTGCATGGATTGTATCCACTGTGAAAGGTGAATTGAAAAATGTCACACAGAGTATCCCAATGTATGACGAACTCAATGATGTGCCTGCGCATCCTGGCTCTTATGGAATGGCCGGATGGACTACGGGTGATAAGGCATTGTTGATTTATGATCGCTATGATATCTGGAAAGTAGACCCGACGAATCAGTCCTCTCCGATAAATCTGACAAATGGCAGAGCAAACAAACTTCGTTACCGTTATGTTCGTCTTGATCCTGATGAGCGTAAAATCGATCCTGCAAAACCGATCCTCTTGCACATGTTCAATGAGACGACGAAAGGTGGCGGATATGTAGAACTGGATTTGAAGTCAGGTCAATTACGGCAAATACTTGCTGGTGATTTCAAGTATGACAGCAGTCCATTGAAAGCGCGTGATGCCGAAGTCATCGTGTATACAACTGAATCATTTCAACAATTTCCTGATCTGCAATTGACAACGGATCGCTTTATGAGCTCACGTCGGGTATCAGATGCGAATCCACAGCAAAAAAATTACAAGTGGGGGACAATAGAACTCTTTTCATGGACAGCGTATGATGGTCAGCAGTTGCAGGGTCTTCTCGTGAAACCAGAAGGATTTGATCCTGCAAAAAAATATCCACTCATCGTGAATTTCTATGATCGCAGCAGTGACGAATTGTATACACATCTTGCTCCTTTCCCTCATCGTTCCACCATCAATTATACGTTTTATGCAAGTCGGGGCTATGTAATTTTCAATCCTGATGTCCCATACAAAATCGGATACCCGGGTGAGAGCGCTTTCAATGCAGTCGTGTCCGGTACAGAAACGCTGATGAATGCGGGGTTTATTGACCAGCAGAAAGTAGCCTTGCAAGGACATAGTTGGGGTGGGTATCAGATCGCACACATTCTCACAAAGACAGGTATCTACGCTTGCGCAGAAGCTGGTGCAGTGGTCGTGAATATGACAAGTGCATATGGTGGTATCCGATGGGAGACAGGACTGAGCAGAATGTTTCAATATGAACATCAGCAGAGTCGGATCGGTGGATCGCTTTGGGAAAAACGGGATCTCTATCTGGAAAACTCACCACTATTCAATCTCGATAAAATCTCTACGCCAGTATTGATCATGCAAAACGATAGTGATGGACACGTCCCTTGGTACCAGGGTATTGAATTCTTTTCGGCGATGCGTCGACTTGGCAAGCCTGCATGGCTGCTTAATTATAATGGAGAGCCACATTGGCCGCTGAAGTTGCAAAACCGGAAGGATTTCAATCTTCGCATGCAGCAATTTTTCGATCACTACCTGATGAATGCACCAATGCCCAAATGGATGCGTGATGGAGTGCCGGCAGTTGAGAAAGGGATTTTACAGGGATATGAATTGATTGAGAGGAAATGATGAAATGATGAAATGATAAAATGAGTTTAGGTTGTGGTCCATTAGTAGACAATGCAATATCCAAGTCCTTCAGGTGGATGTAATCTCCAGGCATTAAACAATTCAGCGGCTTCTTCCAAAGTCACTTCATGTGTGATGTGTTGATCATAGGCAGGATCGCGTAATAGATCAAACACTACTTTCTTTCTTCTGTGAAGATCCCACCTGGCTGTCATTGTAGCTGGAATACGACTTACTTGTGTGCTGATGATGTGTTTGCGTAGAAGATGAAACTCGCCACCGAGATTTAATGAGACCTGTCGATCTCCATACCAACTCATTTCTACAACTCTACCTTCAAGACCAACAAGGTCTATGGCAGTTTGCAGGCCTTTCTGAGTAGCACTGGAGTGAAATGCAATATCAAATGGTTCTATCGCGGCGGAGGGGTCTTCAAGAAGGGAAAATCCGAATTGTTCAGCATAGGCTCTCCTGCTTTCATTTGTCTCCAAAATTTCCACCTGTGTTCCGGGGATATTAGCAGCGATACGCGCGATCAATGAGCCGATCATCCCGAACCCCACAATAACGATCCGTTCACCTGGTCGGACGCCACCATCCCAGATACCATTGAGAGCGGTTTCAAGATTCGCTGCGAGGGTAGCGCGCTTTGGAGGTATACCAGGCGGTATTTCAAAGAAATCGTCGATACCAATCCGACATTCCGTTTGATGCGGATGCATTAGATGACCAAGTGTCCCTTTCCCGGTTATCTCTCCTACTAATGAATAGCCATATTTCACTGGGAAGATAAATTCACCTTCCATATATGGCACGCGCATATGAGAGTGCATATCCAGTGGGATCTGGCCTCGGGCTACAAGCAATTCTGTGCCCAGGCTGATGAGGGAGTACAAGCTGCGTACATGCAAGTCGTTCCGGTCCGAGCCCAGATGCTCGACGGTTTTTATTTCGGAGGATCTTGCGTTGAGGTGCCAGAGCGCTTTCATAAGAAGAGAATGGAGTCAAGATTACGAAAGGCCGAGCAGTAGTTGCAAAGCCACCTTGTCTATTACATGGCGAATATTCAGTTAGATCAACAAAGATGAATCTGGTGCTGGATGATCTTTGGTGTCGCTTTCTACAACCTGAACTATCTAAAAATCAATTAGAAACATATTATGACCGTTCGAATTTCGTCGAAATTAGTCAGGACCTTTCCTGGCAAGCCTCCAATGAATGCACTTAAGGTCACTGCATTCTCAAATAATCTGTTTTGTTTTAAATCAACCTGTTACACATTATGACCGTTCGAATTCCTGCCCGATCTGGCTTCGCTCTGCTCACACCGTCGGCCTAAGCCTATGGCGTCGGACGTAACTTCGCGACCTCGTGCCGCCATAGCTGGCTCCAGCGGTGGCACAAAGCGTAGTCAGGTGAGCGTCGAAATTTGTCTACCCACAGCTGCAGCCCTAGGTTCAGCATACCTACGAAATTGCTCTCCCAAACTCAACATTATAAATCTGTGGGCTCCCTTGCATCAATTTCACTGAACAAGGCTAGAACATAGTGACGCATCGCACGGTAACCATGCCAGTTGAGCTCATATGTGATGTGTGGGCCTCGTTCAGTTCCCGTTATCAGTCCAGCATGCTCCAGACTTGCCAGATGATGGCTGGTTGTCGATTTGGAGAGCTCAATATGACTTGTGATTTCACTTGCCTTCTTCGGTCCCTCGTCAGCGAGCCATCTCATGATGAGTACTCGTGCTGGATAATCTAGCGCGCCGCCATATTTTGAAATCACATGATTGATATCATCGGGCGACACGAACTGGTCAGCTTTTGAATGGGCCATATCGGATTATGTTAGTAGTCTTGCAAATCTAATAATCCTGTACGTCGTTTTGAAGACCTCGATCAAAGTCCTCGTCATTGGAAGTTATCATGTGATTCATACTTCACGTCCTGAAGCGGAAATCATCATCGGCCTGGCAAAAGCAGGACTCGATATGACTGTGATGACACATGGAGAAACAGAATATGCCCGTCGTTTTCGTGACAATGGAGTAAAAGTGATTGCGTTTCATCCTGAGAAAAAATTCCAACGCGCAGAATCACAACGCATCAGGCAAGAGCTCATCAAGGGCGATTTTGATATCCTGCAACTCTACAACAGCAAGGCGATCATCAATGGCATCAGAGCTGCACGTGGGCTCAAAGTGAAAGTCGTGCTCTATCGTGGCTATGCAGGACACATTCATTGGTATGATCCTGCTGCGTATCTGAAGTATCTGCATCCACGAGTAGACAAAATAGTTTGCAATTCTATCGGTGTAGGAGCACATTTTCGTAAGCAACTTTTTCTGGATAAATCGAAACTGGTGACGATCAATAAAGGTCACGATCTCTCATGGTACAATGATGTCATTCCAGCGGATCTGAATGTGCTTGGTATCGCGTCGAATGCTTTTGTCGTGTCATGTATGGCAAACGTAAGACCTATGAAGGGTATCAAGTATCTGCTCCAATCAATGGAGTTTATTCCAAATGATGTTCCAATACATCTGATCCTGGGTGGAGATGGTACTGACAGTGTTGAATTTAGAAAGATCGCAGATACATCATTGAACAAAGAAAGGATTCATCTTCTCGGATATCGCTCTGATGCTCTCAGTATCACAGCAGCGAGTCAGGTGTGTGCACTTGCTTCCATAAAGGGTGAATCAATTACGCGTGCAGTTCAGGAAGCAATGGCTCTTGGCGTTACTCCTGTGATCACAGATATTCCCGGAAATAAAGAACTCGTAGAAGATGGCGTGAGTGGACTTGTCGTGCCCATGAAAGATCCGAAGGCACTTGCTGATGCAATTCTCAAGCTCTATCGTGATCCGGGTCTCCATAGAAAACTTGGGGAAGGTGCACGAAATCATATCGCAACAAAACTCAGTCATCAGAAGACAATTGAAGAGATGAAGAGCCTCTATGAAGAAATTCTTTAGTCTCAAGAACGGCGGAACGGCGGAATGGGATAATGGGATAATGCTTGCCCGAATCCGCCTTAGGCGGAGGCGGGGCGGAATGCAGTGAATTTTGAACTTACTCTCGCGTGGAGGAAATCAATCGAGATTTTTTTCCTTTCGGCCGTTCCGTCCTTCCGCCGTTCCGCCCTGAATAATGATCACAATCTCCCCCACACATTTATCTGGATGTTCTTGATAATACTTAAGTACTTCTGACGCTATCCCTCTTTTTACTTCTTCAAAAACTTTACTGATCTCGCGTACTACACAGACAGTGCGTTCAGTGCCGCAATATTTTATAACTTCTTCAAGGCATTTCAAAAGCCGATGCGGTGATTCGAATAGCGCAGTGGTATTTTGATACTGAGAGATTCTCTGCCATGCAGTTTGCCGTCCTTTTTTTTGAGGAAGAAATCCGGCAAAATGAAATTCATGAAGAGGAAGACCACTCATGATCAAAGCAGGAATGACAGCATTAGCACCCGGCAGACAAGTGAATGGAATGTGTTTTTCAAGACAAGCATTGACGAGGAGAAAACCAGGATCTGAAATTCCCGGGGTACCTGCATCAGAGATTAATGCGATGTTTTTTCCTGTTGCCAGGTCCTGAACGATTTGTTCTGTAATACCATGTTCGTTATGTGCATGATATGCTCTGATGGAAGTTGTGATTTCAAAATGTTGCAGGAGTTTACGAGAGACACGGGTATCTTCCGCAAGTATATAATCAACTTCTTTCAGGATGCGCAATGCACGCAATGTGATGTCTTCCAGATTACCAAGTGGTGTGGGTACCAGGTATAGCATTGTCAGTTAAAACAAGGATTCATTGCAAACAGCTAAATACTATTCAGCAACAGTAGTCACAGAATATCGATAAGTCTCCATGATCATATTCGCAAGGAGCTTTTTGCAGGCATCTTCTACTTTCACCTCTGCGGATGCAAGGTCTGCGGCTTCAAGAATTATTTCGATATGCTTGCCGATACGCACAGATTCAACTCCATGAATGTCGACGTTGTGCAGGTTTCTCGCGACTGTTTTTCCCTGTGGGTCCAGAAGTTCTTTGTGCGGCATGATATCAATTACTGCTTTGTATTTCATCATCTCAATAGAGTTTTATAAAATAGTTTATTATCCCAAAAAGAATATATCCGATTACAATCAATGATACTCCTGCAGATCCGGTAAAGAGAAGAAGAAGTACGAATACGCTCAGAAAACCCACTAGGATAAGCTTTCCATGTTTTTGTCCCAGACCTTTTATGCTCCACAATCTGATATTGGATAGCATGAGAAACGGCAAAAGTAAAATAAGGATGTATAGAATCGCGGGTTCGCAGATAAACTTCCACCACGGATGTGCATCCATATACATCCAGAGAAACCCCAGGATGAGCGCTGCTGCACTCGGAGTGGCCAATCCAAAGAAAACTGTTCTCTCTCTCGTATCTATGTTAAATCGTGCAAGGCGTAGTGCGACTCCCGCGGGTATGAGAAATGCTGCGTATGGTAACAAAGCAGACGAGATTGACGCCTGGCATGGTTCGCTCAGGAAATGATAGAGAATACAACCAGGAAGTACCCCAAAAGACACGAGATCTGCCAGGGAATCCAACTGAACTCCCAACGCTGATGACACATTTAGTCGTCTTGCAAGGAAACCATCGAGCAAATCGAGGATCAAGCAAAGTACCGCCAGCAACAATGTAACCTTGAACAAGCCCTCAAACAGAGCAGCAATGGCACAACTGCCAGCAATCAGATTGCACAATGTCAGCGCATTAGGGAGGGCACGTATCATGGGGGCAAAAATAGCGATCTCGATTTGTCAGGGGTTATACTATTTGTCAGGCGCCATGATCACGCGATTTGTCTCCAATTAACGTTACTTTAACCGGGAGGCGAGGGGCAATGGTGTATTTTCGCACGCTCATGTGCGTTTTGGAAAAGAGAATTTGCAAATGAAGAGTTACATAGATCAGATCAGGATTTACCTTAAGAATGCCCGATGCATTGCGGTCTGCATGCTTTCTTTATTTTATTCTGTTGAAATATTTGCACAACCGATCAATGATCTATGCGCCAGCGCTATTCATATTCCCAATGTAGACACGTATTGCTCAGATCCGGGAGAATTCACAAATGTCAATGCAACCGGAGCTGGCCAATTTACCACGCCATGTCTGATATCCCTGATAAATGAAGTGTGGTTTACGGTCGTCCCTCAGGCGCCGGCGTTGATCATTCAGGTGAGCGGAAATGCAAATGGACTTGGTTCTATGCTGGGCCCGGGTGTGTTTCTTTTTGAAGGAAGTTGTGGAACCCTCAATAATGTAGGATGCAATATCTCAGCGGCAGGAACAAATGTGACTGAACTTACTGTGACCGATCTTGTCATTGGTGGGATTTATTACGTCGCGGTGATTGGGGGAACACCAGGTACATTTCAGATTTGCGTAGATGGTTTCATTCCGCCACCAAATCCTGAAGGAGATTGTAACAAAGCGGTTGTGTTATGTGATAAATCTCAATTCTATATTGAAAATATTATTGGCATTGGAGATCCGGTCATCAATGAGGTCAACGGAACCTGTGTTCCAAATGAAAGTGCATCGGTGTGGTATAAATGGACATGTGAGCAATCAGGCTCGCTGACATTCACACTTACTCCAAACGATAATGTTGCTGGATTTGAATCGGATGATCTGGATTTTGTATTGTATGAACTTCCAGGTGGATTGAATGATTGCAACAATAAAATGTTATTGCGATGCGAAGCTGCTGGTGCCAATACGACAAATAATGTCGTTGACCCTCTCCCAACATGGATTGAATGTAACGGGCCGACAGGTTTACGTTTCGGTGAAACCGATTTTACTGAGGTAGGTGGTTGTCAGGGTGCGAACAACAATTACGTAGCACCGATCGATATGGTTGCAGGCAGAAGTTATGCGCTGATAGTGAACAACTATAGTCAGTCCGGTCAGGGCTTTTCTATTGACTTTGGAGGTTCTGGGACATTTCTCGGACCGGAACCAGATTTTGATATTGAAGCAGTCGAAGCATTCGAATGTGACAAGACAATCATCTTCACGAATCTCTCACTCTCTCCAACAGATAGCATTGTCAATTGGTCCTGGAATTTTGGTGCAGGTGCTACTCCAATTTTCATGGGTGGCAATGGACCTCATTCCGTCATCTATGCGTCCTTTGGTGCGAAACGTGCTGCGCTTACAGTGGAGAGTGAAAGGGGGTGTATTGTCACGAAGATCATCGATCTGTTTGTGAATCCTTGTTGTGCGGATACCAGTACGCTTGATGCAGGTGCGCTTGCAGAAGATCTCATGTGTCCCGGAGTACCGACAGGAGTGATCACAGGTATCGGTGGCGGCGGTGCAGTACCATATCAGTTTAGTCTTGATGGTATGTCGTATCAGCCATCTACGGTATTTCCAGGTCTTGGAGCAGGCAACTATTTAGTATATATCCAGGATAGTAAAGGTTGCAGGGATTCTACATTCATCGATGTTCTTGACGCACCACCTTATACAATCGATGCGGGCGATACGATATTCGTAGATCTTGGGCAACCGGCGCAACTCAATGCGATTCTTTCTCCACCAAATTTTGAAACGGTTGTCTGGACACCTCCGTTCGGTCTTGTGTTTGCAAACGATGACTTGAAACCCGTGGCATATGCACCAGGAACAACAGTATACACGGTCACAGCGACAAATGAAGCAGGTTGTATTGCCATAGACAGCGTTGTCGTATTTGTCAATATTGTCCGACCGATCTATGTTCCCAATGTCTTCTCACCGAATGGAGATAACGTCAATGACTATTTCTATTTGCAGGGGAGCACTGCTGCTGACCTGATTGAAGTGATTCGCATTTTTGATCGTTGGGGAGCGCTGATTTATGAAATGCACCAGGTCCCTCTTAATGATCCACAACTCGGATGGGACGGCACGTTCAAAGGTGAGTATGTGAATCCCGGCGTTTTTACTTACCATGCAAACGTGCATTTCCTGGATAATGAAACACTACCGTACTCCGGTACTATCACTGTGTTGCGATGAGATGGACACTTTGGTTGTGTACGATATTCATTATTACAATGATGTCATGTGTCAAGAAGGAGTTTGATCTTGATATATTACGTACACCACGAGATTATTCTATCGAAGAAGCACGCGATGTGGAAGTACTTTATAGTGACTCAGCAATTCTCAGAGTACGCATAGAAGGACCGTTGCTCAGGAGATACGTGTATCGATTTCGGGTAGAAGAAGAATTTCCGGAAGGAATACAACTTGCGTTCTTCGATCCATCTTCACGACCGACTGCATGGCTTACTGCGAAGTACGCTATTCGGAAGCCACAGGAACATCAGACAATTGTCCGCGACAGCGTGGTCTTATATAATACACTTGGAGAGAAGATTGAGGCTCTGGAATTGATCTGGGATGAAAATGAAGAAACGATCTCTACGGATAAGTTGGTAAGAATCACTCGCCCGGATAAAATCATTTATAGTCGCGGATTCAAATCAAACCAGGATTTTACCAAATACACACTGTACGCAACGGAAGGCCACTTGCTTTTGGAAGAACTCGGCCTTGATGATGAATGACAAGACCTGATGACGTTATAGATTGACCGGCTTGCTTTGTCTCTATGGGATATTTCATCTAAAGCAAAACTTGCAGAACAGCCTTCTCCGCCTGAGGCGGATATGGCGGTCGAAGACGGCGGAATGCTTGCCCGAATCCGCCTTATGCGGAGGCGGGGCGGAAGCATTCACTGAGCGCAGTCGAAGTGGGCGGAATGGATATACAAGCCTGATTTAGCGTATCCTGGAGCATTGACCTCGTACCTCAGTAGTGCATCACTTTAATAGACTTTGTATCGTTTCTTCGCGTCCTTTTTTCAACCGCCGAAGCCTCGGCGAAGTGCGGTGCGCCTTTGCGTGAGATGGCCCTGCGTGAACTGATGCACTACCCGTACCTCGTACCGCGAACCACGTACCTTTCTTCTACATATCTTGGCACTCTATGTTGACCCTCATTATTTGGATAGTCATCCTATTATTGCTTCTGGCTTTTTTCTCCGGAGCCGAGATTGCCTTTATCTCTGCCAACAAACTGAGCATTGAGGTTCAAAAAAACAGAGGAACACGACTAGGTAAAATCCTCACCAGGTTTTACAACAAACCCAAAGACTTTCTCGGAACTCTCCTTGTGGGGAGTACTATAGCACTTGTACTCATTACTTTGTTAATGACACAGATTCTGACTCCATATTTCACCACGACTATGGGAACTGGATGGGTGCTACTACTAGTCACCGCCCTTGTGATCACATTTGTCGTGCTCATTTTCGGAGAATTCCTGCCAAAAATATTTGGTCGCCATTATGCGAATGAAGTGATACATGTCTTTGCATACCCGCTTATTATTATGCAATGGTTGTTGGCCATCCCGACATGGTGTATCACGAAATTCTCGAACTGGAGCCTGAGATATATTTTTCGTGAAGATGTAGATGTAAGTGAAGATGTCATTACAAGATTGGATTTACAGGATTTTGTGGAAGGCTCTGCGACGACTGAGCAAAATGAGATTGAGACGGATATGTTTCGAAATGCTCTGCATTTGAAAGAAGTCCGTGTTGAGAATTGCATGATACCTCGTCCTGAAATTGTACATATCGATATCAATGCGCCATTCAATGACCTTGTTGCTCTTTTTCAAACAAGCCGTCACAGTCGCATCCTTGTGATCGAAGGCGATTTGGATCACGTCATTGGCTATGTCCATCATCAACAGTTGCTGAATCCTATCGAATCATTGCGTGCCTCACTATTTGAAATTCCGTTTGTCACCGAGACCATGAGTGCCAAAGATCTCATGCTCAATCTGATCCGGGAAGAAAACAGTATTGCATGTGTTGTAGATGAATTCGGCGGCACAGCGGGAATTATCACACTAGAGGATATCCTCGAAGAGATCTTTGGTGAAATTGAAGACGAACACGACGAAGAAGAATTTACCGAACAAAAGATCAGCAATGATGAATATCTCTTTTCAGGGCGTCTTCAAATAGCATACCTCAACAATAAATATCCTGAACTGAAATTGCCGGAAGGAGACTACCATACACTTTCAGGATATCTGGTGATGACATCAGGGATCATTCCTGATCAGGGTGATATTATTGCGCTCGGACACTATAACTTTGTTTGTGAAGCAGTCACAGACAAAAAAATCGAAACGATTCGCGTTTTGCGGATGACCGAGTGAAGATTAACGCACACGGCGATCAGTGAACTTTGCGAAGGGTCATGCGGATGTGCATGTGTTTTTATGTTTCAAACACTTTTTGCAGCTATTGCTTTTCTCATTCATTCTCGTACGTGATTCGATAGATCACATTTGCATGATCATCGGAAACAAGCAATGAACCATCTGACATATGTTCAAGATCTACCGGTCGACCCCAGGCCTGATCACTTTGAAGCCAGCCTTCTGCAAATGGCTCATAGGAGACCGCACGTGAGTTGTCTTCAATACGTACCATCATTATACGATATCCAATGGGCTTTGAACGATTCCACGATCCATGCTCTGCGATAAGTACCTGATTCTTGTATTCTTCAGGAAACATCTGACCAGTGTAAAACTCCATTCCCAGGGCTGCTACATGCGGTCCGAGTTTTTGTGCCGGAGCCGTATAATCAGAACAGGATTTGTTCTTGCCCAACTTCGGATCCAGGAAATCACCCTGATGACAATAAGGATATCCGAAATGCATTCCTGTGCGTGGAGCATAGTTGAGTTCACAGGCGGGCATATCGTCACCAAGCCAATCACCACCATTGTCTGTGAACCAGAGTTCATTGGTCACAGGATGCCATGAGAACCCGACCGTATTGCGAATTCCCCGGGCTACAATCTCGCGCTGCTTTGTATCCACATTGAATCGGGTCATAGAAGCAAAGATGTCTTCATTTGGCTCGCAGATATTACATGGTGCACCGACGGGGATATATAACCAGCCATCCGGCCCGAATGCGATATACTTCCAGCCGTGATGCTCTTTGTCGGGATATTGATCATAGACGAGTTCCGGCTTACCTGGATTCGCGAGTTTGGATTCGATGTCGCGCCACACCCACACCTTGTCGACTTCAGCAAAGAATAAATCCGCATCGCGGAATGCCACACCATTTGGCATATTCATCCCTGTAATCAGTGTGTGCTTGCGGTCCACTTTGTGATCACCATTTGTATCTTCCAATGCATAAACATTTCCATCTGATCGCGTGCCGACAAACAAGGTGCCCTTCGGAGACAATGTCATGGAGCGTGCATTTTGGACACCTTCAGCATAAATCGAAATCTTAAAACCTGCAGGCAGGCTAATCTTTTCGAGTGGTAGCAGCGATGTGGATTCTTCAGAATGTACTTCTGATACTATTTGTGCAGTGCCTTCTTCAGTGTCACCGGATTTTGGCTGGCATGCCATAAAAAATGTAACCAGGAGAAATGGTAAGAGCATGATCATTGAATATTTTCGCAACATAGTTCTGAAATTAACAAGTGTAAATCGAGAATTGAAATTTGAGAATCTAGAATTGTATATCGAGCCTTGCCTGCCAGCTTCGCTCTGCCGAAGCGGTTACGCGAAGGCGATGCAGGAAGGAATTGACTCACATATTCCTTCGGTATTGTCCACCCACTTCATACAACGCATGAGTGATTTCGCCAAGTGTGCAATATTTCGTCGCCTCCATCAATGCTTCGAATAAATTCTCATTCCTGATAGCTGATTGCTGAAGGTTGGAAAGATGTGTTTTTGACTTATCAACATTTGCATCATGTACTCCCTTTAGCCTCGCGATCTGCAGGTCTTTTTCAGCTTGAGTAGATCGAATCACTTCTCGTGGGAGTACTGTCGGCGAGCCTTCTTTGGATAAAAATGTGTTCACACCGATGATCGGATAGCCTCCATCGTGTTTCAATGTTTCATAGTACAGACTTTCTTCCTGGATCTTACTCCGCTGATACATTGTCTCCATTGCACCAAGTACTCCGCCACGCTCCGTAATGCGATCAAACTCAGAAAGCACTGCTTCTTCTACAAGGTCTGTGAGCTCTTCAATAATAAATGAGCCTTGAAGTGGATTTTCATTCTTCGCCAGACCGAGTTCGTGATTGATGATCAGTTGGATTGCCATTGCTCTGCGCACACTCTCTTCTGTGGGCGTAGTAATCGCTTCGTCATAAGCATTGGTATGTAAGCTATTGCAATTGTCATAGATCGCATAGAGCGCCTGCAGAGTGGTGCGGATATCATTAAACGAAATCTCCTGCGCGTGCAAAGAACGACCGGAAGTCTGAACATGATACTTCAGCATCTGTGAGCGCTCGTTCGCACCATATTTGTATTTCATCGCTTTTGCCCAGATACGTCTTGCAACACGCCCAATGACAGCATATTCAGGATCGATGCCATTTGAAAAGAAGAAAGAGAGGTTCGGTGCAAAATCATCAATGTCCATGCCTCGCGATAAATAATACTCTACATACGTAAAGCCATTCGAAAGCGTAAAGGCAAGTTGCGTCACCGGATTTGCACCTGCTTCTGCGATGTGATACCCTGAAATGGAAACGGAATAGAAATTGCGTACCTGCTTTTCGATAAAATACTGCTGCACATCACCCATGAGACGCAATGAAAACTCTGTTGAGAAGATGCAGGTATTTTGAGCCTGGTCCTCTTTGAGGATGTCTGCTTGTACCGTCCCACGTACAGATGAGAGTGCACGTGCTTTACAAGTTTGATACGCTTCAGAATCGAGGATTTCATCACCAGTGATACCAAGCATCATCAATCCCAGTCCATCATGACCTGCAGGAATTTCTGCATCATATTCCGGACGTGAAAGCCCGCGGTCGTCATATTTTGTTTTCTTGACAGATTCAACCTTTCCATCAAGTTTATGCTGTTTTATGTAGCGCTCACATTGTTGATCGATGGCAGCATTCATAAAAAACGCACAGATTGTGGCGGCTGGTCCATTGATCGTCATTGAAACTGAAGTCTTTGGATCACAGAGATCAAATCCAGAGTAGAGTCTCTTTGCATCATCGAGGGTGCAGATACTGACGCCGCTATTACCGACTTTGCCGTAGATATCAGGACGGATTGCCGGATCTTCTCCATATAATGTCACCGAATCAAATGCTGTAGACAAGCGTTTCGCAGGAGTATCAAATGAGACATAGTGGAATCGGCGGTTTGTTCTCTCTGGTCCACCTTCTCCGGCAAACATGCGGGTAGGATCTTCGCCACTTCGCTTGAAAGGGTAGACGCCTGCTGTATATGGAAACATTCCCGGCACATTCTCCTGCATATTCCATCGCACGATCTCAGCCCAGTCTTTGTATTTCGGTAGGATCACTCTTGGGATCTTCGTATGAGACAGTGATTCGTGTGTAGTAGGGACACGTACTTCCTTCCCACGTACGGTGTAGATGTACTCTTCACCTTCATATGAAGCTTTACGCTGTTCCCATTCGTCCAGTATACGTTGCACTTCGCCATCAAGATTTTTCTGCAAATCTGTAAAGGCAACCTTCAATTCCTGCAGAGTTGATTCCGGGACTTTGCCTTGTAACGTTAGTATTGTGACATCAAGACCATACAGTTTTCCTGCAAGAGCTGCCTGATCATTACAAGAACTATCGTAACGCCTGTTATTCTCAGAAATTTCAGAGAGATAGCGTACACGTTCTGGTGGTATGATGTAGATTTTTTCGCTTGCACCTTCCGCGTATAGAGAGGAATCCTTAAAAGCACCTTCGAATTTCTTATTGAGAGTCCTGATCACACAATTGTAGAGAGCGTTCATCCCCGGATCATTGAACTGAGAAGCGATTGTGCCGAACACTGGAAGATCTGCGGCGTCTGCATTCCACAATTCATGATTGCGCCTGAATTGTTTTTGTACATCACGTAAGGCATCTTGAGCACCGCGCTTATCAAACTTATTAATGGCAACAACATCGGCGAAATCCAACATGTCTATTTTCTCAAGTTGCGATGCGGCTCCGTAGTCCGGAGTCATCACATACAATGACATGTCCGAATGATCGACGATCTCTGTATCAGATTGTCCGATTCCCGAAGTCTCCAGGATGATCAGATCAAAACCCGCTACTTTGAGAGTATTGACTGCTCCCTGCACATGCTGGGATAGTGCAAGATTTGACTGACGTGTTGCAAGTGATCTCATATACACATTGGAATGTGAGATCGAATTCATGCGGATGCGATCACCAAGAAGTGCACCGCCAGTTTTTCTTTTGGATGGATCAACAGAAATAATGCCGATTGACTTCGTCTGAAAGTCGCGAATAAATCGCCGTACAAGTTCATCTACAAGGCTGGACTTGCCAGCGCCACCAGTGCCAGTAATACCAAGAACGGGGACCTGTGTTTGCACAGCTTTACTTCGGAGCTTTTCGATCATCTCACCATGTAATTCGGGATAATTCTCCAGAGCGGATATCGTCCTTGCAATTGAAAGTGGCTTGTCAACGGAAAGCGATGAAGCCTGTCCATTCAAACTAAACCCAGTTGGAAAATCACAATGCTTCAGCACATCATTGATCATGCCTTGCAATCCCATCTTCCGGCCATCATCAGGAGAGTAGATACGCGTGATCCCGTAATCTTCCAGTTCTTTGATTTCAGAAGGCAGGATTGTACCACCTCCACCGCCAAAGATTTTGATATGGCCGGCTCCTTGTTCTTTGAGGAGGTCGTGGATGTATCTGAAAAATTCATTGTGCCCTCCCTGGTAGCTGGTGATTGCGATTGCCTGGACATCCTCTTCGATCGCAGTCTCTACGATTTCTCTTGCGGATCTGTTGTGGCCAAGATGAATCACTTCTGCTCCGGAGCGTTGCATGATCCGCCGCATCAGATTGATAGCTACATCATGCCCATCGAAAAGAGAAGCAGCAGTCACGATCCTGATCTTGTGAACAGGCTTATAGATTTCAGGAAGAGTTTCGGCAATTGACATTGAGTCGTAAAGGTAAGCCGGGGAAGGGAAAGCCGGTGAAATCGGTTAAACCGGTAAAATCGGTTTAACCTGGGAAACCGAGGAAACCGGAGTCTTTACCAACTTCAATGGCCTTACCGACTTCGCCTGTTTCACCGGCTTTCCCTGCTTCACCCCTGCTGCAACTTCTTATTAATAGTGCTTTCTACAGAGGTGAGCACTTCCCCAAACTCACTCAGCATCATTGCTGTCGCACCCCAGATGAGATGGTCATTGACCTCATAGCATGGAACCTCTTTCAATGTCAACCCATCTCTAAGTCGTATAGTGGAGACGACTCGGGTTTCTGGTTTGAGAAATAGATCAATGGGTACTTCAAGCACCATGTCCACTTCAGAATCCTGTGGCACCCAACCATCATATTGACTGAGGTATGCGACAACTGGATACAAGATGATTGCTGACAGGGATATGCAGGTGCGTAAGTTGTCCCAGAGTAGTAATCAGTTCAGTACGACTGCCGATTTCCTCGAAGCTTTCACGCAAGGCAGTTTCCTCCAATGATTCATCCATCCTTGCCCGGCCACCAGGAAAACTTATCTGACCTCCATGTACATCTCCATCGATTGTCTTCCTTCGTATCAAGACCATATGCCATTGCTGTGCACGTTCAAATAGAAGTAGCAACACAGCAGCTTTGCGCACATCATCCCGCATCGGCAGGTATGCAATCCGTGCAAGATGAGCCATACGAAATTGAAAGTCGCTACCCGGCAACGGGAGTTTCAGTTGTTCACGTAATTCGCGAATCAGTTCAGGGATGTCCTGCTCGAAATGTGATAGGCCTGAAGACACAGGTGGGGACGTCTAAATGGTAAGTCGAACTTTAATGAGGTGCGTTACTTAGCCTTGCCGTTGGACTTATTTGAGACTAGAAGGTAATTCTCAAGTGCCATAGACATCGAAGACACATTCTTATCCGGCGCATGGACATTGAGTGTAAGACCACATTCGATCACAGCATCGCATGTACTTTGACCATATGCAGCAATCCGTGTTTCGTTTTGTTTGAAATCAGGAAAATTTTCGAACAACGATTTGATGCCAAGTGGACTGAAGAATACAAGCATGTCATAGGTAATGTCCGCCAGATCTGATAAATCGCTGCTCACTGTACGATACATCAACGCTTCTGTGTAGCGGATACCTTTCTCATCAAGAAAAGAGATGATGGGTTTGCTTCCAAAATTGGAGCAAGGGAGGAGAAACTGGTCATTGTCGCGATGACGAATCAGATATGTTGTCAGATCCTGAATATCCCGTGTGCCAGCGAAAACTTTACGTTTCCGGTAAATGATAAATTTCTGTAGATAGTTTGCGATTGCTTCACTAAGACAGAAATACTTGGTTTCAGGAGATATCTTAATACGCATCTCTTCGCACATCCTAAAATAATGATCCACAGCATTCTTGCTGGTCATGATCACAGAAGGAAATATATCTGGACGAATGCGTGATTTTCTGAATTCTTTTTCCGGGACACCTTCTACATGAATAAAGGTTCTCCAATCTACTGAGACCCCGTATTTCTGCGAAAGCTCGAAGTAAGGTGACCTTTCCGGCTTAGGTTGGTCGACAAGAATTGTATCGACGCGTTTAAGTTGTCCACGGATTTGAGCAGCGGAAGTATCAGCCATACTTTAAAGTGAACTGTTATCAGCTAGTTATGAAAGAATCTTACCAACGTGAACAAGGGTAAAATTTCAACGGCGCAAAGATAGACAAAAAAGTGAAAGGGATTTGTAACTATAGCAGATCCGCTGATCAGAAGGCCACGGAACTGCCGAATGAGGTAAATCAGGCCGCAAAACAGCAAACCAGTCACTGCGATCGTCCTATACATGCCATCCGGGCCGAAAGCCAGGAACAGATTGACTGGAATGAGGCCGATGCCCAGTAAAATGTTGTGCAAAACAATGCTAAAACTAAAATGTGTGGCTTCTTTGGTTATCGGGTATGTGCTCCCAAGAATGCTCAGCGAAAGATGCCTAAGCATATAGATCACGAACACCAGCCCAATACTCGACCATATAGACTGAAATGTCCAGGCAGTCCAGCCAAAATGACGACTCAGAAAATAGAGGAACATACCCCCATTTAGGAAGAAAATGATGTAAATGGTATAGTACAGGTATTGTGTCGTGGCGAATCGCTGTTCCCGATAGAGCAATGATGAGAGATTTTCATTCAATGCAGCCCGGTAGATTTTTTTGAGTAGTTCACGATTCAGGCTCAACCCCCACGCTAAAAGCGAAAAAATCACGCCAAATAGCAGAACCATAGTAAGCGAAGTATTCCCGCCAGCAGGCTTACGAGTAGTAGTAGTAGTAGTAGTTAGAGGTGTAGTGGAAAGTGGCGTACTGGTAAGCTGTACTGGGGTGTCCAGAGCCGCAATATTTGATTCTGCCCCAAAAATGATGGTATCCTTTTGTAATACTGTGTCAATAAGTACCACCTCGCTTTGATGCATAGATGTATCAGGCTGCTCAGTGCTATCTATTGTAATATCTGCTGGAAATGGGGCAGTCTCCGGGGTTATGATTGGTGGTGTAGGGACAATAGGCGGCGTTGTCTCAGGAATTGCCACGGGTGTTACATTCGCGGCAATACCCATCGTGTCCTTTCTCCAGAGAAGCTCAAAGGGATTAGCGTTCTGCGCCGACAACTCTTGCGTAATGCACAGTACAAGCAACATCAATGGTATCAGGTTGGATCGCATCGGTGGCAAAGGTAGAAAAGAAGGATAAGGCGAAGGCGAAGGCGAAGGAAGAAATAGCCTCCAGTCCTCAGTCCACAGTCTTCAGTCCGCATGACGGCAGTCCGTTTACAAGGTCAAAGCGGCACTGCTTCTAGGCGAGAAGAACTACCAGTATGTGCTGAAATTTATTTTCTCGATCCGGCCTTGTACCCGATTGTGGCAAAGTAGAGGACGTAGAGATAACCGGGTATCAATATTGCATAACCCCATTGCCTTGATCCAAGCATATTCGATAACTGACCATATAATGGGGGTAGTATGGCGCCACCCACGATACCCATGATCACCAAAGCCGAGCCAATTTTGGTAAAACGTCCTAGACCGTGAATAGCCAGCGGCCAGATAGCAGGCCACATGACTGCATTCGAAAATCCGAGCAATGCAAAACAAACCACAGCTACGATGTCTTTTGTGAACAAGGCCAGTAAAACAAGGATAATACTTAACACCGTACTGATGACCAGGGCTTTTTGCTGCGAAATGAACGCAGGAATAGCAATGATGCCTAAAACATACCCGGCCAATAACCCATAGCCGGTATAGGTAGCAAATTTGCCAGCAGTTTCTAATGGATAGCCGAGGAATTCTCCAAAGCCGGCAAATGTATCATAACTGATTACTTCCGCACCTACGTAAAAGAAAATCGCCACAGCTCCCAATATCAGATGTGGAAATTGAAAAATACTGGTCTTGACTTTGGAAACTGAAGTCTCAGCATAGGTGTCTTTCACCTCCTCTTCCTTTACATCAGGAAGTGTGATAAAGTATATGACAATGGCCAATACTGATAGTACTACCGCGATAATAAGATAAGGAGAGATCACCCTCTCTGCAAGGGTATTTAACTCCGCTATTTTTTCTGCGGGAGCCAATGCAAGCAATCTTGCCTTCAGCGCGTCAACATCCTTTAAAACAATACTATTGAGGATAAGTACGGCCAGAATACCTGCTACTTTATTACAGATACCCATTATACTGATCCGTTGTGCGGCACTTTCAATAGGACCCAGGATCGTTACATAAGGGTTGGAAGCAGTTTGTAACAACGCTAATCCTGTACCAATGATGAAAAGTCCCGTAAGGAACAAGGGATAGCTTCGTGATTGCGCAGCAGGTATAAAGAGAAGTGCTCCAATTGCCATTACGAACAGCCCTAGTGACATGCCGTTCTTAAAACCTACTTTGCTCAGAATAAAAGACGAAGGTATCGCCATCACGAAATACGCTGCAAAAAACGCTGTAGCCACGAGATAGGATTGGGTATCTGTGAGCTCGCAAGCTATCTTCAGGTAAGGGATAAGCTGGCTGTTTGCCCAGGTCACAAATCCAAAAATGAAGAATAATGATCCGATGATAACAAGCGGGAAAACAAAGCTCCTTCGCCCAGGCATTACTGCTAAAGTACTCATGGTTACAAAAAGTTTCGCCGAACTTAACGAAGAATTATTAATTATTTGGAAGTAATGTCAATTGTGCCTTGTATGGCCCACAGGATGTTTTGAATACATTTGTCGAGCTAATGCCGAGCACTTGCACTTGAGTCCCGATGACGCTACTCCTTCGTCGTATCTATCTGGATGTCGCTATGCTCCATTGCACTTGCACTTGCTTACTCCCCATACTTCATATGGATCACCTTCGCATCTCCTTTCTCAGAAATGTGCACGACAAACAAATTGTCATATTCGGTTTCAGGGATGTCGGCGAATGTATCCGCTCCGACCATCGCATTGAGGAAATCCGGGGTAGTGTTTGAATGACCAACAATAAGGACAATGCCTTCAGGATAAGAGGTAAGGACTTGATCGATGAGAGCATCAGGATCAAACGGATCATATTGTGCGATAGGCAATGCTTTTGCGGTAGCAATGGGTTCTGCAGTTTGCATCGTCCTGTTGAAATTCGTTGAGTACACTGCATTGAGAACCACATTGTTCAATATCCGTTGGAGTTCCAACGCACGTGTCTGACCGACTGCACTCAGATTTGGATTGCTTCCACTTCCTGTTATCTCTGCATGCCGTACGAGGATGAAAGTGGTGGCAGTATCCGGTATATTTTGGAATACGGTTTCAATCACCGTGACAGTATCTTTGACGATGACAGTATCAATGATCGTGATGGTTTCAGTTTTAATAATAATTTCCGGGTCTTTACTGCAGGAAGTGAGAATGGAAATGAATGTAATAAAGCTTAGGAGAGACATGAGATAGTGTGTGTGTGATTTCATGAAATCGTTACTTGCTTTTAGAGACCTGCATTGAATTTACTTTGGGGTATGTTGAATGACTTGCTCACATCAACCTGATTCCCCCTGTTTCTATCATAATCTTTCGCTCTTTGTACAAAGCGCCGATGGTTTTTTTAAAAGCCTTTTTACTCATGCCAAACTGTTTATAAATGATTTCCGGAGAGCTCTTGTCCGTGATAGGCAAAAAGCCATTATTGAGCGTTAGTGCATTGCAGATGACTTCGGTATTATTTCCGATGAAGTTCCGGTACCCCAATGGTTGAAGCGAGATATCAAGTTTATTTTCTTCGCGGATTTTTTTGACAAAGCCCTTCATTTTCTCGCCGACTCTGATTTCTTTGAATACTTCGTTTTGGAAAACGAGACCTTGATGCAGATTATTGACAATGACAGAAAACCCGAGATCTGACTGTTTATAAACGAGTAAATCCACTTCGTCGCCTTCTGCCACGGTGAGTTCTTCATTTTGAAGCCTTTGCTCAATCTTATTGCTACCATAGAGTCGGTCAGTTTTTGCATCGATATCCATGTATACGATATACCACCGACCCACTTCCATTTCCTGTCTTTGTTCTGTGAAAGGCACCAACAAATGCTTTTCCAATCCCCAATCCATAAATGCACCGGCATGCGATACATCTTTGACCTGCAAAAGGGCGAATTCGTGTAAGAGGATTTCAGGTGTCAGATTCGTCGCGACTTTTCTTTCAGCATAGTCACGATACACAAACACCTCTATAGGGTCATATAATTCGAAATGTTCAGGACAGTATTTGTTTGGAAGCAACACATCTTCGCCAGTCTCTTCGTCACCGAGATACATGCCGACGCTGGTCTCCCTGAGGATTCTGAGAGTATTGTATTTGCCGATTTCTATCATTGCCTGATATCTGCTCCATCTCTCTCCAGTCTGTTTTGCTGAGAGATCAATGTGTGTGACGAAAGTGCGTCAAAGTTATCAGATCAGAGTCATTGTTATAAAAAGTGAATCGCCTGCATAGATATTCAATGTAATCTTTCTCAAAACATTGCGACATACGCATCCATCAACCACTGCCACCACTCCCATCTCCCGGCAGAATACATGAGCAGGTGCTGAAGACATAATACCACCAGGCAAATCACATAAGGTGGTCTGATCTTCCCGGACCGTTTGTCATCATAAATGAGAATGAGGAGCACAAACTCTGGAATGAGATGACTCAGTGTGAGCGCTTTTTGGAAATTCGTTTCGACTCCGTACAACAACAAGACCCTGAAGAGTGCCGGAACTAAAGGGCCGAATATGGTGCAGATCATATAACGTGCGTGCAGTTGGAGGTTATTACGATGGACCAACGCCAACGTAATGAACAACACAAACGCAGCGATTGTGACAATGTCGATAAATGCGAGTTGATAGCCAATGCTGTCATCAGGAAACTGTGCATTGTTCTGAATCATTAGTCGCATCATATTCAATCCACCAAGTACGACAAGCAGTGCAATCCCTATCGCGACTCTGCCAAGCATCCGATGTGATTTCAGATACCCCAGTCGATAGAGCACTGGCTAAACAATCAGGACGATCATCCATAATGTTGCAGTAATGCCGTGAAAGTGATGTGCGAGGTCAGTCCGTCCGAGTCTGGTGAAGTAGCTCGGAAAAAATCCTACCGCGATCGTCACCAATCCTAAGCTGAGATAGAGATACGCTCTTGGGTAAAATTTTGGTGGCCTCATTCGTCAGTGGGTAAAAGCCGAGAAATCTGAGGAGATGGATCTCGGGAAAGTCAATTAACTCAGTTTTGATGATCTAATTGATAATGGAGCAACCATGGATTGCCGTACTTGTCAATCAGATCACCAAACAATGCACCCCAGAAACTGTGCTCGATCGGATGCACTTGTTCGCCCCCCTCAGACAGTGCGTTATAGAGTTTGTGGATTTCAGATTCAGACGTACAATTCAGCATCAGAGAGATAGCATTTCCTCGTATCAATCCCCATACTTATCCTTGAGCCATCCGCACATACTTTCTTCACCACCTTCAGTGAGTTTGTCCCAGTAGTAGTCTATTTCTTCCTGTGTTTCACAAGTGATGACGAAAGAAACAGATTCGTTGAATTTGAATTGCGGCCCGCCATTTAATCCCATAAACTTCTGGTCATTGATTTCGAAGTTCACGACCATCGGTGTATCGTGCGTGATCCTTGACTTCTTGAATACAGAGCAGTAGAATTGTGCAGCTTCTTTAGCTTGCCCGTCAAACCAAAGACAGGCGTGGAGTGGATGTTTCATAAATAATGGATGATTGATGATGAATGATTGATGATTGAAGACTAGGGACTGAGACTGAAGACTGCCCTTTAAATCCGTTTTTAGAATACTATAAACTGTATACTAAAAACTTACCCACTGCACCGATTACTGATTACCGTCCCCCCCCGCGCGAAACCTTGCAGGTTAGCTATGCGCATGCCCCTGCTAAACCTGCCAGGTTTGCATCCTACAAGGACGAAGTAGAAGTTTGAAGTACTAACTGCGCACTTACCAACTGAACCGATTACCGAATACCGATTACCCTTCACTCTCAGTATACTTCTTAAAGTTATCCAATATCGCTTGCCAGCCTGCTCTTTGCATTTCATGCGTATGTGTATTCTCGGCGTCAAACGTTTCTTTCACATGTGTTTGATCACCTTTGAGTGTAAAGAGAACATTGACTTTTCTGCCATCTGCCATTGTGTAGGCAATCCGTTCGTTTGTCTTGACCTCGTCATAGATCCCTTAGAAATCAAAGCCAATTTTTCCATCTCTCGATTCCATTCCGGAACTGAACTTTCCTCCCGTTCTCAGATCATTTGAAGCTGAGAGAGTGTGGTTGAGTACAGGAATAAGTATAATAAGATCTCACTGAAGCCAACGGAGGAATTAGTTTGAGTCGACGTGAGCTGTTCGCTGTTGGCTCTTAGCTACTAGCTGTCCGGGGATAGTACTCGTGTCACATTAATAAGTTCACAAGATTAATTCCGGTTGTCGCATCAATTCAACTTTATAATCCTTTCTGTCATCTTGCAATTACTCGCATTGCAGAAATTCAGGACATAGATTCCGGATGGTGCAGACCCGAGGTCCAGCTTGAAGTTGGTATCGCCTTCATCTATTGTGATCTGTTGACGTGAATGGACCTGTCCGTTTGAGTAGAAGACTTCGAGCTGGATGAGTTGCTCTGCGTTGCTTCGAAGCAGAATCTCGACTTCTTCTACAAAGGGATTGGGATGTACTCTGCTGACTACAAAAGATTTTTGGTTTTGATACCCACTGCTTCTTGACATGACGTGGATCGTATCATTGAAAAAAGTGCACCTGCCATCGTTCATCCGAACCACATAGGTACCTGGCTTGATGTTGATCAGCATCGAGTCCGTTGAAGTGAAGTTGTCCGGACCGGTCCATTTGTATACAAAGCAACTTAGCCCAGTCTTGATACTTGGCACAATTGCAGCGTCATAACTATCAACGAAACTTGCATCTTGAATTTTGAATCGGAGTTTTTCCGAATTCACATGTTCTCGTTGGCCATGTAATGCGGTGAGAATTGAAGTGAAGAAGACGAGGAGCAGTAATCGATTCATGGAGTGTTAATTTATTCTTGATAGCTGTGCAATGTACAACATTCGAAATGGCCTTCTCACTCTAACAACGTCAATAGTTGACAAATTCGCCTCAATTCACGTAATTCGCAGACAAATAGTGTGTGTCAATGTTGATGCACATGATCAATCGTCCAAGTATGAAAGCGCTTATTGCATTCTTAATCCTCGGTATGTTCCATGCATGTACCTATGAATACACACACGATCTGGAATCCATAAAGCAAGAAGTCATTGCGGCGGAAAAAACCTTTGCCACGATGGCTGCAGTTGATGGCGTACCTCTCGCCTTCTCACATTTCGCAGCAGAAGATGTCGTGATGCTTCGGGGGAAAAGCCTTATCAAAGGAAAGAGAGAAATGAAAGACTATTTCGCGTTACAAACTCTGACTGACGTTAAGCTCGCGTGGGAGCCAACATTCGTTGATGTGGCAGCGAGCGGTGATATGGCCTATACATATGGACCATATACATTTTCTGCAAAGGATACAAGCGGAGTGATGATTGCAGACACCGGGTACTTTCATACTGTATGGAAGAGACAACCGACAGGGGAGTGGAGGTTTGTTTGGGATTAGAGCCCGTGATGCATACTACTTGCCTGAACAGTATTTTTTCGTCCAGCCGGAATAAGGAAACATTGGCGGCAATCGTTGAGGTTGAATCTCACCTCTCTGCCTGTCTAACTTTCAGACTGAGGTAAACTTTGCCTACCAGAGTGTACTGATGCTTTTGGGATCAAGAATTGATTGAAAAGAAACGAAATGTTAGGATCGCTATGCCGATCAAAAGGACGACAGCCAGTATACGGTTGACAGCGACTACCATTCTATGAGTAGCCTTAAGCACCACGAAGAGTGCAATGACGAAGGCAACCATACCAAAGATCAATCCATGCCAAAGCAAAGTAGCACCTCCTGTCAGTCCTTCATCTTCAGCAACGCCTGTAAATGCAGCAAAGGACATTCCTGCCAAAAAGAAGACAAGTATGGCAAGGAAGTACAGTAAGATACTTGCTGGGCGTACGAAATTTTGCATCATGGCTGAACTTGCGTTACAGCGAATTTGCAAAACTTCCGGGTTGTGGTATGAGTCAGAGAAGAATATCTAGTCTTTATTCAGCAGTTTTTCAATCCAATGCAATGGAAGCACGAACTATTAATGAAGGACTTAAGACATTCTTCTCTTCATTGCAAAAAATTGGCAAGTACTACTCGGTGAGAGTTTGTCGTCATTATCATAAATCCCGATCTCTCCTTTACAGAAGTCCACTGGCAACCCGAAGGATTTTCATTTGCGCGATGATACTGAAAGGAAGTGAATAATGATTTATTATGTGATTAAGAAACGATTAAAATCAAGTCAAACGGTCTCTACTATCTTTCACCCTGAATGAGTATGCGACGCCTTTCTCCGCTCACACGCTACCGGCTGCGAATAGTTCTAATGATCACATTGATCTGGGTGTTACTCGGCATCATGATCGAGACGAACAACGCGCTTGCATACAACCCAGTGAGTGGCCGCTACTTCGCGTACTTCCCGTTCGGTAATGGCATGATTCAGCATCTTCTGATTACGGCAATGGGCCCGCTTCTTGGGGGGTTATTCGGCGGGTACCTCATCCTCTTCGTTCTTCGCGACTTACTGCGTCGGCGATCATTTGCGAATAAGTTGATTGTACAGTCGACGATCTTCCTCGGCCTGATCTTCGTACTTGTCATGGTCGTTGGATCGATTCAGGCGATTACGATAGGAGCAGACTTTACAGAGACATTTGTGGATGTAGTCTTTACATGGAGAGTGCTCAGATTGATGATCACATGGTTTACAGTGGTCATTTTTACTTTGCTCCTTCTTGATGTCAGTGAAAAATATGGCCAGGGGGTACTCTGGAAGATTGTCACAGGAAAGTATCATCAGCCTGTGACTGAAGCACGCATCTTCATGTTTATGGACCTCACGAATTCTACGGGTTTAGCAGAAAGCCTGGGTGATGAAAAATATTTCCGTCTGCTACGCTCAGTATTCTATGTGGCAACGGAGCCAGTACTGAATAGTGAAGGCGAGATCTATCAATATGTCGGTGATGAACTTGTTTTAAGCTGGACCGTGAAAGATGGTTTGCGCAATGCAAATTGCCTGGAATGTTTTTTTCGGATCAATAATGAAATCGAAAAGCAAAGACTTGATTTTATACAACAGTTTGGAGTGGTACCTGCATTCAAAGCTGCTGTACATATGGGTAATGTCGTAATTGGTGAAATCGGAGTCATCAAGAAGGATATTGTCTACGCAGGAGATGTCCTGAATAGTACCTCACGGATAGTGAATCTTTCAAAACAGTATGGCGAACCACTGCTGATATCAGATATCGTCTATGATAAACTTAAAGATGATCACAGATTTATGTTTCAGTTTCTTGATGCATTAGTATTGAGAGGGAAGACGATTGAGACTAAGGTGTATAGTGTGAAGATTCTCAATTCTTAATTTTCGATTCTTGATAAAGACATAATGAATTGATGAATTGAGTTTACTGCAAAAAGGTCTTCACTGTAGACGTTCGCCCTGTCCCAACAGCTTCCTTAGGAGTAAACACACAACTGAAAATCGAGAATCGAGAATTTCCTATGTCATCGGGGAACGTTCATCATGCATGTTTTCCTGTGGTTGAATTGTAATCCTGCCACTTCTGAAAAGGTTGATAAACTGTACAAAGACCATTGCACATCCACGGATCTGCTCTTGCGACGGATAATTCATGGCAGCCGTGATTTCCCGACGTAATCGTGTTTCTTGCTCAATTTCAGATCCAGGTAATGCCCCTACGTGAATCGTGTGGATACGATGGTCGCGCGTCAAGACAAATAGTGTGGGAACAAACATGACGTCGTAGGCTATCGACGTGGCATCAAAACCCTGTATCACCGGAAACGTGATGCCAAAACGGATGATTGCTGTCTGTAAATCGGGAAGGGGATCGCCACGTGAAATCATCACAAATTGCACACCTTCTGGACCCATCACTTCCCATAACCTCTGCAACACTGGCGCCTCGCGTATACAAGGTCCACACCAGGTAAGACCTGCAAAAGCAATCACCACCGAAGATCCCACTTGCTCGGACAAAGTAAATCTCCCCATCCCATTGACTGTACTCCCTGAAAAATCCGGTGCATTTGATAAGAGATCTGGCATCGTAATCTGTTTTTGCGAATCTACTTCAACATTCAAAATCAAAATGACAATTGCAATTGCAATGACAAAGAACAGAGGTTCTCTGGTTTCAAATTGAAGACTTTTAATAATAGCGACCGCCTATCCGGCCGTTAAAAAATGGAGAATCGAAAATCGAGAAATCGAAAATTCTATTGCCTCAATGAGTCATGTCTATGCACAATCAGCGAAATCGGTAAGCCTATCGCCAGCATGAGTATCACGATATTCTTCCACGCATTTTCAAAAGTGAGAGGCCCGGGTGGATTGAACGTCATTGGTAACACGACATAACGCATGAATGCCCACACGAAGATTCCATACAACAGGCCACTGATGACTTTATACTTTCTCAAAAAGGGCACATAAGGGAAAACAACGAAATATCCGATTGCAAAGCAAAACGCGATGATGAAATGAATGACCATGCCAAGGAGTAGCATTTCAGAACCACCTTCAAGAGCATCGGTTCCTACTGCCCCCTTCGCAATGAATCTCAAGACTCCTTCAGCATTGCCTTTCGCAAGAAAAACTATTGCGGATGAGATGTCCAATGTAACCGCAACAAAACCAGTGAAGAGAATTGTGTTGATTTTTGATTGGAGGAAAGGAGTTTGCATAGAATGGTTGCGAGTTTACATTATCAATTAAACCCAAAATCTACGCAATCTCCTTTTGCACCATACTCAAAACTCAATCAACAACGGATACTCTGTATTATTGTCTATCAGGAGTCTCTCAAGTAAATGCTCTTCACCTGGCTCAAGACTATCCAATGATCTCGCCTCACCGGCTGCAGATTTGAGATTTCTCATCCAGTCACCGCGGGAGAATTTCCCTGTCACCGGATCGATCTTGATCTCAAAACATGTGAATGCAAATGTCAGATCGGAAGGCCCTTCAAACTGCACTTCATTGGCACCGGATTTTTTCACTTTCACTGATGTATTGAGATTTGCAAGTGCGCCTTCAATGGCGGGTACATCAATCTCTACCGCGGTCTCAGATTCTGATAAGGCAGAAAGTGAAAAATTATTTGATACGATGACATCTGTAATGAGTGCAAGCTTGACTTTTTTATCCGTCATCGCAGGTTGCAGAACAAAATTGTTGACATCCCCGAGTAATGGGTTGTCCGAAAGGATCTGTCCGAGTTGTAGTACGTCAATAAAGCGTCTGCGGACATTGCTGAATTTGAAGGCCATTTTCTTCGACTTCGACATGGAGGCTGTCACTGAGGCCGGATCTACACCAAGTCCTTTCAGAAAGCCTCCAAGAATATCAAAGCCCGCTTCAAAATCCGTTGCCTTCGTGCGGGTGTCAGATACCGCTGCGACCAGGGTCTCATTGGACGGAAGAGCATGATTGAATCCTCCCTTCACAAGGAATTTAAACTCGCCGAGATAAGTTGGTTTGTCTTTACGAATCTCAACAACTGTAAGCGGTTGAATTCTGGCCTCCGGAACCTTGATTGGGTTGGCACCAAACTGATCGCGAATGTGATCTGTAATGTGGTTTTTGCAAATACGCCCCATAGCATGAATATTTTAATAGTTATGAATTGAAATAAATAAAAATTGTCAGACGGTTTTCATTTTGTTCAAAAAATTCTTAGCCACTTTTTGATAGCCTATGTTGTTTGGATGTATCTCGTCCATCCACTCATTGGTCAATACACTGCCGCGATGGTTGACATAGTGTACATGTGAGTACTTCTGTACAAATCCAGCGAGCATGTCATTGAAAGAGTCCACGAGGTAGCGAATGATTTTTTCTCTGTCTTCAAAGTTCTTAATTCCCGCTTCGATCATATAGCGGTTAGCCCATCCCCGTTTTATCGTGTTTTCATCCGGGTTGCTGCGAATATAGTCGTAGCCATGGATGAGAATTTTTACTCCAGGCCTGAGCGCATGAATTTTGGTAAAGAACGTCTCGTATCCATCACGGAGAAAATCCAGCTTTTTATTGAAGGCGTTGACATCGATAAAGTCTGTTGCCTGAGTGCCATTGACTACCCCGGTTTTTAGAATAGATTTAATTTCCGCACCCAGGATATCATTTCCACCTCCGCTGATCAGTACATATTCCGGTTTTTCGTCGATCACAGCTTTGAGCAGATCGTTGTTCTTGATATAGTCAGAGATTTCATCACCTGCATCTGCAAGACTGAGCAATCGGTATTCTTCCATAATGTAATCCAACGTATCGCGCACTCCAGGCTTAGGGAAAAGAAACCATGAGTCCCCTTCTGCAACTACGATCGGGCCAGTTGAATGCTTTTGCCTGCGGAATTTCCTGTGGCGTGAAATATTGTAGAGCTTATTGAAGAATTTGACGATTAAATTGTCTGTCGCTCTATTCGCCTGCTCCGCTGATTGATCTTTGTTTTGCTTCAGTTGTGGTTCGAAGTTCTTCCCGTTGAAAACATCTTCGAAATACAATTCCTTGATAAAAGGAGCAAGTGCTTCGCTTGTGGCATAGGATTCCCATCCGGTCTTGAGATCTCCTGAAATGATATTGTATTCTGCATTTGCCAATTCAACTCTGGTACGACATGTGCCCCATTTTTTTCTCACCTCGCGTACCTTAGTTCCCGCTCCTTTCATGACAGCAGTACGAAGGAAATCTTTCGTAAGATCAATAGTCAAAGGAGCATTCAGTGCAGGCTGCAGGTATTCCGTATCGTTCATTGCAGCGCTGAAACTTTCGTAGTTATTGTAAATCACTTTGTAGTACAACCATTCCTCTTTCCAGTTATAGACCTCTTTATAGTTATCCAGAAAGACAGAAGCCATGTCGTTTTCCGCATTACTATAGAATTGTGCCGATTCACCTGGCTGAAGTTCGACGACTTTATCATCAAGTGGATCGGCCATAATACTCATGTCTGAGGCAAGTGTAAGGACACCGACATATAATCTCTCCTTGCTCACATTTTTCACTTCAATGATGAAGTCCTGGTATTGCTGGCCGCTCTCATCGCGTTCATTCTGGGGCGTCATCTTGAAAGTTCCATTTGTGACATCCACCATCGCATTCCTGGTTTCTCCGGCCATCACACTGATCGGGCATTCTTCAAAGTCCTTTCCGGGATTGTCCAGGGAATAAAAATGATTCCATTTGATCAATGATTGCAAATCGGAGTTCAGTTTCTCAAGTAATTGTGTGTCATCCACCGGTATTTGTTCCGCCAATGGCTGAAAATCATTTTCTGGCAATGAGAAATATGCGAAGCCATTGAAGAGATTGATACAGAAGTCGGCATTATCACGGGGTACTTCTTCGACATGTTCATTGTTCTTGAGCATATCTTTTATCGTAGCTGCGATCGTCGGGTCATTGTTGATATCATTGATTGCAAGGCGTAGAGTATTGAATGTTGTTTGTTCGGTTCTTGCCGGATAGTAGCTCTTGTTGAAATCCATGTCCTTCACATCTTTCGGAGAAATATCCAAAGTCGATTGATCAGTTTCTACCGTTTTGACCGTAGCCGTGATCTCTTCATCTTTTCCCAATGTAATGATGACAGACATCCCTTGTTTTACTCCCAGGATGCTTCCCCTTGAGAAGACCCAGCCTTTTGGAGTATTGATCACCTGACCTTGAGGGAATGCGCCGACGGGATGCAGTTTGAGCCAGGGGCTATTTGCATTCAATGGTCCTTCTCCCTGAACCGTGATGGTAGGCGTCTGTTTTTTTTTCGTCACGCCACGAAGACTGATCTTGGCCCAACGCGCAATGTCCAGATAGGAGAGATTTCCTTGAGTGGATTCGAGAAGGTTGATCAGATATCGGGTAAAAACTCCACCATTACTATCCTCCCACGAGGATTCGCTGGATATACATGCTGCGATATGGATGTGATTCTTAAATGGGATAAAGATGCGCTCGCCTTGGCCGGTCTTTTGCTTTATCGTTTCATCGCCTGCAAACAAAAAGTTGTGGTATTCTCTTGCCGGAAAAGTCCCTGATATGCGACGAATCATCCCACCGTCGTCACCCTCAGAATCAAATGCGCGCACGATATCACCTGAGTGACATGAATCAATGACAGTGACGAGGTGCGGATTGTTGGGCAACTGATGAAACACGTAACGGATCTCTTTATTCGCGAGAAATTGGTCGGTAGAGGTAGGTTCTGAACTATAACAGACGAGACAGTCGAGAAGCCCATCATGTTCTTCCGGAAATAATCCTGCCGTCTGCTCTTGTGCTCCATGACCACTATAGTAGAGAAGCGCAACATCATCCTTCGTCGCTTTGCCGAAGAGTGAGCGGATGGTTTCTACCACTTTCTCCTTTGTGGCTTCCGTATTCAGGAGGGAGATAATTTCAGGCTTGCCAAATTCAGGCTCGAGACTCTCGAGATACTCGTTCATCTTGCCTACGTCATTCACACATTGAGAAAGGGGCTTAAAAGGGTAGTCGTTGATGCCTACCAGCAGTGCGTAGATTTTCATGAGAAGGGATTTTATTCAGAATTAATAAATGTAGAACTCCATTTTATCCAAGGAGAGCTTGTGTTGGAGTCAGGACGAATCCAATTTTACCGGACAGGCGTATAGTATCTTGAATATCACAACGTGTTGCTTGCTCACGTAATTTATGACTAAGATGAGAAATTGTAAACCGTCGGCAGCGTCTTATTTTGAAAAAAATCAAAATTGATCTGTTTAGGATTTTTACGAGCCACAGAAAATCCCGGCACATCAACTACTTCATGCATTTCTTCTTTCGTGAAAATTCGTGTCCTTCGCGGGTAGAAAACAAAATGAGACCCTCCTAAACCGTCTGGTGAGAAATTTGCTATAGTTCAATTGACTATGGAACCGATGATCGGCACATCCTGGAAAAGAATCGCATGGCAGATAAAAAGGAGCTTCGTACAAGCCAAACGAGCCAATAGCTTTTCTCGCAGGGTCAGGCACATAGCAAAGATTTGCAAAGGGAAGCCATACGTAGTGTTGAAGTGCAGGCCTGTTGGGTTCTATTCGATGTACTTTCAGGCGCTTCTTGCGTATCAGACGTGTAAAAGAAATCACCAAAAACTGATATCTGCATTTGATATTGGTCCTTACTATGATCAATTGAGAGGTGAAGCGTCCTGGTGGAGCTATTATTTTGAGGACAATGCCCACATTATTTCTCACAAGAAAGTAGACGCGCTGGCGAAAGAGGAGTATGTCTCAATAGACAAATCCAAAGCACAAGAGGCATTTGCCCTGGTAGGAACTACCATAAGTCGGAAACGCGCACACAGGCTGTCTGCCGAAATACTCATGAAGCCAGAAATCTGTTTACGGATAAAGCAATACTCCGAAACATTTTTTGAGAACAAATTTGTCATCGGCATACACTACAGGGGAACAGATAAAGTGGTCAGGGAATCTGTCCGTGTCGAATATGATTTAGTATTGAGAATTCTTCAACGGTTTACAGATGAAAATATTCCGTTTTATCTATTTATTGCAACAGATGAAGAGCAATTTCTACATGTGGTTAAAGAAATCTATGGTGAAGGGACATTATGTTTGGACGTAAAAAGAAGTAGTACCGATGCTCCGATTCATATGAAAGCGGATGGAGTATCTGCTTATGATCTGGGCCTGGAAGCCCTCATGGATGCTACATTGCTTTCAAGATGTGATTTTCTATTGCGATGTGACTCGAACCTCTCACAGGCAAGTTTGTATTTTAATCCAAAACTGGATTTTATCAATATCTCTACTCTCACAAGGATGTATCATGATCTCAAAGAATCAGTGAATGAAGCAGATCTGACGTCTATCAGTCGGCGTATTGTAAGAGCGTACCGCAGAAAGAAATTTTAGAATTCTCAATTCTTGATTCCTGCCTGCATCGCCTTCGCGTAGCCGCCTCGGCAGAGCGAGGCCGGCAGGCAAGGCTCCATTGTCAGGAAAGAAGTTCTTGAATTGAGAATTGAGAATTGAGAATCGAGAATCGAGAATTCTACTTCACCACCAATTCATCGACAAACAACCAGGGATCATGTCCAGCGCCAGGAAGTCCTTCTGGGATCTTTCCAAAATTTGTTACCAGGACTTTTACATATCGCGCTTCCGTCGGCGTTGTCGTCATTCTATAAGAATGGACCTTCGCGGTTTCACCGGTTTTACCGGTTTTAGTGATTTCTACAGGTTTCGTGTACGTCGTTCCATCTGTTGAAAACGATACTTCCAGTTTCGAAGGAAGATATATCCACTGTCCTTGTCCCTGAAAGCACCTTGTTTCTACACTTGAAATGGTTGTCGTAGTACCTAAGTCAATAGTCGCATCAAGATTCGTCCCGGAGAATCCACGCCATTCTTTGTCTCCATATCGCGCATCACTGCCATTGATTCCGTTGATCAGGCTTTGCACTCCACCATTGTTGTATTGAGGAGCTGGTTCGGTGAGAACTGTAATAGATTTTCCGGCAGCGAGATGTTTATCAATCACAATCTGCAACGGTCTTCCTTTCACACCTTGATTGCCCTCAGAAAGCGCGATCAATGTCATCGAGCGATCAATCAACAATGGAGAAGCGGTTGGCTCCCAGGTTTCACCATCATTCGAATAATTGACAACGATATCAGGCAGGATTTTTTCGAATGCAACATAAAGTTGTCCGCTGTCGATGCTTGTGCTATAGTCCAGATCGTACAAATGATTTGCAACGTAGATACCTTCCTTGCGCAATATCCCGAGGTGAGGCTCAAGGCGTTCCGCGAAGTCTGTGAAATTCCGTTGATCGGCCGGTGACCAGCATAATTCAGCAACAGCCATCCCACGAGGCCAGACCATGTAGTCGAGTTTCAACGGTGTATCAATATATTCTGTCCAGACATTTGCTTGTGCGCCGAGAATATATTTGTGTTGTTCAGGAGTCAACTCCACAGGAATCGGTTCGAAGCTATAGACTTTTGAGAGTGGCAAGAATCCGCCAATGGCAAATGGTTCTTCCGGATGTATCGACTGATAATAATCAAGATAGACATGCGTGGTAGGAGTCATGATCACATCATGCGCTTGTTTTGCTGCTTCTATTCCACCAGTATTTCCGCGCCATGACATCACAACTGCATTGGGTGCAAGACCGCCTTCGAGGATTTCATCCCAGCCAATCATCGTACGACCCTTGCTATTAATGAAGCGTTCCATCCGTTGTACAAACCAGCTTTGAAGCGCGTGCTCATCAGCAAGTCCTTCACGTTTCATGAGATCCTGACAGAAGGCACTCTGCTCCCATTGTGTCTTGGGACATTCATCACCTCCGATATGGATATATTTTCCGGGAAAGAGGTCAATCACTTCGGTGAGGACATCTTCGAGAAACTTAAAAGTCTCTTCCGTTGGACAGAGTACATCTTCGGAAATACTCCACACTCTTCGCACTTCTACTTTGTTATTTGTGCAACCGAATTCAGGATAGGCGGCGAGGACTGCCTGAAAATGTCCTGGCATTTCTATTTCAGGTACAATCGTAATGTGGCGCTCAGCAGCATATGCGATGATGTCACGGATCTGCGCTTTGGTATAGTAGCCACCATGCCGTTTTCCATCATATTTCCAGGGTTGATCATTGTGATGCCCGATGAGTGTTTCGGCCCGCCATGATGATATGGTATTCAGTTTAGGATAGGCATCAATCTGAACTCGCCATCCCTGGTCATCTGTGAGATGCCAGTGAAAATAATTGAACTTGTATCGTGCAAGCATGTCGAGATATCTCTTCACCACAGCTGTGTCGAAAAAATGGCGGCTCACATCGAGGTGCATTCCGCGATAAGAGAATCTGGGAGCATCCTGAATATTCACACAGGGAATGGTGATGATGTCTTTCTTACCCGGATACGCTACTGGAAGAAGTTGACGCAATGTCTGGATTGCATAGAAGATGCCGGCAGGAGTTTTACCAGTTAACGTGACTTGCGTAGGTGTCACATTGAGTGTGTAAGCTTCATCTCCTTCGATTGCCGGATCCAACAGGAGCTGAAAAGGTGATTGATCACTACGCGAAGGATCAACAGACATCTCGACTCCGGTTTTTTGTTTAATGAATGCTGCGAGTTGACTTGCTTCAAAGGATAGCTCCTGAACTGTGGAGATAGCACCATTTGTCAGTTGAAATACTTCGGTAGACAATGTACTTTTTACCGGTTTGGGAATAAGATGTATTTCAGGAATAGTACCTGTAACCGCTTCTTTTTTACAACCGGCAAAGATCAATAGGGAAATAGTCAGGATAAATAAATGATGTCTCATACGGTTCCGTTTAGTTGGCCTAAGATAGCAAGCATGATTAAGTCCGGCTTCACTAAACCTTGCAGGATCAACCTACCCGCTTTGCAGCGCTAGACCTGCCAGGTTCGCTCATCTCCGCAATCTGCCAGCCCCAATCCGAAATCCCCCATCCGCAATCCGTAATGGATTATGTTACTTTTGCCCGTCGCGTTAAAAAATCCATTTCATGTTTACGATCAATATCTATCTCAAGTTTGTCATTATCGCAGCAAGTCTGATCATTGCGGTGCTTCTTACAGCGACGATTAGTTTTTGGTATGCTTTGCCATTCTACCTCATCTTTCTTGGGTTTCTGGCCAGCTATATATTCCTGGGTACTGTCCAAAGCACAGCGATGCTTCTGGAGAAAATGGATTTTGTTGGCGCAGAACAACGTTTGAATCTGACACTTTGGCCACGCAGGCTTTATGTCACAAATCGCGCCTTCTATTATATCATCAAGGGATCTGTTGCGATGAATTTGAAACGTACTGATGAAGCAGAGAAATGGTTTGAAAAGGCAAAAGATCTGAAGCTTCCCTCGGACAATGAACGCGCCATGGTTTATCTCCAGCTCGCCAACAACAATGCTTCCAAAAACAAATGGCCTCAAGCGCAGATCTACCATCAGCAACTCAAAAAACTCTCTGTAACCGAACCACAGATCAAGGAGCAAGTCGCTCAATTCGACAAAGCCTTCAAGAATCGTGGACAACTAAAGCATGCACAGCAGGGCCAGGCACAGTTTGGTGGGAAGAGGAGGAGACCGAGGATGAGATGAGGAGAATTCTCAATTCTTGATTTTCGATTTTCCGATTGGGAAAAAATTCTCAATTCACGATTCTCTATTTTCAATTACTTTCAATGGCCAATTTAAACCGATGGCCACCTATACCTCCTTTGAGCAATTGCCGTGTTGGCAAAGATGTCACGAAGTCAGACTTTGGTCGATTACGCTGCTTAAGAATTTGCCGGCACTGGAAATGTATGAGTTGTCGTACAGCATCAAAAAATGTACAAGATCAGCCTCTAGAAATCTTGCTGAGGGATTTGGGAAATTCACAATCCCAGATAAGGTGAAATTCTGTAGGACTTCGAAGGGATCGCTACATGAATTGATTGATGGCCTTATTACAGCTCAGGACGAAGGATACATCACCAATGAACAATATGGGTATGGCAGAATCCTTATTGAGGAGGCTTTGAAGTCGATAAATGGGTATATAAATTACCTGAACTCTCGAAAGGATGGTGATTGGGAGCGTCTATGAGCATCTTCCAAAATGAATAGATTTCTGGCCTGAAATTATAAATGATTATATCTCGCATTGCCATACACTGGTATGTCGCTTTCTGAGTGGTGCCCCAAAATCGAGAATAGACAATTGAGAATTGAGAATTTCCTTTACCTTCGCCAGCCCGAAAAAAGTTCTTATCAGACAAAAATGGAGGCCCAGGCCGCATATGTAATCCCGGTGACAACCCTGCGAAATGGGCAGAATGAGCTGGATTTCAAGGTAGATTGGCGGTTTTTCAAGCATTTCGAGGAGAGTCCGATTCAGCAGGGACGGTTTGATGTGGCTCTTCTGTTCGACAAGTACACCGATCACTGGCACTTGCATTTTGAGGTACGCGGGGTGATGGATACGGAATGCGATCGCTGTCTGGCACTGATTTCGCTACCCCTTTCCGGGAGTTACGAGCTCTTTGTGAAGTTCGATGTGGAGGAGAAGGATCGGGAGCGTAGCGCGGAAGTAGTTTATGTTTCCCGGGAGACGACGCATTTTGATATCGCACAGTTCATCTACGAATTTATTGTACTGTCGATACCGGTCACAAGAACATATGATTGTCAGAGTGAAGCGAGTCCCCCATGCGATAATGAAATGCTGGCAAGACTTGATCAGCAGGGCGACGAAATGTCAAATGAGCATTTGTCTGAAATGTCTGAAATATTGAAAAAGATGCTTGAATAGTAAGTAGCAAATACTGAATCAAGAATTAAGAAATAAGAATCTAGAATTAATCTGAAATGGCACATCCAAAAAGCAGAATGTCCAAGCAACGCAAAAGAAAGCGTCGGACACATGTAAAACTCGAGACACCAAACGTTGCGGTATGTGCAACGACACAGGAGCCTCACCTCAGGCATCATGCATATTGGCATGAGGGCGATATGTATTACCGTGGTAAGGTGCTCGTGAAGGCAGAAGTGGTTCCTGAATAGTCAGCTTTTGTCAACAGAAAAATCAAAGCTCCTTCCGGGTTCTATCCAGAAGGGGCTTTTCTTATTTAGTTGAACCTTTAAGATTAATTTACGGAGGGGTGGGATTTATTCTCATCCTGAATGATAAAACATCGAAAATGAAAACAGCTATCAACACTCCTCTGGCCCCATTACCGATCGGACCATACAATCAAAGTATCGCTGCTGGTGGTATGCTCTATATTTCAGGACAGATTCCGATTGATCCAGCCTCCGGTCAACTGATTCAGGATACGATCGAACAAGAGACTTCTCAGGTGCTTCGCAATATTGGTGCGATACTGCATGAGGCAGGCCTGAGTTTTTCTGATGTCGTGAAGTGTTCTGTCTTTGTGAAAAACATTGATGATTTTGCACGTATCAATGTTGTCTATGCGGGCTTCTTCGATGGCACCGTTGCACCGGCGCGTGAGCTCGTCGAAGTTGTTCGATTGCCAAAGAATGCGAACATTGAGATTTCTGTCATCGCACTTTTGAAATAGAAATGTAATCACTGCATCCGCATTCATCATCCATCATCTATCACCCATCATCCATAATTTTCATGGACACGAATAAAAATCATGTCGTACTCTCCTGCATCCAACCCACGGGTAATCTCCATATCGGCAGATATTTTGGTGCATTGCGGAACTGGGTAGAGCTGCAATCAAAATATGAGTGCATATACGGCATCGTTGATTATCATGCGATGACAATGCCCTTTGTCCCAGGCAAACTTCGTGAAGCAACCTGGGAACTCGCAATAAGTATGGCTTCAGTGGGAATTGATCCTGACAATATTTTCATTCAATCGATGATTCCAGAGCATGCGGAACTCGCATGGATATTCAATTGTGTTACAAGCTATGGTGAATTAGGTCGAATGGTGCAATTCAAAGACAAGAGTCAGCAAGTCGCAAGTAAGGATAAGGATGCATTTATCTCGGCAGGATTATTTACTTATCCTGTATTGCAGGCGGCGGACATTCTCATCTATAAAGCGGACTATGTACCTGTTGGAGATGATCAGGATCAGCATATTGAACTTACCCGGAATATTGCGCAGCGTTTTAATTACATCGTTGGTAAGGAATATTTTGTTTTACCTGATGTGTTGCATAGTGAGACGCCGCGTATCATGAGCACAGCAGATCCCATGATGAAGATGAGTGCAAGCAAAGGTGAAAAGCATAATATTGATGTCTTCTCTGACCCTGATAAAATCCAGAAGCAGATACGTTCAGCAGTTACAGATACAGGTGAACCTGATCCAAACAAAATGAGTCCCGGTGTAGAAAACTTGTTCTTGATACTCAAAGCCAGTGGTGACATGGAAAACTATACCCGACTTAAAGCCACCTATGTTTCTGGGCAAATGAAATATGTCGAGCTCAAGGATGCAGTTGCAGAAGCTGTAGTAGCGATGACAAATCCTTTCCGTGCGAAGCGTCTTGAAATCATTGCTGACAAGCGTGCATTCAAAGATCGTATCAAAGCATCCAGCGAAGTCATTCGTGGGAAAGCGCAAATAACTTTGAGAGAAGTGAAAGAACTTGTAGGTTTAATGCAATCCAGGTAATATGAAAATCTTTTGTATCGGCAGAAACTACGCAGATCATGCCAAGGAATTGGGCAATGATATTCCATCTGAGCCAATGATATTTATGAAACCCGCTACTGCGCTGGTGATAAATAATAAACCGTTTTATTATCCTGACTTTTCAAAGGACATCCACTATGAAGTTGAGATCGTGTTGCGGATCTGTAAAAATGGAAAACAGGTGCAACCGGAATTCGCAGGTGAATACTACGATGGTGTGGCAGTGGGGATTGATTTCACGGCACGTGATCTACAACAACAATGCAAGAAGAACGGAACACCTTGGGAAATTGCTAAAGCTTTTGACAACTCAGCCCCGGTGAGTGAGTTTATTTCTCTCGATGACGCCATGAATAATGATTCCATCTTTTTTCATCTTGATATCAATGGAAAGACGGTTCAACGTGGAGATACCCGCAATCTGATCTTTGAATTCAACACCCTCATTTGTCATATTTCAAAATATTTCAAATTGCAACAAGGAGACTATGTCTTTACAGGGACTCCGGAAGGAGTAGGGCCTGTGAAGATTGGCGATGTTCTTGAAGGATATATTGGAGAACGGAAGTTGATGCAGTTTGAAATTAAATAACTGGGCAGAGCAAATGACTGTTAGACCTCAGCAATCACCTCAAAGCCTTTGTAACTTCCTGTAATCGCAAAACCAATCACTCTTGTTGCAACCTTCCTGTTAATTAATTTGCAAGCGGCTTCTGTCATTGTAGCTCCGCTTCCAAGAGCGTCATCAATGAGCAATACGGTCTTGAAAGAACTCGATTCATTCACGACAATTGTATTTCGGGAGTTTAAGATGCGATCCTCAATCCGTTTTAAAGATTTTTGTGGCACTGGTTCGCGCAGAAAGATTTTTTGAATCGATATGTGAGGGAGAGAGAGATGATATCCTTTTCTAAGTTCATTCATGATTTGCACTTCGCGTCTCAATGTCGGTGGAATATATCCGACGGCGTCGACATGCCATGTATTGAGGACGCTGTTGAGCTGATCACGGGTCATTTCGACGATTTGTCGAATCAGACGTTTGCTCTGACTGACTTTGGCGTGATGGAGCAAAGCGCCGAGTTTGGTCTTTCCAAATCGCTCTATTGCATAGAAGTCTGCATAGTATACCGCTTCGAGACAATGTGACAACTCTTTTGTGTTATTCAATTTCTGAATACCATCGATCAATTTGTTTGCGTCAAAAAATTTCAGGTACTTACGCAGAGTCTGGATGTACTCTTTGACTGTTTTTTCAACAGGCAATTTCCGATCATTACAGCACTGTGTAAATCCGTCAAGACCTTCTGACAATTGACCCATCGGATCAACAATCAGGAAGTGCTCCGCAAGAAAATTTCTCTCTTCATCTGAGATCAGAATAAGTTTCCTGGCGGATTGGGAGGTGAGGACCTGATAGTAAACCCGAGGCGACATACCCAATTTCTTTACTTGCTTTTCCTCAGCCATTTCGCGGAGAATCTGGTGTATCCTTTGACGGGATATGCCCAGAGCCTCAGTTAGCTGATGCACGGATAGCTCACCCTTCTCTGTAAGCAGTTGCAAAATTCGAGTCCTAGTGTTCATATACTATTTACAGTTTACTGTAAAGTGTAAATATACACCACACAATTTCTCCAGCATTTGCACTGTCCTTTTTATAGCCGCCACTCTTGAAACTGTATCAGGGATCTGGTTATGGCACTTGATCGCGCTCTGGGCAAGGGTGTATGACGAAATTCAGGTTTACTTATCTCAGTTAAGGCCTCCTAATATGCCCGCCCGCACGCCCAATCCCTAGCGCCTCCGCTGAGTAGCTTTAGCGCTCGCGGAAAGCGGAGGGTCCACCCGTAGCTTGAAATAGAGGGGGAGTGGCGGTTGCGAATGGCGAGGCGCATATCTCCGATTTTGGCTTCGTAAGGCAATTCCATACTTTCGCAACACTCAGGTTTTACTGACATCATTTCCGGATGTCAGTCGATCGGCTCAATTAATACATTACAAATGCTTGGAATCGACTATCAGTTTCGGCGTATTGGACTTGTCTCCATCCTGATATCTCTTGTTGTCATTACGGGCAATGCTCAGGAGAGAGGAGATGTACAGCCTTCTTTAAGCTCGCCGTTCATGACGCTGAGAACCCATCTGTATTATTTACAACCCGAGACATATAGTCTTACGAATTCTGCGATGACGATTCCGGAATCCGATCCTGAAGTCGCTGGTAAGCTCGCGATACAATTAAAAGAGATTCTCGACGGGAAGGGCCTTTTTGTGCGCATGAATAAGATTCCGCAACAAGCCGATTTTGTTGATAGTGCTTCTATGGCTCATTATTATACGCCTTTTCCGAAGCAATTACCCGATGTTTATCTTGAACGTGTAGATAGCTTGTGGCGGTATTCGAGGGAGACCATCCGTGTAGTACCCAGACTCCATCGCAAGCTATATCCTCTTGGTGCAGATCTGTTGAGTGAGAGAATGCCTGCTGTGCTGTGCAAGAGATTTCTCGGCTTGACCGTGTGGCAATACCTCGGCATTCCGGTACTGATACTTTGTGGGTTCACTCTGCATTATATTCTTACGAGAATTCTGCGCCCTGTGGTCGCCCTGCTCATGGGGAGAGTGCGAAAGCACCGATATGCAGATCCAAAAGATATTCAGACGGCAGCGAAAGCGGTAAGTGTGTTATTGATTCTTTATGCTCTTGTGAAGGTCTTTCCTCTTCTCCAATTGCCAATCAAATCTTCGCAGTTTATTTCAAATGCACTGACGATCTCATCGATCATGTTCTGGATGCTCCTGGGGCTGGCATTGACGCGCATTATCATTTCAAGGATTAGAGCTGCTTCTGCGACAACCGAAAATCGGATGGACGATCAACTCATTCCGGCAGGTGGTAAATTGGCACAGATCGTGATTGTGGTTGTCGCAATCGTGTTTACCCTGAGTCAGCTTGATATCAATGTTGCAGCTCTGATAGCCGGGTTTTCTATCGGAGCACTCGCACTTGCCCTGGCAGCACAGGATACAGTAAAGAACCTCATCGGATCACTAATGATCTTTGTCGACAGGCCATTTCAGGTCGGTGATGCGATCGTCGCGGATGGACAAGAGGGGACAGTGGTGGAAGTAGGATTACGCTCAACCCGAATCAGGGCACTCGATACTTCAGTCCTTTCGATCCCTAATGGCACTATTGCAAATATTACCATCTCCAATATGGGTGTCCGCGAATTCCGGATGATGAATATTACACTTGGTGTGACCTACTCAACGACGCCGGAACAAATCGAAGCGTTTACTGCAGCGTTGAAATCACTGATCGTCAATCATCCGTTGACACTTAAGGAAAATTACCTGGTGCATTTCCGTGAGATGGGTGACTCTGCGCTAAAGATTCTCTTTCGCTGTTTTATTCCTGTACACTCGATTGCGGAAGAATTGCAGATCAGGGAGGAGATCTATCTCGAAATCATGCGCATTGCGCAGCGTCTGAAGATCAACTTTGCCTTCCCGAGCACGTCAATTTATCTTGAGAAAAACGGCGAGTCTCCATTTCAGGAGGAGGCGAAGGAGCCAGGGGATTGAGGTCAGCCTGCAGGACAAGCAGGGATTTCGGAATGCGGATTTCGGAATGCGGAGACTCATAATTTCGGATTTCGGAATTTCGTCGAAAACGAAAGCAATGAATTTGGAGAAATCGACGAGAAGATGGTTCGCTTCAGTTTTGATTGATTGATTTGCCCGGCCAGGGATGCTTACTGCATACGGCTGGCCAGGTATGGTGGGCCCTGCCCTCGTAATCGAATTTTTTTCAGTGATTTAGTTTTATAATCTGATTTTTTTGCAGAATAATTAGTTAATCTCGATTTTGCGACCCCTTATGAAAACAGATGTGGTTGAAGAAATACGAATTTTATTACGACTTGATTGTTTTAATCCAATCCAAACTCATGCGTAATTACGACGTAGGACTAGGGGTCTTTCAAAGGACTGTGCCCCTGTCATGGTTATCTTTTTCTTCTATGGGCTTGGGTCTGTTATGTTGCGTGGAGGGAGGGAGGGGGGGGGGGCACTGGTGCGCAGCGTGGTGGCAACCCACATATCGCCCTTTATCGAATTCGTATAAAATTTAATTCATATTTCATTCATAACTTGGAAAAAAGATTCGAACGTTTTCAATCCGACATTATTGAAATAAAAAAATCCTCGTCCTCAACACATTAATAAATAGCAACCAAATGCAAAATGAACTGGCAAGAGAGGAAGGCACCAAGTCTGCCGATACGAAAGAGGTCAGACAGAAATAGCAAGTGTCAAATCGCCCGAACAATCTGCAAATAATTGTGTAAGAGAC
>JANNQA010000045.1:0-10242 GCA_031400515.1 Bacteroidota bacterium
AAATACTTCTCTCGATTTCTTGCCTCATCAAGATTATCAAATCTCTCAAAGTATACCAATTTCCATGGGCAAAAGGCTTTGGTACTTCTTGTCTTACCGCTATTATGTTCTTTCAATCGTATTTCTAAATCTTGTGCAAGACCTTTGTATCGCCTACCATTCTTCTCAGATTCTATTACATATACAAACCAGTTTTCCATCTGAATCTAGAGTTTAGGAAACGCCCATTCCCCGCCCGAACGACCGAATAATTCGCTCTTTCGGTCGGGCGGGTATCCGTTGAACTACGGGGCCATAATCAGGGCGGCAAAGATATAAGCTCAAATTAAAACTCAGTCCGAGTCGGAAGTCCTCAGTCCTCAGTCTTCAGTCCACAGTCCCTCAGTCTTCAGTCCCTCAGTCTTCAGTCGGCTCTTCGACAGCCTCAGAGACCAGTCGTGGAGTTCGGTTTACCCTGAGCTAGTCTTACGCGTGCCGCCGAAGCTTCAGCGGAGGAGCAAGAGCCGAAACGCAGTCCTCAGTCAGCTATCATTAAGCTGTAAACATTCAAACGTTAAACAGTTAAACACTAAACATTTAACCCCTAAACATTTAACCACTTAAACCAATAACCTTTCAACGCCTACCTTTGACTCGCAACTTAAGACACACAAAACAATGCGTCCATACATCCTCGCCGAATCAAACTGGAAATACATCAAGGAACAGTCCTTCGAACTTGCCATCCTGCCATGGGGTGCTACTGAAGCTCACAACTATCACATGCCCTATGGTACTGACATCTTCGAAGCTGATTTCTTTGCAGCAGAGACAGCACGTGTTGCGTGGGAGCTGGGTGCAAAAGTCATCGTACTTCCGACAATACCATTTGGGGTGAATACCGGTCAGGCGGACATCAAATTGGATATCAATATGAATCCAAGCACGCAGGCGGCAATTATTTCTGATGTTGTCACCGTGCTTGATCGACAAGGCATCTACAAACTGTTAATTCTTAATAGTCATGGCGGTAATGATTTCAAATCTATGCTCCGTGAAATCGGACTTCGATATCCGAGGATATTTCTCAGCACCTGCAATTGGTTTCAATCCATAGACAAGAAACAATATTTCGAACATGAAGGAGATCATGCCGATGAAATGGAGACAAGCCTGATGCTTTATCTCAGGCCAGAATTGGTGTTACCACTATCAGAAGCCGGTGATGGAATCGAAAAGAAACATCAGATCGATGCCTTTCGCGAAAAGTGGGCCTGGTCAGAACGTAAATGGTCTCAGATCACAGCAGATACTGGTGTTGGAAATCCGAAAGCAGCTACGAAAGAAAAAGGCAAAGCTTATGCTGATGCGGTCATTGAAAAAGTAGGAAGGTTTACTTATAAGCTTGCGAAAGTGGAAGTAAGGGAGATGTATGAATAAACGGTGTAGGGATCAAGGGATCAATAGTTAACCATTTAAACAGTTACACATTAAACAGTAGAATGAACATCGAAGACTTCAGAAATTATTGTCTGATTAAGCCCGGAGCCGAAGAAACATTTCCTTTCGGTGAAGACACGCTCGTCTTTAAAGCGTATGGAAAGATCTTCGCTATCACCGGCCTCGATAATGATGTCTTTAGTGTGAATCTGAAATGCGATCCCGAATATGCCCTTGAACTTCGTGATGAATATCCTCAAATCATCCCTGGCTTTCACATGAATAAAAAGCATTGGAATACGGTTCACTTTGAAGATGGATTGACGGAGGAGCTTTTGAGGAAATTGATTGATCATTCGTATGAACTGGTGGCTAAGGGCAAAGCAAATTAAAGTCAAAATGTAAAATTCAAAATGTAAAATGTAAAAGTGAATACAAATTGACCCTTTGTCTTTCCTTTTCACCGTTGATCCGTTCCGCCGTTCCGCCTTTGTCTATGTTTACAACTTCATGTCAAAAAAAGATATTCTAATAGTAGGCCAGGGTCTCGCTGGCACAACTCTCGCCTTTGAGCTTATTGAACGTGGTTGCTCAGTAAAGATCGTTGATGATACCCATGCTACCGCATCTTCACTCGTAGGTATCGCTGTCATCAATCCGGTCACTGGACGTCGCTATGCGAAATCATGGAATATCGATGAACTCCTGCCTCATGCAATAGAATTCTATTCAGGCATTCGTAAGCAGCTCAATAACCAATATCTCTCAGCAGCAACTGTCTATCAGACTTTATCTGATTCACGTATTGAAGAGATCTGGATGTTGCGTGCAGAAGACCCTGACTTTCATAACTATCTGGATAAAGAAATATTTACGTTTTCAATGCCTGGCTTTCAGACTCTGCGTTGTGCACAAATCAAAAATGCATTTCACTTGCAGATATCCGATCTTATCCATGACTCTGCCAAGTGGTTTACTGAACAGGGAATATTGTTATCGGAACTTTTTGAATCAGAAGAGCTGCACATATCCTCAGACATAATTCAGTACAAGCAACACACATACAATCACATTGTATTCTGCGAAGGACATCGCATCATTCAGAATCCATTATTCAGTTGGCTGGAGATACTTCCGATGAAAGGTGAATTTCTCATATGTAGAATACCAGGCCCTGGACTCACTCAACATCTTAAAACTGGCATCAGCATTATTCCACTACCAGAACCTGAACTCTATTGGTGCGGAGCTACCTATGATCGATACAATCAAAATCCGGCGCCAACAGAAACAGCACGTAATGATATTATGAAGCAGATAGAGGCGATCGTAAGTGCTCCATTTACAATTGAATCTCACGGAGTTGGCATTCGCGCCACAACGCGTGACCGACGACCATATATCGGGACCCATCCTGACTATGATCGCGTACATCTCGTCGCCGGCCTGGGAACAAAAGGGGCTTCACTGGCTCCGTATTGTGCGACACTGTTGGCCGACGCTCTTGTGAATCAAGAAGAGATCCCATCCGAAGTAGATATCTTGCGACATTCTTAGCGTTTGAAGTGTGATGGGAATGCCCGCCTGAATGACATAGTCGGGCAGGAAATTCCATTGATCATGGACTAAATAAACCTTGGAGGAGGGAGATGTTTTCTCAATCCGCCTGCGTTAAATTGCTGTTAAACCGAATTTTATCTATGCATAACCTTACCCCTGTGCATCTCACTGACAATAAACATCAAATTCATGCGAATTACCACTCTCGGGCTTTTTCTTGGCCTATTGCTCACGGTTCCGATTTTTGAATCCTGTAAGACCAAGCAATTGCAAAAAGACACCACTCCTGTATCGCAATTCGACTACTCGCAAGCATGGAAGGAAATCGATTCACTCGAACGAAATCAGCTATTCCAGTCAGCCCTGGCACTGACACAACAAGTACAGACCGCTGCCACCCAGGAAAGTAATGGTCCTGAATCGGTGAAGTCTGCTATCTATATCAATAAGTACGCCGTCTATGTCAACGAAGATGGCATGGTGAACGCGATTGCCGGTATGGAAGCCTCATTACTCCAGGCACTAGAACCGGCAAAGTCGATTCTGTACTCCCTTACTGCCGAACTCTATTCATGGTATCTCGAAGACCAATCTTGGAAACTCCGCGATAGAACAAATCTGTCCACCACTCCCGGCACAGATATCCAAACGTGGGATGTCGATGACTTCATCACCAAAATCAACGAATACTATTTCGCGAGTCTGCAATATGAAGACCTGAAAAAGATTCCCGTCACTGATTATGAAGCGATCCTGACAAAATCACAAAATTCAGATGATCTGCGCCCTGTCCTCTTTGACATTCTGGGACATCGCGCAATAGATTATTTCATGGAGCAGTATGCATTTCTTACAGACCCTGTATATGCTTTTGAGATCACGGATCTGGCATTACTCTCTCCCGCGGCGGAATTTGCGCGTTATGAAATCAACTCACCTGATGCAGGGTCTTACAAACGTAAAGCTCTTGAAGTATTTCAATCGTTGATCAAATTCCATTTAGAAGATAAGTCACCTGATGCGCTGATTGATCTGGATGTAAAGCGTCTCCAGTTTGTTTATGAGAATTTGCAGAATGAAGGAAAAGATGAAGCGTATCTCCGTGCTTTAGAAAGTCTGGAGAAAAAATACCCAGATGCGAAAGCCGTTGCAGAGATTGGTTACTTCAAAGCATTATACTATCAACAGCTCGCTGGAAAATACAAAGGACAAAAAGACGATCCGCATAAATATGATCTGCGAACAGCCAAACAAATCTGCGAACAAGTCATTGCAAAATATCCTGGTTCAAAAGGAGCGATTCAATGTCAGAATCTTCTGAACATGCTGACGCAACCTTCATTGAATATTCAAACAGAACAGGTGAATCTCCAGAGTGAAAAAATTCTGGTCAATGTTTCCTTCGCCAATATGTCAAAGCTCTGGCTCAAGGTTGTACGCCTGAGTCATGATGGACGGGAAAATCTGGAAGGTCGTCCGGAAAAAGTGACTTCGTATCTCAACAGTCTGTTGGTTCTGAGTCAAAAGAATATTTCACTTCCATCATCCGATGATCTTCGTGAACATAGCACTGAAACTTCGCTCGATCAACTCGAATATGGATACTATGCATTGCTGGTCTCAGATAATGAATTCAAGAGTGGTAGCCTTATGGCATTTGCTGTGTTTCACGTATCTGATCTCGCATTCTGGAATTACAATGACTCTGATACAAATGAATTTGTTGTTGTAGATAGGAAGACTGGTGCTCCTCTCTCCGGGGTAAAGGCTGAGTTTTTTACATGGGAATACAATGCGCAAACACGACGCAACATCCTCCGCTCGGTGAGTTCGACAACCACTGACAAAGATGGTCTAGCAATAAACACGTATCGTGATGAAAGGAATAGCGTGGTCGTGAAGCTGACAAAAGGCAAAGACATCCTTTTTCTTGACGATAGCTTTTATGCATATCAATACAGGACAGATCCTCAGCCATATCATTCCGTCTTTCTCTTTACAGATCGCGCGATTTACAGGCCTGGTCAAAAAATTCATTTCAAGGGCTATGTGGTCAACTTTGATAAAAATCGCATGCCTTCAATCCAGCAATCCGGACAACTCACGGTCGCATTCAACGATGCCAATGGTCAGGAAGTGGCAAAGCAAAAATTCACACCAAACACCTATGGGACATTTTCCGGTGAGTTTATTGCCCCTGAAGGCAGACTATTGGGAAGCATGTCGCTCCAGGTCACAGGAAATGCCAATGGCAGTGCGCAAATACAGGTTGAAGAATACAAGCGCCCCACTTTTGAAGTGACTTACGAACCTGCATCACAGGCTTTCAGACTCGGCGCTCCTGTCACAGTAAAAGGAAAGGCAATGACTTATGCTGGAGTACCTATTGATAATGGCACTGTACAATATCGCGTAGTCCGTCGTACGCACTTTCCATGGTTTCCATGGTGGATGCGCGGTTGGTTTCCTGATTCGCCTGAGATGATCATCGCCCAGGGAACAACCACAACGGATGCGACAGGAGCATTCTCTGTCACATTTGATGGACGTGGCGATGCATCGCTTACAGGTCATAGACCGGAATTTGTTTTTGCTGTATCTGCTGATGTCACCGATGTAGCTGGAGAAACACGTTCTGCTGTAAAGGATATCATTCTTGCAAAACATAGCTTCCGCGCTACAGTAGATATTGGTGAGAATACCGATATCGCCGCACTCAACAACATCGCAGCCAGTGCGACAAATCTAAATGGTGAAGATGTGAAGTTGACTGGCGAAGTAAAAATTTCACTTCTCGAAGCTCCATCACAACCATTACGAAGTAGATATTGGCCTGCTCCTGATATGCCATCACTGTCTGAGTCAGAATATCGCTCGCAGTTTCCTGCTTATGCATTTCCCGGAAAAGAAAACATGTCTGATTGGAATGTGGTTCGTGAAGTTGGCACGCGCAGAATTGAAATAAATGGCAAAGACACGATTTCACTCTCAGGTATTATTACGACACCTGCGGCTTACAGATTTTCATTCTTCTTCACTGGAGACAATGGAGATACATCAAGCCTTGTGTTGTATTCAAATTGTGTCGATCTGCAAAAGGCATTAGCAGCGCACATGCTTCTTACAGAAACTTTGCAGGAAGGAATCAGAGAACCCGGTGCACAACTCGTTCATCGCATATTGACTTATCCGGAATTGCACGTCCGCTATATCACAGATCGACAGCTTGGCATCAAACGCCAATGGTTGCACCCAAACGGTAAACTGGATCAGTCACTAACCTTGGCAGAAACAGATCGTGGTGGATTGCGTCTTTCGGGTACCTATGTCTATGACAACAGAGTCCAGACATTCGAACACCTTGTAGATGTACCCTGGACAAATAAGGAGTTGAATATTGAATATCTCAGCTATCGCGACAAAACAGAACCTGGTGCTGATGAAGAATGGCATTTGAAAATTTCAGGTAATAAGAAAGATGCGGCAGTCGCTGAGATGCTGGCGACGATGTATGATGCTTCACTCGATGCATTTCTTCCGCACAACTGGCATCTGAGTTTGTATCCTCAATATCAGGGACAAGGATGGATTCATACGGCAGGTTTCGCGGCGAATTACCTCAGGTATCTTTTTTCTCCCGAGCATGGAGAGTACATCGATTATCCATCACAGGGCTATCGGCAAATCAATTGGTTTGACTTTCCGATGTATCGTGGCCATGTGGTGAGGCGTTCACGTGGAGACTATGCAATGGAGCAATCTCAGGCTCCGGCAATGTTAGAAACAGAAACTGAGTCTAAACCAGCGACCAAAAAAGGAGAAGACGGTGATGCAGCAGGCAGAGAGCAGGATGTAAAAGAAGAAACGAGCATTGCTGAGCCACCAGCACCAATTGCGCTTCGTAGCAATCTCCAGGAGACTGTCTTCTTCATGCCGCACATTCAAACTGATGCGGACGGAAACATCACTTTGAAGTTTAAAATGAATGAGGCATTGACGAGATGGAAGTTTCTTGCATTGGCACATACAAAGGATCTCAAGTTCGGCTTATCACAAAAAGAAATTGTCACGCAGAAAGAAATCATGGTCTTTCCGCACATGCCACGATTCCTGCGCCAAAAAGATAAAATCCAGCTGACGGCCAAAGTGCATAACATGAGCGAGTACACACTGGCTGGAAATGCAGAACTCGCAATCCTCGATGCCGGTACCGGTGCAAATGTGAGTGTCGCCTTTGGTCTCACTGCAAGCACTCAGGCCTTTCAACTTCCGGCCGCAGGATCAACAGGTGTGCAATGGCAAATCACTGTTCCTGCTGATTGGACATCACCTGTAAAGTATCAGGTCATTGCACGTTCCGGAAATAAAGGTGATGGTGAAGAAGGTTTACTACCAGTCCTTACCGATCGTATTTTCGTCACTGAGACAATGGCCTTGCATATCGCTGCGAAGTCCGATAAGACATTTGTCTTCGAAGCATTCAAGAATGCAACCTCGGCTTCACTTGTCCATCAGGGTTATACGGTCGAGTTCACTTCGAATCCTGCTTGGATTGCGGTGCAATCTCTTCCCTATCTCCAGGGGTATCCGCATCAATGTGCAGAGCAGGTTTGGAATCGTCTGTATGCAAATCTCGTCGCCAGGAAAATCGTCACACAGTACCCTGAAATAGGCAGGACATACGAGCGGTGGACAAAAGATCCCAATTCTGTGTCCCTCATGAGTAACCTGTCTAAGAATCAGGAACTCAAATCTGCAATGCTGGAAGAAACACCATGGGTTCGTGACGCCATGTCGGAAGAAGAACAGATGCGCAACATTGCTGTCCTACTCGATGGAAATCGTATCAGCGCTGAAAGTGCCAAAGCGATCAGCACACTCAAACAAATGCAATTGTCGAATGGAGGGTTTCCCTGGTTTTCAGGTGGACGCGACAACTGGTATATCACCCAATACATTGTAGAAGGCGCCGGTCATTTAAGTAAACTTCAGGCTATAAATCCTACAGTGTATAATGACATGATGCAAATCGTACGTCCGGCTGTACAGTACATAGATGCACGTTTTCTTGAAGAGTACAATGATCTTGCTTTGCTTGTACAACAAGGGAAGGCCAAGTGGGAAGATGATCACTTGTCGCATATGGCCGTGCACTATCTGTATGCGCGTTCATTCTTTATGGATCAGACTGCAGACAATGATGTACAAAAGGCGAGAGAATATTACTTAGGGCAGTCAGAAAAATATTGGAATACGAGACCGCTCTATGTACAGGCGTTGATGGCACTTTCACTGCAGCGTTGGAATCACCCTACTGTTGTGAAGACGATGAAACAATCATTCGAAGAACGCTCACTCTTCACAGAAGAACTCGGCCGTCATTGGAAATCAGACAGAGGCTACTACTGGTATGAACTACCTATCGAACGTCAATCGTTGATGATTGAACTCTTCGAAGAACTCGGTGCAGATCAGAAATGGATCGATGAATTACGCTTGTGGTTATTGAAGAACAAACAGACGAATCGCTGGACATCTACGAAGGCAACGGCGGCGGCGGTCTATGCATTGCTGATGCAGGAAGACAATTGGTTGCAAGGTGCACAAGTCGCAATTATTATCGGTGGCCAACCATTGAATATCAATACTCCTGAAGCGGGAAGCGGTTATGTGAAGAAATCGTGGGCTGCAGTAGAGGTAAAGTCAACCCAAAGCGAGATCAAAGTTTCTAATCCAAATAATCATGTCGCCTGGGGTGGTGCCTATTGGCAATACTTCGAGGATATGGACAAAGTGTTGCCAGCCGAGGGCACGCCATTGAAAATGCGGAAGTCATTGCACAAACAAGTCTCAACTGATACCGGATTAAAACTTGTCGACATCAACGATGTACATGTGGGAGACAAACTGATCTCACGCATCGAAATCGAAGTAGATCGCGACATGGAGTTCGTCCATCTGAAAGACATGCGTGCAAGCGGCCTTGAACCTCTCAACGTATTAAGTTCCTATAAATGGCAAGGTGGACTTGGCTACTATGAAAGTACCGCTGACCTCGCAACACATTTTTTCTTCGACTATCTGCCTCGTGGCAAATATGTCTTTGAATATCCTGTACGCGTAGCGCATGCAGGCTCTTTCTCGAATGGAATTGCGACGCTGCAGTGTATGTACGCTCCGGAGTTTAGTAGTCATAGTGGAGGATTGGTGCTTGAAGTGAAGAAATAAACGAGATAAGAGGTACGAGGTACGAGATACGGGGTGCGGGGTAGGAGATATGGAGTACGAGATACGGGGCGCGAGGTACGGGGTACGGGGTACGAGGCGCAGGGTACTTATTGTGTTTTGATTTTGATTTTCATTTTCATTTTGATTCACTTCCTACTCAAGCACATCCCTGTTTCTGATCCACACTGCCTTATTCAGATTTCTCTGTGATCCGATATAAAATGGAATGGACACAATAGCAACTGCCCCGGAGCCAATGAGTAAACCTCTGCGCCAGGATTTATCTCTGGTACTGTAGGCCGCCACTTGTGTCACCAGTTGCAAACCGGCTAAAACAAGTGACCATTTTCTTTGCTTTTGATATTTTTTAAACTCAATCATAGCATCGGGACTTACCATCATATCATGCTTAATGACTTCGCCAATGATACCAATCTCATATGCCTCGTTGTCTTTTACATAAGTACTGAACCGGAGATATATTGTTTCTCTTTCGTACTTCGAGGTCAGAGAAGTGTCGCTAAGATGCAAGTCGTTTTGTTGCGCTGCAAGAGAAGTGCAAGTCAATGTGAGGAAAAGAAACGGTAGCCTAAATAAAGGCTCTTTCAAGGTTTTCATGGACGTAGGTTTATGATGGTTTTAGCGACATTGGTTTTAATGTGTGTATCCATGCCAGCTAAGCAGACTGTCAAAAAAATAATCTCTCGGATACGTTGACCCGGAGATGAATCACTGCAAGCTACAACAGAATACTCGTAAAACTCGCATGTAGACGTATGTGCAGGTGATGGTTTATAGGTTTATGGGGTTAATGTTTAGGGGTTAATGTTTAAATGTTTAACTGTTTACAGTTAATGATTGCCGACTGAGGACTGTGGACTGCTGGACTGTGGACTATGGACTATGGACTGAGAACTATGGACTGAAGACCATCGCTATGCTCCATCTGATTTTGCTTTATCTCACATTCTCACTCTCTCACCCTCTCACAATACGCCCTTTCCCTCGCGCAGAATCTCCGGCTCTTCTCCCGTC
>JANNQA010000075.1:0-34625 GCA_031400515.1 Bacteroidota bacterium
CGCTTTGATGTACGGATCTTCAGGAATAGAGTGCGCTAGTCCTATACCGCGTTGTTCCATCAACGCATAGACTTGTTTGAAATGATCGAGTTCTTCAATAGCGATATCTATGAGCTCCGGAAGGATTTCTGTGCGATCAGGGTACTTCGCGACCAGGCTAAGGGCAGTAGCGGATGCTTTGCGTTCGCAGTCCGCATGATCTCTGAGGAAGTTGTCGAAGTCTGCGATTACCGCCTTGATCCATTCCGGAGGACTTGGACAGGCGATATCGAGGTTACTTTTCACCGTTAAGTCACATAGATGATGAAGAACAGGACAAGCAGTACCAGGGTGACGATTGCCAGAACCCTGAAAAACTGTTTCTCCTGCCGATGCTTCTTGACTTCAAGCCTCTGTTTGCGTTTTGAGGTGCCCTTTGTGATACTCATTGTATTGTATGACTAGGATGTTTGCGCCAAATTAGCAAATGACTGAAACATAAATCGGTAAAGTATTATTGAGGAAGGGCGAAACAGGTAAAACCGGAGAAACAAGTGAAACTGGAGAAACAGGTAAAACCGGAGAAACAGGTGAAACTGGGGGAAAGAGAGGCCAGTCAGAGGCTGGTCAGCCTTTGGCTGAAAATGGAGGAGCATTTTTCGGGTCCTTTCGCGCTCTTCACGGATTGCTGCAGTAAAGCATTTTTCGCGCTCATTCTCGTCTTTCGCGGAATGAAAAAGCCCCTAAAGTGGGGCTCGTGGAGCGGAAAACGGGACTCGAACCCGCGACCCCGACCTTGGCAAGGTCGTGCTCTACCAACTGAGCTACTTCCGCGTCTTCATTTTGAGGACGGCAAATATACATTCTTTAAAATTCCAGCACAAACCGACAGGTACTTTCGGTAACAAATTGAAATACAGACGCACTATATGAGATTTCAGGTTAAATTCGAAACTATCAAAACACTCAAAACGATGAAACACCTCACCTTTTTTTCGGCGATCGGCATAGCCTTGATCACCGCTGCCTTGTTTTGCCAGGGATGCAAAAAAATAGAACCAAGCCCTTGCCCAAAAACTCTCTTACCGGTTCTTGCAAAGAATTTTGAAAAAAGAAAGTTGAATGAATTCTGTGCCGGTGCAAATGGCGCTCCCTACGAAATAAACAATATCGTCATTGAATTCGCTGATACGGTCTCTCAATGGCGTATTAATGACCTCAGGGCTGCGCTGCAACCAGACGATATCGATTCCTGTAAATGCAATGACAGATTACAAAACTGGAAGTGGGATCTGAATCAAACCATCAATATCGAGGAGCAAGTTGGAACTGTAGTAGGGAAATCAAGAGGTGAAGGTGATATCGGCGCAAGCCCCAACTATTTCAGTTACATTTTCAATTCGGCTGAGCCTGTGCTCAATATTCCTGATACACAATTTAACACTCCTAATACCAATCTTGGACAGATAGCGGGGACGTCGGAAGGCACCCTCATTGCGATCCTCGATACGGGACTCGACGATGAGTATGCGATCTCAAACCAGATCAATCTTGATAGTTCAGCCGTTGCCGGATGTCTTCCTTCCAATTCTTTCGGATGGAATTTTGTGAGCGACAATTTCAACCTTGCCGATAATCATGGCCACGGCACTGCCGTAGCAGGCATTATTGCAGAATCACTGGGTAGTGCTTCAGCCAACGATGAGTACACTTGTGGTGCCCGCTTCCTGATTCTGAAAACATTGAACATAAATGGCGTTGGTAATATTTTTGATGGGATTTGCGCGATCGATATGGCAGTAGAAGCAGGTGCAGATGTCATCAATATCAGTTGGGGATACTATGGTGTTCACGTAGGGATGATGAAACGTGTAATGACGTCCACTCCGGGAAGAAAAGTTGGCGTTATTGTGACATCAATGGGAAATGATACAATCGCTGTTGATCAACAGGTCCGACACTATCCATCTGAGTATGTTGACTCACTGTCGAATGTCTTTGCAGTAGCAGGCGATGAGCGTGATCAAATCTGGGGAAGCCTTGAAGCTATAGCTGCCAGTCCTTTTGTGCTGACTGACTTTTCGAACTATAGGTCCGACCAAGCCATGTACACTGCTCCAGCAAAGAACATCAGTGTTTGGGCACCACAGAGTTTAGGATTGCCAGGGAATCTGAGAACTGGCATTGGTACTTCTTATTCTGCGGCATTTATCAGTGCAGGAATGGCCATCAATCGTTGTTGCAATGATACCCGCTCGCCAGGGGATGTTCTTCCACTACGTACCACTGCGCCATTGACTGTACCATATGGAGGAGGAGGTACAGTCAGTCTGAAGATCGCTGTGCTCGAACATAATGTACTTTGCAAACATGGAGGCTCCTAGATGACAGGGTTCAATGCGGACTATTAAGCGAAACCTGACTGCCTTTTGTTTTATTCTTGCAGGTGCATATTACACGGTAGGGCAGACCCCGCATTTTGCTGATAGTATTGAAGTAATTTCCCAAATTGAAGACCTCGAGATATGTCATCGCGCATTTGAGCATCTGCTATTGAACGAACAACTGAAGTCGTTTCCAGATACACAAGCACTGGTACTTCACGAGTTGGCCTATACAGAAGAGTATTTGCATTTGTTTGTCGAAGCATGCAAGTCAAATCTGAGGGCACTCCGAATTCGTGAGACCCTGATGACAGACGATGTGCCTGAATCCAGGGAAGTCTATTGCAGAAGTGTATTTAATCTCGCACGGAATTACCTGCTGAGTGGGAACCGCGATAGTGCGCTGTATTATTATTCTCTCGTTAGTCTTGTGAGTCCTGTCAATAGACAGAAGTCCAAGAGTGCATGCGAGATAGGACGCATTTACCGGGATGAACGGGAGTTTTCACTCACCAGGAGTTATGCGCTCGAAGCTTTGCGCTTTGCTTTGATGGATACATTGGACTTCGAGATACAAACAGCATATGTACTTCTCATTGATGGATTCAATGCAATGCTTCACGATGGTGGTGTTCTCCATGCGGCAGATTCAATTCTCCTTTACACAGCAAAAGCCAGGTCATATTTCGAAGATTTGCCCTCACCCTGGAACGACGATGCCCTTCTTAATTCGTCCAAAATCCGCTTTCTGGAAAGCAATGCATTCAAAAAGAAAGATGATTTTGACAATGCTATACGTCTGTTGATTGAGGCTCAGGACTTGTATGATCAGATCAGCCCGAATTCCACCGAGCTGGACAAAGGATACGAGGCCGAACTTCACAATAGTATTGGTATCGTCTTCAGGAAGCTAGGTCAATACACCCGGGCTTATGAATCTCTTCAACTAGCACTGGAGATGCGCAAGTCTATGGGTGATAGCATCAATGTAGCGGTTACTCACAATAATCTTGGCGACCTCTTTCGCGATCAGAGCATGTATGAGGAAGCACTGAATCACTATCATGAGTCAACACGCGAAATTGTTGGTCACAGTAAACCTGACCAGATTGGCGAGATCCCTTCGGTGAATGAAATCAAGGATCATTACAACCTCGCTGACATCTTCAAGTTTGTCGGATTTGAAGCTGTAGGTTGGTCGCAGTACTATCAGTCTACGCGTGATACATCACATTGTCTAAGAGCTCTCAAGACATATGAACTTGCTGACAGCTTGGTGGATCTGTTGCGCTTCAAGCATCTTCGTGAAAGTTCTAAACTGCTTTGGCGCAACGATGCTAAGAGAATGTATGCGAACGCAATTTCCGCAGCACTTCATATAGGTGATCAGCGCCGTGCTTTGTATTTCTCGGATAGAAGTAAAGCAATCCTTGTCCTCGATGCCGTACGTGAACATGGAGTGCGCAATACTCCCGCGCGCGAACTCATGGAGAGAAAAGACAGCCTGCAAGAGCAGATCATTGCACTGGAAAGATTCAACAATGCGAATGACGCATGGATGCAACTCACGGCTGCTCTGGATCAGGTGAATTCCGAACTCAAGAAAGTCATTCCTCACTATGCCGGGCCGTCAAATACCTTTTCCTTGTCAAGATTGACCGAATTGCAACGAAGTATGCCCGTAGATGAAGCAGTCATTCAATACTTTTCTTCGCCGGAATCACAAGATGCTTTTGATCCATCGGATACACTCTATGCATTTGTCATTACGCGTACGAGAATGCAAGGAGTTGGCTTAAACAAAAAAGCGATTCTTGAAGCAATGAGGACGTATCAGGAAATGATTAGTGGATTTCTTGAGCGAGGTATTTCAAATGCACAAGCGCCTGGTGCTGATCCATTGTATTTGTTGCTGATCAAACCTTTGGAACCACTGCCAGAGAAAATCACAATTATCCCGGATGGGGCCATTGCACAAATAGGGTTCGATGGTTTGAGAGACGAGGAAGGGAAATATCTGATTGAGTCAAAAACCCTTCGATATGATCTTTCACTTGCCATGGGGGATGAAATGTCGGTAGTGACAAATACGAATGAAAAGATCCTTGCATTTGCACCAATGACAGAATCTCTTTGTGGACAGAGGATATTGCCACATACACGTACCGAATTAAACGGGATCGCATCGATTGCAAAGAGCACAGCATTTTTCGGTCACAGTGCTTCCAGGCAAAAACTTTTACAATTGGCTGGTGACTATGGTGTACTGCATTTGGCTACGCATGCGAGTGCAAATACACATGAGCCTGGTAAATCATGGATGGCATTTTCCGGAGATACAAGTACGTGCGATTTGCTTTACGTACAGGATTTGTATACCCAACACATCCCTTCTGCGATGGTTGTGGTCAGTGCATGTGAGGGTGCTCATGGCGTGTATGCATCCGGAGAAGGCGCTATGAGTGTCGCGCGTGGATTTGCATATGCCGGTGCAGCAAGTATCGTCACTTCTCTTTGGCAAGTCAATGATGCAGCAACCGCCGAGATCATGAAATCGTTTTACCAGTATCTCGCCGATGGTCAGACAAAAAGCGATGCTTTGCGACTCGCAAAACTGGATTATATCCACGATGACAAACGCAAGAAGATGGAAATGCACCCTGCATGGTGGTCTGCTTTTATTGTCATTGGCAATGATGTGCCGCTACAATTTCAAAAGCCTGTTCAATCTTCATACTTGTACTTCATTGGTATCGGTCTTGTTGCCTTGGTGGTCATCTTGGTTTATCGATGGAGGAGAAGGTGAAAGGTGAGAATGTGAGAAAACAATACAAGCATAAGTGCAAACTCAATTTCAAAGTTTGATGTTCAAGGTTTTATGTTTCAAAAATGTACTTGGATACGATGACTCCAGAGGAGTCACACGTTTATAGACTCCAGAGGAGACATGCAATGGCAAAAATTCATTTAACCCCAACGGGGTTAGATATTCAATGTTTATTTGCTTTGAACATGAGCGAGAAATGAACGAAGAAACCTTCGACCTAGCCATGGGATTGCATCAATCTGACCTAAGAATTGACTCTTCTTGATGTGGATTAAGAATTGACTCTTCTTGATGTTAGATCAAGAATTGGCTCTTCCTTGATGTGGATTAAGGATTGGCTCTTCTTGATGTGGATTAAGGATTGACAATTCTCGCAGATATTTGGTATTCAAAGAGTTATGTGTATAACGATCGACTTCTTTTAAGAATTGGCTCTCTTGTGCGGATCAAGGATTGGCTCTCTTGTGTGGATTAAGAATTGGCTCTTCTTGATGTGGATCAAGGATTGACAATTCTCGCAGATATTTGGTATTCAAAGAGTTATGTGTATAGCGATTTACGTCTTTTATGAATTGGCTCTTCTTAATAAAGTTGAAGAGTCCTAAATAACAAGCTTTCTCCAAAAACTCTTCAACTGTGACTCCAGCTTACGTGCTTCGAACCGATAGTCGTGATCTTCACTTGATGCAATTTTGGCTATAAGTTCAGTGGCAGTTTTGACATCTCCGGTTTTAAGGTAGAGTGTGGCAAGGGCAAATTCGGCTCCATCGCGATTAATATATTGAGGATCGGCGACTAACTCCTTGTATACCGCGATGGCATCAGGATAGCGCTCCTGCCTGGTCAAAGCTTCGGCCAGAAGACTCTTTGAAAGAGGATCATCTGCATCGGCTTGCTGAAGTAGTGCGACAGCTTCTTCATATTTACCTGCATCAATAAGCTCGGCACCTCTATCGTTTTGAGGAGAGCGCATGTTCATCGCGATAGAGCGGTAGTGACGACTCGCAATCGCTGTATCGGAATATTTGAATTGACTAATGAGAAAACCAGATACAACGAGTACAAGAAGTGATGCTGCAATACGGATTAACTGTCTTTGAGGTTTCTGACGATGACTCACTTGCAATGGAGATTGGTTCATCCCTGAAATCCTGCGCTTAGCATCTTCGTACGCAAGAACGCCTGATACTTGTCTTGCGAGTTTATAGTTCTCTAGTTCTGTTTGGAGTTCTGGATCTGAAGCAAGGCTCTGTTCAAAAGCACGTGCTTCATCATCTGTCAGCGTGCCGCGGTGGTAAGATTCTATCAGTTCGAAATGTTTCATATAATCAGACTGTTAAATACTCGAGTAATTGTTGTTTGATTGTCGGACGCGCATCGATGAGCGCAGTAAGCCTTTCCACGCAATCGTGTTTTCGTTTGCGCGCCGTCCCTGGATTGTCTGTATCAATTTGTTGTATGATTTCTTCATAAGGAATGCCCTCTGCCCATAGTGTCAGGACTTGCCTGCACTTTGTTCCCAGTTCGTCTAGTAGTAGAGCTAAAATCTCTTTCAATTCCTGAAATGACACGATGGCCTCACTTTGTTCTGTTACACCTTCTGAACCAAACACCTCCTGACGTATCTCTTCCCGGCGTGAATCTTTGCGTAGACGCCCCATCCATTTGTATTTGCAGATTGTCGTGAAATAGGTTTTCAAAGAGCTCTTTCCCTTAAAATTGCCTGTTCCCAGATTGGCGACCAGTTCATAAATACTCTCCTGGAAGACGTCATCGACATCTTGTTCCGACCCAGCCATCTGCTTGATTTGCTGAGAGATATAAGGTTTCCATTCCGTTTCCATGACGCGGAGGTACTTCCGAAGTTGCTTTTCATCTTTATGATAGGCAGCCAGAAAATCCTGTGCGCTAAAAGGTTCGTTCATTGCTTAGTATGTTATGCCATACGTTTCGTTGCGAAAATCGTGCGCTTTTTTTTAGAAAAGGAGAAAATAGCGAAAACACGGAAAACCGGTGAAGCAGGTGAAGCCGGTAAAACAGGGAAAACCTGAGAGGCCGGTCCGAATACCGATTACAGGATTTATCGATTATCAGATTTACCCGATTACCGATTACCAGATTTACCGATTTCCCCGGCTTCTCCCTCTTCAGCGCTTACCTTTACGCCCATGCTCACATCAGACGAAAACACTACCGAACCGCTCTACGAACACCATCTTATCACGATAGATCCTGGCCAGACCCCTGTACGCATTGACAAATTCCTGTTCGACAGGTATGGACAAGTATCGAGAAACAAGATTCAGAATGCGATCCGTGCGGAGGCAATTACAGTGAATGACAACCCGATAAAGCCTAACTACAAGGTGCGCCCTCGTGATTTAGTATCTGTGTTGTTCCCCCGTTTGCGCCTGGATCAGGGCATTGTCCCGGAAAACATCCCGCTTAATATTATTTATGAAGATGATGACCTCTTGATCGTCAATAAGCCTGCTGGTATGGTTGTGCATCCGGGCGTTGGTGTGCATTCAGGGACGTTGGTCAATGCTCTGGCCTACTATTTAATAGATGAAGTGCTTCCGGTCATGCCTGGCAATTCAGAAGATCGTATTGGACTCGTGCATCGGATTGACAAGGATACATCTGGATTACTCGTGGTGGCAAAAAATGATTTTGCAATGGCGCATCTCGCGAAGCAGTTTTTTCGTCATGAAATTGATCGCAAATATCTCGCCCTTGTTTGGGGTGCTCCTGATCCTCCTGAGGGTACTATCACGGGCCATATCGGAAGAGATGTCCGTAACAGGTTGCAGATGGCAGTGTTTCCCGAAGGTGAAATTGGCAAGCATGCAGTGACACATTACAAGATAATCGAGGATTTATATTATGTCTGTCTTGTAGAATGTAAACTCGAAACGGGACGTACGCATCAGATACGTGTCCATATGAAACACATTCACCATCCCGTCTTCAATGATGAGAGATATGGGGGAGACAAGATCATGAAGGGAACGATATTCACGAAGTACAAGCAGTTTGTAGAAAATTGTTTTAAACTGATGCCACGTCATGCGCTCCATGCAACGACATTGGGATTTACGCATCCGGGTACAGGAAAGAAGGTTTCATTTGAAAGTCAGCCACCCGAAGATTTTCAGGCTGTCCTGGATAAGTGGAGGAATTATCGGAAGTATGTAAATGAGGGGGGCTAAAAACCGGGGAAACCGGGGAAACTGGGGAAGCCGGGAAATCCGGGGAAACCGGAGCAGCAGTTCAAACAGGGTTGGGCTAAAGAAGATATGAGAATGACATTACGAGAAAGGATTCAGGTCCTGATGGCGCTGGGTGAAATCCTGAAACAATATGATGAGAGACTACAGGCGCATGCGCATCGTGCCTCCGTGGACAACTCCTGGTTTACTCCTGAGAATATTCGCTTTGCAATAGATCGGATTGCTGAATGGCTGACAGATGAAACTGCGCTGAGGAACTGGACAAAATCTGTGAAGGACCATGATGTCAAGTGTCGCGTAGGTGTGATCATGGCAGGTAATATTCCAGCGGTTGGTTTTCATGATTTGCTTTGTGTGTTTCTGAGTGGCAATATTTCAGTGATCAAACTGTCGGAGAAAGACAAACATCTCATTCCGTTCTTTATTAAAGTGCTTGAAGAATCGGACCCGCGCAGCAGGCAGTATTTTGACATTGTTGATAAGCTCACTGATATCGATGCGGTGATTGCTACCGGTAGCAACAATTCTGCGCGTTATTTCGAGTACTATTTTGCAAAGTATCCGCATATCATTCGCCGCAATAGAAATGCAGTTGCCATTCTCGATGGGCATGAAAGCGAAGAGGATTTAGCAGGACTTGCTGATGACATCTTTACATACTTCGGTCTTGGATGCAGGAGCGTCTCACATTGCTATGTACCGGAAGGATATGATTTCACAAAACTGATCAACCAGATGAAGCGATATGAGCACCTTTCAAATCACAATAAATACCGGAATAATCTTGACTACAACATGGCTTTGCACATGCTGAATAAAGTCAGACATATCGCAATTCCAAACCTGATTCTCCTTGAAACTCCGATTTTGATTTCACCTGTGGGATGTTTGTATTATTCATTTTATCAGGATAGAGAAATATTGGTTCAACAATTGACATCTCAACGTGATGAGATTCAGTGTGTGGCCACAAATCACGACATACCCGGACTGCCTTGTGTCAGATTGGGCAAAGCTCAAAAACCAGCGTTGGGTGATTATGCAGATGGAATCGATACCCTGGCTTTCCTGGAAAACCTGAATTGATGACACGACAGGAAAAAGCAAACGCGATCGCGGAGATCCTGGATAACCTATATCGCACAGTCGATGTGCCGCTTGATCATGTTGATCCTTATACACTTCTCGTTGCGGTCCTCTTATCAGCCAGATGCACGGATGTTCAGGTCAATAAAGTCACTCCAATTCTCTTTGCCAAAGCTGATACGCCACAGGAAATGATCAAACTTGAAATTGACGAGATACGCAACATCATTCGTCCATGCGGACTATCTCCTCAAAAGGCAAAAGCAATCTGGACTCTTTCGAATATTCTTCTTGATAAGTATCATGGGAAAGTGCCAATGACCTTTGAAGAATTGGAAGAGTTACCCGGAGTAGGACATAAGACTGCTTCGGTGGTCATAGCTCAGGCATTCGGCAAGCCTGCATTCCCTGTTGATACCCACATCCATCGCCTTGCTTATCGGTGGGGACTCAGCAATGGGAAGAATGTCGTTCGGACAGAAAAAGATCTCAAAGAAGTTTTTCCCGAACATACCTGGGATAAGGTTCATCTGCAGATCATCTATTTCGGAAGACAATATTGCCCTTCTCGTGGACACGATTGGGAGAAATGTCCGGTATGTAGTAAGTACGGTGTAAAAAATCGGATGTAAATACTTGGTTCTCGCAAACGCGAAGGGTGCGAAGCAAAGAGGCTTCTAGCGCCTGGCCGGTGGCTAGATTTCTTAACGCTCTTTTCTCGTGGTGTGAGTCTCCTGGATTTCTTCGCGGACTTTGCGTCTCTGCGTGAATGACAATTCTTCGCGCTCTCAGCGTCTTCGCGTGAAAGAATTCTTGGCGCTCCCCGCGTCTTTGCCTTGCCTGCAGGCAGGCGTAAGACAACCCTGCGGTTACTTCAGCATTTTCTCTAATAGATCTCCAACAAAGTATGCCACCGATGCTGCCAATGCACCAAGTAAAAGTGTTTCAAGTACACCTTTGATCCGTGATGCATTTGTCACGTAGGATTTCAAAAATCCAATCCCGATAAACGCGATGCCAGTAAGAGTACTTGCTGTCCAAAACAAACTTCCATTAAAACCTACAGCATAGTCCCAGACATAAACAAGGAGAGGGATAGTGCCAATAAGAAGAAATGAAATGTATGTCGTTGCACCGATTGCAAATGGTGATTTCTGTTCTTTGATCATACCAAGCTCTTCCTTCATCATCACATCAACCCAACGCGCTTTGTCGGCACAGATCACATCGACAACACGTTCGAGCAGCTCGCCTTCAAATCCTTTTGTCCGATAGATTTCGCGGATCTCTTCCCGTTCGATGTCAGGCATATTCTCGATCTCATCATATTCCGTTGCTTTGTATTTTTCAAAATTGTCGCGTTCGCTTTTTTGTGAAAGATATGCGCCTACCGACATAGAGAAACCATCAGCAAGGAGATTTGCAAATCCCAGAATCAGGATAATACTCGAACTCAACTCTGCACCTGCTGCACCTGCAACGACAGCAAATGTCGTGACACTACCATCAATCCCTCCATAGACAAATTCTCCGAGGTAGTCCTGAAAGTGGCGGAGAAATGACTTTTGCTTTGTATGAATTTTCGCTTCGTTGTGTTCCATAGATGATCTATCGCGAATATCAGACTGTAAAATAGGGAATGCAAGCTTTAGGCAAGGTTTAGCAGATAACGCCAAACGGATAACTGAAGAAACTCGTCACGATGCGTGCCAAATGGCAAGAATGTATTTTTGACACAACTTAAACGACAAAACCATGACTTACTACAGAAGAAATCAAGAAAGCGGATCAGGTACTGGTGGTCAGCAACCACGTTCATTCGGAGGTACCAGAGGTCGTAAGGTAGGTGGCACTCTAATCATTGGTCTGGTCGTTGCCGGTTTTGCGTTATTCAGGTTTTGCTCCACGTCGGACTACAATGAGATACTGGAAACAAATCAGTACGTGGGCATCAATGAAGAACAGGAAATCGCTATTGGACTTGAAAGTGCACCTCAAATGATTCAACAGTATGGTGGGCTTCATCCGAGTGAGCAGGCACAGCAGTATGTCAAGCAAGTTGGCAAACGTCTTGTCGAAACCTCTGATGCAAGTAAAACTCCATATCGCTATGATTTTCATTTACTTGCGCATCCGGAAATCGTCAATGCATTTGCCTTACCTGGTGGTCAGGTTTTTATTACTGAGGCGCTGTTTAAGAGGTTGGAGAACGAAGAGCAACTTGCGGGAGTGTTAGGCCATGAGATTGGTCATGTGGTCGCACGGCATGGCGCAGAACGCATTGCCAAGATGGAGCTTACACAGGGACTTACGGGAGCTGCCGTCATTGCATCAGGCGATTATAGCACTGCGCAAGCTGCACAGATGATCGGCAACCTCATCAACATGAGCTATGGGCGCGACCAGGAGCTATTGAGCGATGAACTGGGAGTGCGTTTCATGGTGAGTGCAGGCTATGATCCTAATGCATTGATCGGCGTCATGAAAATCTTAGAGCAAGCCAGTGGAGGAGGAGAACGACCGCCAGAATTTGCCAGTACGCATCCAAGCCCGGAGAATAGAGTACAGCGGATTCGTGATGCGATTGTGAAGTATACAGGTAAGGAGGCGACGCAGTAGAATGTTCAATGTTCCAGGTTCAATGTTCCAGGTTCAATGTTTCAAGAGTTCAATGTTCCAGGTTCAATGTTCCAGGGTTCAATGTTCAAAGACCGGGGACCAAATTTCAATTTTTGTGAACTTTAAGCGATCCTTTTGCATTTTAATGATCATTTAGTAGGAACCGAAGGAAGCAACTTACAGGCAACTTACAAGCAACTTAATAAAACAACTTAGAAATATGTCAAATCGATATGAGCGTTTTTCCCATTCTTCAAACCCTGTATTAAACGAAAAGGCCCTTGCGAAAGAGACCTCCTCTTATGTTGGTGAAAGCCAGAGGACGTTTACGATGCAGAGTGCGTTCAACAAGACATTCGTTCTGCTTGCACTGCTTCTTTTTACAGCAGTCATCGGATACATGTTCCCAAGTCCGATTCTCGTATGGGGCGGAGCTATTGGTGGCCTGGTCGTCGTCGTGATCTCAGTGTTCAAGAAGGAATGGTCACCATTTCTGGCTCCATTGTATGCCATCCTTGAGGGATTCTTTGTAGGTGGAGTTTCTGCGATGTATGCGTCTTTGGCAGGTGGTATCATTCTCCAGGCCGTGTCGCTGACGTTACTTGTGTTCTTTGTCATGCTCGTCATTTACAAAACCCGAATTATTCCGGTGACAAACAAGTTCAGGCTTGGGCTTATCATGGCAACTGGCGGAATTTTTCTGGTCTACCTATTGAGTTGGATACTCAGCATGTTTGGTATCAATATCCCATACATTCATGAAGGTGGCACTTTCGGAATTTTGTTCAGCGTTGCTGTACTTGGTATTGCGTCACTGAATCTTTTATTGGATTTTGATATGTTCGAAAAGGCGGAAGAGTATCGTGCTCCCGGTTATATGGAATGGTTTGCCGGCATGGGACTTCTGATTACGTTGGTCTGGATTTATATTGAGTTTCTCAGATTGCTGACTAAGCTTCGGAATTAGGAAAGGCGGAAAGCTTGCCCCAACATGCAATGGGCGGGGCAGAATGTGCAGAGAACTATTTTCCTCGAATAGCGAACTGCCCTTCGCTAAAGCTTCAGCAGTCGAAGACAGCGAACGGCAAATAACAAACTGCCCTTCGCTAAAGCTTCGGCAGTCGAAGAAAGCGAACTGCCCTTCGCTAAAGCTTCGGCAGTCGAAGAAAGCGAACGGCGATTAGCAGTTCATCTCTGGGCAGAAACTTAGCAACTTTGCAGCTACTTAGGAACCACTTAGGAGCCACTTAGAAAATGATTTATTCTTTCAAAGGATTCATCCCTGTTGTCCATCCTTCCGCATTTGTCCATCCGTTGGCTGCGGTCACCGGAAATGTGATCATCGGCAAAGATGTATACATCGGACCTGGCGCTGCGATCCGCGGTGATTGGGGTGGAATCGTCATCGAGGATGGTTGCAATGTGCAGGAGAATTGTACGATACATATGTTTCCTGGTGTAGTAGTAGTTCTACGTGAAGGTGCACATATCGGACATGGTGCAATTATTCATGGTGCAGAGATTGGACGGAATGTTTTGGTCGGAATGAATTCAGTGATCATGGACCATGTCATCATTGGTGATGAGTCTATCATCAGTGCATTGACATTTGTGAAAGAAGGGGAGAAGATACCGGCACGTAGTCTTGTAGTCGGAAATCCAGGAAAGATTGTGAGAGAGGTATCCGATGAAATGATTGCATGGAAGACAAAGGGTACGAAACTGTATCAATCTCTTCCGGCAGATTGTCATCTATATCTCAAGGCATGCCTGCCACTCACCGAACTCCCAAATGATAGACCTGATCAGGAGAAATTGTATCAGACATGGCATTCAATCAATGAACCCTGATTTTGATTCTGACAATCGAAGTGACCTGCTTCTTAATCATTTAGAACCCTAGCAATAAGACTCGCACGCAAAACAAGGCCGTTCTTATAGTCAGCATATTCTCCAGTTTCGTATTGTACCTGATCGCTATCATATTTGCCATAACTCCTCCAGAGACTGTGTCCTACAGATGCTTTCAACACAACAGGGGAGAAGATAGTCCAATGCAGGTCTGCACTGACGACAGCGTTGGGTGGAAAGCTTCGGCCTATTCTGATGTGGTCGCTTCCATTCTCGAAGAGCAGAGATCCACTCGGAGAGATATAACTCAATGAAACAGCAACCGATGGAATTATCACTCTGTGCAGTTGCAGATTTCCAGGCAGAGTACCATACAGCCAAAGTTTGTCATTGATTTGCCAATCCAGGCCAATGAGCGGCATGAAGAAGTTTCCAAAGAACTCCCGGTTATAGTAGAGACCAAACTTATAGGCAAAATTTTCGCTCAATTGATGGGTATGTAGCGCAACACCACCTAATTGAAAATACTTTGATTCAAAAGCCTGTTCTTCTCCAGCCCACTTTGGTAAGATGAGAAAGAGCGTTTTATCCTTTTGGCTTTGCCATTGATATAAAGCACCGACTCGTCCTTCTGTCACATTGAAGCCCTGGCTCAGTCTGGGACCAACATCGAATCCAAAATCAAAATGAGCGTATTGACCACCAACCAGGAAGTAGCTACCACTTCCAAGTGAGAGTGGGAGTAATAGTTCAGCAGAGCTGAGATTGAGATTCCTATTCTCCGCGATCTGTGGTGACTGATATTTTGTGGGGAGATGATATTGGTAGTTGACCGAAGCGATGTCTGTGAATGGCTGTGCTAAAGACGAGTGAGTCAGAAACAGACAAAGTGAAACAAGAGTGCTGAAATTGCCATTACGATACATTCGACTGGACTATTTAGATGTTCTATTTATTGAGTTCTATCATGGCTTCGTACAACGTATGATGTACATGCATTTTTATACACACACCATTTTGATAAAAGTACTCCGTGTAATTCCGATCCGGGAAGTTTACTTTATAATGATGGTCTCCTACCCGATGAATAGTAAAGAACTCTTGAAAATTGTCGGAGTATACTTTTAAAATATTTGTTGGTTCCATGGTGTACATGCACAATAGATTATAGCGGATTGGATAAACACTCAAAACTTCTTGCTTCGTCCCTTTCTTGAGGAGATAGTGACTGCCCTCCAGAATCGTTGCTTTATTCGCCTTTTCCTTTCCATTTAACTCGCGGTAGACAGAAGAACGGATAAGGATATCATGTTCAAATACTGACTCTTCAATGCCTTCCGCCAGAAAGTTGAAGACAAACTCCGTATTGACATCGGACTCAAGCCTAAGTGTGGTTTTATGAGCAGCGATGGATTTCGTAAAGTTAAGAGCACCGACAGCATCCCCCCTTCTATTGATCGTATATACCAGAGTCTTGTTCTGAGCTTCTATCATAGTTAGGGTCAGTGCAAAAACAATCAGTGCCAAAATCAATCTATCCATCTTTTTCAACGTATGTGATAATATGCTTGTGAATATTGAGAGATACAAATCTTCGTCTTTTGCGGTGAAACAGGTTTTTTAGATATCGGTGCTTTCTATTGAATTGTACCTTAAACGTTTCGGCCCGAAGATAGTTTGATACTTGCTTCTAACCATTGAATCTTTGCCGTTCGAATTATAGCAATTTGCACCTGTAAAAAGCCATTTGGCCTTGAAAGTCAAGACTTTGAGAAATGCACTGTCTGTCATCTGCAATGTGTTTGCCAAACTAATTTTCTGATCGAATCAAGAGAAATATTTCCTGAGAAAATTCACAGCGTTTGTAAAAACAAATCTGTCAACAACCTCTTCGGCGCAGATCGACTTGTTTTCATACATCGTCAACGGATTTTTACCTTCGAGATATTGATGTGCATGAAAATGTAAACCGTCAGCGAGTTGAGGCAGAAACTCGGCTGTCCAAACACCTTCCAATGGATTTGTCGTACCGTCGAAATCACTGCCAATCTGCATTGTGCCCCATGCGTAAAGTCCATGCCGATCCAGAACCTCTGCGATATGCTGAAGATGTGCCCACACAAAACCAGCCGATTTCTTCAGACATATTTTACGATTCCACTTAAAGAGATCTTTTCGAATGTGTTTGCGCACGGCGAGCCGATTGCTGTCAAGCTGCAGAGCAAAGCACCCCCCTGATTTTGCGATTTCCACCAATTCTTCGTCAAAGAAATTAATATCATCAGCGACAAACCAGGGCTTTCTTGTTGATGTATTTGCGTGTGCTTCATTTGATTTTGAATTTGAGTTTGAGTTTGAATTTGAGTTTGCAGAGCAGCCTGCGACGCTTCCATGACTCACGATAATAGGAATGGTTCCCTTATAAGTTGTCTTCAGCAGCTCATAGTATTGGAGACGCGAACGCAAGCTCATATGCTTTACATCAATGAGTATCCGTTTACCCTCACTTGTAGAAAGTAGTGCATGAATTGTTTGATAACCCACATCCGTGAATCCTTCATTCATTTGCTGGTTCTGATTGACCAGGGGACCAAGTTGTTCCAGGCTTCGTGCATGACCGCAGAGATCGTTGCTGAAATTATGAGCGAATGTGATGAAGAAAGGAGGATGATCCCATGCTTTGATCGCTGATACATTCTGCAGGACCTCTGCCGGATCTGTTCTGTGACCATACTTTGTGAGACCTGAATTCAGAATGTGTGCCCCTTCAATCGTGAGAATCACCGCGATCTGATGGTCCGCCGCCAAAATTTCCTCTACGTCCTTCCATTGTGATGCAAACTTCCAATTCCATGTTTCAGAACCGACATGCATACTTCGGCAACTTTGATTGAGAAAAGCGAGTTCACGATTCAGGTCTTCAAAGTAGTTTGTGTGCTTCTGTAAGTGCCGCACACGATGATAGCCGATACCGGTAATCAGATTCGCCAGGCTGGCTGAAATAGGTCCGTTGAGCTGACCATTGATAAAGAACCCTTTCTCAAATGGATAGAGCGATACACACGCAATACGTACGTTGCCCTTGGCCATTGTCGTAAAGTCGGCTTGTGTAAATTTTGTAAGCCCGGAGATCCGATTGATTGTTTTTGTCAATGCTGTCGGTGGCTTATTGTGCCAGACATGATGTCGACCCCATCCATTCAATTGTGGGCTGAATGAATGCCCGAACGTCTTCAGGGTTGGATGACAGTGCAGATCAGCAAACTGGTATTTTCCTGGCATACTTGATGTATTAAATGTCTTCTTCTAAAGGATCATTTTAATCTATTCATGACCAAAGGAGTTAACGAGCAAAATGTTATTTCGCACCATTGACCCTCTCTTCTTCAAAAGAGAGGGGAAGCCCGCCCGTACCGAACGTACGTTCGGGCGGGGGGTGAGTCCTTAAAGACAAGCGAAGTAACATTTTGCGAGAAAACTTAAGTTTGTTCATACAGACTTTTTAGAGGTTCATTACATGTCTTCTTCTAAAATGTCCGATCCAATCGCGTTGCGCTTTATCAACTGGTAATGATAGGAGAGGGCATGCATGATCGGATATGCCCTGTAATCCAGTTTGTGCTCTCTCGCATATTCTTTCACAACGACCGTAACTTCCGGTGCATAGACATAGCTGATGTGCGGAAATAAGTGATGTGCCAAATGACAGTTGAAATTTGCCATGACATTTCTAAAAAACCAATTGTTACCCTCGACATCATTGGTGGTTATAAATTGGTGTTCAAACCAACTACCTCTGAGAGTATTTTGATCATCGGGAACGGGAAACGCATTTTGAATATTGGTGTGTGGTGTCAGTAAGACAAACAACGCGAAATTATTCGCAGTCACAAGCATGACCAATAATGCTACCATCACCTGCCAAATTTCGAAACCCATCCATATGGGAACCAGAAAAATATACGTGAAGTATAAGAGTTTAAAAAAGAACAGCTTTACATATTCTATCACAGGAATTGCAGTGACTTTTCTTATGATTTGCGCTCTTTTGAAGAAATCTTTGAAGTCGCGGATCAGAAGCCAGTTGGCCAGATAGAAAGGATACACCAGGAACATCAGCTTATGTTGGAATCTATGAAGCGGACGTGCAGGATCGCTGGGAAAAATTCGGAAAAACGAAGCTTGTTCAATATCGGAGTCCCATCCCGCCACATTGGAGAAGTTGTGATGCAGGACTGTATGTCGCCGCTTCCAGATGTAACTATTGGCGCCGATCAGATCAAGGACGTATTGGAGCAAGTTGTTCAGCTTCTTGCTCTGAAATAACGAACCATGCACTACCTCATGGATGAGATTTAGAAAGATAAGGACGATGCATACCCCCATTGCCGTATAGAATAGGACAAACAGAAGCGGATTGTGCAATTGTTGTAGTGCAAGCAGGTAGAATACAAAGAATAAGCTGGGATAACACAACGCTCGCATTCTTGCATACCACAGGCGATGCTTTGGTAGTCCGAGGAGTGTACGGTGTACGAGTGTCTGGAGTTCCGAATATTGAGCTTTTGACTTTGCTGATCTTTGATATGCAATCTTTGATTTCATCGGGATAGGATTGAAGGTATTGAATATTGTGATTCGGATCATGATGTAGTTGGACCGTTTTGTCTGCGTTCGTCCTTGGATAATAGCCATCGCATTCCAAGGACGCAAAGCAGACCAACAAGAGCAACGCCGCTAAAAAATACAAGCAATGCAATGCCTTCCGCACCCGAGCATGCGATTGAACATGATAAAGCGAGTACTGCAAAAAAGGCTGCAAGAGTTAGAAGAATAAGAAGCACACTCAACAGGACCACGGCGCTGTGCGACAATCTTTCTTTATTGCTATGAAGAAAGTTTCGTACTTCTTGTCTGAAGGATCTGCGTAGCGTTTTTCGATGAATCCGTTCGTTCTTTGGCGTATTTTCATGCACCACATTGATGACACGATATTCATTTGCCTGAGGATAAGGACGGAGCGTTTCACTCTGAGCGGTCACTGCAATGATCATGCATACGCTGGTAGTAATAAGCGCTGCGTCCATCATGCGTGCTTTCCAATAACTGTACCTGATGGCTAAAGGCCTTCTGTGCCTTGTAGGATATTTAAAGACTAAGGCAAGAAAGGAGATCATCAAAAAGGTAAGAATCATAGAAGGAAATTCAACACCCGTAGTTGAGCAGATAGTGCCAGCAACAACTGCAATGCTGAACAAGAAACCATGAGCCAGGACAATCAGGAACCTTGCAGCCCATTTATGCCGCGAAGCCCAGCGTGAAATTGTTTTCATGATAGAATGTATTTGATGATTGAATTGCAATGATTGAATCCGTTTTACTACTGATTACTTGCATTGATTGAAACTTGGACATTTCTCTGATTTTTTGCGTCCCGGGATCGCGATTTGCACGCCAAAGGAGCCAAAATTGGGATAGGTATGTGACGCGAGTATTGGATCTAATGCAGCAGAAAGGCCCAGTTGGAGTTCCATTTTTACATTCTTCATTTTGGCACGCAGGGTCAATGAAGGCTCCAGGGTTGTAAATCCTCCTTTCTGTTCTACTTCATTCACCAGATCTATCTCCTTCTTCATTTCTTTACCCCCATTTCTTAAAATCTCATCAGGATCATCGGGGTCAGTAATAAGTTGCAGATCAAAAAAATCGATGCGGGACGTTTTCATCGCAAACGCGACTTCAAAATGCTTGGATTTCATTGTAAGAGAGGGTTGCAGAAACAGATGTCTTCTGTGTATCTCACCATTCATCTGTACAGCGGTAATGTATTTGTCCACGGACATACAACCCTTGCCAAAGCCGATGTAGTTTTCGAATATTACTTGTCGACTGATAGAAAGAAAATATCCTATCCCTGACTCAAAACTTCGTGAGACTTCGGTATCCCTCTTTTTTAGATGAGAATAGTTCATGATAATGCCCCAATGATTTAATGGAGCATATGCTGCTTGTGCATTAAACCCCGCGAGTCTATTGGAATGTCTATGCTTATGAGTGTCTGAACTCCATGCCGTGCTCACACTCACACGAGCATCACCCTGTTGTTCAAATCCGGGAATGTTATGTGATTGGGGCGCATACACACGAGCCGTATAACAACTGCTGAATAGCACCACAGTCAATGCAACTATCAGCTCCAGGAGTGCTATGCCGCTACACGACAAAATAGCATTCATAGGATTTGTTTTTAATCCTTGAGGATCCTTTACCTGCGCAGAACAAGATGCGCGTCGTGTTGAATGAATGGGAGTTTTCATGACATAATGATTTAGAATTTCAGCGTGAGAGATATCATCTGGATAGAAGGCAATGACAAAGACCGATTCTGTCTGATGTCAAAATGGCTTTCATGATTGATGTATAAAGTTTTTGAAGAAGGTGATGAATTTTGTATCAGGCAATCTTGTCATATCTCGGACACATGTTTGCTTTCTTTGGCAACGACTGATGTTCCCCCCGCACATATTGCAGAATGTTGTACTGACCCGTATGACAAAAGGGACACGCATGTACATCACCTGCGGAGTCCACGTATACGCTTCGGTTGCCTGCAAAACAACCGACTCTGCGTTGGTGATACCCATGATAGAGTAGAGTCGGATATCTCTGAAAATGTGCTGAGAAATTGACGTTTTTGAAGACGATTTCCAATTCGTCTATATGATGTTGTTCGAGAAGGACATTTTTGCCGGAATAGTGACCGATGTCCTTCGGTTCAAGAACCTGTACAAAATGGACACCGAGTTCTTTTGCAAAGTCCAGATAGGGTAGGAGGTGTTGACCATCAATAAAAGATTTTGTTGCGCAGACACTAATCGCCACTACAAGGTTAGCATCGAGTGCTGCACGTACAGCTTTCGTAGCCGAATCAAACGCTTGTGGATGACCACGGAAAAGATTGTGTACCTCGGGGAGATAATGATCAATACTTACGACAATGCCTTTACACCCCGCTGCTTTCAGAAGATCCGCATTTGCATGTGTCAAATTGAAGCCGGAAGTCACAACCCAACATTCACTTTTCTGACTGGCAAAGCGGATGACATCGATCAGATCTTTGATACGCGTCATAGGTTCTCCACCGCTGAAATGAAATTGTAGCACACCTTCTTGCTGGTACAATTGTATAACCTTAAGTAAGTCTTGTTTCGTGAAGGTTTCTCTTTGATTCAGATTGTCCCATTCGAAGCAATGTTCGCAGCGCATAGGGCATTTTCGCGTAATGGCGAGAAAGACAAAAGAGAGGTTCTCGCTGTCAGAATCTTCGGCAGCAAATCTTCTGAGTTCGTTCTTTACCAATGTATCATAGGCTTTAGAAGGCCAGCACGGGGTGTACAGATTGAAATAGTATCTGCCGTCTACAGAAACGATCTTTTTGAGATTTCCACCCATCACTGTACTCCGACGGGTAATGAGCTTGTCATAAACGCGCCAGATGCGATCGGGTCTTCTTAAGATTACACACGCGTAGTAGACGATCTGCAAGCGGATTGCCCACCAGATCAGCGTGCGCTTGAGGGCTCCCGGCTGGGATGATTTGTTTGGTACAATTTCAGCCACCTGAACCTTCATGCCAGTCTGAATGAGTCCGGATCCGGGCGCGGTAAATATTGTTGTTGACATTGTATCGTTGATTAAAAGTTTGGATGTATAGAGAGCCGTATTGTCTATCAATTGTTGCTCGCAAGCCATTGACCGCTTGAATGCTTGATCTGCTCATACTTGGTCATCGCATAAACCGGAAGTGCCCCGGGTCTCTTGAATTGTTCAAGGAATTCGACATCTGGCGCACCTGTGTATTCTCTGATATGCTCATAGTAGCCTTTGGCATGAAGGATGTATGAGTATGTCATCCCCTTTTCCTTATGACCAGGGTGATATTCCAGCGTTGTGACATTGCCTATTTGAGGTTGCTCCAGGTAGATGCCGTCCTCCTTGCAGAGCTTTGATGTGACCGTATGATTTTGTTCATCGACAGCGTATGCCGGTAACAGATATTCAGCCTTGAAGGATGTACTGGATGTAAAGTCACAGGATGCATAGTCTACCTCCCAGAATAAGAACCCGGAGGAGAGTTTGATATTGAGGATAGTGTCCTGTTGTGCGATAAGATCCAATGGGACTACGATGTCGCGAAAGGCAATTGGGCCAATGGTTGTGAGTTCCACGACATCAATCCAGTCATCCTGTATTTGTACTGAAATACGTAGAGGCATCTGCTGATCCTTAACCCATTGGTTCAATTCATCCGCGGGGCGTTTACGCTGCTTTTCTACATACTTATCGTAGTATGACCCAAGTGCTTTGGTGATATCGCCATAGAGGAGATCCAGGAAGTAGGAGTTTTTGAGCGATAGCACAAGTTTGCATTGCGTAACACCTTCAGGCTTATTGAAGGATAAAAACAATTCGTTTATCCCATTTGCAGGCGTGGCATCATCCAGATACAACACATGATCATCACCAGCTTGAGATAAAGGAGCTGTGACGATTTTGTCTCCAAGCATGGCAGAACACGGAGGCAGTAATTCTGAGATTGTATGTAATACTCCTTGTTCATCGGCAAGCACACGGACGTCAGAGTCATGAGCAATCACAATGAGTTCCGCCAGATCTGTGTATTGCCTTTCCTTGAGCTCATTGCTGATTTTGAGTTGTAAGGAACCGTCAGGCAGTGGTGCCATTCTCAGCGGCAAGTAATCGTGTCGCACCAGTTGAGGATATATGGCACCTCCATAGATTTCACCTTGCAGTGAAAAGTCGCTTCCATCATATGCGCTGACAAACGGACAAGAACTTTTCGTGGCAGCGATGATCACTGCAGCTACAACGATGATGGCAGCACCAATACCCACTGATCCAGCGAAATGACTCAGCGTGGACCGACGGCTGTCATACTCGACAAACTCAATTTTCGTAAGCTTGTCCAACACAAGCGTATATGCTCCCGGCGACTCAATAACGTCCACGTTGAGATAGAAGTGGATTTCACTGAGCACACTCTGCTCGTTTTTCGCGAGAGAATATCTGGGACTATCTTTTTCGTCTTTTGTCAGGTAGAGTTGGTGTTGGTACGAGACCGTATCCAGAATGCCATGAATGGATTTATGATCTTCACTCAGCTTGCAGCTTCTCAGATTCCATGCCTGAGACTTTGTTCTGAGGATGAAGTAGCGATGCGGTCTTACCACATCGGTCAGGACGTCATGAGAAAACCCTTTTGATTGGATATCCACTGCCCTGATTTTATAATAGTTGTGGCAACTAAGGAGTGCAATCATAGTCGCAAAGCATACTATTACTCCCATGATTTTCAGATTTGTGAAGAGTCTTTTCATTGTGTTTGATGTTTAATTTCAGTTGATTGATTCGATCAGTGACATATAAATTCATGACACGTGTTAAAACCTGTAGGTGATTGTGGCGACGATTCTGGCCGGTGCATTGCCCAATGTCAATTCTTGTCCATTGACAAACCTGTGCTGACCGTAGTTTGCGAAGGACTGGGTATAGCGCAGGTCCACCAACACATTGTGGAGGTTGATACCTATACCGGTATGCCAGCCCATGCGTCTCTTTGATAGCTGAGAAGTATAACCATCTATTTGATCAAGCTCGCTACGAACCGAAAGTGTTTGTGAAGGAGAGAATCCAGAGAAGATCTCCAGCTTGCCAAGGCTGACTCCCACAGAAATGGGAACTTCAACGATATAGCTTTTTTCTTTGAAGTAAACACTTCCTGCAGGGTGTCGCTCATTCATGTATTGGACAGCATAAGTTTCAGTAGAACCATATGCGAGCACTTCTGCCGAGATCCAAAACGGTTTGCGATCCAATCTCAGAAGGGCACCGGCTGCCGGTGTGTATTTGACATGAGTTGAATTGAATAGAAGTTCGTTATCAGGGTCACTGCGATTTACAATGCAGTGTGCTGTTTTAGGATTGACATCTGGTGAGAAGCCGAATTTGAAACCAATTGTAATCTGAGCCTCCAGAACAAGATGGCTTACGCAGGCCAGAATGAGAAGCATTGTTTTCATGATAGTATTGGATTTAAGAGTGAAGAAATATTGTGATTGCGCGCTGAGTGAAGTGACAATGGAGTTCCTGATTTCAGTTGTCCGTGATGGTATTCGCGGCGCGAGTATGATCTGTGCCATTGTTGATTGTTTGTGTTGATATCGCCAACGGTTCAAAAATGTGTGCATGAGCTGTTCAGGCGCCGGGACTTTTGAAAAAGAAGATGGAACCATTGTCCATGCTGGAGAATATCTGATTGGATTATTGTTTAGAGAAGTGGGAAAGCCCATTCCTAATGATCTGACATACAGTCACTTTGATGTCCCGAAGTGGGGGACCTGGATGTTTATCGTAAACAGGAAAATTGTGGTCTGGAGATCAGTGAAAAGAGGGTGAATTTCAGAATGTCGCATCAATTTTAAAGCCGTGAGAATAAATCTCCCGGCTCCAGTAGTGCTAATGGAAGGTGGGATTTCCTTGCCCGTCCATAGCGAAGGTGGGATTCCCACCCCTACAGTAGCGCAGACAATCTTGAGGAAAAGTAGTGTGAGTCGCTTCTATACTCTGTACTCGCTAGGTGCCTCTCCAAATTCCTCCCGATAGACACGTGAAAAGTACCCGGGATCGGTGAAACCTGTGGAGTATGCAATCTCCGCGATAGTCAGATCATCTTCTCTCAGAAGTTTTTGGGCAACTTCCAGACGCACAGATCTGATAAAATGAGAGGCAGATTTACCAGTCACTGCCTTTAGCTTATTATGGAGTTGCGTGCGACTCATCCCTACGACCCGGCAAAGTTGGAGTATGCCAAATGATGAGTCGTCTAAGCGAGCATGTATGGCTTCACGAACTTTGGTGATAAATTGATCTTCTTTCTTATTTACCGGATGCTCTTCTCCATTGGTATCGGCGGAAGAATGGTAACGTGCCTGCAATTTTTTTCTGAGATCAATGAGTTGCTTTATCTGTACCAAGAGTTCCTCCTGATCAAACGGCTTTGCGAGATAGATATCAGCACCACTTTGAAGACCTAAGATTTTAGATTCCCGATCCGCTTTAGCTGTGAGCATGATGATTGGCACGTGACTTGTGAGGTCGTCTTGTTTCAGAATTCTGCAAACTTCATAACCATCTTTGCCCGGGATCATCAGGTCAGTAATGATCAGATCCGGTACTTCGTTGATTGCTGTTTGAATGCCTTTATCCCCATCGTGTTCTATTGTCAGAACATATTCTCCCTTAAGGATAGAAGCGATGTACGCGACAACATCAGCATTATCCTCGATCACCAAAACCCGCGTTGTTTCTCTAAGACCATTTGTGGTAGTGATTGGTTTCTGCACATCTGATACCGGAGGTTCAAGCCAGGATGAAACGGCAGAGCGAATTGAAGCGGGAACAAACTGTGCAGGGGCGACTTCCACATCGTTTTTTACCGGGAGGTCCAAAATGAATTCAGTGCCAACACCTACCTTGCTCGTGACCCTGATATTGCCTTCCATCAGTTTCACAAGCTCTTTTACGATTGCAAGGCCAATTCCGGTTCCTGTTGAGCTTTTGCCTCGGTGTTCTTCTATCTGATAAAACCGCTCGAAGATCAGGCCGAGTTTCTCTTCGGGTATTCCGATACCTGTATCTCGAATCCGTAGTTCAAATCTTGGTCCTTCTGAAGATTCGATCTTGTTGGCACGGATATAAATATTACCGCCATCGGGAGTATACCTGAGGGCATTGGACAGCAGATTCGAAATCACGGTGAGCGATTTTTCCGGATCATAGTCCAGGCAGAGTTCGTTCAAATCTGTAAGGAAATGCAGTCGGATAGTCTTACTCTCAGCGTAGGATTGAAAGGAATCGATGATATATTTCAGATTTGTAATCACATCCCCATTCACCAGTTTGAGAGACATACTTCCGGACTCAAGCTTACTCAGGTCAAGAATCTGATGCACGAGGTTGAGAATGCGTGTGCTGTTTCGTCGGATCATTTCAGATCCTTTTTCTCCCCATTTAGTCGGATTCACCTGGATTTGACTAGCCATGCCGGCGATCACGGTGAGCGGTGTGCGAAATTCATGAGTGAGGTTGGTATACATCCGCGACTTCAACATCTCCAATTCTTCAATACGCGCTTTTTCCCGGACCAATTCCCGCTCTTCCAGAAATTTTGCGGCCCTCAGGTTGTAGTCGAATAACCCGAAAATAAAGGCGATAGAAGTAAAGAAGACAACTTCATAAATTTTGATCAGAAATTGCACGTTGTCGTCAGCATGACTCACGAAAATTCCCGTCAACATCAGGATGATACATGCCAGGTTGAACAGGATCCGCTGATTATGATTCATGGTAAATGTCCAGTTCGCCACGATGACATATGTCATGTACATTGTCAGACTGTCGTACTCTTCAAAAGTCACAAAAGCCTGACCAAAAAGGGCGACTGTCGTGAGTAAGAACGTGAACCAAATGACAACTCCACGTGAAATCCGCGTGGCTTGAACTTGTTTCGTTGCAAACGTGGTCAGAAGAGCAGGAATGATATACAGTCCTCCACAGAGATGAAAATAGAAAAGTCGACGGTCAAATTCCCCAGCCTGCATGCGCATGTAGTCAAGAATGAACAGGCACGCATAGAGTACGACACCAACCCACGAGATGATTTGCATCCGATCGACACACTTCGTGTCCATCTGCACCATAAAGGCATAGCGCAGCTGATTTGGGAGTAGACTCTTTAATCGTAATTCAGGAATTCCTTTCATAGCATGTCTCATTGTCCTTCATGAGATAAATTATTATAGACGCAACTTCGCCATCATTTTATCGCAGAATCCTTACAATGTAACCCTTCATAAGAGAGATTCTTCTAAATCTCATGGAAACATTTTACCCTGATCATTGTCCTGCGCACGTCATCCGCGCATTTATCCCGATCGCCAAAGTGAGATAGCATTAACTTACAACCCATTTAAACAGGTTTAGTATGATTTTAAGATTCTTGGTGCTTAGCCTATGTGTTGCTATTTCCCCCGTTCAAGCCCAATTGAACATTGAGTTTATTGGCACTCTGGATTATACTCCTATCGTAAGCAGTCTTTGGGGCTATACAGCGCCGGATGGGACAGAATATGCGCTCGTAGGCCATGGTCAGGGATTATCGATCGTCTCACTTGCAGATCCTACAAATCCTCAGGAACTACAGATGATTCCCGCTGTATCGTCTCAATGGCGCGAACTAAAGACGTGGGGACACTTTGCCTATATCGTGCAGGATGTCGGAATGCAAGGAATGTTGATTGTGGACTTATCCACATTGCCTCAGGATACTGCTGCATATCTTTTCTGGCGACCTGATATACCTGGTCTGGGATTGTTCAATAAGGCGCATACAATCTGGATCGACGAATTTGGTCTCGCATATCTCAATGGAGCAAATCTTGGTGGTTGTATGATTGTCGATGTCAAGCCAGACCCATGGAATCCACAGTTCCTTGCCCTAATGCCCTTAGATTATGCGCACGATGTTTATGCCCGGGACAGCATTGTGTATTCTGCCGAAATAATAATTGGACAAATGCGGATATACGATATCGCGAATCTTGACAGTATCCTTTTACTTGGTTCTGTATCAACGCCGTTTACATTTACCCACAACACCTGGCTTTCGGATGATGGCAATACTGCTTTTACGACAGATGAACGTGCGAATGCTTTTGTGACATCTTATGATGTCAGTGATCCGGCGAATATCAAAGAGTTGGATCGATTCAGGCCCGCTGCGACTGTAGGAAGAGGAGTTGTCCCTCACAATGTCCATGTGTGGGATGACTTTGTGATCATCTCATACTATACCGATGGTTGTATTGTATTGGATGCTTCACGTCCGGATAATCTTATCGAAGTAGGCAATTTCGATACATTTTTAGGAGCCGACGGTGGATTTTCTGGTGCGTGGGGAGCATACCCGTTTTTGCCTTCAGGTAAAATCCTGATTTCAGACAGACAAAATGGATTGTTTGTGTTAGGTCCAACATACGTACGTGGTTGTTTTCTGGAGGGAAGTGTAAGAAGTTCTTTGACTCAAATACCTATTTCTAATGTGCAAATAGAAATTCTCATCGAAGTAGAGGATACGACAGAAGTATTACTCCCTGAGTATTCGGATCCATCTGGTGAATTTAAAATGGGGAAAGCTGTACCAGGTATATTCATGATAAGACTTTCACATCCTGACTATGTGACAAAATTTGCTGCAGGGATGTTTCAAAATGGTGTTGTATTAGAGTTACATGTTGAAATGGAACCTCTTCCGACACAAATGGTATCGGGTCGTGTGATAGATCCGGCATTGCAGGTGGTTCCATTTGCGTATGTCGCAGTACAAGGCAATGGTCAGTTGTATCAGACACAAGCGGATGCACTCGGCCTGTTTAGCTTTCCAACTGTGCAGCAAGGCTCATACCAGATCTATGCAGGAAACTGGGGTCAATACAGTATCACCAATATTGATGTCTTCGGTGTGATCGCTGAGGATATCGTCATCTTAGACGGATACTACGATGACTTTCTCAATGACCTTGGCTGGACCGTGTCCGGTAACTCGCAGGGTTCACATTGGGAACGCGCCACACCTGTCTCAGAGCTTCTTTTTAATGATCTCCAATGCAATCCAGCAGAAGATGTTACCGATGATTTCGGTTCAAATGCATTTGTCACCGGAAATGCTGGTGGAAGTGCAGAAGATGATGACGTAGAAGATGGCTATACATTGCTTAGCAGCCCGGCAATGGACCTGACGCAATTCAATGCGCCTGCGTTGACATTCACGCCATGGCTATGCGAAAGATTTACGGAAGAACAAGTGTATTTCGTTTTACTGAGCAATGGTACAGATACCGTAGTTATCGACACCATCATTACTGAAATGTTTGAAGGAGCATGGCAAATTCCTGTGGAAATCGAATTAAGTGATAAGATGGAAATCACGAATGACATGCAAGTGCATTTCCTTGTTCAGGATATCAGTGATACGGACAATGTGATCAAAGCTGCGCTGGATAAGGTGCTTGTAATCGATGCCATGCCAAGTGCGGTGACCGAAAACGCAAGACTATTATCACTTATCAATATATACCCAAATCCTGCGGACGATGTTTTGCATATAAGTGTTACCTCTGATTCAATTACACCCGATCGGCTTGTACTATTTAATACTGTTGGGCAACGCGTACACACTGTTGCGATAAATTCCGGAGTTGTGACATTAGATGTGTCTCATCTTGTGCGCGGGATGTATTGGATTCAGGTACTTCAAGAGGGAATAGTGTTAGGGACGGTGAGAGTTGTACTGCAGTGAGCGAAGGACGAGCTGCCCGCACTAAACCCCGCCCGACTGACGTCGTTCGGGCGGGCTTGCAGGTTCCCAGCGCACTCCTCCCGGCTAAACCTGCCAGGTTTGCACCCCATAAAGACAAAGTCAAGTTTCTAATTTGAACTAAAACTTACCTAATTCATCGGCTTTGTTCGCGGAAGCCAGTCGCCTAGCTTTATTGGTGGAGCAAGGCGAATCAGCGATTACAGATTTTCCCGGTACCTGAGCTCGGTTTACTCTGAGCAAGTCGAAGGGTCGAAGGGCCGGTTGCCCATACGTCCTTCATAACTTTCTACTTACCTACTTACCTACTTCACTGTTCACCGATCACCGATAACCGATTACCGAATTCACCGATTACCGAATTCACCGATTACGGATTTGGGGACTGTTAAGTGGCTTTTCTTCCGCGCCTACAGCGCTGCATCTGTTTGGTCACATAGCATTGGGCATTGCCCAATGCTATGATCTTTTCAGCCCTACAGGCTTCAAGAAAAGAACTTAAAACTGTGAACTAAAAACTTACCTACTTCACCGCTTACCGATAACCGATTACCCGTTTTCTTTTCAGCCCTACCTTGCTCCGCGCGCCGTCGCCGGAGCTATGGCGCAGGCGCCCGAAGCTATGCGAAGGTGGTATACCTTCTTTGCCCGGTTTCCCCGGCTTTACCGGTTTCTCCGGTTTTACCTTCTTCCTAAAACCGATCCAGACTCATCACCTTATCCCACGCTGCCACGAAATCCTGAACAAACTTCTTCTTCGCATCGGCGCTGGCAAACACTTCGGCAACAGCACGCAACTCGGAGTTCGAACCAAAGACGAGGTCCGCACGTGTCGCTGTCCACTTTTGTTTACCTGTCGTTCGGTCGCTTCCATGGTAAAGCTCCTTAAGATCGTCCGCTGCTTTCCAGATTGTACGCATGTCGAGAAGATTGACGAAGAAGTCATTTGTCAACTCACCGGGACGATCTGTGAAGACGCCGTGTTTCGCATTGTCATAGTTGGTGTCGAGGGCACGCATGCCGCCAAGCAGTACCGTGAGTTCTGGTACAGTGAGCGTCAACAAATGGGCTTTGTCGATCAGCATCGCCTCTGTCGCTCCTTTCGCGTTGTTATTTCTATAGTTACGGAAACCGTCTGCAATTGGTTCAAGGTATTCGAAGGATTCAATATCGGTTTGCGCTTGAGAAGCATCCATGCGACCGGGAGAAAATGGTACAATAATATTCTCGCCTGCATCTTTTGCAGCTTTCTCTACAGCAGCACAACCTGTAAGTACGATCAGATCAGCCAATGAGACTTTCTTACCACCATTCGCAGTATTATTGAATTCTTTCTGAATGCTTTCAAGCACAGATAATGTCTTTGATAAGTGTGCAGGATTGTTCACCTCCCAGTTGCTCTGAGGTGCAAGCCGGATACGCGCACCATTCGCACCACCACGTTTATCAGAACCGCGGAATGTAGAAGCAGAAGCCCATGCTACTGAAACCATTTCTGACACACTGAGGCCTGACTTCAGGAGTTTTGCTTTGAGGTCCTTCGTGTCATTCTCATCGATCAGTGGATGATCAACTTCAGGAATCGGATCCTGCCAGATCAGTTCTTCATTTGGCACTTCAGGACCAAGGTATCTTGTAATTGGGCCCATATCGCGATGTGTGAGCTTGAACCATGCACGTGCAAAGGCATCAGCAAGTGCATCAGGGTTTTCAAGAAAGTGTCGTGAGATTTTTTCATACACCGGATCAAGTCGAAGCGATAGGTCTGTCGTCAGCATCGTAGGCTTGTGCTTCTTCGAAGGATCATGTGCATCCGGAATGATCGCTTCGGCATTCTTTGCAACATATTGATGTGCGCCGCCGGGGCTTTTTGACAATTCCCATTCGTATTTGAAAAGGTTTTCAAAAAAGTTGTTGCTCCACTTGGTTGGTGATGTTGTCCATGTCACTTCAATACCGCTGGTAATTGTATCACCACCTTTTCCGGATCCAAAGCTGTTTGTCCAGCCAAAACCCTGCAGTTCCAGTTCAGCCGCTTCGGGCTCCTTGCCGACGTGATCGGAAGTAGCAGCACCATGTGTTTTTCCGAAAGTATGTCCGCCCGCGATCAATGCAACGGTCTCTTCATCATTCATCGCCATCCTGCTGAAGGTCGTACGGATGTCATATGCTGCTGCAATCGGATCAGGATTTCCATCCGGTCCTTCAGGGTTGACATAGATCAGACCCATGTGTGCAGCAGCAAGTGGCTCTTCAAGATCATTTGTATGTATTGGCCCTGCGGTATCCTGATCTGATGGCAGTACGCCATGTTCAGCCAGACCCTCCTCACCTTTGGCATATCGGTCTTCATTACCCAGCCATTTATTTTCAGAACCCCAATACACATCTTCAGCAGGTTCCCACACATCAGCGCGGCCGCCTCCGACACCGAACGACTTCAGGCCCATACTTTCCAGCGCAACGTTGCCCGCAAGGATCATGAGATCAGCCCACGAGATATGCTTGCCATACTTCTGTTTGATGGGCCATAATAGGCGACGTGCTTTGTCGAGACTCACATTATCAGGCCAGCTATTCAACGGTGCAAAGCGCTGCATTCCCATGCCACCGCCACCGCGACCATCAAAGACGCGGTATGTACCTGCACTATGCCATGCCATCCGGATAAATAACGGACCATAATGACCGAAGTCTGCCGGCCACCAGTCCTGTGAATCAGTCATGAGCGCATGCAGGTCGGCTTTCAATGCATGATAGTCAAGCTGTTTGAACGCTTCTGTATAATCGAAGTCCTTGTCCATCGGATCGGAGAGTTCCGAATTCTGGCTGAGGATCCCGACGTTAAGTTGATTGGGCCACCAGTCGCGGTTGCGTGTGCCTTCTCCTGCGATTGGCTGATTTATTTTTCCGCTGTGAAACGGGCATTTGTTGATGTCTTCTGATTCTTTTGACATGGTTTTTAGATTTTCGAAACTTAAAAATGTGACTTGCATCCTTCAAACGCTCGTAAGTTCTCCTGCGTCGAACGTTCCGAGGTTTCCTGCACTGTTGACCTCGGAACGTCCGCAGGACTTACGAGCGTCAGTGAAAACGCAAGAACTCCCAACTTACCTACATCACCGATCACCGATTACCCGGTTACAGAGCTTAGTCGAAGGGAGGTTTGAACTCTTCGAGGCCGGCAAACTTACCACCCGCATTCCAATAATTTATATCGATTAATTTTATGAACCAATAGCTTAAAACTATCATGACTCTTACTCAGCTCGAATACATCATCGCCGTCCATACCTTAAAACATTTCGGACGCGCAGCAGCACACTGCCATGTGACACAACCATCACTGAGCATGCAGGTGCAGAAACTGGAACAGGATCTGGGCATGCAGATCTTTGTGCGTTCGAATCCTGTCACTGTGACGGAGACCGGTCAGATGATCGTTGAACAAGCACGGAAGATTGTTGCTGAAGCGGAAGCACTGAAACAACTTGTGGATCATGAGAAAGGGGTAGTAGGTGGAAGTCTGAAGATTGGTATTATTCCCACGCTGGCACCGTACCTCTTACCTCAGTTCATCCAGGCGTTTACGAAAGCACATCCGCTGGTGCGTCTCGGCATCTATGAATTAACAACGGGTTCCATCGTACAAAGACTGAAGAATGGATCTCTCGATGCCGGCATCATGGCGACCCCTTTGAACATTCCGGAGCTGAAAGAAGAGTTCCTTTTTTACGTAGAGTTTGTTGCGTATGTCTCGCCGAAAGAAAAGATCTTCAAAAAGAAATACTTGTTACCTGAGGATATGGATGTCGACAACATGTGGCTATTGGAAGAAGGCCACTGTCTGCGTAATCAGGTCATGAATCTCTGTGCCCAGCAAAAACACTCTTCCGCTGAAAGGCACGCGGACTACGCTGCCGGCAGTATCGAAACACTGAAGCGTTTTGTAAACAAGAACGGCGGTATCACCCTCCTTCCCGAACTCGCGACCCTTGATCTGAGCAATTCCCGGAAAAGTATGTTACGTTATTTCAAGCGACCTGCGCCAGTGCGCGAGATCAGCTTGTTATCACTGAAGACCTTTACGAAGACACGATTGCTTGCCATGTTGAAAGAAACGATAATGGATAACCTGCCGGTGCAGATCAGGAAGGAGAAGGTGGGGGTGAGACCGGATAGCTATCGGGTGGGAGTGGGATGAGAAGAAAGTCAAAATGTCAGCCAGAGGCTGATCAACCTTTGGTGGATAAAATGTAAAATGTAAAGGGATTGAACATTGAACACGAAACATTGAACGTGGAACATTGAACCTGGAACATTGAACATTCACGCATTCTTGCTTTTATTACCAGATCGACGGACAAGCCATAGATATACAAATAATGAACCCAACCCAGTGAGCAGTAGAAATACAGTCATCGGGCTTTTGTCTCTGCGCACTGTTTTAAAATCGAGCAGCGTTTTGTTGTCACTGTCTATTTGAAAGACAACGGGTTGATAGTCGTCAACTTCACGTTTTCTAACCCAGACGGAAATGCTGTCTGCTCGCTGTAATCCTTTTAAGATCTTTTCATACTCTTCATTCCGGTATGCTCCACCGATATGTTCTACCAAAGCGTATTTCTGCAGATGGCCATTCAGGTAAAAGATGAGTTCGGACTTTTTGCCACCGTTACCATATCTGCCTGGTGCAGTTGTGATATAGATATGTGCACCACGCAGTGTTCCTTTGATTTGTGCTAAATCCGATTTAGAAGTCAACATGATGGGCAGTAGAGAAATGCCAAAGCCTATCATGACGAGTCCTGCGATCAGCATTCTTATTCGGTGATATCCAGACCACGGATTGTTTTTTTTGTTTTGCCAAACTCTTTACCTTTTCATTTGTGTAGACCTCGGAACGTCCGTAGGACTTACGAGCGTCAAACTGCATTCTCAAACGCTCGTAAGTTCTCCTAGCGTCGAACGTTCCGAGGTTTGCTGCCCTGCCAGGTTTGCATCGTTGACGAAGTCAAAGTTTCAAGTGTGAACTAGTCACTTACCTTACTAACCGAATACCGATTACCCGCTTTTCTTCTTTGTCCGGTTTCCCCGGCTGTTCCAGTTGTACCCGCTGTTCCGGTTGCTCCTGCACCCTTCCAACTAGTCACTTACACCGACTACACCGACTACCGACCACCGATTACCTT
>JANNQA010000090.1:0-7647 GCA_031400515.1 Bacteroidota bacterium
GGTGTAGAGGTACCCATCCCATGCATAGTCATAGATGGCCCTCAGGCGAAGGGTGTCGTGAAGCGAGGGATTGTTCCAAACCGTCCACAGGGAGTCGAGATTTTGAGCTCTTAAGGGATTTGCTACTACCGCAACTAGTACGAGTAGAACTAAGGATTTTATTCTATCCATAATTATATTGTCAACGAGGGTGTTTTGGATAGTTTCTGATAACGAATCGGTATTTGCGATGGCAGGATATGCTGTGATCCGTCACGCCGGTACCGCAGTTGATTTTTATTTTATTGCTGAAAATGACATTTGTCGCTTAATTATTAACGTCAAGCCCCGGACAAAAGCTGAATAAATATCTGCTGACGATTGCACCAACGTCCAGCCTTGCTATTGCAAATACTTTTGTTGTGCGGTCGTGGCTTTCGTCGCACAGAAACGTAGCCGCAAAAGAAAAGGTCAAGGTGCAGTTTCTTAGTCCTGTCGGTCTATGTTATTGCTGCGTAATGAGTAACGAATAGTGGTTGGCAACCAACTGCCAGCTCCCGTGCAGCTTTACCCAAACCCTGGTAAACCGATTGTCACGGGGAACAACTTTGTTTTTGTCTTGCCCAATCATTGTTGATCGACCAGTCTCCACAGCCGTGTTTCCGTAGACACGCACTTGAACGTCGTCGGTGGTGATAGATTGAAATTTCAAACCACCTGACGTGAAATCTGAAATCACCTGCGGCTTGGTTCTCACTGTACCGCTTGGTCCTACTCCGATAAAATCATCCGCATAGATGCGGTTAAGAACCACCGTGTCAGCATGGATCTGCGCTTGAATGCGTTCGCTGTCCAGTTGTCTTATGGTCTGGTCAATGCTCTTTCCCCGATCGTTCCCTGCGTCCTGCTTTTGCCCCAAGGCAGTAGAGGCTGCTGAAAGAGACAAGAGTACTATAACGAATGTTATTCTCATAAAGAATTCTCCCTTAAATAATCTGTTTTGGAAAAGAATGTCTCATGTTTCTAAAAAATTGCGAGGCTGCGGTGTAGCGGCTATAACCGAAGCATCTAAAAACAAATATACGAAACTGTCATTACGTTCTGCCATGTCGCACAACGAATGGGGATGTAAGCAGTGGCGGTTCAAGTTGTTTATCTTTCAGTTAGCCGTGGCCCTGTCTAAGTAAAATTATTCAAATACCGCGAAATTCGCCATTCACTACATCCGATGTTAGCGTTTCGTTGATTTATGTTTAGGTTTTGTTTTATTAGTTAACGAATCCTTAGGCTCCTTAGAATAATCCGTAGTGCACTCAACTATTTTCTAAATTAATTTAAATGTATCCAAGGACAAGAGACTAGATTCTTTCAAACTAAATTTAATCTATAAAATAAATCTTAACTCTGAGTAAGTATAAATGCATAAGTTATTATCAAGAAATTTATTTGTCAGGAGCCGACTGTTTTTGGGGAAATGATCAAATAGTCAAATATTAAAATTGTCAATCCCTGAGGCAACGAACTGAGTACCCACCTACCTTATTGATACTTAGCCTACTGAAGGAACCATTGGAGTTGTTCAGGTTGCGGTTCCAGGCAGAGATGATATTGATCTCCGTAAAACTCCACCAGAAGCCGTCGTTGCCAATGCCGAAGAATGAGCCAAGGACTCCACGGCCGCCGCCCGGAAGCCCTGTGAAGCCGCTGATATTGGTTGCGCCTGTATTGGGGGTTAGCCAATGTGAAGTGCCGATTTCTTTCATTGGACCGCCAGCTACAGCATCACCACCTAAACAGTTGGATAGGGTTGTCCATTCAAAATCTGTGGGGATATGCCAACCCATGGGAGCAAGTCCCCTTGGGTCGTTTACTGCATACCAGTTGTACAGCTTACCATACGTGACCGCATAGGTCGTACTATCATTGTTATAATAACAATAGGCCCCGGTAGTCAAGGCAGCCCATGCCGTATTATCGGTAACTTTGGGTATCGGATCTCCATTTCTGTATGTAGCCACATCCAGATTTTTGGTCATCCAGGGATTACAGCATATCCATACAACCGGAGAATTCGCAGGCGGAGGCGGTGGAGGCGGTTGCCAACTGGCCAGACCTGTGGCATCGCTGGTGAGTATCTTGCCGGAACCTTGCGAACCATCGACTACCTTCAATGTGCCATTCACATGCAGTTTGGCATTAGGGGTAGAAGTTCCAATACCCACATTTTGTGCAACAGCTATACAGGTAGCTAACAGGCCAAAAAATAGGAAGAATACTTTTTTCATAATACTTAGTTTATTGTTCGATTATCGTTGTCTTTAATTGTGCTGATGGAGTGAAACATATTTCTAATGGACGCTAACGGTTTGGGGATTGCCGCGGTGCGGGTTTTAAAAGCACTAAGTTACAAGTTTACGCTGCACCCTGCATTGCGGCAATGCCATGTGTGCGCCTTGAATGGCGAATATAAAAGTCTTTTCAACGGAAAAGACACCCGGAGAGTGAAAGTCTCTTATGCGCGGGGTAACGTCCGAAGCATTAGCAAGTCGCAAGGTGGTTTGAAGTAATTCAAGCACTGAAGTAAGCGAGACTGCAAAGACCTGTACTGAAGAACATGAAGCGGATATGAGGCTACGTGGGTTGGATGAGGTGACACAGCACATCGAAGTCCGAAGGTATTGTAGAACTCATGTAGTAGATCCGACAGGGATAGGTCGAAGGGTATTCGTCTTACCGAGGGAGATCCTCACTCTGATCAATCAGAGAAGGAAGTCAGCAGAGGTCATAGTAATTAGCAGAAACGAGCCGTCACCTAAACGGATAAAGACGGAAGACTCACACACTGATGAAGGACCGAACATGATGTAGTTCCAAATGACCGGTGGATCGTCCGCAAGGAGAAGCCAACGGATAAGCGGAACAGAGAAGTTTTGAGTAGAAGAAAGAGAATGATTGAGACGGTAATCCATCCGAGAAACATGCAACAGGCATGCATTCAAGTGATGCAGAACAAGGGTTCTGCGGGGGTGGATCGTATGCCTGTAACTGCACTCAAGGACTTTGTTCGCAAGAACAGAGCACAGATGGCAGAGACATTGAAGATGGGCAATTACTGCACTCAACCTATTCTCGGGGTATCCATTCCCAAGAGCAATGGAAAGACGCGTTTATTGGGTATTCCAACGGTAATAGACCGGTGGTTACAGCAATGTGTGGCACAGGCGATCACGCCCGTGTTCGAAGTGGAATTCAAGCCATGCAGCTTTGGTTTTCGCCCAGGGAAGAACGCTCACCAATGCGTGCAACAATCACAGCGGTACATCAATGAAGGGTTGAGTCACATCGTTGACATCGATCTGAAAAGCTTCTTCGATGAAGTGGATCATTGCCTGCTACTCCAGTTGTTGTTTCGCAAGGTGAAGTGTAAAGTCACACTCCAACTTATTCGCAAGTGGCTCCGAGTCCCGATCATGATCGAGGGTAAGCTGGTCAAGCGAAGAAAGGGAGTGCCACAAGGCAGTCCGCTAAGTCCGTTACTCTCCAACATCGTGCTACACGAGTTGGACAGAGAACTAGAACGGCGCGGCTGCAAGTATGTCCGCTATGCCGACGACTTCAGCATTTATTGCAAGAGGAAAACGGAAGCGCGCAAGATGGGCAACGCAGTTTTTCTTTTTCTGAAGAATAAACTGAAACTACCAATCAATCGCGAGAAAAGTGGCATACGCCGACCGGTAAACTTCAAATTACTCGGGTACAAATTCGTGCCCACATATGAGAAGGGCACCAAAGGCAAATACCAACTTGTGGTGAGCGAAGGCGGCTGGAAGGAGTTGAAGGAGAAGATCAGAATCGTCACGCGCAAAACTGCTCCATTATCGCTGGCGGAGCGCACACGACAACTGAAAGAGATCGGACAAGGTTGGGTCAATTATTTTCGCTTAGCGAGCTTGGTTGGGAAACTCGGTACGATCGACAGTTGGGTGCGCAATCGCTTGAGGTATTGCATCTGGAAGGATTGGAAAAAGCCCGAACGTAAGAGAAAGAATCTCATGCGTCTTGGAGTTGATCTCCACCATGCCTATGCATGGAGCAGAACGCGAAAGGGTGGTTGGGCAATTGCACAATCACCGATTCTGACAACAACGATCACGCTTGAACGCTTAGCAAAACGCGGGTATGAATCCATGCTTGACTACTACTTGAAGGTGCGCCCAGAACAAACGTTTATGGGTATCTCCTTTACATCGTGAACCGCCGTATACGAGGTCCGTATGTACGGTGGTGTGAGAGCCTCTCCCTGTCAACGAATGTTGGCAGGGCGGGCTACTCGATTAGCGGCTGCTCGACTCGCGTTCATTTTTTTGAATAATAGTTAGCTCTGTAACCCATTAGAAAACTTATGGGTGCAAGTATCCAATAAGTTAAAAGTTGTATAGCCCAAGGTGGGTTTGTCACACGAATTTCATCCTTATGTTTTAGCCCCATTAATGGTAGCTGTAAAAACGGGGGCATTCCTTTATCACTAAGCTTACCATCATTAGCGAGCGCAAAAAAGGATTCGAAAAACTCATCAATATGAAGTGCAGGAGCAAATTGTTGAACAGAATGTGCCTCTATATCGTCCTCATTCCAAAAACAATGTGGGGCACCGGCAGGTATGACAATCTTTTCACCTGGTCCAATTATTTGTTCCTTGCCATTAACCAGAAAATGAAGTTTCCCGGAAATAATTTTTGCAGAGCTTTCTTGTCTAGGATGAATATGAATTGGCTCTCTCATGTCCGATTTTGGATTGAATGATTCGGTTTCCAAGAGTTGGCCATTTGTTTCTTTGCCAGTTTGCAGGAAAATCATTTTTTGCCCTGTCCGTGCGTTTGTGATTTTGTCGCCTTGTTTAACCATAGCAATTTGATTTTGGTCATCAAATTTAAAAGTTTCATTTTTGAGGATACAATGTCTGTAGGAGTTGCCCATAACGACCAAGGCTATTCGACGTCCCACAGAATAACGACTCTATCGCGAGCACAAGGTCGATTTAAAGATATCGGATTCATCCGAGCGAAAACGGATTGTCTGCAGGATGTCGTGTAGCCATTGTTGCACTAAACCTTCGGTAGATTTCCGACATTAGGGAATAATTCATTCATCATTCAAAATCCAAGTTATGAAAAAAAGAATTTGATTGAGCAAGCATGCGAAGAGATTGCAGGCTTTGCGAAACTGTATGCAGACATGCAGCAGAAGACGTCACTTGCTGAGAGAAGCAAGAGCACGCTGGACAATTATACCCGATGTCTGGCGAAGATGGCACTACACTATGACCGCCTACACACAGAACTGGACACAGATCAGGTAAACGACTACCTATACCTGATGCAGCAACAGCATAAGACACCGTCGGACAGCTACTTCAAGTTTAGCGTGTATGGATTACGCTTTGCGTATAGGATGTACGGAATGAAAGACAAACGGATAGAGCTGCCATCGATCAGAAAGGAGAAGAAGTTACCAATTGTGCTGAGTCGGGAAGAAGTGAAACGGATACTACAGGCACCGACATTGCTGAGACACCGAATACTATTGGGCTTATTGTACGGATGCGGATTGCGGTGCTTTGAAGTGAGGAACATCTGTGTGAGAGACATTGACTATGACAGAGGGATGTTACATGTGAGAAGAGGCAAAGGAAAGAAGGATCGGTATGTACCGCTGGGAGAAACCTTGATACGTGGATTGAAAAAATACGTTGAAGCAGAGCATCCGGAAGAATGGTTGTTCAATGGTAAGCCTGAAGGAAGGGCAGGAGGAGATTTTGATAGTCGGTATTCGCAGAGAGGGATACAATGGGCCGTGAAGCAGGCGAAGGAGATAGCGGGAATAAGGAAGGAGATGACTGTGCATACGTTGCGACATACATATGCGACACACTTGCTTGAGGAGGGACTGGATATCATTAGCATCAAAGATCTGTTGGGACATGAATGCATAGACACGACAATGGTCTATCTGCATATTGCGCAGAGTGGAAGAGTGAAGCCATTCAGTCCACTGGACAGATTATACAAGAAGTTAGATCAGTGATCCGGTGCGGCCGGAATACGAAGTTGCAGATGTGCTGAGAGCGCATTGGCAACAGGTGGAGACGTCGCGGCAAATCAATAGATGGCAGTTACGCACATTAGGTGCGCTGATGCGATGTCGGACAGCAGAGCTCGGAGGACATAAGGATGTGTGTACGAGTTGTGGTCTGGTACGCGTGAGTTACAACAGTTGTCGGAACCGTCATTGTCCGAAGTGTCAGGGGAAGAATCGTGAAACGTGGATACAGAAACGGGAGGACGAGTTATTGCCGGTGCCGTACTTCCATGTGGTGTTCACGTTACCTGATGTATTGAATGGACTGGCGATGCAGCATCCGAAGATTGTGTATGACAGTTTGTTTGCGAGTGCGTGGTCGACAGTAAAGACATTTGGTAAAGACCAAAAGCATCTGGGTGCGCAAACGGGAATGATATGCATACTGCATACGTGGGGTCAGACATTAAGTTTGCATCCACATCTGCATTGTATCATTCCGGGTGGAGGGTTGACGAAAGATGGGCAATGGAAGACAGTGAGAAGCAGAGGGAAGTATTTATTTCCTGTGAAAGCGATGAGTAAAGTCTTTCGTGCGAAGTATGTGGATGCATTAAAAACGAGACTGCCGGAAGTTGATAAGCAGTTGGTGAACTCGCTTTTCAAAAAGGCATGGGTAATCTACGCGAAGCGTCCGTTTGCCCATCCGAAGTATGTCATCGAGTATCTGGGTCGGTACACGCATAAAGTTGCGATCAGTAATCATCGTATCCGTCTTGTCACAGAAGACACAGTGACGTTCACGTACAAGGATTATCGCAAAGAAGCACATCAGCAAGAGATGACGCTATCGGGCATGGAGTTCATTCGTAGATTTTCCATGCACATTCTACCGAAAGGGTTTGTAAGGATCAGACACTATGGGATACTGAGTAGCACAAGTAAGCCAGTAAGTATTCCGTCGATCAAATCACAATGCCGTCAGGAATCGGATAGTGCTCCCGACAAGAGGACTCTGGCTCATTGCGATCCACTGATGTGTCCACACTGCAAGACACCTACGATGATTACGGTAGAGCTCATGCCGCCAAAGCGTGGACCCCCAGGCAGTGCAAATGCATCAATTGATCAAAGGAAGGTCGTTGGACAAGAGATCCGGTAATTCCTACCAAGGTGGGCTGGCCATTCCATGTGTGGTTATCAATTGAGACAAACAATTTCAGGAAAACAAATCAATGAATGATGCAGAATCAAATATTCATGAGCATTGAAAGTCACTATCGTCATGATTCCGATATCCGGCAATGCAATTAAACCCTTCCTGACCACTACATAAGTCGATTTTCAAAAAGATGCGGTCGTCGCAATCCCCATAGACATTAATAATTCTAGTGGGTCAGGTGTTACGTGGTGGTTTCGTGCAACATCGCGTTCATTGTTCGTCCTGCGGACGCAACGAACGCTTAGTTATTGGTGGCTGGTATTCTTGTATCATGCTGGTTTTCCTTTTGTCTACTGTTTTAATAATTAAAATCAACGTTAAAATTTAAATTACCATTTGCTAGTTCAAATGGGTGAGTACTGCTCCGG
>JANNQA010000091.1:0-23165 GCA_031400515.1 Bacteroidota bacterium
CTTGCCCTGAGCGCAGTCGAAGGGGGGTACGGGGTACGAGGTACGAGGTACGAGGTACGTGGTACGAGGACTAGGGGGGACTGACTGTGGACTGAGGACTGAAGACTGAGGACTCTCTCACATTCTCACCCTCTCACTATCTTGCCTTCATGAGAAGAATCAAAAAAGTCGCCGTGCTAGGTTCTGGGGTCATGGGATCAACCATCGCTTGTCACTTTGCCAATATCGGCCTGGAGGTATTGATGATGGATATCTTACCACAAGGGATTGATGAGGCTGCATTGAAATCCCCACAAGTGCGGAATGGTGTAGCAGCAACTGCATTAATCACGGCGCTGAAACAAAAACCGGCTCCACTTTATAAACAGGAGTTTGCGTCACGTATCACCATTGGAAATTTTGAAGATGATTTCGCGAAAATTAAAAACTGTGACTGGGTAGTAGAAGTCGTTGTAGAACGACTTGATATCAAACAAAAAATCTTCGAACAAGTAGACAAACATCGGCGCACAGGTGCGCTGGTGACTTCAAACACTTCAGGTATTCCAATCCATTTAATGCTTGAAGGAAGGTCTGATGATTTCAAAAAACATTTTCTGGGAGCCCATTTTTTTAATCCTCCGCGTTATCTCGCTCTTCTGGAAATTATTCCAACGGCAGAAACAGATGCTGATGTGATATCCTTCCTGATGGATTATGGGGATCGCTATCTGGGAAAGAAAACTGTCCTCTGCAAAGACACACCTGCCTTTATCGCAAATCGGGTCGGAGTCTATGCCATGTCTCTCATCTATCAACTCGCTGATGAATCAAATCTTACGATAGATGATATAGATAAACTTACTGGAGCAGCCATCGGTCGTCCTTCTACAGGCACATTCAGACTCGGAGATCTTGTCGGTCTTGATGTTGCAGCAAAAGTCACAAAAGGTATTCAGGACAATTGTCCTAGCGATGAACAAGCACAGGCATTGCACTTACCGCAGTTCTTCGAACATCTTCTTTCCAATAAATGGTTTGGCAATAAAACCAATAAAGGGTTCTATGTCAAGACGGATGAAAAAGACGAAAAAGGAAGCAGCATCATCCATAGCCTTAATCTAAAAACGCTGCAGTACGAAAAATCCCCGCGCACATCGTTAGCAAGTCTTTCTCTGAGCAAGCAAATCGATGATCTTCCAAAACGCCTTCGAGCCCTTGTGGAATCAAAAGATGCCGGCGGAATTTTATTGCGGAAATCTTTCGCAGGATTGTTTGCTTATGTCTCTAAGCGCATACCTGAAATATCGGATACGCTTTACGCCATCGATGATGCATTGCGTGCAGGTTTTGGATGGGAAATGGGACCGTTTGAATACTGGGATGCCATGGGTGTTGAAGCCGGCTTGAAAATAGCTGAAGAAGAGGGCTACTCAGTCGCGGGCTGGATCAAAGAAATGTTATCGAATGGTATCACGAATTTTTACTTAAGAGAAGGAAGTGCCAGGTTGTATTACGATCTCAACTCTAAAAAACACATTCCGATACCTGGAAGCACTGAAGTCATCAGACTTTCAAATTATCGCACGCAAAAGCCAATCTATAAAAATGATGAGATCATCCTTCATGACATCGGAGATCAGGTACTCTGTCTCGAGTTTACAAGTAAGATGAATGCGATCGGGGAAGGCATCCTTAAAGGAATTCAGGAATCGATCAATGTTGCAGAATCAGGAGACTGGCGTGGACTTGTCATTGGCAATGAAGCAAAAAACTTTAGTGTCGGCGCAAACCTGATGCTTATCGCCATGCTTGCCTTTGATGAGCAATGGGATGATCTCGAGATGGCTGTACGTCTCTTTCAGCAAACATCAATGCGTTGCAGATATTCATCCATACCAGTTGTTGCAGCGACACAAGGCTATGTGTTCGGAGGTGGATGTGAAATCTCTATGCATTGCGATGCCGTATGCGCAGCGGCTGAGTCATACATCGGACTGGTAGAAGTTGGAGTCGGAATCCTTCCAGGCGGCGCAGGCACGAAAGAGTTTGCACTGCGTGCATCAGATGCCTTCTTCGAAGGTGATGTGATGATTCCTACCCTGATTGAAAAATTTAAAACGATCGCGCTTGCCTCTGTTTCTACTTCAGCCCATGAAGCCTTTGATCATGGGTACTTACTGGAGCACAAAGACAGAGTGATTGTAAATGGCTCACGTAATCTCGATGAAGCAAAACAAGAAGTGATCCGATTGTCAGAAGAATATACAATGCCGCTTGAACGTAGTGACATTCTTGTCTTAGGAAGACAAGGACTCGGTGCACTCTACACAGCAGCAAATGAACTCTATCGCGGACATTATGCTTCAGAGCATGATATCAAAATTGCAAAAAAGGTAGCCTGGGTACTTTGTGGAGGAGATCTCAGTGAACCGCAAAAAGTAACAGAGCGCTATTTGCTCGACTTGGAACGTGAAGCTTTCCTCAGTCTTATTAGTGAAAAGAAGACGATGGAGCGTGTGCAGTATATGTTGGAGAATGGGAAGCCGTTGAGGAATTAGGAAAGGGCAGAATGGCGGAAGGGCAGAAAGGAGGAACGGAGGACATGTCGGGTAAAGAAATCTGGTAGGGACACGTAAACTGGATCGGGGCGCGAATACGGTCATCCTGAATTTTCCGACTGAGTTAATCGATGGATCTTATATCCTGCATGTCAATTCAAAGTATGGGCAATTGAATGCTAACCTTGTTAGGCAGAGTGAATAGTACTTTGTCATATTCTTTTTGGATCTGGGCAGAGGCAGTCTCAACATGAAAGAATCTTCGCAACGAATAGATAAGCTGGAAAAAAAGTGAAGCAGCAGAGGTTGTGTCCGATAAATTGGAACCAAATAAGATCGATAAAGTAACCGATAGTTACAGATAATATTCTGAGTCCAACCCATATTGCAAAATATCATCGATAAAATAACCGATACTTTATCGATGAAATTTGGCACTTGCCTGCCGAAATTATAAATGGGTTTGATGTTTTAACCGACCAATTTTTCCCTATTTCCTCCACGCTCCAATTCCTCCGCTTTCCCTATTTCTCCACTTCCTCCCCGCCCGTACCGAAGTACGTTCGGGCGGGTAGTTCATCTGCTTCCTCTACTTCCTCCACTTCCTTTATTTCATCTCTTCCCTCAACACTACCCACACATTCTCCATCACAATCTTCTGCCCTTCTACATTCGGATGCATACGATCCGGAAGATTGAGTTCGGGGATTCCACCGACATCCTTGAGTAGAAATGGAATCAATCTGGCTTTGTAGTCTTTGGCTAGCGTGGAGAAAATATTTCGAAATGCGCTAGTGTACTCGGCTCCCATATTCGGCGGTGCTTCCATGCCGGCGATGATGATCGGGATATCTGGATACTTCTTCAATACTGCATCAAGGATAGCACCCAGGTTTGTTTCAGTGGCTTTGAGATCGAGACCTCTCAGGACATCGTTCGCCCCAAGCTCGAGTACGAATATGTCAATCTGTTGACGCAACACCCAATCAATACGACCAAGGCCGCCTGCAGATGTTTCACCGCTCAATCCTCCATTGATGACCTGGTATGGTAATTTGAGTGAATCGATACGTGCCTGAATCAATGAAGGAAAAGACTGATCTTCATCAAGGCCGTACCCGGCCGTGAGACTGTTGCCGAAGAAGAGGATGTATTTGCGTGAGGTGTTTGTTTCCCGAAATGAAGTTTGAGAAGTATCAGAGGCAAGAGCATCACCGCTCCCGACATTTTTCTTTTCATTACCTGTACAAGCAAGAAGCAATGCGCTAAAAAAAATCATTGTTGTGATTCTCATCCTGCAAAGAAAATGAGTTTGTGCGGTTTCAATTCTGTCACGCCCCTTCCTGTCCGCCGTACGGAGTACTCCGGCAGGCGCGGCAGGGCTTGATCTGTTCTGAATTCTTTCGCAATGGGCTGTGCCCATTGCTGGTCTGTTGCGCCCCTTCAGGGCTAATTTTGTTTAAGTCTCATCGCTTCTTAATGGTCATGTTTCCACAGACTTTACCGGTTTCTCCAGCTTTCTTCGTCCGCCATAGCCTTAGCGAAGGCGGAACCGGTTTCCCCGGTTTCCCCTTCTTCTTAAAACTTTTCCCGCACTTTTACATTCTAATCAAGCCAAATCACTCGTCTAAGTCCTATGACAAATATCCTCGAAGTACATCAACTCTCTAAAGTCTATAAGTCAGGAGAGCGGGATCTCCCGGTATTGACTGATATCGACTTTGACCTTCCGAAAGGTCAGATCCTCGCTATTGTGGGACCATCAGGTAGTGGTAAGACCACGCTGTTAGGCCTCTGCGCCGGGCTCGATAATGTCTCCGCCGGTACTGTCAAACTCTGTGGACACGTGCTCCAGGGTGTCACTGAAGATGAACGTGCTATGATCCGCAACAAGCATGTCGGCTTCATTTTCCAGGACTTCCAACTGATGCCAACGCTGACCGCACTTGAGAATGTGATGATCCCTCTCGAACTCCAGGGTGCTAAAGGTGCAACGCATACAGCTATTACCCTTTTACAACGCGTAGGTCTTGGCGACAGGATGAAGCATTATCCGAGCCAACTCTCGGGCGGTGAACAACAACGTGTCTCACTTGCACGAGCATTCAGTAATTCTCCGGAGATTCTCTTTGCAGATGAACCAACTGGCAATCTTGACGTCGAAACAAGTAGGCATGTGCAACAATTACTTTTCGATCTGAACCATGAACATGGCACTACACTCGTGATCGTCACACATGATTTGAATCTTGCTAAAAAGTGTGATCGGATCATCCAATTGAGCGGTGGCCTTGTGATCTCGGATGCTTATGCTCAGAACCTGCAAACTGTAGCGCAATAAATGGCTGGATTCAAATTTCTGGTACGCACGGCATGGCATGACAGCAGACACAACAGAGGCAGACTGATCCTCTTCATGTCATCCATCATCCTCGGTGTGGCGGCGCTGGTAGCAATCAATGCATTCAATTATAATCTCACAAAAGATATAGACAAGCAGGCTGCGTCATTACTTGGTGCAGATATCGTCATCACGGGCAATCGTCCTCTGGCAGAATCGTTGTTTCCTGCAATTGATTCTATTGCATCTCAAAAGGCCAGTGAACTGGAGCTTTTCTCAATGGCTTATCTCCCATCACGAGATGCTACCCATTTTGTCAGGATCCGCGCACTAGACGGTGATTTTCCATTTTATGGCAAGATCAAGACGATACCAGAAGATGCTGCAAGTGAATTTCAATCAGGTCCTTTTGCACTCGTCGATGAAAGCGCAATGCTAGAGCATGAGCTTGAAGTGGGTGATTCAATTCGTCTCGGTGAGGCTTACTTTAAAATCACCGGACGCCTTACAGCAATGTTTGGAAGTGCTGCACTGACTTCTGCATTTGCACCACCTGTCTATATCGGCCGTTCTTATCTCGATGCTACCAAGCTTGTGCAGGAAGGAAGCCTGGTGAATTATTCCTACTATCTCAAAACCAAGAAAGATTTCGATGCTGATGTGTGGGAAGAAGCACAAAACGACCGTTTCAGGACGGAAGCGATGCGCATCGAAACAATTGCCGAGCGCAAAGAAAATCTGAATGAAGCGTTTGATAGGCTCAATGCATTTCTGAATCTCGTAGCACTCGTCTCTCTGTTGATGGGTTGTATCGGTGTAGCGAGTAGTGTTTTCATCTACGTGCGAAACAAAATTCCTTCCGTAGCGATCCTCCGTTGTCTTGGCATGAAAGGAAGTCAGGCCTTTGCGGTGTATTTCATCCAAATCGTCGCGCTTGGAATCCTTGGCGCATTAACTGGTGCAATCCTTGGAAGCATCATACAGACGGTACTCCCAATTATTCTCAGTGATCTCTTGCCTGTGACAGTTACAATCATGTTGTCATGGCGTGCAGTCATCGAAGGTTTGCTGGTGGGAATTGTTGTCACAGTGTTATTTGCACTCATTCCATTGCTCGCCGTACGGAAGGTGAGTCCAATGCGTACTCTCAGATCAAATATGACTGGTGACATCAAAGAACGTGATCCTATGCGTTGGCTCATCTACGGTGGACTTACATTGAGTCTTGTGTTGTTTCTTTGGCTAATGACTGGGGATATTCAGGCAGCCGGAATCTATACGCTGGGGTTGCTTCTCTCTGCCACTACGCTCTACCTGGTATCAAAGGCAATCATGTGGTTTGTCAAACGCTATATGCCCAGAGGATGGAATTTCGCGTTCAGACAAGGACTTTCAAACCTCTTTCGTCCAAATAATCAAACACAAACATTACTCGTATCGATTGGTCTTGGCACAGCAGTATTGACTACGTTGCTTATTACACAAGGATTGATTCTCCGCAATGTGGCAAACATGGATGCGGGCAGTCAGCCGAATATGATCCTCTATGGTATCGAACGCACACAAAAAGATTCTTTGGCGGCGATTACCAGGCAATTCAACATGCCAATCATTCAGCAAGTACCAATTGTGACAATGCGCATTGAGGGATGGAAGGGTCGCACGAAGGCTGAATGGCTCGCAGACACTACACGCAATGCACGCACATGGGCAATAAATCGTGAAGCACGGGTCACATTCCGGGATACACTCGATGTTGCCGAGCAGCTAGTCAAAGGAGAATTCACTGGTCATGTAAAATCCGGTGACTCTATTTTTATTTCACTCGCCGACGGATTTGCTGAAGCCCTCGATGTCGATCTTGGTGACGAAGTGGTCTTCAATGTACAAGGTACTTTGTTGCAAACCTATGTCGGGAGCCTGAGAAAAATAGAATTCAATTCTATGATGACGCGCTTTTTTATTGTATTTCCGACAGGAGTATTAGAAGAGGCACCGCAATTCCAGGTGTTGGTAACCAAATCTCCTGACGTGGCGACTACTGCCCGATACCGGAGTACTGTGGTGAAGACATTCCCGAATATCTCTGTCGTAGATCTTGCCAGCATCCTTGTGGCATTGAATGAAATCCTCAACAAAGTCTCCTATGTGATTCGGTTTATGGCAATCTTTTGCATTCTCACAGGACTCATTGTACTTCTGAGTTCATTGATGTTGAGCAAATATCAACGCATCAAGGAGAGTGTACTTTTACGTACGCTTGGTGCCAAGCGAAAGCAAGTGCTTTGGATCAATGCCGTGGAGTATGCGTTGCTCGGGGGACTCTCTGCGGCTACGGGAATATTGATTGCGTTGGTCAGTAGTTGGATACTTGCCCGATTTCAGTTTAAATTGGACTTTGAAATACAATGGATACCGGTGGTACTTGTATTTGTATTTGTGACTTCACTCACGTTACTGATCGGACTCCTGAATACACGCGAAGTTGTGAATAAACCACCGCTGGAAGTGTTGCGGAAGGAAGTTGGATAAAGGCGGAATGGCAGAATGGAAATCATCCGTGCATCATCCTCAAAGCATCGAATTACATTTCTTTAGTCCGAGCTACTTAGGGCTTTCACCAGAGATTCTTCAGTGATTGCTCCTTTTATCCTTCTTGCAATTTCGGGAGACACACTTTCAATACTGCTTTTCTTTAAGCGGATTTTGGAATATGTTCCTTCCAGAACCAGATAATATTCTACTTCATCAATGTACTCATGATAGGTACGTTCGGCGGAATACGCCTCGCCATAGTCTGCATTACGCATGTATTTCAAATGTCTTTTTAAAAACACTGAAGTAGAATCTTCATGGAGGACTTCCATGACCCATGTATCCATTTCCTTGCCAGCGATATAAAAAGACTTAAAAGGACGGAAGACATGGGTACTTTTTTCTGAAGAAAGCTCAAGTTCCTGCACCAACACCTCAAGGACATCAACAGCATCACCATTTGGAAGCAACACAACGATTCCCCCACCCAATGTCGCATCCACATTGAATGCCGCCTCACGTGAAAGTATTCTTCCATCGCGTAGGACAATTTTTCCCGGCAGCCACTTTTCAAACACATAGGGTGATCCTTTGATGTCTATCGTGCGCTCACTAATTCCAGGTGAGCCTGAACTGATTGCGCTTCCAATACTCGCCAAAGCCCGACTATTAGGATCTGCACTGAGTGCGCCTTGTGCACTACTTTCATCCGCGTACCAGATAAGTATTGACAGGACAAAAACCGCCTTCTGAATCATGATTGTGCAAGATAACCAGTCTATTGCTATTTTAATTCCAACATTTTGCCCTCTATTTGTGTTTGATCCCGTGTTTGGGTTTGAGTTTGAATTTGAGTTTGAGTTTGAGTTTGAATTTGCTTTACCTTCGATTGACAATAAAATCTAAATTTCAATGGATGCCTTTCTTATCAATGCAAAACGCACCGCAGTCGGCAAATCTAAACGCGGAGGATTCCGCTTTACACGATCAGATGATCTTGCGGTGGCCGTGATCAAAGCAATCCTGGCTGAAGTACCGCAACTCGAACCATCCCGCGTCGATGATGTGATCGTAGGGTGCGCGAATCCTGAAGGCGAACAAGGCTTGCAAATCGGAAGACAGATAAGTCTTCGCGCATTAGGAAAGGATGTGCCTGGTATGACCGTAAACCGTTATTGTGCCAGCGGACTTGAAGCGATTGCGATTGCTACCGCAAAAATCCGTGCCGGAATGGCCGACTGTATCATCGCTGGTGGCACTGAATCGATGAGTCTCGTCCCAATGACCGGATATAAACTCGCACCAAACTATAATGTCGCCAAAGACACACCGGACTATGTCATCAGTATGGGCCTTACTGCCGAAGCGGTAGCAAAGAAATATCACATCAGTCGTGAGGATGCAGATGCCTTCTCATTGCGAAGTCATCAGAACGCAGCGAACGCAATCGATAAGGGTTTCTTCAAGGATGAAATTGTCCCGATAGAGATAGAACATGTCTTTTTCGAAGGCGGCAAAAAGAAGGAAAGCAAATTCACGATAAATACAGATGAGGGCGTGCGTCGGGATACTACCCTTGATGGCCTTACAAAACTCAAACCTGCATTTGCTCGTGATGGAATCGCTACCGCAGGCAATTCATCACAAACTTCTGATGGCGCATCATTCGCTTTGATCATGAGCGAGCGAATGATGAAAGAACTAGACCTCTCTCCTACTGCACGTCTTGCTTCGTGTGCAGTTGCTGGTGTCGAACCCTTGTACATGGGAATAGGTCCCTGTGCCGCAATACCGAAAGCGCTTAAACAAGCAGGAGTCAAATTGGATGATATCTCGGTGATAGAACTCAATGAAGCTTTTGCGATACAGGCACTCGCGGTGATCCGTGAAGCTGGCCTGAATCCGGATATTGTCAATGTCAACGGAGGAGCAATTGCATTAGGACACCCGCTTGGTTGCACTGGTGCAAAACTTACCACCCAATTGTTGAATGAAATGAAAAGACGTGAAGCCCGCTATGGTATTGTCACAGCCTGTGTCGGTGGAGGTCAGGGAATTGCCGGAGTTTGGGAGAGATTGTAGAGATTTTCAATTCGCTATTCTCAATTCTCAAATAAAGACACCCTAAGGACTCTGAGCGCAACTTCGTCATGAGATTAATGCAAATTCGCCGGTTTCTTCTCAAGACATTGGTTTTTGTCATTGTTCTTGTGACAATCAACAGGTCATTGGGATTGTTGTTTAGCAAGGGATGGGAGAATCCGATATACTTTAAGAAACGTGAAGTGTTTCTTAATGACTATGCGGCACATTGCAATACAATATTCTACGGATCAAGCAGAACATATTCGCATATTGATCCCGTTATGTTTGATAGCCTGAACGCATTGTCAGCACTGCATACAGACTCATACATGTTGGGCACCTCATCAGTATTCTTCAATGAACTGCTCTACCAAATCGATGCGTTGTTCAAAGATTCACGTGCACCGAAAAATTTGAAGTACCTCTTTGTAGAGTTGGATGATTATTTGAGACTGACAGAAAGAAATCTTTATACTCCGCGTGCCTCCTATTATATAACACCTCATACAATCGTCAGGTTCCTGAGAACGTTTTATGCGGATGAGCCGAACGTGAAATCAATACTGAAACAAACAACATATTATTTGTCGTCGATGGTGGTGAATTTTGCCCAATCGGGATTCGGTCGTTCAAAACTTGATCAGTTAATAAACCCATTGCTTGAGCCGCAGGAAGACTCGTGGATTCTACGCAGAGGTCATTTCGCATTATCCATCGATCGCCCTGAGCATCGTCAAAGTGGATATATAGAACGTTACAACGCTTTGAGGGCCGACACAACTGCACTTCAAAAAGCACTGGACCTTATTAAGTCTCTGGATTCTGGCATAAACAGACAATCCAGCATCAACCCATTGGTCCTGAATGGCTATCGCAATCTCATTTCAGATTTTAAGTCACGTGGTGTGCATGTTGTAGTTGTACTTCCAATGAGAAATGGCGTCGATGGAAAACTAAAGACCCTGTATGATGCACTTCCCGAAGGTCATAAGATCGATATGAGCAGTGTGGCCACTCAAATTCCAGAGCTTCACACCATGAGCCAGTGGTTTGACATCGGACATCTCAATATTCATGGAGTCCGGTTTTATACGCAGTCATTTGCGCAAGAAGTGCAAAAACTCAACAAGAATCTGAGCACACAGATTAATTAAGGCTCAGGTCAATCATCGACTTTCTTGAACCTTACGCAGTCTTTGCTGGCCTGGATAATTTTAATAAGTTTAATGCAACGTCTGGATGTATGACATTAAACACAAGGAAGGCAATTTTTCTTTTGATTCTTGGAGCAATGAAAGGCAAACGATTTACCGCAGTCTTTTCTACATATCTTTTTATGACCATCACGGCTACTTCCCGGTCAGTGCAGTTGTAAAAATTGTTTTTAATGCATTTGAGCAACACGCGTTGACGGTAAATCGCCGCCTCTTCTATCTTAAAGACTCTGTTCTCAGCATGAACTCCTCGCAGCGCGACAACCTCCGCAACCTTTGAGGAATATAATCTATAAGCACTCGCAAGTCGAAATACAAAATCCGTATCCTGTGCCTGAAGCAACGACTCATCAAATAGATATGCATCTGTAAGTATCTCTCTCCGGACTACCAGACTATCCACACTAAAATGTCCATAATTGCCTCTGAGTAATTTATTCAACAAGCTCTCTGGTGGCACGTACTCACGCAGTCCGGTAATCTCACTCCGCGAACGCTCTAGATGCAACTGCTTATATCGCTCATCATAGTAGATCGTACCGATATGACCATATACCCCATGTGCATCCGGATGAGTTGCGAAGATTTCTTTGGCAGTCTTAAATCTGTTTGGGACAAATTGATCGTCAGCATCGAGAAATGCAATGAACTCACTTTTTGCGTGCCGGATACCCAAATTTCGAGAAGCACCTGCACCAAGATTCTCTCTGTTTGGATGCGTCAGTACTTTGACCCGGGGATCCCGCCTGGCATAGTCCTCACAAATCTTCATTGCCCCATCAGGTGAGTTGTCTTCAATCAGGATGATCTCCACGACTTCATCCTGCGCAAGTGCAGAGTCTATTGCAAATGCCAGATATTTTTCGGCATTGTACACAGGCATGATGACAGACACTTTCATAGGGTGAGATGCATAGTCGCGGCAAAGATCGAATTTATCCGAATCACATACTGCAAGTGTACTGAACGCAAAATTCCGTTTCAAGCAACAGCAAGGTTGGGGGGACTTGTGAAATTTATTCGGTTGACCAGTAAACGTCGTTTCTTAACCGCCGGAAGCTAGTCCTGGAGGAACTTGTAAAACGCCGTTTCATGGAGGAGCTTGTAAAACGCCGTTTCATGGAGGAGCTCACAAAACACCTTTCATGGGACGCTTTCCGACTGACGGGCCAATCGGGTCTTGCCTTCGCGCTCTGAAGCCGTAGCCGACTGGCACCCCCGTCTTCGGCGGACGTAGTCTCCTTCGCCGGACGTAGTCCACTGCATAGCCTGCAGCGCTCGAGGGTGGTGTAGGCCCGAAGCAGCTACTCCAAGTCATCATCCGTAGCTCTCCTCTTTAGCAAGGATGCAGTCTTCAATCTTCCGCATCAATCGCTTTTCCACCCAAGTGAAACGTCTATCTTTAGCGCAAACACAACGACGAGACAACCGAAGTCATCATGCTTTTCAACTCGTACACCTTTCTTGTTTTTTTGCCTGTTGTATTTCTGATCTATTGGCAGATCAAGAGTCTGCGTGTACAAAATCTTTTCATTGTCTTCGCCAGCTATATATTTTATGGATGGTGGGATTGGCGTTTTCTTTCACTGATTGCCTTTAGTTCACTGTTTGACTTTTTACTCGGTCTCCGTCTGCATGCGACGGAAAATCCAAAGAGTAGAAAGCAATGGCTCTGGTGTAGTTTAATCATCAATCTTGGATTGCTTGGCACTTTCAAGTATTTCAATTTCTTCATTGATTCAACAGCCATCCTACTTGAATCGCTAGGATTTCAGGCACATCTTCCGACACTGCGTATTGTGTTGCCTGTGGGAATCAGTTTCTATACGTTTCAGTCGCTGAGCTATACCATTGATGTCTATCGCAGGCAATTGGAGCCGACAAAGGACATCGTTTCGTTCTTTGCATTCGTGAGTTTTTTTCCTCAACTCGTCGCAGGACCTATCGAACGTGCAAAGCAATTGCTTCCACAATTTTATCGCCCCAGACGTTTTGATGAGCAACTTGCAACAGATGGTCTTCGACAGATCCTCTGGGGTTTCTTCAAAAAAGTGGTCGTTGCGGACAATTGTGCCATCATCGCAGACTATTGTTTTGACTCCTATCTAAACTTGAATTGGTGGTCACTGATCATCGGCATTATCTTCTTTGCATTTCAGATCTATGGTGACTTTTCCGGCTATTCAGACATTGCAATAGGGCTTGCCAGGCTGTTGGGATTTCAACTGATGCGAAATTTTGCCTATCCCTATTTTTCCCGCGATATGGCAGAGTTTTGGAGACGATGGCATATTTCCTTATCGACATGGTTTCGCGACTACGTGTATATCCCCCTTGGAGGAAGCTATGCCAGTACGCGTACGCGAATCCGAAATATCATCATCACATTTACACTGAGCGGACTTTGGCATGGAGCAAGCTGGAACTATGTCTTCTGGGGGTTTTTAAATGGTGCTTACTATATCCCTCTTCTTCTTGCAAAACGTCATCGGGTCCATACCGAGATTATTGCTCAGCATCAATTTCTTCCTTCCATGAAGGAGTTGATTCAACTTGCTATTACTTTTTCATTGACGTGTATTGCATGGGTATTTTTCCGGGCGAAAGACATGCAGGAAGCACTGAAATATCTGACAGGCATGGTCGGATTTGGAGATGGCACCAGTTCCGTCCATCCAGGAAACCTCATCACTTTTGGGATTTGCGGGTTTGGGCTCCTGATGATGATATCGATGGAGTGGCTTCAACGCCGTAAAGCCCACGCACTTGAAAAACTTCCTCTGCCGACATTTCTGAGATGGTTGCTCTATTTGTTGATCGGTTTTGCTGTCATCAATTTCTTTGGGACACAGAAAACGTTTATTTATTTCCAGTTCTAATGCGGCGCTTTATTCTGAAAATGATTGCGTACCTCATCCTGATCATGAGCATCAACTCAGCAGTTGAAACAATGATGCCATATGCATGGGAAAACTCTCAATACTCCGACAATCTCCGATATTTTGAATCCAACTGGCAATCCAGTACGAATACATTATTCTTTGGCTCCAGCCGCACATTTACCAATGTAGACCCTGTCGCATTTGACAGTCTGAATTCTCTCAATGGAATATATACCAGGTCCTACGTATTGGCAAGTAGTGCAGCTTTTTTTAATGAACAGAGCTATTTTCTTGAGAATTTTTTCAAAAACAATAAATCAACTCTTAATCTCGACTATGTCTTTCTTGAGCTTGACGACAACATATCAATAGACAGCGAGAATCTGTACTCCGGTCGTTCCGCACACTATATCAACGCGTCGAACCTGTTCCCGATTCTGAGGCAGATTGTGATCTCCAGGCGTCCTTTGAATTACAAAATCAGACAATGCTTTTACTTCATCACAAGTATGTTGCGACACAAAGCATACATGGGATATGCAAGAAAACGCGTGAAGCGATTACTTGATAGAAGATCCAAAGACAAATTATTGCAGATGAGCAACAAAGGTTTCAGGCCACTCAACGTATCATCTGATGCATACCAAAGCTCGCAGAGATTGCAACAAGTCCGAGAGGAACTTCTGCGGGATACAAACTACATCCATCGCAACTTCGATACTTTTGATTCACTCTTTCACCAAACACCTGGAGATATTTATAACCCACTTGTCCTGAAGAAGTACAAGGATTTTATCTCAAAAATGAAAATGCGTGGCGTCCATGTGATTTGCCTCTTGCCGATGAGAAGACATGTAACTCTGGAACTCATCAGTCTGTATCGTGCAATCCCTGATGACCATAAAATCGATATGAAAGTGAAACACGAGAGCAAATCGCTCAAAGCCGTAAAATACTGGTTTGACCGCGGCCATCTCAATGCCGATGGAGCCAGGATCTATACACGCTTGCTTGCGGATGAATTTGCTATTCACATGAAAAAGCATATTGAGTAGGACCATTGCATTGCTTCTTAGAAACTGCTCTGGCATTTGGATATTGCATTGATCATTATCTTTTAAGGGCACACAAAACGTTATCTATTTTTCAATTTGATGATCAGATTTATTCTAAAGTTCGTTGTATACATCTCGCTGCTCGCGGGAGCGAATACTTATGCACTGATACTTATGCCTCCCGGCTGGCAAAATCCTGAATACTTCCAAAACCTTCGTGAATTCAGAAAACACTATCAATCAGGAACAAACACTCTATTCTTTGGATCCAGCCGGACACAGAGAAACGTTGATCCGGTATTGTTTGATAGCCTGAATGCACAGCATAACCTCTATACAAGGTCGTATGTGCTGGCGAGCAGCGCGATATTACTCAACGAACAATTCTTCCTGATAGACCAATTTCTTGAAGATGAAAAGTCGATTGACGAGGTCAGGTACCTGTTTCTGGAGCTGGATGATGAAATCGCCATTCTTAGTGATTTTCGGCAAACCGCTCGTGGCGCATACTATATCAATGTGTCGAATATCGGAGGAATGATAAAACAGATTCTCACGTCAAATGTGTCTTTGACCATTAAGATTGCCCAATGCTACTATTACCTTTCTGAAATGCTCAGGTATAGAATGTATATCGGTCTGGGAAGGGAACGCTTGCAGAGATACTTTGGAAAACAAAGACAACGTCTTGCAACGTCAGCAAATCGAGGCTACCGACCGCTAAGCACGACATTCCCTGAATACCAACGAGCCCCATTGCTACGGGAAAAACATGAACTCCTGCTGCGAGATACTGCATACATTGGCCGACAATTCAAAATACGCGAGACCATCTTTAATGAGCATCGTACCAATTTGCACAATCCCGTTGTTCTTTTGAAGTATGAGCAATTCATCGCGGAAATGAAGTTGCGCAATGTATACGTCATCTGTGTCTTACCGATCAAACGCATTGTCACTCCTGAGCTCGTCAGTCTCTACTATGCCCTCCCGGAGAATCATAAGATCAACCTAACAGGGCATCCGGATATCGAGCAACTGAATTATGTCAAGTATTGGTTTGATCCGGGTCATTTAAACATTGCAGGTGCCCGAGTCTATACCAGGCTGTTGGCGGATGAGTTTGAAGCGCTCATCGCACAAGAGAATTGATATTCATCAACCAAATGAGAATGACTTCGTTACTTTGAATCCTTTAATCATTTTTCAGCATATGCGTATTCGCAAACCGCTAAAACGATTCTTCTTTACGATACTGGATCCTGTATTCAGACGATTTCGTACCAAACGCATCGTCATGTTCCATAACGGGAGATCGGGTAGTGCATTGATGGGCCTCATGCTGGACGATCATCCTGACATTTATTGGGCCGGTGAACTCCTCAAAGGACCACGAGTGGCCAGGTATAAAAAGCTCTATCGTGACTTTGATTATAAAGAGGTAATCAGAAAAGAGGAATCCCACGCTGGACCCGAGAATTATGGATTCGAGATGAAGTATATGCACATACGCCATTTGGGAATTTCGAAAGAACAATTTCTCGCTGATCTCGATGATCTGGGGTATACGCATTTTATTGTCCTTGTGCGTCAGAACATCCTTCGCAGGGAGACATCAAGTCGGGTAGCCGCAGCAGCTGGGTTCTATCACCTCAATCATGTGAAGACCGCTCAACTTCATCAGATCACATTGAATACAGAAAACCTTATTGCGGTGCTCGAAAGGCACAGTCAGGATGTAGCAGAGATTCAGCAATTATTACAAACCCGACCATTTCTCTTGTTGACCTATGAGCATGATATACAAAATGATCCTTTGATCGCATACAATAAGATTTGCGCTTATCTGGAAGTGCCGGCACATCCTGTCACACCGAAACTTCAACGTACGAATCCGTTTCCTCTGGATAAGATCATTCTGAATTTTGATGAAGTCGCAGCCACGCTGCAAGGCACTAAATTCGAATGGATGCTGGAACGGTGATTGCAGTATTCAACCCAGGATCCGGAAAAACACAATTACGCATGCGAGTTCGGCAATCAATTTCATCACTCCTGTCAAATCTCCTTGGCCCTTTCTGTCGTCGCTTTCGAAAGAAAAGAATCGTGATGTTTCATGCGGGTCGATCAGGAAGCTCTGTGCTTGGGCTTATGCTCGGAGCGAATCGACAAATCTTCTGGGCTGGTGAGATATTAAAAGAGAGAAAGGTCGCTCAATACAAGGACCACCATGCAAAATTTGACTTTAGAGAGTTGATCCGATCGAATGAGGCAGGAACCTTGCGAAAATGCTATGGATTTGAAATGAAGTACGCGCACATGAGGGAACTTGGAATATCGAAAGCACAGTTTCTTACTGCTATTCTTGATTTAGGCTACTCTCATTTCATTGTTCTTACGCGAAAGAATTTTTTACGTAATGCAACCTCCATGATGGTGGCAAAGACTTCAGGTCGTTACCACTTAGGAATCCACAGATCAACACAGATGGTACAAGTGAGGCTGGATACGAATGAACTCATCAAGAATTTTGATGAATATGGTACTGACATAGCTGAGATGGAGGAATTCCTGTCGAAGAGACAATGCCTTTCACTTAACTATGAAGACGATGTCGAACAGGATCCCGCAATTGCTTATTCCAAAATCTGCCACTTTCTGAAAGTGCCGTTTTATGCTGTCGCTCCAAAACTACAGCGGATCAATCCCTACCCTCTCGACCAAATGATCATCAATTTTGAAGAAGTGGCAAAAACGTTACAAGGCACTAAATATGAATGGATGCTTGAGAGGTAGTACATTGCATAGGTGCATTGAAATCCAAATACACATTGATTTCTGAACACAAACTGGTATTCATCTGCGGACTGCACAGGAGTGGCACGTCAATCCTGCATAAAGTATTACGAGGTCATGAGGCGATCAGTGGATTTGCGAATACAGGTGTACCGGAAGATGAGGGACAACATTTGCAATCAGTATTTCTCCCGGCAAAGGCCTTTGGTGGTCCTGGAAAATTCGGCTTCAATGATGATGCCGCAATGACAGAAGCCCATGCATTGTTCACTGACCAAAATCGCCAAAAACTCTTTCTTGAATGGAGTAACTACTGGGATCTTTCCAAGGCAGTGCTCATTGAAAAATCACCACCGAACATTATTCGCACGAGGTTCTTACAGGCTTTGTTTCCCAATGCACAGTTTATTGTTCTCATGAGGCATCCGATACCCGTATCCTATGCGACAATGAAATGGTCGAAGTCCGGTCTTTCTGATCTTTTTCGACACTGGATCACAGTGCACTCCATCTTTGAAAGAGACAGATCGCATCTCACCAATCTCTGTATGGTTTCGTACGAACAGCTTGTTCATGATCCGGAATCTGCATTGGCTCGTATAGGACGTTTTCTGAATCTTTATATTCAACACACCTACCCTTTTTCTGACCACAACAAGGACTATTTTAGTAAATGGAATTCTCCTGGCCTGCTTAACAGCATACAGAGAGCGAGGATCATTGCGCGCTTTGAAGGACAGTTTACGCCATTCGGCTATAGTCTGCGGAATACGTCTCTTTATCCAGCATTTGGGTAACGTACTGAATTGTTATTCAAATATGTACTTTCGCAAGTAACCTTTCTTTTGATGATGCACAGATAGAATTCAATAATATCACTGATACGCACTCAAGTTGTGAAAAAGCATCTCATCATTGGTTTCGGTACAGGGCGCTGCGGCACGACGTCACTCAGTGCGTTTCTCAATGCTCAAGACCGTGTTCGTGTATTTCATGAAGGCCGTCTCGAACATCACATGCGAGCAACTCCATTCGCATGGGAAGGCGATGAAGAATACATTCTCAATTGGATAGATCAACTTACTGAGAACAATCCAGAGTTTGAATGGATTGGAGATATCGGCATGTATTATATCAACTATGTGGATGCGATTATCAAGCGGTATCCGGATGTACGTTTTATCTGTATGCAAAGACCAGAGAAAGAAGTAGTGCAGAGCTATTTGAAATGGACAAAATCCAAAAACCACTGGACCATACACGATGGCACAACATGGAAGTATGATACCAGATGGGACAAAGCATATCCAAAATTTGATACTCACAATAAGGAGAAAGCATTGCACCTATACTGGACATCTTACACTCAACAGACAAGCGCCCTTAAGTCAAGGCTGCCTGAATATGTAAAAGTGGTAGACCTTGCGGATTTCAACATTGTGAGTTGCCGTGAATCGATTCTCGATTTCATAGGGTACACCGGAATCAGAAATGTAAGCACCCGTTTCGCAGAAAACTCAATCAAACGCCGGAGAGATGCGGTTCTTAGAAAAAAATTCGCCGGCATGCTTTTGTCTCTGAAACGTATACTCATCGGCAGGCCAGGTAAAAGATGGTTTATAAAACAGCGATCGGTGTAATTTTATATAAAGTATGTCGCCACAACTCAGTCTGGTCACAGGATATCGTAACAGAGATTTACCACGTGTAAAGCGTTTCCTTGACTCGCTCAGGAATCAGGTATTTCAGGATTTCGAACTCATCCTGGTAGACTATGGCTCTGAAGCATCCATCAGCGCAAGTGTCTCTGAATTATGCACCGACTATCCATTTTGCGTCTATCTCTTTTGCGATACACGTGGGAAGGTCTGGAATCGTGCTCATGCCTTGAATATTGGAATACAAAACGCAAAAGGGCAGTACTTTTTAAGTGCTGATGTAGATGTGATTTATAGCCAAAATGTCCTTACCCACTTGATTTCAATTTGTAATAGACAGTCACAGATATTCTGCAAAGCATTCCTGCTTCCCAAAGCATTCTCTGACTTTACCCAGCTCTCGCTTCTCCCTGTAAAGTTTTCATTGACCAAGCCTAGTACGCTCGGCCTTTTTCACTGTGTACATCTGGATTGGGTAAGAAAGATTGGTGGGTATGATGAGTATTATAAAATCTGGGGATTTGAAGACACAGATTTTGCTCGTAGACTGGCAGCAAGTGGATTGACTTATGTGTGGTTGGAGGAACAAATCAATCCCATTTATCATCAGTGGCATCCCGCCGGCCTAAAGCAGGTCTTCATGAAATGGTGGTGGGAGGATATGATTGTTTACGAAACGTTGTCCAAAAAACATGTCATTCGTCAACAACGTTGGGGTGAATTCTTCACACAAGAAAAAAGACCGCTCAATCGTGCGCTTGAAGCTGTAGAATATGTCTGTCCAAAGGGAATGGATCCCTTTGAACGCCGTAAATGTATTGGCGAGATCATGCATTTATTGCAATGCAATCCGAACAAGCTGATCTCTGTAGAATTGTACAAAGAGCCTGAAAGGATGTATGTGCAACAAAATCTGCCTTCCAGTACTATAGCCAATATTTCTACAGTAGTCAATAAAAGCCTGCGCTTCTTTGGCTCTAAGATCCATCTCAAAGTCTCTGATCCCAAATTGCATCGATCAGAATCCTCAATGTTGTATTTCTTTTACGGCATGATCATGAAGTCGGATTTGCTCTTGGACTATGGGATCCATGAATTCCAGGACAAATATCGTTTCACCCTTCTCCTCAAGCCTGGTTAAGTATGGATTCCCGCGTATCATGTGGTATCAAGACGTTTAACCGGGAGCAAAAACTGGCCTCCTGCCTGGCGTCACTCGTGGATAAAGGATTCCATGCTGTCATTGTTGCGGATGATGGTAATATCACACCAGGAAAACGCGAGGTGTACGAAACATATCGTAAAATTCTTCCCATGCAACTTATTACACTGCCTTTTGATACCGGTATATCTGCAGGACGTAATGCGATCGTTGATCAATGTACCACTGAATATCTGTTGATGCTTGATGACGATCAAATCGTGCCTGAGAATATCGGGGATCTGTTGCTCATTATGGAACAGAACACGTCTTTGGGGGGAATTTCGGGAGTATGGAACGACAATGGGAAGCAACGTTGCGGAGCCACAAATTTATTTGTCAGTGGCAAGTATGTCGTGAAGGATATCCGCCAGAAACCGAAGAAAATGTCAGCCGGCAAGCTGAGTTATTATGTCTATGACTTCATTCCCAATAGTACACTCTTCCGCACTGAGTGCCTGCGGCAGATACCCTGGGACCCATTTTATAAGATTGGCAGTGAACATCTCGATTTCTACCTGAAACATCAAAAACATGGAACGTGGAAATTTGCCATAACACCAGATGTCGTCATTCTTCATAACTCAAAGGAACCGACAACAGGGTATCGGGACATGTTCAGAAAAAATAATGCCCGTCTGCTGGCTTCTGAGGAATATCTCAATTCAAAATGGAATATAAAAGGCGTCATAGAAATCAAACGACATCTTAATTTACCTGGTGTGTATATCCCAAGATTGCATCTTGTGTCTCAACTGGTAAGAATGGGTGTAAATCCAGAGAAGGCGATCAAAATGAGTAAACATGCATCGAAGTGGGTACTGATGTTTTTTCCCGATAAGTAATAAACCATCGACTTGATATTAGGATTAAAATTCTTGCTTCAGATCCGAAATACGCGGACAGAATTCAGCATCCAGATTAGAACAATCGATGTCGAAAAACTAAAACCTCGCACTAGATATTTTACAGCACATATCGTACAAAATGAAATCATCTTTATACCACGTTTCAAGATTACGCTTTGCAAGATCACTGAGAGTCTTGTCCAAATGCAATGGAGTGCGATGCGTTTCAATATCAGCTGTTGGTAATATCAGATCATCTGGTAGTCCTAACCAAGTTTTAAATTTTTTAAAATCCAGTTCAAGTTGATCCTGAAATCCGATAAACGCTATTTGCCGAATTTTGGACTGGAGGTTTTCGGGACTTATCAACCATCGTGACACGAATGACCTTACATGACCAATGTTTCTCATTGCCTCTACTGCATCAGATTTAATTTCATCGTTAGGAGAAGTCAGTGCTTCAGCAAGATCTGATGGATGAGTAAATTTCGCAAATGCCCTTTCTTCATCAACCGACCACAAATTATTATATCTCGGTCTTCCCTGGCGCAATCTTGAATAGAACGCACTGACATAGCGTGTGACTGGGTGCCGCATGAAAAATACGACTCTTTGGCCCGGAGGTAAATACCCCAACGTCCAATAATACCCCCCGCGAGTCCTAGCCTTTTTATTCCTCCACTCGTCGTCAAACTCCTCGCTCGGAATGACAAAAAGACCAGTCTATCTGTGCAATCAGCCATACACCCATCCTATCTATTTTCTCTGTTTCTCTAAGAATTCTCTAATATTACAGCGAGGCATCACTGTCATACTCTAGTAAAGGAATTTAATGTCTTCAGTCAGTGTAGTTATTCCAGCGTTTAACATAGGTCCTTTCTTAGCACGTGCGGTGCATTCTGTACTCAATCAGACACATCTTCCCATCGAAGTACTTATCATCGACAACCATTCCGGAGATGAAACACTGCAGATTGCCCGGGAGCTTGAGGCGCAGTATGGACAGATCATTCGCGTGTTACAAGAACCGAATAGAGGAGCACCCCATGCACGCAACAGAGGACTTCGTGAAGTCAAAGGAACATGGATCCAATTTCTCGATGGTGATGATTTATTGTTGCCCAGGAAAATAGAATATCAGCTGGGATATATTGATTCAGGTGCAGGATTTATTACCAGTCCTGCAGTCGAAAGAGCAGTAGATGGTCGCGAATCGGAAATCACAGTTGTCAATCACATTTGGAAAGGCCTCTTCCTGGGAGGTGGTGGTCTGGGCTTTACCTCTTCGATTCTTTGGAATACTGAAGCGATACGCGCTGTAGATGGGTGGAACTCCAGTCTGAAACGCCACCAGGAATACGACCTGATGTTTCGCATGTTGGTCGCGGGATTTAAAGGTGTGATAGCTCCAGTGGCACATACGATCAAATGCAAAAGAAGCAGCGGACAAATCAGCGATATCCCATATCCTGACATCTTAGTGTCATCGCTGGCATTACGCTCGCGCATCCTGCATCATGCTCTATCGGATCCTGAGATGGACTTAGAAACGCTCCACTATTTATTCAACAAGTACTTCCTGCGATATACGCGTCTTCGCGTAAGGCGACCGGACTATGCAGCACAAGTAAAGCAGCGCTATTTCAAAAAAGTCATTACGCCAGCTATCAAACGAAAGTACCCATACATCTACCTGCTTCAGGCCAGGTGCGATCTCTATGCATTTTACAAACAATCAAAAGCTGTATTAGGGAAGCGAGGCTTATTGGGCAAATTGATCGGGAGTAAGAATGTGTTCCTCTGGCTTGCGATAACAACACATCAACTCAAGGGATTTCTCAACATCTGCCTGGAATAATACATTCTCGAATCGCCGCCTTCCATTATTCCCCACCCACTCTCCTTTCCAAAAGATGGAGATTCTGAAGGGACACCTGTGAGTATTCTCGAAGCTGGATGTTGTGCAGTGCCCGTGATCGCAACACGTCACGCAGGTATTGCTGATGTGGT
>JANNQA010000122.1:0-3196 GCA_031400515.1 Bacteroidota bacterium
TGTCATCCTGAGCGAGTGAAGCGAGTCGAAGGATGACGGAATGCATATCCTTTGTCTATTTCGAGGGAGTGAGGAGCGCAGCAAACTTGCCCTGAGCATGTCGAAGGGAACGAGTCGAGAAATCCTGTTTGTAATAAAAGGCTCTCCGTCTCTCAATTCGTGTTTTTTCATTGCTCTCGAACATTTCTCTCAACTAAGGTGGGATCGCTCAGGATGACAAGCGGATTCGAATCAACAATCGGAAAGTCGATTGCTGTTAGTTGACCAATCCGGAGTATTCATGTACCCAAACCTCACTTCCATAGACTGCAAAACCAAAAGAGAAAGATTTGCTGAACTTTATCGGATAATTTACCGAATGAAGTTGTCGATTGATAGAAGCCGGGTAAAACTCTATTTGTGGATCGGGCTTGCCTATTTTTTACTCTCGGTCTTTGGCGAATTAGTCAGTGAGTATGAGACGTTTCCCCAACGTGTTGTGAATAGTTTCTGGCTGATCAGTTATCTCGTTGTCGTCAACTTCATTCTGTTCGAGTATACGCTGCCCTTTATCAAATTCACGTGGAAAAGAATCCTGATTGCACCGGTACTGTTGTTTGCCCATGCGATGGTGTATTCGTTTGTCTTCTATGGCTGGAGGCACCTGCTCATACAGTTACATCTGTATTTTGAATTGCGGGTACACCCCTCGGTCATGGAAGGGGTCTCCTATCATGCCCCATGTTCTTTTATGTCGGTGCTATTTTTTGGAGTGATCAAGTATACATACGATTATAGAAAATTAAAACAGACGGCGCAGCAACTGCGTATTGAAAAACAGGAAGCGGAATTGAACTATCTCAAGTCGCAAACGAATCCGCATTTTTTATTCAATACGCTGAATAATATCTATGCATTGGCAAGAGATAAGTCTGACCTTGCGCCGGAGTCCATCCTTCGCCTGTCTAAAATTTTGCGTTTCATGCTTTATGAAGCCGGTGGTGCATTTATCGCGATAGAGCATGAACTCAAAATTATCACTGACTACATTGCGTTGGAAAAATTGCGTTATGATGAATCTCTGCGGATCAATTTTAACTATGACATTGAGGATATGAAACAGGCGATACCGCCATTGTTATTAATTCCTCTGGTTGAAAATGCGTTCAAGCATGGCGTTTCTGAAACAAGACATCAACCATTTGTCGATATCCATCTTTCTGTGCGTCAGCGGATGTTGGAGTTGGTTGTAAGAAATTCTACTGAACGTTTTCATGTAGAAGAGCCGGTAAAGGAAAGTATCGGTCTCTCCAATCTGAGACGTCAGCTTGAATTGCTCTATAAGGATTACAACCTTTCGGTACTACAAGGCGACTCAGTGTTTACAGCCACGTTAAAAATAAATCTCGCAACGCATGTCTAAGATCAACTGTATCATCGTGGAAGATGAGCCGTTGGCTGTAAAAGTGCTATCGGATTATGTTTCTCAGGTACCGTTTCTCGTATTGCAAGGCTCATTTAAAGATGCGATTCTTGCAACTGAGTATTTGCGCAATCATCATGTCGACCTGATGTTCCTTGATATTCATCTGCCTAAGCTAAAAGGGATGGCTTTTCTGAAGACCCTGCTCAATCCCCCTACCGTGATCATTACGACAGCATATCATCAATACGCTGTTGAGGGTTTCGATCTCAATGTCACAGATTACCTGCTCAAGCCATTTGAATTTGAGCGCTTTTTGACTGCGGTAAATAAAGTAAGGACAGCAGAACATGTAAAGCAGAAACCAACCGAAAGTCCCGAGGCACGGGATTTTATATTTCTCAATGTGCAGAAAAAGAAAGTGAAGATTTTATTCTCCGAGATTGCATACATCGAAAGTCAACGTGAATACGTCAAAATCATTACAACTACGAAAGAGTACATTTCAAAAATGAGTACTCATGAGATTGAGGCTCTGCTACCTGCTAATCTCTTCAAACGGATCCACCGGTCATATATCGTTTCACTGAACAAGATTGAATCCTATACAGTAGAGACAGTTGAGGTGAATGGAGTGTCAATTCCGATTGGAAGAGGGTATAAGGACGTGATAGGAAATTTGTAGCTAAAGGAAATGAGTAAATGATGAAATGATGAAATGTCCCTTAAGACTGAGACTACCGGATTGGAGACTGCTGGACTGAAGACCCTCCCCCTCCTACGTCGGATTCGGGCAAGCTGCGGACTGAGAACTGAAGGACTGTCCTTTCTCCTTACCTTGGTTCACAATGACTAAGCAGAAGTGAATGAAATCAGCCCTTACTCTTTTAATTGTATTGTTCATATTACCATTTAGCAGCCAGGCGCAGATAAATGACTGTTCGGCAGCAGTAGTAGTGTGTAGCAACGCAAACCTCGACTTCAATCCGATGGGACCTGGACATAATGATTTTGCAGATCCGGACAATGACGAGGGATGTATTACGGTACTCGAGCAAAACTCAGCATGGTTTTATTTCCAAATAAACCCCGGCGCTCCGATGGGTTTAGTACTGGGCTTTATTATTCATCCCGAAGGCGGCTTAGGTGAAGATTATGACTGGGCATTGTTCGGTCCGGATGTGAATTGCTCAGATCTGGGCTCTCCAATCCGCTGTTCTTCTTCAAGTGCAGCATGTGGTTTCTGTCCCGAAACAGGTATGGGGATGGGTGCTACGGATTTCAGCGAAGGCCCGGGTTCAGGTGATGGTTTTGTGAGCACCTTAGTCGTAGAGCCCGGTCAGGGTTTTTACCTCATGATCGATAATTGGTTGGGTACTACCGCAGGTTTTATCCTGGAATGGACAGATTCCGCAGCCCCATTCCTGAATTGTGGTGCATCACCACCGTGCGCAATCGAAGCAGAGGCTGGACCGGATATAGCGGCATGTGAAGGTGATGAGGGTGTGCAATTATTCGGGAGCAGCATCGGCAATCACGGGAATGAAACATATGTATGGACTGGTACGAATGGCGGAGACGTATTTCTGGACAATCCGGATGTGCCAACACCAGTGGTCAATTTACCTCCAGGATTCTCCGGTACGATTACATATACATTGACTGTTGCAGAAGATACCTGCCTGAGTGTAGATCAAATGGATCTCATCGTTCATCCATTGCCATCTGCCACGATCAGCGCTGTTGGTTCCCTTTGTCCGAGTGATCCTATACATACACTAACCGGATTGCCTG
>JANNQA010000138.1:0-24331 GCA_031400515.1 Bacteroidota bacterium
AATTAAACGCAGACCACCACCGGCAAGTCCAGGCATGGCTGCTAGCCAGTAGAGCTCCTTCTTGCTTAAATCAAAGCCCAGATTGTTGAGTTTTGGCGCTAAAGCAGAGACCAAGAACCAACTCATAAAACCTAAAGTGAGGGCGTACGTAGTGACCCATAGAGTTTTCCACGCTATCTTCGACTCCCACTTTCCCTCGGCATTTGGATCCCAGGATTCGAGCCAGTCAGAGGATTTATTTTTTTGGGCAGACATGTCAATCTCCATTCAGTTGAGAGTTGTCGTAATCAATCTGGTTTTTAAGAGTCGGGCTTGCAGACATGATCTACCTGATGTCCGGTAAAGGACATGACACTCGCATTTCCTTCAATAGCTTTGACAATGATACTTCGTAACCAACCTACGTGCACTGCCGTCTCTTCTGATCGGACAGCGTGTAGCATGCTGGACCCACTGAATGTGAAAGAGGCTTCATCATTCCAGATGTATTTTGGTTTTCGTCCGAGATAATTGCCTTCTTTCTCTGACGAAATCTCCTCATAGATTCGCTGCAATGCATGGAAATGCGAGTAGTGCTCATCAAGTGAAAGTGAAGAATCGCGATGTATCCCGCAATAGAATCGCTTGGACAATTGGGGCTCCCAATCCATCTCACCTCCGACAAGTGATTCTATGGCTGGCGCAAATTGCCATGCATGTTCAATCATTTTTCTTGCCGTGACCATACTGGCATCACGTGCATAGACAAATCCGAGGTGAATTTTTCCTTCCTGATTTGCACTGGCCCGATTCATCAGCGCAGTGCTTTTGTCATACAACCTGACCTGAAATCCCAGTTTCGTGAGTGCAAGGGCCACACAACATCCCTGAATTCCAGCCCCAAGTACAGCCACTACTTTCGCCATGCGATCTCTCTTAGATGAATGAACGGGCAAAGATGAAAGAAAACCGAGTTTTTAATAACTTGGCGGTGACACTTCACGCTGTTTGGAATAGGACCGGCAGACTCTTCCTTTAAGGGAACCTCTAAAAACCGGCTTTTACAATTTACCCCTCGCCCTAAAGGGAGCCTAGGAAACTCACAAGCAACCACTCTTAGCTACCATAACAAATTAAGAATGCCACGACATTTTGAATCTTAGAGGATTTCCCACAAGCCAGAAATGACTTCATCTATTGCTATCTTATGTATGGTGTAGTAACCCATAAGATAGAGAAGCATGAGTTTGATAGACTCTATGACGCAATGAGAAAAATATGAAAACCTGAAAGTATAAGAAGACAAAGACAGATACTCCAAAACAAAGTTAGACCGGAGCTATGACCAAGTACAATAGTTGCAAAGATGAGAAAAGAACTAGCCGATAGGGCGAGAATTACAGGGTGAAAGTCAGTCGCTGAAGATGACAAACGATACCCACCACAAAAAGTTTTACTTAACTACTCCCATGAGAAAAGACAGATACCTCAAAATTACCGATGTCGCAAACCTGGAAAATCAAATGGAGATGCTCTCTGCGAAGAAGAGAAAGAAGTTGTACGATTTATGTAGGTACAGGTGATAGGGTTTCTATGTTACCTACTCCAAAGCGAAGAAGTGCCAAAAGCTACGGTAGCATTGTTAGATAAGCTCCATGCCAATGGAGTAGAGATCACTGATATTGTATCATCTCAGACTACAATTTTATCTTTTGAGATTAGAATACACATGTTACAGGGGCTTCTTATTCTTATCTCCTTTGATTTTGGAAGCTATTGAACGACAAGCCTTCCATGTAGAAGCGACGATACTTTGAACTTTAGGATTGGAAAGAACTGCGCTGGTTAGATCAAATAATATCTGTTCTAGCATGGACATGCGCTTAATAAACCTCTCACGAGTTGCAGGTGAATAAGGCATTTTAAGAACAGGTGAATAAGGCATTTTTATGAAACTAAGCAGATGTCATGTAATAACCTCTTAAGTAAATAACCTAAAGGTTCTGCAAAAATGAAGGGGAAAGTCAGATATCAAAAGATTCGGCTTGTTAAAAATATGTTAAATCTCTCCACCCCTAATGACACCCCCAAGAAAGATAAGTGCCATCAAAGCCAATTTAACCGAAGAATTTTCGCCGTGAGAACAATTCAATGCTAGGCAACAAAACGATCACTACTAAACAACTGTATATAGAATCGGCTATTTGTAAGCGTGCGGTGAACTACATTCCCTGCTGCCGGTACATGAACTGATAATTTTTTGTAGGGAGTAACTCTCGCAGGCGATTGATTGGGTGATCCTGGATACGCATGAGCACATCGCGCATCCACCAATACGGATCAATGCCATTGAGTTTGCAGGTGGCAAATAGTGAATAAAATAAAGCGGCGCGTTTGGCACCATCGTGCGATCCTGCAAAGTAGTTTTTTCTTCTCAGAGCGAGAGGACGTATCAGATTCTCGACCTGGTTGTTGTCGATCAGTAGATTTCCATTGGTAAGAGTACTCACATAACCCCTTCCACCGCTTAAGGGTATATGCCATTGCTTTTCCAATTGCACTTTTGGGTAATACCCTTTCATACTCCCTGTCGAGCCATTCTTTGAGATCTTTCAGAATTGGACCTTATTGTTCTTTATGCAATAATTCGATGGCTTCTTTATCCAACAATTCATCTCTGGCAAGACGTTCTATATCATAGAGTTTTTGAATTTCTGTCATGACATGCGAGGCACGCTCATGATCATTCTCCAAAGCCTGTTCATATTTCCTTCTTGCATGAGCTATGCAATGCGAGACTGTGATCTGGGGATAGCTCTTCTTGATTTCTTCATATGAGACATTGCCATCTACCTGAAGGTTGCCATGCTATGTTTTCAGATTCGCAATCAGATTTTCTTTTTCCTTAGTCTGCGTGTATAAAAAGAAACAGAGTCCTTTGTTCACTGCATGATAGATTTGCATACAGCCCTTCACTTTGCTTTCTGGTTTATCCTTGGTCAATACAAGGATGCCACTTTCATCTACTTGCAGATAGTCCGATGCCAGTGTGTCCTTCTTCAGAATTTCATGCAACGGATCTAAAAGATCACAGCCCTTTCCACTCATCCTACGATTGTGGAGCTTGGTATCGTCACGTTTTTGGCGTGCATAGCGTTGACATTGGCGGTGCAGAGGTATATGATCGACGTATTTGTCTGTATACACCTGACTCAAAAGTCCGGGGCCTGCTATGCCTTTGTCAATTGCCCTGAATGGTAATTGGCCGATTAAGATTTGCTCCTTCCATTGTGTGTCTATCGCAATGTATTTGTGCCTGAGATACTCTACTACATAAAGCTGCGTAGGTGTATAATCCAATACCTCTGTCTTTTCCGTACCAATGCGCTTCATGCCCTCTTGATATCCCTCAGGATACAACTCAACGATCTGTCTGCGTAAATGAGAAGGTAATACTTGCCGTACTGGATGTTTTCCTTTTTGGGGTTTCCTTCTTTCAATAACTTCCACTTCGCGCTCTACATCTGCTGGGTGTATTGTTTCTTTCTCCTGGACAAATGAAAGACGTAATTGTTCTGGGATTGCTATACTCTGTGTATTTATTTACCAACAGCGTTATTCACGTTGTGTATAACATCGTCGTTTTTTTGTGGGTAAGTTTACAGGGTTGGAGTGGTTCCTACAAGACGTGGATCACCGTACGCTTACAGCGAGTTGTAGCATAAATGTACCCATATTCACAATTTGACTTCTATAGAGGTTTGAGCCACCTGAATGAAAAAAAGCCCATCCGGATCAGATGGGCTTTCTAGAATTACATTTAGCGATACAGGATGTGGTTTTTAACAGTTTTGCACGCAACAATCGTATGCATCAGCGCCCACATTTATCGCTCCATCATAAATGGCACCTGCCTCTGATCTACACATTAAAACTGCTGTTGGTCCCATCCACCAGTCCGCATTGCAATCTGCTAGACTCGATTGGTAATTTGCCGTTGCAGTATCCCATGCATGTAACCAATTTCCATAACAATCGGCTACAGTATAGGAAATTGTGATTATGAAGATTGCCCCTAAATAAATCAATCGTAGGTTTTTCATAGTGAACAGTTTAATCGTTAATCAATAGCGCTATCTCTAATTTCTCCAATTCTAGTTCTAAATGATGGATAGTATTGGTCAAATATAAGATCGAGTTTCTTCCTTGTTTCTTCATCAAGTTCCCATATCCCCGTATAAGTTTCACCAAGTGTCCTTGCGGATTTGAAGTTTAAACATTCAATAGCCTTGTATTCAACCCAATAAGGCAAGGATGAAGCCGCATTAGGTATGTTACAAATGTCAGCTGATGGATTTTGTTGTAGGTAGCCGACAAGAGCATTAGCATAGCTTTCATCATACTTTCCTTCAGCGATATACGCCATACTCTGAAGCACTGCTTGTTTATAGTTGTAAAAATTAGAATCTTGAGCAATGGTTCTTAGCGTTTGCTCACTGAAACTCCTTAGCCTAACTCCAAAATCTTTTTGTGATTGTTGCCCATTTGTTACATCGCAAGAAATCAATATGCTCAGTGAGAGCATTGTGAGTAAAAACTTGAATGTGGTCATAACATGAAATTTTATTGTATTTATTAATATCTTTTGTCAAATAGGATTGCTTAACAAGCTTGGCAGAAGTTAAGGGTATGTACTATTCATACAATTTGCCCACATGGCATAATTGACTGCCGTCGCATACAAAAATTGAACTGTATAATTTACTGATTCACCTGCTGTTCTTGACCGCAACATTTGTGACAAATAAGCATCCGTTACATCCAATTGTCTGTCCTTCCATGCGTCATAACAAGGTGTCGCTAAACTAGCAGTCCCAGATATTCCAATCAGAATTTCTTCAGTTGCATTTAAGAGTACTTCAGCCGTGTGTGCTTCACCGGATGCATTAGTGATATCCAATATTAAACTCTGGATGTTAGAAACGAGATACACACATTCACTTGCAGTCATTGATGAAGTAGTTTCAACAAATGCAATTGCTGTACTAGGTGTAGCCAAGGCGCTATCAATTTGACCTTCAGAGTATGATAGTATCGCACTGATGTCAAATGTTCCATAGAAATCCACCACTGCTCCAATAAGTTGTTCATCATCAGTTGTTCTGAGTTTAATCTCAGAAGCTCTTGCATCCGGAATAACTTCGGGATCCCTTGCGCAACTTGTGGCAAACAATAAAACTAAAACAATTAAGTAAATTGGCGCACTACTTGCAGGTAGTGTAAGTTGGTTGAACGTAACATCGTAAGTTTTCATAAAAAATGAGTTTAAGTAAAAAATCATTCAATATGCGTTTGCGAAATTACCCATTGATAATTTCATGAAACTCATCATTTCGCCACACCAATCCCTAACGCAGCCAAACTAATCTCACTGATAGATAAGAAAATTTGTTTCTTGAATCAGTTTTATATCTAGGTTATCAGTTTTATATCTAGGTTCATAACGTCTTGGTATTTAGACCAATGTGCTTATATTTATTGAATTCATCGCACATCGATCCATGAATCTTACCCACCATGAAGTCCTTCAAGGGGGTGAAAGAACAACTAGAGACTTCCCACTGGTTTATGAGAGAAATGAAACTTTGTAACCCCCTATGTAAAAACATTTTTATAAAGTTCTCATTGTTGAAGTCTTGTTGACATTCTCATATCATTGACTATACCCTCTAGAGGCTCATTTATTCCTGTCACGGGTAGGGGTGAAGTGCCAAATAAACACTTTTAGAGCTCCATTTAAAAATTGACAATTCCTAGCTGCATCAAGACAAGTCTCGCTGAGGTCTGCAAATCAACATGGTGCGAACTCAAACATGGAATCGAAGATATTCAACTGCCTCAGGACACCCCTATAGGTCTTTTCGGGTTTGGCAATGTAATCCCCGGCGCCCGACATCAAAGATCACCCGTTACAATACGCACATCAATCTCAGTACATCTGAAATGTCCTCTCGGACAAGCGCGGTGACCATGCAGACCACATGGCCTGCAATCAAGTTCATGTTTTGTCTCTACAGTGAATGACTTGTCAGACAATGGCCCAAATCCGAAGGCAGGTACAGTCGAGCAAAAAACCGCGGTGACCGGCGCATTTACTGCCGAGGCCAGATGCATAGGAGCGGAATCATTTACAAAGTTCATCCTTGCTCCGGCCATGAGTGCAGCGGATTCAAGAAGTGAAAGTTCGCCGGAAAGAATTTTTACACGCGTTGGGCTGGCTTTTTCTTTGATTTCTGAACACAACTCTTTATCCTGTCTGCTACCTAATAGAATAACCAGAAACCGATCTTCCAATACATCAATCAACTCAATCCATTTCGCGGCAGGCCATTGCTTCGTGTGCCAGATCGATGCAGGAGCAATGCAGATATATTCTTCACTGATACGCACTTTCTCAAAAGCCTCAATAGAAGGGTAAAGTCTTGGTCGCACATTGAGATTCTCATCGGTCAATGCAGTGATCAACAATAAATTTCGCTGCACCTCATGCAACGTGCCGGAGATAGAAATATCATGCCTGATACGCATGGAAAATAATCTCGACATAGGATTCTTATCAAACCCAATCGTTTTTTGCGCACCACTCATGACAGTGATAATTCCCGATGAAAGAAATCTGTGCAAATTCACTACGACATCATAGCGTTGCTTTCTGATCCGTGCGATGAGCTTCCACAAAGACTGAAGCTTGCTTTGTTTTTTATCAAAGACAATGACAGCATGCAGAAACGGATGCCCTGTCAGCAAAGATTCATTTCCTTTCTGAACAAGGAAATCGATTTTCGCATCCGTATAATGTGCATGGAGTTTTTCAAGAACCGCAGTAGCCAGGATCACATCGCCAATAAAGGCTGTCTGTATGATCAGAAATTTCATTAAGGCCAAGATAGGCTTCGCATCTGAATGTCCACACTCAAGGAAACGAAGGTAGTGTCTCAGTTTCACGCAGAGTCATATCACACTATGGCGCCCGTCCGAACGACAAATGGCCGGGCGGGCAAAGACCGCAAAAAAACCATGCGCTCTTTCAAACTGAAACGCTACAGAAACGAAACGTTCGGATGGAAAAATCCCGAAGCTCCTCCTTCACTATCTTGCTTCAAAACCTCACGGATGGAAATCATCAATCTCATCTCAGACACAGTTACAAAGCCTACTCCTGGCATGCTCCATGCAATGATGACAGCAGAGGTTGGTGACGATGTCTTCAGACAGGATCCTACAGTCGCGGCATTAGAGGAAAAAATCGCAGCGATGTTTGGCCATGAAGCAGCACTCTTTTGCCCTTCAGGTACAATGACAAATCAGATTGCTCTGAAAATTCTTACCCAGCCGCTGGATGAAGTGATCTGTGATATCACAAGCCATATTTATCTCTATGAACTTGGTGGCTATGCATTTAATTCCGGCATCCATATCAATATCTTACAGGGACAGGATGGAAAGCTCACTGCATCACAAATTGCAAATGCAATCAAACCGGAAAAGGACTGGTATCCTACAAGTAAGCTGGTATCTCTGGAAAATTCATGCAATCGCGCAGGAGGAACTTACTATACTCTGAAAGAAATTCGACCTATCCATGATCTATGCAAAGAGCGTGGCTTGTTCATGCATCTTGATGGCGCTCGTCTCTTCAATGTCCTTGTCGAAACCGATGAAAGTCCTCTTCACTATGGTATGCTCTTCGATTCGATTTCAATATGCCTCTCAAAAGGACTTGGCGCACCAGTTGGCTCAGTACTCTGTAGTTCTGCCGAAAAAATAAAGCATGCGCGTAAAGTGCGTAAAGTTTTGGGTGGAGGTATGCGCCAGGCAGGCTTTCTTGCGGCGGCAGGGAGTTATGCACTGGATCATCATATCGAAAGACTTCGTGAAGACAATTCAAGAGCGAAATCTGTTGCTGAATTTTTACAGAAGCAGGAGTATGTGAGTGAAGTACTTCCAGGTGGGACCAATATTGTCATCTTTCGTCTGGCAGGAGACAACTCTGTAGAAGAGTTCATCCGAAAACTTGAAGATCATGGTGTGCTGGCCGCGCCGATGTCAGCGGATACTGTGCGCTTTGTCTTTCATCTCGACATTCATGAGTCAATGATGGAGAGACTCTTTGAAGTACTAAAACAAATTGGGAGTTAACAGCAGCGAGCATCGATTTGTCATCAAAGCCCTGGTCACTGCAGATTTTCTTCCCATGTTTTATTAAAGTCGATATTCAAAGACGACTCGCTATCCCAAAGATTCATGAAACTCTGATAGTAGAACATGAACCATTTTCGATGAGTCTCTTTTCTAAGAACAAAGCTTGGACGGGCATGTAAGTCCATACGGAATCCGCTCAGTGTAATGAACAATACACCATCCTCTGCATCAGGATCAATAAATGTCATGATTGGTTCGGGCAGGTGTTGAGTAAGTTTAAATAATACACCGGTTCCAAGAGTTTGCATTTTATGAAATGACAGATGAAGTTGACCCTGGATATATGCCACATCCTGCCCCGCTCCTAATTGTCGTTCATGTCTTTCAGGTGCGACCTGAATCGCAGTACTTTCTGGATGAATAAAAATACACTGGAATTTCCCTCCATCTTTGAGAAATAAACGGAGTTTGCTGTAGTTGTAATTGATGAAACCATAACTACAAACAGCCTGTTGACAAATCAATTTTGAATCAGGTAACCTGCGTACCAATTCGTTGTCGTCCCATTCGTCAAACACGATAATGTCTTGTCTCTCATAGAGCTTTAATTTTCCCGTGACAAGTTCTCTCGTAGGAACGACAATTCCCTCGTTGGAAATCGCGCATATTTCAATTGGCTGATCTACGTGCTTAAAAGAATACATGCCTAATGAAACAAATGACAAATTCGACCTCTTGGAAATACTGTCTATGACATTTCTGGACAAAAGGATCGAGCCGGGTACTGCAATGGATTCAATCCGCGACGAGACATTGATAGGATTCCCATAAATCAGATCTTTTTCACCCCTGATCTCTCCGATATGCATACCGATACGTACCGGCACTATTGGAACTGTCCTGAAAAACAACTGCAACTCTATCGCACATTGGACGCAATCTGAAGCACTTGGAAAATAGCTCAGGCTTCCGTCTCCAACGATTTCCTGCAGGACCCCCTGGTGCTTTGCGATAAGTTCCTTCACGCCTTGCCTGTGCTTTGCATTGAAACTCAGGGCAAGGGCATCATTATCCTCAGTGATCGCAGTGTACCCTGCGATATCAGTGTGCATTACAGCAACGAGTTGTGGCATTACTCAGAGATTGATACGCGGCGAAGCTAATGAAAATGGGTAAGCATAAACAGGAAGAAGCTTTCTATTGCGCTAAAACGAACTGCTTATTACTTTCCTTCCACGAAGTGCGCGAAGACTCGGAAGGGTAATGACAATGTATTCTTTACCACGAAGAACACGAAGATCTCGAAGGGTACTAAAAATACTATGAATCACTTTATGACAACTTTGAGCAATGGACTGGTTAAAAAATTGAAAGATGAAAAAATAATCTGTTATTCACAATTGGATTTTTTACAGATAGAAAATATCTTTGATCAGACCATATTAATTCTATTCCCATTATAAACTAACACACAGTAGCTATGAATCGTTATTATCTGAAGTCGACAACGCGTCTTTCTGATCGTGAAGAAGAAATTGCACGCATCATCGTTGATTGTGCATATAAAGTGCACAAAACGCTTGGTCCTGGACTGCTTGAAAAGGCCTACGAATCTTGTTTTGTCTATGAGCTTCACAAAGCGGGCCTTAAGGCGGAGCGACAAGTTGCAGTGTATATTGACTATGACGAACATGTGATGGATGAGGGATTCAAAGCAGATGTCCTCGTTGAAGATCTCGTGATTTGTGAGCTCAAGTCTGTTCTTGATGTGCATCCCATTTTTGAAGCACAGATTATTAGTCACTTGAAGTTATCCAGGCGAAGACTTGGTTTCTTAATCAATTTCAATGTAAGACTTATCAAAGACGGTATACAAAGATTTGTTGTGGACTAAAATTGCAGAACTCTTCGTACCCTTCACGAGCCTTCGTGGTAAAAGATTCTTCATGAGTGATTCTTCGTGTTCTTCATGACCTTCGTGGTAAAAGATTCTTCATGACTGAAGATTCTTGTGGTCAGAACAATCGTTACCTTTGCGCAGCCCCGTTTTAACCTAAATGCCAACCGGCACAATGTCATGAAAAGAAGCTGTCTTACATTCCTGACTGTCGCAATTTCCTTTGCGGCCATTTCGCAATCCATGAATATGACGCTCGCAGCGAATTGGGACAACAATGCACTTCCTACCAGTGGCGGCCTTGCGTACAATGACTGTTGGGGTTATAATGCACCCAATGGCACTGAAGTCGCTATCCTCGGTGCTTATCGGAGCATTTACTTTTTCGACGTCACGGATCCGACAGACCCGCAAATCATTGACTCTTTCCTCGTACAGAATCAGGATGCAACTACAAATAGCTCCATCTGGCGGGATTTCAAGACCTACGGCGACCACGCATATGCTTCTGCGGATCAGGGTACTTCCGGACTATTGATTTTTGATCTGGGTGATGTTCCGAACAACGTCACGCTCGTAAATCAGACCCAGGCGTTTTGGCTTCGGTCACATAACATCTGGATTGATGAAGCGAATGGCAGACTATATACTGCAGGAGCTAATTCAAACAGTGGGGGTACAGTTGTTCTTAATCTTGCATCAAACCCTGAAGCCCCGACACAAATAGGGTCACCATCTCTCCCTCTTGGTTACATCCATGACATCCATGTTGTGGACAACATCGCTTACGCATCTCACGGATCAGATCAGGCTTTGAGCATTTATGATTTTACCAGTGCAACCAATCCAATCTTGATAAAGACTCTCGATGACTATCCGCAACCCGGGTATAACCACAGCGCATGGCTTGATGCATCAGGCACCAAACTTGTCTTTGCTGATGAGACCCATGGACAAGGACTAAAACTGGTGGACCCCACTCTGGTAAATCATCAGACCACCAACTATCATATATTTCAGTCACACCTCCTGCCAAATAACACGAATAGCGTGGCTCATAATCCTTTTATCAAAGACGACCTCTGTTATATCGCCTATTATCACGATGGTGTTCAGGTGTTTGACATCTCTGATACAAACTACATTGTGAAAGTCGCCTACTATGACACATACTCGAATACCAATTACAATGGCTACGAGGGATGCTGGGGAGTCTATCCATTTCTGGAGAGCGGATATATCATTGCCTCGGATATCTCGAATGGATTATTTATGCTAAGTATATCAGGAGGGGTACTTCCTCTCAATTTTGTCGCATTCGAAGCAAGTAAAAAATTTCAGGACGTATTACTTAGCTGGAAAGTGTCAGCCCCGGAAGATGGAGAACTCTTCTCTGTGGAGTATAGTAAGGACGGTGTGCAATTTGAAAAGATTGCCGAGATACCTGCTCAACAACATGTCTTAAAATATCAGACGCTTGACCCGGACCCTGGACCAGGAACTCATTTCTATCGCATCGTTGTGCGTCATCTTGATGGGGCAAAAAAGACTACTGCAGTGCGAACTGTCCAATTCGAAATGGAAAACGCGCTGACGATCAAGCCCACCCTGGTTGAACACAAACTTTTGGTGGATACGCGTGTGGCCGGTCATCTTGCAGTGATCTCTGTTGATGGGAAACAAGTGCTGACTTCACATGCGACAGAATTGGAGCGTACCGAATTCAATGTTGGACATCTGCCTGCCGGCCAGTACTATGTGGTGCTTACTACTGGTGATGCTGAGTACACAAGTACATTTACCAGGTATTGAGTTATCAACAGCTAGGTTTTTGAAGACTCAGTCTGATCGCCTCTGCGTGCGATTTCATCGCGGATTTTAGCAGCCTTCTCATAGTCTTCTTCGAGGATTACTTTCTCAAGCAGGGTGTTGAGGTCTTCCATAGAGAGTTCCTTGAATGACTTCGCTCTGGACCTCTTTTTTTTCTGACCAGTTTTTTCTTCTGTCGGTTCTGATTCAGAATCTTCCACCGCCACTCCAGCGGCTTCAAGGATAAATTCATATGTATAGATGGGACAACTACACCGCACAGCCATCGCAATCGCATCAGATGTGCGCGAATCAATTTCATAGACCTCACTATTGCGATCACAGACAAGTTGTGCGTGGAAGACACCATCTAACAAATTGTTGATAATCACCTCGCGCACTTCTATGTCATAGGTGTCGAGTGTATTCTTAAAGAGATCATGGGTAAGGGGTCTGCTTGGGACCATATCCTCCATAGCGACCGCGATCGCTTGCGCTTCAAAACCTCCAATCACGATAGGCAATCGCCTATTACCATTTGTTTCACCCAGTACCACAGCATAGTTATGCGAGTGGGTGACACTGTGAGATAAGGCAACGATATGAAGTTCAATTTTATCCATACTGACACGTCAAAATACTGGTTTTTTCTTCAACCTTTTATGCACCATTCGCTTTTCTCAAAGCCTCAGTCAATTTCGGCACTACTTCAAAAAGATCCGCACAGACCCCATAATCGGCTGCTTTAAAGAACGGCGCTTCGGGGTCTTTGTTTATCACAACGATCACTTTCGAATTGTTTACGCCTGCAAGATGCTGAATAGCCCCCGAAATCCCGATGGCAATGTATAGATTCGGCCGAATCGCAAGCCCAGTCTGTCCCACATGCTCATGATGAGGTCTCCAGCCGCTATCAGCCACAGGTCTTGAGCATGCCGTAGATGCACCCAATACTTCGGCCAGAGATTTGATGATACCCCAGTTTGATGGGTCCTTCAGACCTCGTCCTGCTGATACCACAAGATTTGCTTCCGGCAAGGGTACACGACCGTCGGTACGCTTTACTTCACGCACGTTGATGCTTGATCCGGACATGGATATATCTGGTTTTTCAACAGGACAAGGCCCGCCATCCTTCAATGCAGGTGTTGCATTTGGCAAAAGGGAGACAACACCTACATCACCTGACAAGACATAATTTTCAATCGCCTTGCCTGAAAATGCAGAACGCGTGATTGAGATCTTGTTGCCCTCAACCTGAATTTTACTTACACCTGATGCAAAGCCGCCTTTCAGTCTCACAGCAAGTCGTCCAAGTAAAGATTTGCCGGTAGAAGTGTGGCTCACAATGACCAGTTTTGCTTTTTCTCGTAAAGCCACTTCGCTGATGAAGGTCGTATAGACCTTGCTGTCAATACTTTCCAGCTCAGGCGCATCCAGGTGAATTACTTTGCTCGCCCCATATTCACCCAGGGCTGCAGGATCATCGGCTTTACCAATCACGAGTGCAACACATTGAGTTCCTAACTCATGTGCAACTTTTGCTCCTGCTGTGATCGCGGTAAAGGATGCGTTCTTGAATCTCCCTTGCTGTTGTTCTGTCAATACAATCACCATGTCTATTGCGTATTAAATCACTTTTGCCTCTTCACGGAGCAGGCGTACGAGTTCATCCATTTGATCAGCCTGTAACATATGCACTGCAGATTTCTGTGGCGGCAGACTGTATCTCACTTCTTGAATCAATGATGGCACTTCCACGGGATCTATGATAGTAAGTGGCTTTGTCTTAGAGGTCATGATGCCACGCATATTCGGAATACGTTGTTCTGCCAGTCCTTTTGCAGCGCTGCAAACCATTGGAAGATTCACTTCAGAGATTTCAACACCTCCTTCGATATCACGAGTGACAACTGCTACGCCATTGTCTATTTCAAGATGACTTGCATAAGATATAAATGGCAGGTCGAGTATCTCAGCAATCATTCCGCCGACCAATGATCCATTGTAGTCAATCGTTTCTTTCCCGGTAAAAATGAGGTCGAAATTCTTGTCCTTCGCATATGCCGAAATCTGTGAAGCTGTGAAGTATGCATCACGCGGTGTTGCATTGACCCGAATGGCATCATCAGCGCCGATGGCAAGAGCTTTGCGGATCATGACGTCATCCTCTGCACTACCAATATTGATCACAGTCACAGTGCCACCGGATTTCTCTTTCAATTCCAGAGCACGGACGAGTGCATACCATTCGTCATACGGATTCAACATAAAGGTGACACCTGTACTGTCGTATACAGTATCATTGTCCTTAAATGCAATCTTTGCCGTCGTCTCTGGTGTCTTGCAGATGCAAACGAGTAATTTCATTCCCTGATGGTTTTTCCTTGGGGCGAAGATAGAGAATGAGGGCAAGTGATGAAATTTTCGGAGGCTTACAGAAGATTCAGGCGAAGCATGCCCTTGTCCCCAACCTGTACATTTGTAATTACCATAGGCTATCTAGCCTGTGGATAAAATCACCCTTAACATGAATAATAGACTCGGTACCCTTTTGGAGTATCTAAAAGAAAGCCCTGATGATGCCTTTCTCCTATTCGCCATCGCGCAGGAATATCAGTCAATGAAAGAGATCGATCTCTCGCGTGGGTATTTCAATCTATTACGTGAAAAGCATCCGGAATATGTGGGATTCTACTACCACCTTGCAAAACTGGAAGTGAATGCAAACAGAAAAGCAGAAGCACTGGAAGTCTTTGATGAAGGATTGCGGATCACTAAATCCCTTGGAGAAATGCACGCATGGTCGGAATTGAATGCAGCACGGGAAGCGTTGCTGGATGATTATTCTTCCTCGTCGTAGTCATCATCCTCATCGGTGACCAAACTATCCAAGTCTATTGCCCCATCAAAAACCAGGACTGCAGGACCGACAAGTTGTATCGATGTAAACTCACCGGCTTTTTCTTTGAAGTCCACAGATAATGGTCCACCATCGGTCAACACATGCACAGGACCTTTGCTCAGCCCAATCTTTTTTGCAAACGCAATGACAACCGCGGTCACTCCTGTACCACACGACAGGGTCATATCCTCAACACCGCGTTCGTATGTTCTCACGACGATTGCGTCATCACTGATTTGGGCCAGATTAACATTGATTCCTTCGCGCATAAACTCACTGTTGTATCGAATATTCGCGCCTTCCTTAATAATGTCGAGCGCTTCAATGTCTGGCACGAATATCACGTAGTGCGGCGAGCCGGTATTGAGCACGTAGTGATCATCAGACCTCTCTTCCACAGATTCCACATCCTTGAGTGAGACGGCGATCAGGCCATCCTCGGTGAGCACGGCAGTGTGAATCCCATCGAAGGCTTCGAAGGTTCCGCTAAGGGATACCAGATCGAGCATCCGGGCAAAATGAAACGCACATCTCGCTCCATTCCCACACATACTGGAAAGGCGGCCATCTGAGTTGTAGTAGTCCATTTCATAGTCCACGAGATCAATTTCTGAAGGCCGTACCACTATCACACCATCCGCCCCGATGCCAAAATTGCGATGACACAAATGCGCAACCAGGAACTCATCGAGTGGTTCCTCAAGCTTTCTGCCATCGATAAGGACGAAGTCATTCCCAGTGCCGTGATATTTTGAGAAGGATAATCTCATGTGATGAAGGTCTGTTTCATTTGTCAATTATTCGTTACTGGTCTATGAATTCCTACGGTCAGTCGCCTATCGGCTCAAAATTCAACAAAGAATTGCAATGTTTGATCAAGATGAACAGTTTAGGAGAAACTGAGTTTACTTACATTACACTTATAACGCGACAACATGAAGAAGTTTGCTCCAATCGTGATCGCCTCATTGGTCAGTGCGGTCGTTGCAATTTTTGGATATCGGTACCTGGAAGGACCTAAACAGATCCTGATACGACAGGCGGTTCCAGCTAACTTTAACACGAATGAGGCGCAGTTCAGCCAAAGCAGCACGCCTGTCAATTTCAATTTACCCCCAGCCACCTTGAAATCAGACGGCTTTGTCCGGGCTTCTTATCTGGGTACCAAGGCGGTGGTTGCTATCCAGGCAGTGAGCTCAGGAAATTATTGGCGGAGTGATAGCAGAGGATCGAGCAGTGGATCAGGTGTCATTATCGGATCTGATGGCTATATCGCTACTAATAACCATGTGATCGCCGATGGTGAGAAGGTAAATGTGACGCTCAACGACCAGCGCGAATTTGAGGCTACAGTCGTGGGTAAAGATCCAACTACTGACCTTGCGCTTTTGAAGATCGATGCAAAGGATCTCCCCTATCTCGAATTCGGCAACTCAGATTCCGTTTTTCTTGGGGAATGGGTTCTGGCTGTAGGCAACCCTTTTCGTTTGCAATCCACTGTCACTGCGGGAATCGTGAGTGCCAAGGGACGGAATATTCAAATCCTCAGCGATGCGGCGGGTATTGAATCATTTATCCAGACAGACGCAGCAGTGAATCCTGGGAATAGCGGTGGCGCACTTTTGAATACAAATGGAGAGCTCATTGGAATCAACACTGCTATCATTACATATTCCGGGCAGTATGAAGGATTCTCCTTTGCGATCCCTGGTAACCTGGCAAAGAAGGTTTTGTACGATATCCGTCAATTTGGATCTGTTCAACGTGGATGGCTTGGTGTCACGATCCGACCCGTCGATGATGAAATGGCGAAGCAATTAAAACTGACAAGCGTCGCCGGTGTCTATCTGGAAACAGTCATTGAGAATAGCGCTGCTGATGATGCAGGCCTGCAACCAGGTGACGTGATCGTCAGCGTCAATAACATGGCAATCAATACTACTCCTGAGTTTATGGAACAGGTTGGCAGAAGACGTCCCGGAGATAAATTACAAATCCGTTATGTGCGGAGTGGATCTGAAAAAACCGCCAATGTAATACTCAGCGACCAGCGATTCGTAGCGGCGACCCTTGCGCATAGCGCACCTGAAGATGTCCTTATAGACCTCGGCATCCAGGCACGTGACCTTACCATTACTGAAAGTAGCAGACTACGTACCAAAGGCGTCATGGTCGAGAGCATTCAGAAAGGTAGCATCATTGACAAAACAAACATGGAGGCACAATACATCATCACCAGTGTGAATGATCAGCCCGTGGAAAGTCTTGAGGAACTTGTAGCAGAAATAAACAGGATTGACGGCACCATACTTCTGGATGGATTTTATGAACGCTTCCCCGGAGAGTATCCGTATTCGTTTGAAAAACGGTGAAGCAGGGGAAACCGGTGAAGCAGGTGAAAACGGTTACAGCGGGTGCAACAGGCATTGCATAGCTCCCAGTTTATTCATTCAATTGTTACCAGTCCATTAATTGGCTTTCAGCTAACCGGTTGGCTCCATTGTTCTTGTTACAAGCTTCGCCGAATTCCTCTACTTCCTCATTTTCCTCTCATTCCTCTTTACTCTGTCTTTCCTTATCATTCATCATTCATCACCTATCATTCATAATCAGCGTTCCCCGGCTTTACCCAGCTCGCCGGTTTCGCCGGCTTTCCTCTTCTTCCCCTATCTTTCCACCTATGGACCTGGAATTCAACAAGAATGAGGATGCAATGCTGCTCTTGCTTGCAGCACTGGAACGTAAGGCCAATGTGATTGAGAAAGGCGGAGGTGAGAAAGCCATTGCAAAACAACACGAACAACGTAAGCTGACCGCACGTGAACGCATCTCTTACCTGGTAGATCGTCCGGAAAGTTTTTTTGAGATCGGCATCTTCGCCGGTGATGGCATGTATGCAGAATATGGTGGTTGTCCGGCAGGTGGTGTGATAGTTGGCATCGGCCGTATCAAGGGCAGACTTTGCATGATTGTCGCAAATGACGCGACAGTGAAAGCCGGTGCGTGGTTTCCAATTGCCGGAAAAAAGAATCTGCGGGCTCAGGAGATCGCGATGGAAAATCACATTCCGATCATCTATCTGGTAGACAGTGCCGGTGTCTTCCTTCCGATGCAGGATGAAATATTTCCTGACAAAGAACACTTCGGCCGCATCTTTCGCAATAATGCTGTAATGTCTTCGATGGGTATTCCACAGATCGCGGCAATCATGGGCAGTTGTGTCGCAGGTGGCGCATATCTACCCATCATGAGTGATGAATCATTGATTGTGGAAGGCACAGGATCCATTTTTCTCGCAGGCCCCTATCTCGTAAAAGCGGCGATCGGAGAAGTTGTGGATCAGGAAATACTTGGAGGCGCCAAAACCCAAAGTGAGATCTCCGGGATCACTGATTATAAAATGCCGGATGACAAAAGTTGTCTCGATAAGATCAAAGAACTCATTGACAAAATCGGCGAAAGACCTAAGGCAGGGTTCAATCGCGCAGCTACAGCGGCGCCAACAAAGAACGTCAAGGATGTTTATGGAATAAAACCGCCCGATAGCTCAAAGCCTTATTCCATGGTAGAATTGCTTGAGTGCATTGTCGATGAAGGAAAGCTTACTCAGTATAAAGAAGGTTATGGAAAGACAATCCTTTGCTCCTATGCACGAATCGATGGATGGTCGGTGGGGATAGTAGCAAACAATCGTGAGGTGGTGAAGAATGCACTTGGTGAAATGCAATTCGGTGGTGTGATCTATTCAGACTCGGCAGACAAAGCCGCGCGTTTCATTATGAATTGCAATCAAAAGAAGATTCCTCTTGTCTTCCTTCAGGATGTCACAGGCTTCATGGTGGGCAAACGTGCAGAACATGGTGGCATCATCAAGGATGGAGCAAAACTTGTGAGCGCAGTTGCAAATAGTACAGTACCGAAGTTCACAATCATCGTCGGCAATTCCTATGGAGCAGGTAATTATGCAATGTGCGGCAAAGCATATGATCCCAGACTCATCGTTGCATGGCCTACTGCGCGTATTGCAGTAATGGGTGGTGACCAGGCAGCGAAAGTGCTCACACAAATACAAGTGTCTTCGTTGAAAAAACAAGGACAGGATCCAGATCCGAAAGCTGAGCAGGAATTATATGAGGAGATCAAGTCTCGCTATGACACTCAGACATCACCTTATTATGCAGCGGCAAGGCTTTGGGTGGATGCGATTATTGATCCTTCTGAGACGCGGAGATTTATTTCACGAGGAATAGAAATGGCGAATCATGCGCCGGTGGAGAAGTTTAATGTTGGCGTTATTCAAACGTAACAAGTGAGTTCAATGTTCAAAGCTCCAGGTTCAATGTTCAAAGAAATAAAAACTCTTAATCTGTTTATGTTTCGAGCGTGTCGTTCATTGTCATTCCGAGTTTGTCGAGGAATGCACTTGCACCTGCACTTGTGTTTGATTTTGATTTTGTCTTCTTCTGCATATTCACAATCGAAAAACACGTATCCTGATGTAGGCATGACGATTGAGCATTTTAGGACACCTCGAATAGATACTTCATTCCATAATCCTACAATGCTTCTTATCTCTCATCATTCTTCTGACCTCAAAGTGAGATCGCCTTATGTCCAACAATCATTTGAGTTGAAAGTGCAACCATTCTTTTGTAGGATCGAATCACAGATCGAGCGAAAGAGTGGAATCGCCGCCCGATTCCGCCTCGGTAGCGTGGACTATACGAACTGGCTGGAAGGGAAGAGTTATTTAAAGGAGTAAAAACACGCTTGCCAGAGTTTTGAAGAATCCTATCTTCGGATAAATTTATTCTCACCCTGAATTTGCATATGGAACACACACCAGAGAAGAAAGAAGAAACCACCGGGACAGGCAACAGAGGTAAAGACACCATGTTCCGGGTCGCGTCTGCCAACCAGATAGGCCTCATCGCTATCGCAGATAACAAATCAAATATGCTCATCGGTATCTGCGTGGTATTGTTATCGCTGGTTATTGCACTGTTAGGCTCGGGGTTTGCCATCCAGGGCACTCCCATCAGCTCCCGGCCTGATCTGGTCATCCCGCTGGGCACGATGTTGTGCTTTATGCTGAGTTCTGCTGTCTGCGCCATCATGGCAGCCAAACCGAAGATTATCAAAGGAACTCCAGAGTCCATGCATAGTCTGTTATTTTTTCAGAACATCTTTAGAAAAACACAAGACCAATATCTCAACGAGATGCGTGAACTCATCGAAAACAAAAAAGCGACGTATGATCAGATGATCATCGATATGTATAATAATGGAGTGGTCCTACATCGAAAATACAAGATGCTCGGGATTGCATACGAGCTTTTTATGTATGGCTTGAGTATCACTGTGGCGGCGTTTATTGTGACTACGGTAATTGTGCATTACTAGAATTGCGTGAGTTCCATTAAAACGCTTTTTATAAGCCCCACATGAAAAGGCTTTTTGTAAGCTATCCAATGAACAGGAGCCGTCCGTAGTAGTCGAACAAGTTTTGTATGCTCCCATATAACTGGCAAAGGCAGTTATAAAGTGACGTCCAGATGCAATCGATGAATTTTTTGCGTTCTTTTTTTACGCTCCTTCCTTGAAACGTCTTCCGCCTGATAAGTCGGACAAGTTTTACGCTCCTTCCTTGAAACGTCTTTCATTTGTCTGCTTGAATGACTTCGAAGGTCAAATCAATCGATTTTCAACAAATCAGGCACACCAATAGGCCTTTGCACTGTAAACGCTTCTCCGAACTCGCATCCGATCGACCGTCCAAAATTCCGCGCCGCAGCAATAATGACATCCAAAAATTCTTTACCACTGATTGCAGAAGCCGGTTCATCGGAATTCGGATCATAGAACTGGGAACCAAAGCACCTCACAGCCTCCATGCGCCTATCCATGTAAGCAGTCACATCGACACAAAAGTCTGGTTGCAGTTTATAATCCTGGATAATATGATAGATGGCACGTGGACGCCAGGCCTCCTGTGGTTTTCCATCTAATTCTGTAGGCACTTTTACCAATCCGGCAAAAAAACATGCGTCACTGGTGAGTTTCGCACCACGGCCGTGATCTGGATGCCGATCCGAAACAGCATTGGCAATCACAATGTCAGGCATGTACTTACGCACGATACGGACAATCGCAAGTTGGCTCTCGCGGTTATTCTCAAAAAAACCATCTGCAAGGCCAAGGTTTTCCCGCACTTGAATACCCATCACATCTGCCGCAGCCCGCGCTTCTTTGAGACGTAACGGAGCATTCCCACGGGTGCCAAGTTCTCCGGCAGTAAGTTCGACAAGGCCAACAGTATAGCCCATATCGATGTGTTTCATGAGCGTACCGGCACAGCAGAGTTCTACATCATCAGGATGAGCAGTGATCGCAAGGATATCGAGTTTCATGGAGGTGAAGATATGGTTGATTGGTGATTGGTGATGGTTGATTGTGAATACAGTTCCTTATCAAGATTGTAACAAATAATGTTACATTTGAAGCAAGATGATTCGAAGTTTGCGCCACAAAGGACTTGCTGAATTGTTTGAGAAAGGTTATACAGCCAGAATTCGTGATGACCTTAAACAAAGATGCCTGGTCAGATTGGATGTCCTTGACAATGCCAGTGATCTGAAAGAAATCAATATCAACGGATTTCAGTTTCACAAATTGAATATGATCCCGGTCCGATATTGCATCTCAGTAAATGGACCATGGCGTTTGACATTTGAGTGGAGAGATTTAGATGTGTGGCTTGTGGATTTAGAACAATATCATTAAATAAATTAAACAATGGCGGTGTACTTAGTTAAAAGACCAATAAAAAGACCACCTGTACATCCGGGTGAACTCCTGAAAATAGATGTCTTACCAGCACTTGGCTTGTCAGTGTCCGATCTTTCCGTGAAATTGAAGATATCCCGACAGCATGTTCACCGAATCCTTGCAGGTAATCAGCCAGTCAATGCAGTTGTCGCATTGAAAATATCGAAACTCACTGGTGTCTCTCCCAGACTGCTATTGTCCATGCAACAGAACTTTGATCTTTGGCATGCTGAGGCGAGCATAGCCGGTGAATTGAATCAGATCGAATCTTATCAATTCAAGGATCCTGTCGTGGAGTATGTTGTCAAGCCAGCGAGAAAGAGAAGTAAGCTTACGACTGGAAAGAAAGCAGCGAAGAAAGGTTGATTTGTGCAAAGTGAACAGCCTTCACCCAAGTTTCGGCAGTCGAAGACAGCGAATAGCAAACAGCGAACAGCCATTCTCACCCCCACCTGATCAGCGCCGATGCCCATGTAAAGCCACTGCCGAACGCCGCAAGACAGACTAGATCTCCTGATTTTACCTTACCCGCTTCCCATGCTTCAGTGAGTGCAATAGGTATTGATGCGGCAGTAGTATTTCCATAACGCTGAATATTATTCCAGACCTGATCATCACGCAAGCCGAGTTTTTTCTGGATAAATTGACTGATGCGCAGGTTCGCCTGATGAGGGATGAGCATATTGATATCCGCAGGTGTTGCATTGATTTCTTTCAACGCTTCCAGAATGACTTCCTGAAATTTCACCACAGCATGCTTGAATACAAGTTGACCGTCCATATAAGGATACAGCATCGCTTCATCAAGCATCTTCTGACTGATAAAGGACTTGCCATAAGGTTCATCTTCGTAACCAAAGATGGAAGGATCTTCGACGTGATATCCGCCATGTGCACCCGGATTGATCATCGCAAGTTGCTCAGCATGTGTCCCATCGGCATGAAGTTTGACGGTAAGCACTCCTAGGCCTTCTTCTTCAGTAGGTTGTAAAATCACAGCCCCTGCCCCATCACCGAAGATCACCGAAACTCCTCTGCCTCGTGTTGTAAAATCCAAACCCATTGAATGTGTTTCAGCACCGATCAACAAGATGTTTTTATACGTACCCGTGCGAATGAATTGATCGGCGACACTCAGTCCATAGATAAATCCTGAACATTGGTTTCGCACATCAAGGCATCCAATCTCTGTTTTGGTAATACCAAGCTCACGTTGAACCAATACACCGCAGCCAGGAAAATAATAGTCAGGAGAAAGCGTAGCAAAGACGATGAAGTCGATATCTTCCTTGGTGATCCCAGCCCTTTCGATGGCAATCCTGGCAGCTTTCACACCCATGCTACTTGTACTCTCCTCATGTCTAGTCCCAAATCTGCGTTGCTGAATACCGGTGCGCTCCTGAATCCATTCATCCGTCGTCTCCATCCATGACTCCATTTCCTTATTTGTGATCACATTTTCAGGAACATAGAAACCGAGACCTGCGATGCGTGTGCGGGGCATTTGCGTTGTTGTTTAGTTTGAGTAAATGTATGAAAAGGAGTTGGCAGCCGGCAGTTCTCAGTCTTCAGTCAACCGCGAGAAGTTCTCAGCCTTCAGTCGGCAGTCAAAGGATCAATTTTCATAAGATCCGCTGACTATTTTTTATATTTTTGAGAACCATAAAAGTCATACCAACTAAACCAAACTATGAGTGATTATCGAAATCTGATTGCTTATCAGAAAGCCTTTGATAATGCAATGGCTGTTTTTGAAATGACGAAGAATTTTCCGCCATTAGAGAAGTTCTCTCTCACGACACAGATTCGGAATAGTAGCCGCTCAGTCTGCTCAAACATCGCAGAAGGTTATCGCAAACGACAATATGTAAATCACTTCGTTTCAAAAATGTCTGATGCTGACATGGAGAATAGTGAAACGATTGTCTGGCTTGACTTTGCATTGAGCTGTAAATATTTGAACGAAGTTCAGCATTCTGATATGATCCAACGCACGGAAGAAGTAGGGCGGATCTTAAACTACATGTTGAAAAATCCTGGCAAGTTTTTGTGAAATCAAACTGGCAGCTGGCTGTTTACTGATTTGGGCTGTGGACTGCCGACTGAGGACTGCCGACTGATTTCGGACTGTAGACTGCCGGACTGAGGACTGATTTCGGACTGCAGACTGAGGACTGTTGACTGAGGACTAAGTTTTCCTCTTCTTCTTCTTCGCCGCCGGAAACAGCACATTATTCAGAATAAGACGATAGCCTGGAGAATTTGGATGCAGACTGAGATCTGTCTCTGGATCACCGACGTGATGCCTGTAGTCTTCAGGGTCGTGGCCACCATAAAATGTCCATGTGCCTTCTCCGTATGAACCATGAATGTAGCGCGCTTCATTCTCCGGTTTATTTTCACCGAGGACAAGGACTTCAGATTTCACATAGGTCTCATCGAACGCGGTAGACTGACCCATGAAACCTTTTACGGTACGTGTGTGATTTTGCGTGAGCATTGTGGGAACCGGGTCCCATTTTGCCGAAAAATCAAAGAGGGTGAAATAATCCTGCTCCGGAAGCACTCGTCGCATACGATTGTCGATGGTGGAGAATTCGTATTCGAGTGGATTGTTGATCAGTTTGAAATCTTTGAATGCAAACGTTCTGGAAAAATCAAGTTTGTCTTGTGCACCGGGATCAGCCGGATCGCCATCATGGCGAGATAGG
>JANNQA010000139.1:0-6779 GCA_031400515.1 Bacteroidota bacterium
TGATATGGATACACAACGTCCAAAGAAAGTCCCTGAAGTAGTGCCGGAGACAGAGGATGAACGACGTCTCTTCGAAGGCGCGATACGCAGGAGAGAATTACGTCTCATCCTGGCTGGAAAAATGAAAGTCCAGGATGCTTCTGAGCTCAGGGCGCTCTTTGCAAATCTGGACTAATTGAAAAATGGCTTTGAATTTATTAGGAAATGAATAGATCAACATCCGACGCAATATTTCGCTGTGATCTCAGTGTCTCTGTAAAGCAAATTTCCTATTCCATAGTCTACCTGCCACTTCTGTCAATAAAATTCGTTCCAGCTTGTTGCGTCCCCATGATCACGATATCCTGGATATTGACATACTCAGGCCTGGAGGCAATGAAATAGATCGCGTCGGCAACATCTGAGGATTTTACAGGCCTGAAGTCTTCATAGATTTTTGCGCGTGACTCATCACCATGAAACCGCACTTTAGCAAACTCAGTCTCCTCTACATGTGCGGGCGACACCTGTGAGACACGAATACCGTGTGTATAGAGATCCAGTCGCATACCCTTTGTAAGACCATCTACTGCATATTTCGTGGCGCAATAGACATTTCCTTTGGGATAAACTTCCTGTCCTGCCACGGAGCAGAGATTGATGATGTGTCCATGTCTGCGTGCGACCATAGATGGAGTTATCAGGCGAGTGATATACAGCAGCCCTTTGATATTCGTATCGATCATCGTTTCCCAATCTGTGATAAGTCCTTCATGAATAGGATGGAGTCCTTGTGCAAGACCTGCATTGTTCACAAGAACATCTAAATCTTTCCAAAAATCCGGCAGACTATTTATGGCAGTTTCACATGCATTGAAATCTCTGATATCAAAGTAAAGCCCAAAGGTCTCGACGCCGTATTGTTCACGCAACTTCACACAGAGCTCATCAACGCGCTCTTTTCTGCGTCCGGTTATGGCTACATGATGACCGTGCTTTGCAAATTCTTCGGCAGTCGCACGACCAATGCCTGATGTCGCTCCTGTAATAAGGACTTTCATGTTGAAATACTTAAAGCGTTCCTTTCATTTTTTAAAAGATTTCTCGGTCGGCGTTATTCGTCTCCTTCGCTCGAAATTCAATTCGACGGCATGCTTGCATCCTAGCGCCACCGCTGAAGCTATGGCGGCAAGCGGTCGACTCTCTCTACTTTGTAGAGATCGCTCAGGATGACAAGCCTATTTCATTCCTGTTTGTGTATTGACATATTCATGTATGTTCCATTATTTCTATTCACTGGACTTAGCAGAACTCAATATGCGCACTGTGTTTTCAAATTCTTCCTTGAACCCAATATACTTGTCCGTTGCGGGACCATAGAATCCTGTATGAATTTTAATTACCCGGTTGTCTTTATCCAAAAAAAGCATGGTTGGAAATGAAATAAAATTTTCGAGCATGGGAAAACTTGCGGCAACATGCTGTTTATTTGAGGATCCCCCATAAAGCATTTCCCACGGGATCTGGAAATGTGCTTGATAATTGCGAATCGCCTGCAGTGCCTTCACAGGATCCGGTTGCCGTTCAAAAGCGATAGAAATAATTTCTACACCGGGATCCGGATGCTTCTTTACATAATCTGACAGGAAGGCATTTTCATCAAGACAATTCGGACACCATGTGCCAAAGATTGTCACGATTTTGGGTTTGTCTGTGTAGCGGACATCATTCAAAGAAATGGTATCGCCTTTTATATTCGGAAAACGGAATGTGAATGGTTTACTTGCATCTTTCAATCCTGTCAGAGAATACGGGTCACTTAACTTGAAGTTGGCATCTCTTGTTGCAGTCCAATATGTCTTATAGTGATTTCCTGAACGATACACACCAGATAGTGTACTGTCGGGCAACAGCTTTGCCTCAAAGAGATATGCATGCGAGCCATCGAACGTGGATAAGTACATCCGTTCGTTTTCTACATTGCCTTCCAGAAAACGGTAATCTCCTGTTTCAGTAAGGATCGTACCAGTTACATGTTTCTCTTGTTGATTCAAGACGAGGACTGCACTTTCAGGATTAGGAGTCTCTACACTAAACAAGGCCTTCCAGTTTCCTGAGAAGTTATTGTAAGAAGCTTCGGCATTGAGAGCGAAACGATATTCCCTGCCGTGATACGCTTTGAAGGGCACTCTGTATTGGCTTCCACGGCTTGGATCCCACCAGAATCCCTGTATAGCATCTTCTTCGTAGTAGCCAGTGAAATACGTTCCAAATGCCGGAAGTGTAATCTTAATTGTATCTCTTCCGATTTGACGATCCAGGCCGAATTCTATATCGGTACACACGATGCGTTCGGTAGAATTTTGAATCACTACATGAAACGAGTCTGGTGTCACATAGACGACTTCAAAGTTGAATGGTAGGATTCCTTTTGTATGCTCTTCAGCAATGTCCGCAGAATCAATTGACAACTCCAGTGTAGCTCGCCACATTCCCGGAGGTATCGCATTGAATGAATTTGTGATTTTTATACAGGAAGGAAAAATGCACAACGCGCCTAATACAAAACCAAAAAGGGAAATTTGCGCTGACTTGCCAGGACGTGTTTCAATTTGATGATAAAACATGGAGATCAATCTTCACGCGAGGATTCACCTTTGAATTGGTGCTCCTTGTTTTTGAATAAAATATTAAATGTGGTAAGACTACCATAGATGCGTGTGATGTATTGTTGCAAAGTCAGTTTTTCTTCCGAATTGAGTTTGCTGCTATTCACACGTTGTTCCATTACACGCAGTCGGTCACGCACCATGATGATCTTGTTGAAGAATATTTCAATAGGGATTTCCTTCTCTTTAAGCCCGGCATCTTCGGGTCTAAGTATCAACATGCCTCCACTCCAGCGATCACCAATGGGCACAACTTCGCTGATATCGCTCCACTGACGCAGAATGCGCATGAGAGATTTTTCCGCATCCGTGTATGTGATAGGTTCTTCAGCAGGGATTTCTTCAATGATCTCCCATGCGGTATAGTCTTTGCCGACCTGCTTGATGCCATAGGTCATAAAACAAACGTCGTATGCTGCCTGATGCAGCCGGACGATCACACCATCACCATATGCAGGATCCTTTACACGTGATCCGACACCGAGAAGAATTGCTGTGCTCATAGCCGAGTTTTAATTAAAATTAAAATCAAAATGAAAAATTAAAATGAAGATAGCGCCATTGGCTTACCACAGCCCCTTATATTCGAAAATTAAAGTGAAAATAGGAATCCAGAATTGAGAATTGAGAATCCAGAATTAAGAATTAAAAATCGCCCGCACCATCTCCCGTTTTCCTGGTGGTCCCGCTAATGTTTCAAGTTCAAATCCAAGATGCTTAAGTGTGCGCTTAAATTGTCCCTGTGCGCAGTATGTCACAAGAATTCCCTCTGAACTCATGTAATTTTTGATTTTTTGAAATACCTGTGTCTCCCACATTTCCGGTTGAACACCCGGGGCAAAAGCATCGAAGTACACAAGATCGAAAGGATGTTCACTTGCAAAATCAACTACATCACCGATAAAGAGGTTGAAATGAAAGTTCTTGTGTTCAAACTCTCTGCTGGTATGCATTTGCTCAAAGATGTGGCTATGAACTTCAGCCTTCAACAGGGTGACATAATTCAATTGTGAAACGATATCTCTGCTGAGTGGGAATTTCTCAATACCCGTGTAGTGGATAGATAAGTCATGATCCATGCAGTAGAGATAAGTCAGGAATGCATTGAGTCCTGTTCCAAATCCTACTTCAAGTATTGAGATGGAGGATTTTTGCACAGAGATATACTCTAGGCCATGTCGGATAAATACATGGTTGCTCTCTGTAATCGCACCATGCATACTATGATAGGTCTCCTGCCCGGACGCAACCAGGATGGAGTGTGATCCATCTTCTGTGATCACTACACGATTACTATTCACTAGGTTGGATGAGAGACTTTGAGTGTCTCTTTTGGGGAAAAGACTGGTTAGTGGGTTCCTTTCCGAGGCCTATTTGCCAACTGAGATCGAGAAGTCGGTAGGGCAACCATAACCCTTGTTACAGGAGGTCATGGAAAAGAGGGTAGCGGCAAGGAAAAGGACCAGAACAGCAACGCGCAAGAATGATTTGTTCATTTCGGAATTATTTTGATGGTGCAAAAATAGAATTTTAACCTACAATGACCCCTTGAACGTGCTCCTGACTGCCTTTAGTATCCTTTGCCCGGCCATCTTTTGAGGTCATCAACATAGCTTAGTAGAAGGAATTGCCGAAAGGTTACCCCTTCTTTTCGCATTTTCGCCCGGAATCAAAGTCTAAAAGAGCATAATGAAGATCCATCTGGTCGCAATAGGGGGAAGTGTCATGCACAATCTTGCATTGGATCTTGCTGCAGTGGGACATCAGGTCACTGGCTCCGATGATGAATTTTACGAACCTTCAAAATCACGTCTTGAGGTGGCAGGCCTGTTACCAACGTCTACTGGTTGGTTTCCGGATAAAATGGACCTGACACTGGATTGTGTGATCGCTGGCATGCACGCAAAGGCCGACAATCCTGAAATCCGCCGTGCACTTGAACTTGGCATCCGGGTCTATTCATTTCCAGAATTTTTTGGAGAACGATGTGAGGACAAGTTGCGTATTGTCGTCGCAGGTAGCCATGGAAAGACAACGACGACAGCGATGATCATGCATGCGCTGCAAGGAGCAGGAAAAGGTTTTGACTATCTCGTAGGGGCATCCCTGGAAGGATTTGAGCGTAATGTGCGTCTCACAAATGCCCCAATCGCCGTGATTGAAGGCGATGAGTATCCCAGCTCACCACTCGACTTGCGTCCGAAGATTATGCATTATGATCCTGACATCACCATCATTACCGGAATTGCATGGGATCATATGAATATGTTTCCAACATGGGAGAGATATGTGCAGGTGTTTAAAGATTTCATTTCTGGTCTGAAATCGGAATCACTGTTGATCTGGTATGAGGATGATGAGGTGTTGGCTCAGTTGGTCAATGAGTATGGGGGCCATCTGAGAAACATTCCTTATAAGGGGTTGGATGCTGAAAAAATGATGGGTAAGGAAGAATCGATGATTGCCCATCTATCAGCAACGACGTGGGTCTCCGACCGTCTTGGTCAAACTTATGCGTTGAAAATCTTCGGTGCACACAATCTCCAAAACATGTCGGCAGCGTCCCTCGTTTGCCGTGAGACTGGCATATCGGAAGCACAATTTCTACATGCAATGCAATCCTTCTCTGGTGCCTCGATGAGATTGCAATTACTACATCAGCGTGAGAGCATGGTTGTGTATCGTGATTTTGCACACGCGCCGTCTAAAGTCACCGCTACTGTACAAGCTGTTCGTGAGCGATATCCGGATGCATTTCTCGTTGCAACTGTGGAGCTACATTCATATTCCAGTCTGAATGCTGACTTTTTACTACAGTACAAAGGGTCGCTTGACAATGCAGATCACGCCATCATCTTTTACTCACCTAAGACACTTGAGATAAAAAAGATGTTACCGATTTCTGTCACTGATATTACCGATGCTTTCGCTCATCACTCATTGGAAGTCGTGACAAGTAAAAAGATGTTGGAAGAACGGCTTGGTTTTTTTAGTAAGGCAAGAGAAAATACAGCAATGTTGCTGATGAGTTCAGGAAGGTTCGAGAATGCAGACCTCCAGGCAATATTCAACATCAAGCCTTCCTGATCATGCGCATCACCCGTGAGTTTCGCACTGCTGGACTGATTGCTTTAGTATCACTATTGGTATTCGTGCCTTTTCTTGGAGCGATTCCTCTCTTTGATTGGGATGAAGTGAATTTTGCAGAGATCGCGCGTGAGATGATTCTCACTGGTGACTACTCGCGTGCCTACATAGATTTCGCACCATTTTGGGAGAAGCCACCGTTGTTCTTCTGGCTGCAGGCGCTGTCTATGCATCTCTGGGGAATCGGAGAATTTGCGGCACGCTTTCCGAATGCGATTTGTGGTGTGGTCACATTGTGCGTCTTATACCTCATTGGCAAAAAGCTCTATGATCACAGATTTGGTGTCCTTTGGGTGCTTGCTTATGGTGGTTCAATATTACCGCACCTCTACTTTCGATCTGGTATCATCGACCCGTGGTTCAATCTGTGCATTTTTTTGAGTCTGTATTTTTTATGCAAGGTTAGTTTGGCTGCAAAAACTTTGGCGGAAGGGCAGAACCACCTTCGCAGCGCTACGGAGGTCGAAGAAGGCAGAACGGCAGAATGGCATCCGCAGGGAATGCCTAATGAGATCATTGCTGGATGGTTTTTGGGTCTTGCCGTGTTAACCAAAGGCCCAGTGGCATATCTCATTGTCTTGCTTGTTGTCGGCGTGCTTTGCGTGATCAAAAAATTCAGATCTCCTCTTTCATTGAGACACTTTGCATTGTATTCTCTCGTCACAGCGCTGACTTTTGGAATCTGGTATAGCGTAGAGACAATGCGCAATGGACCATGGTTCATCGCTGAGTTTACCCGATATCAGATTGATTTGCTATTGAAACCAGGTGCAGGTCATGCTGGCTTTCCCGGATATCATGTTGTTGTATTGTTGTTTGGATGTTTTCCTGCTTCAGTATTTGCATTACAGCCATTGTTTAAGAAGGCATCTTACATTAAGGCAATAACTCTCACAGAGACACAGAGAACACAGAGTAATGATCAGAAAAAGACAGTCAGGCAAATTGAGTTCAAATTATGGATGGTCATTCTCCTGATCGTTG
>JANNQA010000163.1:0-7231 GCA_031400515.1 Bacteroidota bacterium
CCACGATGTGCCATTCCAATGATAAATTCTTCTACCCCAACATCAGCACCTTGTGTGATGATTGTATCGAGCGCGGCGATTGTAGATTCACCGCCTTCGAGTGAGAAGCGCTTCTGGCCGACATATTTTGTGTGCAGAAACTTCTCGAACATTACAGCACCATTGAGTTTTTCCAGGATCCGTTTTTTGGTTTCGAGATTCAGACCATAGTCATCTCGCAAAGGGCGCGTTTCTATTTTTTCACGTAGCCATTTGCGTTTCTCTTCATTTTCGATGTAGGCAAATTCGACACCGAGATTTCCACAATAGATGAGTTTAAGACGGTCAAGAATTTCCGCAAGTGTGGCTCTTTCCAGGCCGATAGTCCAGCCTGCGGTGAAATGTTGCTGCATATCCTCATCGGATAGGTTGTAGTCGCTGAGGTCGAGATGAGGGTGTCGGTCCCGGCGGGTACGGATTGGATTTGTGGTAGAAAGGAGATGTCCTCGCTGACGGAAGCCATGGATGAGCGAGAGAACGTCTATTTCTTTCCGCGTATCGTTTACGGACTCTGATTCAGGGGCTGATCCGCCATTCTGTGCAAACTCAAACCCCTGAAAAAAGGACTTCCATCCTTCTTCTATACCTTGGGGGTTCTCTTTGTATCGGAGGTAGAGCTGTTCTATATACTCCGGATGTGCATTGGAGACGTATGAATAATCTTTCATTGAAATTAGTCTTATGACAAGGTTGTATATCTGAGATGACTGCTATATTGTACCTGAATCGCGGCGGATTCACGAACAACAGAGCTGGACAAAGATAATCCAAAGGCAATGTGCGAAACAACGGAGTGACAGGATGAGACGTTGTGTTAGAATACTCAAGGACAGCAGAATAGGTCATTTATGAAACAGGAATACTGCCAATGCCCGCCATTTCTCCTGAACATCAATTAATAACATCAAGATTTGTATTTCAAAACTCTAAATTGAATATTGTATGAAAAGACGTTTTACAAAAATTCCACCACTGATCTTCGGATTGATGTTGGTGGGACAAGCTTTGCTGGCCCAGTTTACTGTGACCGGCAGGGTTGTAGATGAAACCGGCGAGGGTCTCATTGGGGTAAGTATCAGCGCTCGCGGTACTGCGTTGGGTGCGATTACGGACATTGATGGGGATTTCTCGTTGGAGGTTTCAGGCAATGAAGCCACACTGGAGTTTACCTATGTCGGATATGTCACTGCCGAGGTAGATGTGACTTCTGGCTCTGCCCCACTCCAGGTTGTCATGGAAGCAGGTTCTACACAACTGGATGAAGTGGTGGTCACAGGATTGGCTACTTCTGTAAAGAGGACAAATTTGGCAAACTCAGTTGCCTCGATTCCGGCTTCCGAAATTTCCGGCATTGCTGTGCCGACCACTACTGATGCTGCATTGTATGGCAAATTCAAAGGTGTCAACATCAGTGCAAATTCAGGAGCACCTGGTGGCGGTATTTCCTTCAGACTCAGAGGAACTACATCCATCAGTGGATCTTCGCAGCCGCTTTTTATTATTGATGGTATCTATATCGATAATTCATCGATCCCTGCGGGTCTGAATATCGTTTCTGCGGCTGCTGGTGGAGGTAGTACTTCAAATCAGGACAATCCATCGAATCGGCTTGCGGACATCGATCCGAATGACATTGAGAAAATTGAAGTGTTGAAAGGGGCTTCTGCCGCAGCGATCTATGGATCACGTGCATCTGGCGGTGTTGTCATTATTACAACCAAACGTGGACAAGCAGGTCGCACAAAAGTGAGACTATCCCAATCAGTGGGCATGACGCAAATCCTCAATCCTCAAGGTGTTCGTGAATTCACAGAAGAACGTCTGTTGGCTCCAGGCTCCAGGTTTGCAACAAATCCTGTTCACCTTGAACGCTTCAGGGCAGCCGTTGCAGCCGGGCAAATCCATGATTATGAAGATGAGTTGTTCGGAAACAAAGGCAGTTTGTATAATTCGAGACTCACCATCAGTGGTGGAAATGACCGCACACAGTTTTTCATTGGAGGGACATACAAAGATGAAGAGGGAATCGTGAACAAAACGGGCTTTAGTAAGGAAGCCTTGAGATTGAACCTGAACCATACCTTCTCAAACTGGCTGGATGCGGGTGTTACTACAAACTATATTCACTCATCTGCAGACAGAGGTTTCTTCAATAATGATAACTCCACCTACACAATGGGTGTTTCGCTGAGTCAAACGCCTTCGTTTGCTCAGCTTTCAGCAGATGAGAATGGCAACTTCGCTGCAAATCCCTATGCCGGATCGAATTTTCTTGAAACGGCAGATCAAATCACAAATAATGAAGAAGTAAATCGTTTCCTCAGTGGTGCAACGGTGACGGCAAAAGTCTTTACAACTGGTTCTACGAGTTTAAAACTGATCCTGAATGGAGGTGTAGACTATTACAATCTGAATACGACAGCGCTATTTCCAAACAGTCTGCAGTTTGAAAGAGACGGAAATCACCTGAATGGCGTATCGGTACAAGGGGCAACTAAAAACCTGAATACCAATGCCGCCGCATTCCTCGTGTTCTCACATTTCTTTTCAAATGGATTGTCATCGCGGACCCAGTTGGGCGTAACGCAGGAGAAGTTTGACAGGAATACCATCCTTGGTGAGGCTTCGAATCTGATTGGCTCACAAACGAACCTGGATCAGGCGGGTACAAGAAATGTCACTCAAGACAGATTGATTCAGGAAGACAAGGGATTTTTTGTGCAGGAAGAATTGAACTGGAAGGACAGATTGATAGCTACTGTAGGCGTCCGGGGTGACAAATCATCCAATAATGGTGATGTCAACAAACTCTATTACTACCCAAAGGCATCGCTGGCTGTAAATCTGCATGAGTTCGATTTCTTGAGCGGTGAGGCCTTGAGTCAAGTGAAACTTCGTATTGCCTACGGACAGTCCGGAAACTTTGCCAAATTCGGATCTAAGTATACTTCATTCCTAAGTGGTGTTGTCGATGGAAATCCAGGAATTGAAATTGATATCCTACAAGGAAATTCAGAGGTAGGGCCTGAGCGTCAGACTGAACTTGAATTCGGTATTGACCTCGGCGCACTGAACAATCGTCTCCTTCTTGATGTCACATATTATATTAAGTCTGTAGAAGATCTATTGCTCGAAGCAAACGTACCTCTGTCATCAGGATTTCAACAAAAAGTAGTCAATGCTGCCGCTCTGGAAAACAAGGGAATAGAAATCGGACTCGATTTTGAAGTCGTACGTTCCAGTGATTTTGAATGGAACACTCGCCTGAGCTGGTGGAAAAACGATGCTGAAGTCACAGAATTGCTGGTACCCTCTTATACCACCGGTGGATTTGCAGACTTCCTCGGCCAATTCAGAATTAAGCAAGGACATAGCCCTACAGAGATTATTGGTGTTGGACCAAATCCTGATGAGGACGGACTCGTCGTCTTCGGTGATGCTGAGCCTGATTTCCAGATGTCGTTTTTCAATACACTTCGTTGGAAGAGTTTTGACCTTGCCTTTTTATGGCATTGGAAAAAAGGTGGGCAAGCAGTCAATCTTTCAGCACTGCTCTTCGACCTGGGTCAGACAACACACGATTATGATGACTTTACACTTGACCCGACAGGTGCTACATCGAATGGCGTATTCCGCGTAAATAATGTCGGTGTGGACAGTGATCCGTACATCGAGGACGCCAGCTATATCAGGCTTCGTGAAATCGGACTGTACTATTCACTTCCGAAATCATTGTTCAATGACGTCGTGCAACTCAAGGTCGGATTCTCCGGAACTAACCTGATCAACATTTTTGATTACAATAGTTACGATCCTGAGGTATCAAATTTTGGATCCGATGAGCTTTCAAGTCAGGTGGAAGTCAATCCTTTCCCATCTTCAAAGCGTTTTGATTTTCACGTGATTGCTGAATTCTAATGGTTGCACTTAAAATAACATTGAAATCATGAAATACACAATATTTAATTTCAAATCGATGATCATCGCACTTACTGCAACAGCCTTGTTGGGTGTTACAGCTTGCGACATCGAGGATATTGCAGATCCAAATGGTCCCAGCCTTCAGGGCGTATTAACTAATGCGTCCCGAAGCGACCTTAGCTTGCTTGTGACCGGGACTGAATCTCTTTTGAGACAAGACCTGAACTTCTACTACTTCACTACCGGAATTATTGGTCGTGACTGGTATTATTTCACAGGTGCGGATCCAAGATTTACTGGCGAGCTGCTTGGAAGAGAGAGCTCTGTACTTGATGCAGCAGGATTCTATGGGTCACGACCTTATCAGGGTAGGTACAGGACTGTCAAGAATTGTAGTATCCTTCTTCAGGCAGTGGAGAACAATGCACAAAGACTGAGTCTTACGTCAGCAGAAGTCGCGGCCTATTCGGGGTTTGCAGAAGGAATTCAAGCTTATGAAATGCTGCTCGCTCTGAATTTGCAATATCAAAACGGTATTAGATTGGATGTCTCTGATCCGGATAACCTAGGACCATTCGTCTCTTATACAGAGGGATTGGCTGGTATTCGTAGTCTTCTGGAGTCAGCGTCGAATCACCTGGGAAGCGCTGGTGCTTCCTTTCCATTTACACTATCGGCTGGTTTTGCCGAATTTGATACACCGGCTACCTTCAGACAATTTGTTAATGGAATTGTTGCACGCGTTGCATTATATCAAAACGATAAGGCTGGCGCCAGGGCTTTTGTGGCGCAATCCTTTATTAGAACAACGGGCGATCTTTACGCCGGACCTGCATGTTATTATTCAGCAGCGAGTGGTGAATTGATTAATGAGATTTTCCAAAGCCCAAATCAGTCCGAAGCTTTGATTGCACATCCTGATTGGGTAGCAGATCTGGAGGCAGCGGACGACAGAGCATCGAAGATTGGTGCCCGTGATCCTATTTCTCTTGACGGCCTGTCAGGCAACTATGACGTGTTGGTATATCCATCGCTGGGATCTCCGGTCTATCTGATTCGGAATGAAGAGCTGATCCTTATCCGTGCAGAAGCCAATATCGGATCTGACAACAATGCTGCTGTCAATGACATCAATGTCATCCGTGATGCGCATGGTTTAGGAAATTATACCGGTGCTACGGACGACGCGTCGCTGCTCAACGAAGTTTTACATCAGAGAAGGTACTCCTTATACGCAGAAGGTCATCGCTGGGTAGATATGCGGAGGAACGGACGTCTCGGCGAACTTCCTCTGGATCGCGCAGGCGATGATGTGTGGGAACAACTACCTCGTCCTGTTGATGAAGATTGATACCTCTCGCGATAGGTACAACATTAATGACAAACCCCGTAGAGATTCTCCACGGGGTTTGTTTTTTGATTCCAGGTTTGTATATAAATTTGGGATGCATATCAAACGAATGATGTAATTTTTAATTAGTCACTTTAAATAAATCAAAATAGTCATGAAATTAAAAATGGTCTTATTCCTCGCATGTGTTGGTGCCCTCGCGCTGATGTCTTACAGATCCAGTCACAATACAAATGAAGATACTTTGGCGGAATTAAAGCACTTCAACACACCTGATGAAGTCCGTGAGTTTCCTTTCGGCAAGGTAGAGCTCGTTACGATCGGAGGAGCGACAGTTGGGAGAGCAACATTGGAGCCAGGTTGGCGATGGTCCACGTCAATCCAGCCCTTGGCGAAAACGGAAAGCTGCGAGGCTCCACATTTCCAATATCATGTTTCAGGAGTTTTGATGGTGCAGATGGACGATGGTACATTGTTGGAATGCAAAGCCGGTGATATCTCATTATTACCAAGTGGTCATGACGCCTGGGTGGTTGGCAAAAAACCGGTCGTGGTTGTGGATTTCCAGGGGATGATTGACTACGCGACAGATAAATAAGAAGCAAAGAGCATAGGGCATAGAGCAGGGTGGACGACGCCTGTAGCTGCGACAACAAAAAGCATGTATATCGTACGCGATATTTAAACTGGTTAAACAGGCGAAATCGGGTAAAACCGGTGAAGTACTCCCGGTTTCGCCTGTTTCTCCGGTTTTCCCGGTTTTACCTTCTTGTTTACAGCCACTTCAACGTAAAATCAATCAGCTTTTGCTTCGCCTTCGTATACGGCGCATGGAGCCAGTCAAGCGGAGAGTAAGGCCAAATCTGTTTGTACACACTGCGGGTATTTGAAAAGGCCTGAAACCCGGCAAACCCATGACTCTTGCCCATACCGCTATTGTTGACGCCACCGAACGAAAGATTTGGATTGTAGTAATTCACTGCGCAATGATTAATGCAACTTCCTCCTGCCCGGGTGCTTCGCATCACAGTTTTGATTTCTTTGCCGTGTCCAAAAACATACAGACCCAGTGGTCTTGGAAGGTTGTTGATCACAGAGATGGCTTCGGCAGTAGTTCCGTATTTAATGACCGGAAGAAGTGGGCCGAAGATTTCTACCTGCATCACCATGGCTGACATGGAGACATCAGTCAGGATCGTCGGAGCAAACTTTTTTGTACCCTCAACAGGCTTTCCCCCAGATACTATCCGCGCACCTTTGCTGACAGCGTCTGCGACAAATGCGGTCATTTTATCCAGGTGCTTCTGATGAAATAATCCTGCGTAGTCAGACGAGAGTTCTCTTGCTGACGGATAGAACGCATGAAGCTTTAGTTGTAGCACCTCAATGAAGGCGTCATAGATACGTTCATGCACAAGCAAATAATCGGGTGCAATACATGTCTGACCTCCATTGACAAACTTCGTGTGGACAATCCGATGTGCGGCTTGACGAAGATGAGCAGTGGTGTCTACGACAGCAGGACATTTTCCTCCGAGTTCCAGCGTGACAGAAGAAAGATTGTTCGCAGCAGCTTCCATCACAATTTTTCCAATTGCAGGGCTGCCGGTGAAGAAAATGTGATGGAACGGAAGTCCAAGGAGCTTTTGAGCAACTGGCGCACCGCCTTCAATTACAGAAACCAGGTTTTTCGGATAGATTGACTCCAGGAGTTCTTTTATGAGTTTACTGGAATAAGGCGTGTCTTCAGAGGGTTTGGCAATCACAGTACATCCGGCAGCGATCGCATGTACCAGCGGTCCAAGAGTGAGATTGAATGGATAATTCCATGGTGAGATCAACAGGCACACACCCTTTGGTTCATAGTAGTAATAGGCTCTGGATCCCATAAATGCGAGTGGCGTATTGACTCTCTGCGGG